>NZ_JBXAQX010000014.1:0-154522 GCF_058807655.1 Caulobacter sp. GW821-FHT12A07
AATGTGTCGTTCGGCGACAAGGTGATCGGCACCAACCACACCCTGCCGACCAAGCTGGCGGCCCGCTACACGGGCGGCCTCTGGGTGGGCAAGTTCATCAAGACCTGCACCTACCAGAAGGTGCTGACCGACGAGGCGTCGGCGCTGGTCGGCGAGTACTGCTCGCGGCTGTGCGCCCTGGAAGGCTTCGCCGGCCACGGCGAGCAGGCCAACATCCGCGTGCGCCGCTACGGCCATCGCGATGTGCCCTACGCCGGCGCGGCCTCGCCCGTGCTGGCGGCGGAATAGGGGCGGGTAGGGCGATGGAGCTGCCCCCTCTTGTGTTGCCAAGCACGCCGTCGTTCCGGCTGGACGGCCGCCGGGCCCTGGTCACCGGGGCGGGGCGAGGCATCGGCCTGGCCGCCGCCGCGGCCCTGGCCGACGCCGGCGCGGCCGTCACCCTGGTCGCCCGCTCGGCTGGCGAAATCGAGGCGGCGGCCGAAGCGATCCGAGAGCGGGGCGGAGCGGCCGAGGCGCTGGCGTTGGACGTCGGCGACGTCGAGGCCGTTCACGCGGCCCTGGCCGACCGCCCGGCCTTCGACATCCTGGTCAACAACGCCGGCGCCAACCGCCCCAAGCCCTTCACTGACGTCAGCGTCGAGGACTACGACGCCGTGCTCGACCTCAACCTCAAGGCCGCCTTCTTCGTCGCCCAGGCCGTCGCCGGGCGGATGATGGAGGCGGGGAGCAAGGGCTCGATCATCCACATGACCTCGCAGATGGGCCATGTCGGGGGTCCCAACCGCACCCTCTACTGCGCCAGCAAGTGGGCGCTGGAGGGCCTCTCCAAGGCCATGGCGCTGGACCTGGCCCCGCACGGCATCCGGGTCAACACCATCGCCCCGACCTTCATCGAGACCCCGCTGACCCGGCCGTTCTTCGAGGATCCGGCGTTCCTGACCAGCGTGCTCGCCAAGATCAAACTCGGGCGCCTCGGCCAGGTCGAGGACCTGATGGGCGCGATCGTCTTCCTCGCCTCCGACGCCTCGGCCCTGATGACCGGCAGCGCCCTCGTCGTCGACGGCGGCTGGACCGCTGATTGAGTTCAAGGATCTCCGCATGAAGCTCGCCACCCTGAAGTCCGACACTTTCGACGGCCGCCTGGTCATCGTCTCCCGCGACCTGAAGACGGCCGTCTTCGCGCAGGCCTCGCCGACCCTGCAGGCGGCGCTGGATCGCTGGGACGCGCTGGCGCCGGCGCTCCAGGCCCAGTCCGACGCCCTCGACGCCGGGACCGCGCAGGACGCCTTCGCCTTCGATCCCACGCAGGCTCTGTCGCCGCTGCCGCGCGCCTATCAGTGGCTGGACGGATCGTCGTTCCTGGCCCACGGACGGCTGCTGGATAAGGCGTTCGGCATCCCGCCGATCCCCCAGGCCGACGTCGTGCCGATCATGTATCAGGGCGGCTCCGACGCCTTCCTGGCCCCTACGCAGGACGCGCCGTTCGTTGACGAGGCCGACGGCATCGACTTCGAGGCCGAATACGCCGTCGTCACCGGCGACGTGCCGATCGGCGCGACCGACGAGGAGGCGCAAGGGGCGGTTCGCCTGGTGCTGCTGGCCAACGACTGGAGCCTGCGGACGCTCCAGCGCTTCGAGATGATGCGCGGTTTCGGCCCCATCCACGCCAAGCCCGCCACCGCCTTCGCGCCGGTCGCGGTGACGCCCGACGAGCTAGGCCCCGCCTGGGCCAACGGCCGGGTGGAACTGCCGGTGCAGGTGGCCTGGAACGGCCAGGCCTTCGGCCGGCCCAGCGGCGCGGCCATGGACTTCACCTACGCCAAGCTCATCGTCCACGCCGCCCGCACCCGGGCGCTGAAGGCCGGGACCATCGTCGGCTTTGGCACCGTTTCGGAGGGCGCGCCCGACAAGGTCGGCTCGGCCTGCATCGCCGAGCGACGCGGCTGGGAGGTGATCCAGCACGGCGAGCCGAAGACCGGCTTCATGCGCTTTGGCGACACCGTCCGCATCGAGGTGCTGGACGAGGCCGGCGCTTCGGTGTTCGGAGCGATCGAGCAGAAGGCGGTCCAGGCGAGAGCCTGAGAGCCGTCCCCAATAACGATAAGCGCGACAAGAAGCGTAAAAAGGGTCGAGGAAATGGTCGGCAAGGTTCTGGTGATCGGCGGCGGCATCGCCGGCATGTCGGCGGCGATCCTGCTGCGGCGGAGCGGGGCGGCGGTCGATCTGGTCGAGATGGATCGGGCCTGGCGCGTCTACGGCGCCGGCATCACGATCACCGGGCCGACCTTGCGGGCCCTGCGCGCCGTGGGCGTGCTCGACGCGGTGCTGGCCCAGGGCGCGGCGTGGAGCGGCGGCACGGTCTTCTCCAAGACCGGAGAGTTCATCGCCGACCTCTCGACCACCCCGGTCGAGGAAGGCATCCCCGCCACCGGCGGCGTCATGCGGCCGGTGCTGCACGCGGTGCTGTCGGAGACGACCCGGCAGGTCGGAGTCGATGTCCGGCTCGGCGTCACGGTCGAGGCCCTGCACCAGGCGGGCGAGGCCGTCGAGGTCGCCACCAGCGATGGTGAGAAACGGACCTACGACCTCGTCATCGGGGCCGACGGCATCTTCTCGACCACCCGCAAGGCGATCTTCCCCGACGCACCCGAGCCGCGCTTCACCGGCCAGGCCTGCTGGCGTCTGCTGGCCGAGCGCCCGCCGGGCTTCGATCGCTCGCACTTCTACATGGGCGGCGACCGCAAGATCGGCTTCAACCCGGTCTCGCCGACCCACATGTACATGTTCCTGCTGGAGCACACGCCCGACGATCCGTGGATCGACCTGGCCGACCAGCCGGCGCGTCTGCACGCCCTGATGGAGGGTTTCGGCGGCATCGTGCCGGGCATCCGGGAAGGGGTGCTGGCCAACCCGACCATCAACTACCGGCCGCTGAAGATCCTGCTGCAGCCGCCGCCCTGGAATGTCGGCAGGGTGGTGCTGATCGGCGACGCCGTCCACGCCACCACCCCACACCTGGCGTCGGGCGCCGGCATGGCCGTCGAGGACGCCGTGGTGCTGGCGGAGGAACTGGCGCGCGGCGGCGAGGTCGAGGCCGCGCTCGAACGCTTCACCGGCCGCCGGTTCGACCGCTGCCGGATGGTGGTGGAGAACTCCGTCCGCCTGGGCGAGCTGGAGATGACCGGCGGTTCGCCGCAGGAGCATAACACCCTGATGGCCGCCTCCATCACGGCCCTGCGCCAGGCCATCTGATCCTTTTCCCGCGTCGTCTCCGAACTGGCCCGCCCGGCGATCCCGCCGGGCGGGCGCTTCTTTTGGAGCGTCCCGCGAGGCCCGGCCGCCGCGATACCTCCAATCCGAACAATGGATTTCTCGCCGCCGCGCCCGGGTGGTCTGTTCGCAGGGAGAACAAGAAGCCAGCGGGGAGGACGGCAAGGCGCAGGGCGCCGCCTCCGGACCCGTTCACGGAGTAGGGCATGGCGATTCTGGGTGTCGAGAGCGCGATTTTCGGCGTGGACGATCTTGAGCTCTGTACGCGGTTCTGGACCGATTTCGGCCTGACGCCGCTGTCGCGAACCGACGACGAGAGCGTGTTCGAGGTGGCCAGCGGGTCGAAGATCGTGGTCCGCCGCCGCGGCGACCCGCGCTCGCCCGCCACCTACGCCGGCAAGGTCGGCATGCAGGAGACCATCTGGGGCGTGGACACCCAGGAGTCCTTCGACGCCCTGGTCGCCGACCTGTCGCGCGACCGCGAGATCAGCTTCGACGCCGACGGCGCGGCCCACTTCTTCTGCGATGACGGCATGCCGATCGGCCTGAAGGTCTGGAACAAACGCCAGGTCGTCTCCCAGCCCGACCCCGTCAATGCGCCGGGGAGCATCCAGCGCCTGAACCTGCACCGCAAATGGCGCCGGCGCTGCCTGCCTAAGACCATCAACCACGTGGTCTTCTTCGTGCACGACTACGTGGCCAGCCTGGAGTTCTTCATCGAGCGCCTGGGCTTCCGCTACACCGACCATTCGCGCGGCGCCGGGGCCTTCGCCCGCGCCGACGGGACCCACGAGCACCACAGCATCTTCTTCGTCTCGACGGCCCTGCCGGTGGCGCCCGACGATCCGGGCTTCATGCACATCGCCTTCGGCCTGGAAGACATCGACGAGCTGATGCTCGGCGTGAACCAGATGCAGCAGAAGGGCTGGACCAACACCAGCCAGAACAGCTCCGGCGGCCTGTCGCGCCACCGCATCTCGTCGGCCATCTACTACTACTTCGACAACCCGAACGGCGGTGAAGCCGAGTACCACGTCGACACCGACTATCTCGACGACAACTGGGTGCCGCGGGTCTGGGACTGGAAGTTCGGCTCGCTGCTGTGGGCGACCAAGACGCCCAGCTTCTGGGAGGGCGAGGTCGCCTGGGACATGCAGTTCGACGCCGACCGTCGCTCGCTTGAACCTTTCCGACGCCCCGGGGGCGTCCGCGACAAAAACGGAAATCTTCCGGACAAGCTCGACACGCTAACTGAGGAAGACGAGCACGCGATCTAGAGCGCGACAGCCTGGGCCGACAACGGTTCCGGCGACTGTCGCGCTCCAGAGAACAAAGACGGGCTCGCGACAAAAGACATTAGAGAGGGACAGTCAGTGACCACGTCTTCCGCCCCAGCCGCCCGGCGGGCCGGGCCCGTCCAGGGCCTCAGCCTGCTTCTGCCCGTGACGCTTTCGGTGATGGGGGCGCTGCTGGTGGCCCCGATCATCCCTCAGCTGATGCAGGCCTTCGCCCATGTGCCGGGCATCGAGTTCCTGGCGCCGATGGTGGTCACCATGCCCTCGCTGTGCATCGCCCTGTTCTCGCCGCTGGCGGGGATGCTGGGCGACTCGGTGGGTCGCCGGCGGCTGCTGATCTGGTCGATGGCGATCTACGCGGCCTTCGGCGTCGCCCCGTTCTTCCTGCGCGACCTCTGGGCGATCCTGGCCACCCGCGTGGTGGTGGGGATCATGGAAGCCGTGGTCATGACCCTGTCGACCACCCTGATCGCCGACCTGTTCCGGGGCGAGACCCGCGACCGCTGGCTGGCCGCCCAGGCGGGCACGGCCTCGGTATCCGCCGTGCTGTTCCTGATGATCGGCGGGGCGGCCGGCCGGTTCGGCTGGCACGGGCCGTTCCTGGTCTATCTGTTCCCGCTGGTGCTGATGGTCGGCGTGATCGCCTTCACCTGGGAGCCCTCGCGGCAGGAGGCCGCCGGCGAAGGGGAGGGCGAGGAGGCTCAGCGCCCGTCGCTCAGCTGGGCGGGCTTCCCGTGGAAGTTCATGCTCGGCGTCTGCGCCGTCACCCTGTTCGCCGCCACCATGTTCTACACGGTGCAAATCCAGCTCAGCACGGCGCTGTTCGCCCTGGGGGTGAAGGATCCGGCCCGCATCGGCCTGCTGACCGCCATCGCCAGCCTGGCCGTGCCGCTGGGCACCCTGTCATTCTGGATCCTGTCGCCGCGCCTGCCGCTGCGGGGCCTGATGCTGCTGGAGTTCGCCCTGCTCGGCGTCGGCTTCATCCTGATGTCCCACGCGTCCAACGAGACCACCTTCGTGGCCGCTTCGGCCCTCAACCAGATCGGCGGCGGCATGATCCTGCCGACCATGCTGACCTGGGCCACGCGCGGCCTGCCGTTCGCTGTGCGAGCGCGCGGCATGGGCGTGTGGCAATCGACCTTCGCCCTGGGGCAGTTTGTCTGCGGCCTCTTGGTGCCGCTGATCGGCAAGTCGGTGGGCGGCATCCTGCCGACCTTCCAGGTGATCGGGGCGGCCAGCCTCGTCGCCGCCGTCCTGACCCTGGTCGCCATGTTGGCGGCCAAGGGCGGCAAGCCGCAATCCATCGCCCAGGTGAGCCTCTGATGAGCCAGTTCAAGTACGGCTTCCACCATGGGGGCGTCAGCGTCCCCGACCTCGACGCCGCCGTCGAATGGTACGACCGCGTCCTCGGCTTCAAGGTCGAGCGCCGGTTCCCGATCCCGACCATCCCCGCCCAGGTGGCGATGATCGCCAACGGCGACCTGCGTATCGAGCTGTTCGAGGTGCCGAACGCCGCGCCTCTGCCCGAGGACCGCCGCATCCCCGACCGCGACGTCCACACCCACGGCAACAAGCACGTGGCCTTCGTCGCCAACGACGTCGTCGCCCTCTCGGAGGAGCTGAAAGGGCGCGGAGCCGACATCGTCTGGGTCAAGACCATGCCGCACGGTTCGGCCTGCTTCATCCGGGATCTCGCCGGCAACCTGATCGAGTTCGTGGAGGGGCCGATCCCCGCCGGGGAAGCCGGGAGCCTCTGAGCGCATGAGCACGCTTCTCTCCAACCGCCTGGCCGGCAAGGTCGCGGTCGTCACCGGCACGGGCGCCGGCATCGGCAAGGGCGTGGGCCTGATGTTCGCCCGCCACGGCGCGCGCGTTGTCGGCTGCGACATCGACGCGGCGGCCGCCGAGGCCACCGCCGAGCAGGCTAGGGCGGAAGGCCTGGCCTTCGACAGCCTCCACCCCTGCGACCTCACCACCGAGGTGGGCACCCGGGCGCTGATCGACAAGGCCGTCGCCCTGCACGGCGGGATCGACATCTTGGTCAACGCCGCCGCCATGGGCGTCTTCGCCTTCATCGACGACATGACCTACGCCGACTGGCGCAGGACCCTGACCGGCGAGCTCGACATCGTCTTCCTGGCCTGCAAGGCGGCCTGGCCGCACCTGGTGGCGCGGGGCGGCGGCTCGATCGTCAACTTCGCCTCGGCCAACGCCCGCCAGGCCCTGCAGGGCTCGGGCGCCCTGGCCCACTGCGCGGGCAAGGGCGGGGTGTTGGCCATGACCCGGCAGCTGGCGATGGAGGGCGGGCCGCACAGGATCCGCGCCAACACCATCTCGCCGGGTCTGATCGTCACGGCGGCCACCGCGCCGGTCGTCGCCGACCCTGAATTCGAGGCGCAGGTCCTGCGCAAGAAGATGATCAAGCGCCTGGGCCAGCCCGAGGACGTGGCCTGGCTGGCGACCTTCCTGGCGTCGGACGAGTCCAGCTGGATCACCGGCGCTGACCACGCCATCGACGGCGGCGCGACGGCCTGGTGAGGGCCTGACGAGACCCGGCGCGACGCTCATCCGTCGCGCCGATGGCGCCTATCCGAAGCAACGTTTTGTCGCCGAACGATGGTCGTCATAGCCTTTGCAGACAAAGGGATAGGCCGCCTCGCACCGCGCGTCAGACGCGGGCGGCGGCCGCAAGGAAACAAGGGGAATGCAGATGCGAGTCAGCTTGCTGACGTCGGTCGCCATGCTCGCCGCGCTGAGCGCGGGCGCGGCCATGGCCCAGGACCAGAAGTCCGCCGATACTGTCGAGCTGGGCGAGGTGGTCGTCACCGCCCAGCACAAGAACGAGACCATCCAGAAGGCGGCGGTGAACGTCACCGCGCTCGGGGCCGAGCAGCTGGAGCGCGCCTCGGTCGTCCAGGCCCAGGACCTCAACCGCGTGGCCCCCGGCATCCAGATCAGCCAGGGCGGTCCCTCGACCCAGATCTACATCCGCGGGGCCGGCACCTACGGCACCAACATGTACGCCGACCCGGCCGTGGCCTTCAACGTGGACGGCGTCTACATCGGCCGCCTGCCGGCCACCGAGGGCGTGTTCTACGACCTCGAGCGGGTCGAGGTGCTGAAAGGCCCGCAAGGCACCCTCTACGGCCGCAACGCCACCGGCGGCGCCGTCAACATCATCACCGCCAAGCCGAAGTTCGACTTCGGGGCAGGGGGCTCGCTGGAGGTCGGCGACTACAATCTGCGCCGGGCCGACGCCTATCTGAACGTGCCGGTCAGCGACACCTTCGCCCTGCGCATCGCCGGTCAGAGCGTGCGCCGCGACGGCTACCTGTCGGACGGCTACGACGACGCCAATGTCGACGCGGTCCGCGTGAAGGCCCTCTGGGCGCCGACCGACGACGTCTCGCTGCTGCTGGGCGCCAGCTACGCCCAGATCGGCGGCAAGGGGCCGGGCGCGGTGCCCGTGCCGCTGGTCGATCCCGACAATCCGTGGACGGGTCCCAGCACGGCGGCGGCCAACGCCTACCTGCTGTCCAACACCGGTCCGCCCTCGGCCCTGATCGCCTCGATCGGCTCGGACGGCTACGTGAACAACAAGTTCTACGCCTTCGGCGGCGAGCTGAACTGGCGACTGGGCTTCGCCGACCTGACGGTGATCGCCAACCAGACCCGCCAGGACGCCGACTACGTCACCTATCGCCCCGGCTTCTACTTCTCGCCCAACGACCACCAGATCCAGCGCTCGCTGGAAGCGCGCCTGTCGGGCGAGGCAGGCAAGCTGAAGTGGGTCACCGGCCTCTACGCCTACAAGGAAGACCAGCGCACCGACTTCACGGTCAACCAGGGCGCCTTCAACAAGAACCGCGTCGTGCTCGACAGCCTGACCGACGCCTCCTACGCCGCCTTCGGCCAGGGCACCTACAGCGTCACCGACGCCTTCCGCCTGACCGCCGGCCTGCGCTACACTCAGGAGACCAAGACCCAGCATGGCACGCTCGCCGTGGGCGGGGTGTCCAGCTCCAGCGTCGCCAACTCCACCTACTGCTCGGCGACCAACCAGGGCACGTTCTCGACGACCTACGTCTACGAGGGCGACACGACGGCGACCGACACCTGCATCTTCCCGGTGGCGGGCGACAAGACCTGGCGCTCGACCGACTGGAAGCTGGGCTTCGAGTACGACGTGGCCAGGGACTCGCTGCTCTACGGCTCGGTCAGCACGGCCACCAAGGCCGGCGGCTTCTGGGCCGCCCTGGCGCCCAACACCTACGAGCCCGAGAAGCTGACGGCCTACGCGGTGGGCTCCAAGAACCGGTTCCTCGACCGTCGCCTGCAGGTCAACGCCGAGGTCTTCTACTGGGACTACAAGGACCACCAGGAAAGCCACCTGGGGCCGATCGTCAATCCGCCCGCCGGCTTCACCAACATCACCGAGAACTCCGGCAAGGCCGAGATCTACGGCGTGGATCTGGACACCCAGTTCAAGCTGACCGCCCGCGACCTGCTGACCGCCAACGTCCAGTACCTGCACGCGACCTACAAGGAGTTCAGCTACACCCGCTCGGCCTCGCTGCCGGCGGCGATCACCAGCTGCGCCACGACGACCCAGACCTCGGGCGACTACACGCTGGACTGCTCGGGCAAGCGCATGCCGCGCACGCCCGAATGGCTGGTAAACCTGGGCTACGAGCACCGCTTCGATCTGCCCAACGGCGGCTCGATCACGCCCTCGGCCCACACCACCTGGTCGGCGGCCTACTGGCTGGCCATCGACTACGTGCCCAACGAGCGCCAGCCGTCCTACTGGATGCACGACCTCGACGTCACCTACGCCGCGCCCGGCGGCAAGTGGTCGCTGGCCGCCTACGTCCACAACGTCGGCAACGAGGCCGTCTTCACCGACGCATACCTGCAGCCCTTCACGACGGGGATCTCCTACAGCGTCCTGCGCGCCCCGCGCACCTGGGGCGTGCGGCTGTCGGCCAAGTACTGATCGCTCTCGATCGAACTTGCCGGGACGCGTCGCGGGGGGCGGCGCGTCCCGTTTCTTTTTCGGCCGCCGCTATCGGCGCCGCCGATGGCGGCCATGGGCAGAAGCGCTTTTTCCGTTTCCGCGCGCCCCCTTAAGACCGCTGGAACCCACCAGGAGACCCTCAGGATGTTCGAGTACTTCCCCGGCAACTACGTCTGGAACCTGTCGGTCTGCATCGCCCTGGAATCCGGCGGCCAGGTGGGCGAGGTTGACGCCATGTGCCGCCCGATCCGCGAGGCGGCCACCCGCGGCGAGGACGCCGGCACGGTCGAGTTCATGGAAAGCTGGGCGGCCATGGCCGACACCCTGTGGGACCTGGCCCAGGAAGACCTCGCGGCTGGCCGTCGCCTGTCGGCGGGGCCCAAGCTGCTGCGCGCGGCCCTCTACTACTTCACCGCCGAGCGTATGCAGAGCCGGGGTTCGGTGCGCCGCGTCGCCACCTACGCCCGCGCGCTGGAAGCCTTTTCGCTGGGCTGCGAGCACGGCCGCCAGAACTGCCGTCGGGTCGAGATCCCCTATGAGGGCGGCGTCATCGCCGGCCTGTTCGTCCAGGCGCAAGGCGTCGACGGCCCCGCGCCGTGCCTGGTGCAGGTCAACGGCCTCGACAGCGTCAAGGAACTGCTGTTCCTCAACCGCGAGCCCGACGCCCTGGCCGCGCGCGGCGTCTCCTCGTTGATCATCGACCAGCCGGGCACGGGCGAGGCCCTGCGCCTGCACGACCTCAAGGCCGTGTTCGACACCGAGCGCTGGGCCTCCAAGGTGGTCGACTGGCTGGAGACCGTTCCCGAGGTCGACCCCAAGCGTATCGGCATGCACGGCGTGTCGCTCGGCGGCTACTACGCCCCGCGCGCGGTGGCCTTCGAGCCGAGGTTCGCCCTGGGCGTCGTCTGGGGCGCCAATCACAATTGGGGCGAGATGCAGAAGCGCCGCCTGGCCCGCGAGGGCGACATGCCCGTGCCGCACTACTGGGAGCACGTGCGCTGGGTCTGGGGCGGCGAGACCGTCGACGACTTCATGGCCATCGCCGAGCAGGTCACGCTGAACGGGGTGATGGAGAAGATCGCCGTGCCGTTCCTCGTCACCCACGGCGAGAACGACCGCCAGATCCCGCTGGAATACGCCCACCAGAGCTACGACCAGCTGACGGCCAGCCCCAAGCGCGACCTGAAGATCTTCGGGGCCCGCGAGCAGGGCGTCGAACACTCCAGCCTCGACAACGTCGCCAACGCCCGCGACTGGATCGCCGACTGGGTGGCCGAGACGTTCGGAGCGATGAAGTAGCGTTCTTGCCCTCTCCCCTTGCGGGAGAGGGTGGCCTGCGAAGCAGGTCGGGTGAGGGGTCTCTCAGACCTCAAAGCCGCGACAGCTGTTCGGCCGGGCGAGGCGTCTCATGTTTGAGAGACCCCTCATCCGACGGCCTTCGGCCGCCACCTTCTCCCGCAAGGGGAGAAGGAACTTACTCCTCGGCGGCATCAAACTTCACCCGCGCCTGGCGGATCGCCGCATTGTGTGCGCGCACCCAGTCCATCAGCCGCTCGACCTCGGCCAGCAGCCCTTCGCCCAGCGGCGTGATCGCGTAGTCCACGCGCGGCGGCACGGTCGGGGTGATGGTGCGGCCGATCAGGCCGTCGCGCTCCAGGCTTCGCAGGCGCAGGGTCAGCATCCGCTGCGAGATCGCGCCCTCCCACGACAGCACGCCGACCAGCCGCCGCAGCGTCGCGTGGCGGAAGGTCCCGCCGCGCAGGATCAGCAGCAGCAAGAGGCTCCAGCGGTCGCCGACCCGGGCGAACACCTCGCGCATGGGGTCGCTGCGGTCGCCGCCGTTGCGGGCCTGGTCGGCCGCCAGCTCGGCCAGCGGTCGGATCGCCGCGACCAGGGCCTCGCCCTTGAAATCGACCTTCAGGATGCGGCCGATCTCGGCCTGGACGGCGTCCAGGGCGCGCGGCGGCTGTTGAGCGTCCATGCGGCGAATCCTCCCGAGGATGGGAACAATAATGTGCCGTCTTACGGCGAAAAACGCCTCGCCCTATCCCTCCTTCGACGCCCGCGCAGACGGGCTCGATCAGAGGAGGACGCAGCCTTGGGCTCCCTTGCGGACAAGACCGCCATCATCACCGGCGCGGGCGGCGGCATCGGCCTGGCCACCGCGCTGCTGCTCGCCGAGCGTGGCGCGCGCGTCGCCGTCGCCGATCTTCGCCTGGAGGCCGCCGAGACCACCGCCCAGGCCGTGCGCGACGCCGGCGGCGAGGCGATCGCCTTCCTGGCCGATCTCGGCGTCGAGGCCGATGGGATAGCCCTGGTGGAGGCTACCCTGGCCGCCTTCGGCCGCATCGACATCCTGCACAACAATGCCGCCGACCTGGCCCCCGAAATGAGCCCCGGCTTCGACGGCGACGTCGAGACCACCTCGACGCAGGTCTGGACGCGGGCCCTGCTGGTCAACGTCCGCGGCACGGCCCTGATGTGCAAGGCCGTGATCCCGCACATGGTCGCGGCCGGCGGCGGTTCGATCGTCAACACCGCCTCGAACCTTGGCCTGCAAGGCAACATCGTCCAGGTCGCCTACGGGGCCTCCAAGGCCGCGGTGCTGCAGCTGACCCGCTCGATCGCCGCCTCGCACGGCCGCAAGGGGGTCCGCTGCAACGCCGTCTCGCCGGGCCTGACCCTGACGCCGGCCGTCGCCGCCCATATCCCCGATAGTCATCGCCAGGCCGTCGAGGCCGAGACCCTGACCCCGTATCTCGGCGAAGCGCGCGACATCGCCGCCGCGGTCGCCTTCCTGGCCTCCGACGAGGCCCGCTACGTCACCGGCCACAACCTCGTCGTCGACGGCGGCACGGCCATCCACGTGCCCGGCTTCGAACGCCTCCAGAGCCTCTGGGCCTAAGGAACCATCACATGAGCAAGACTTACGACGTCGTCGTCATGGGCGCGGGCCACAACGGCCTGACGACCGCCGCATACCTGGCCAAGGCCGGCAAGAAGGTGCTGATCCTCGAGCGCCAGCCGTTCCCCGGCGGCGGGGTGGTGACGCGGGAGATCAACTCGCCCGGCTACCGCCACGACCTGCACTCGTCCTGCCACATCATGATCCAGGGCAACCCGCTGCTGACCAACGACGAGCTGGGCCTCTTCAGCAAGTTCGGCCTGAAGTACAACTACTCGGACGTGCCCTACGCCAGCATCTTCCACGACCAGGAGACGCTGATCACCTACAAGGACCTCGACCGGTCCTGCCAGCAGATCGCCCGCTATTCCGAGAAGGACGCCGAGACCTATCGCGCCTTCGCCCTGCGCAGCATGCAGATGCTGCCCATGTTCGTGTCGGGGCTGTACGCCCCGCCGTTCCCGATGGGCGCCTTCATCGCCATGCTCGACCAGAGCGAGGAAGGCCGCGAGATGCTCGACGCCATGAGCCGCAGCTCGCTCGACATCATCGACAACGCCTTCGAGAACGACCGGGTCAAGATTCACCTGCTGAAGCTGGTTACCGAGAACCTGCAGCTGCCCGACGAGCTGGGCACGGGCATGGGCATCTATCTGATGCCCGGCATCATCCACACCTATGGCGTCTCCCAGCCGGTCGGCGGCAGCGGCGGCCTGACCGACGCGCTGGTCCGCTGCCTGGAGCACTACGGCGCCGAGATCCGCTGCGACGCCGAGGTCTCGCGCGTCATCGTCTCGGGCGGCAAGGCGACAGGCCTGGAGCTTTCGGACGGCGAGCAGGTCTTCGCCAAGGACGGCGTCATCGGCGCCATCCACCCGCACCGCCTGCGGCAGTTCGTCGAAGGGGTGGCCGAGCCGGTGCTCAAGCGCGCCGAGCGGGTCAACACCTCGACCTTCAGCCTGTTCGTCAGCCACTACGACCTGAAGAAGCAGTCGACCCTCTACGCCGGCCCCGAGGTGCAGACGGCGACCATGCTGGAGTACTTCACCTTCGATCGCCTGGACGACCTGCTCGATGACTTCGACGCCCTGCGCCGCCGTCGCCTGCCGGCCCGGCCGCTGACCGGCGGCGGCGACGAGACCCACGCCGACCCCAGCCGCGCGCCGCCCGGCGGCGGCATCTGGCACGCCATTACCATGTCGCCCTACGACCTGGCCGACGGCGGCCCTTCGCGCTGGGACGAGATCAAGGACGAGGTGGCGGCCAAGAACCTCAGCTTCTACCAGAAGTTCACGCCCAGCCTGACGGCCGACAACATCATCGCCGCCACCCACTGGTCGCCGCTCGACATGGAGCGCAGCTCGCCCAACAGCTTCGTCAACGGCGACATGCACGGCGCCGCGCCCTTCATGTACCAGACCGTCGCCCACCGCCCGACGCCGGACCTCGGCAACTACACCGTCCCGGGCGTTGAGCGGCTCTATCTGGTCGGGCCGTTCCAGCATCCGGGCGGCGGCGTCTACGGCGCGGGCCGGGCCACGGCGATCAAGATGTTCGACGACCTCGCCATCGACTTCGACAAGACCGTGAGCCGGTGAGCGCCATGAAGATTTACGACGCGACCAACAAGGAGCTGATGGCCGTCTCCTCGATCGCCCGCGACGGCGACGACCTGGTCATCAAGGGCAAGATCTTCGGCGCCATGCCGATGACCGCCAAGCTGCGGCCGGAAGAGGCGAGGGCGGCCCTGAAGCTGCTCGACGCCAAGACGGTGCTCTTCCTGCTGACCCTGCTGTTCCGCAAGTCCAGCAAGGCCTGAGACGGGGTGACGGGGAGGGCTTCGGCTCTCCCCGAAACCGCTGTTACCCGATTGAAACATACCCCGCCTTCGCCGATGGCTGGTACCCCTCCAATCGTTTTGACCTTAAGGGCTTCCAGCCCCCAGCCTCCCTGCCAACGCCGCGCTCGAAGACGGCGTCATGCATAGAGGGAGGGATTTCGATGAAAGTCGCTTTGCGGGCCGGTGCGGCCCTTGGCGTTCTGCTCGCGGCCGCCGGCGCGGCCCATGCCCAGGGGGCGGCCAAGGCCCCAGGGGCCGATGACGGGACCCAGCTGACCGAGGTCGTGGTCACCGCCGAAAAGCGTGAGACGACCCTGCAGAAGACGCCGCTGGCCGTCAGCGCCATCAGCGGCGAGGCCCTCCAGAAGCAGGGCGTGACCGGGATCAAGGACGCCATCGCCCTGATCCCCAGCGTCCAGATCCAGCAGGCCAACACCGGCGCCAGCTTCTACATCCGCGGCATCGGCGCGCGCGGCGCGCTCGACCTGCCGACCTCGCCGGTGACGGTCAGCTACGACGGCGTCGTCCAGCAGCGCAACGAACTGACCGGCGTGGCCATGGCCGACATCGAGCGGGTGGAGGTGCTGCGCGGTCCGCAAGGCACGCTCTACGGCCGCAACGCCAACGCCGGCGCGGTCAACGTGCTCTACCGCAATCCGGTGCTGGGCGAGTTCTCGGGCGGCGCCAGTCTCCAGGTCGGCAACTACGACGCCCTGCGCACCGAAGGCGTGATCAACCTGCCGCTCGGCGACAAGGTCGCCCTGCGCGTGGTCGGGGGCAGCAATTCGCACGACGGCTACCTGTCCAACGGCCTCAATGACGCCGACGAGAAGTTCGCTCGCGCCAAGCTGCTGATCGCGGCGAGCGACGACCTGCGCTTCATCCTGTCGGCCGAGCGCCAGCAGGCCGGCGGCCAGGGCTCGGGCAACGTGCTGCTGCCGACCAGCAGCCGCAGCGACCCGTGGACCGCCCCATCCTACGGCAGCCTCTACACCATCCCGGCCGGCGCCGCCGTCTACTGCAATCCCAACTGCGACGCCGACTACAGCATGAAGAACACCACCCTGCGCGGCCAGGCAGACTGGGACCTGTCGTGGGCGCGGCTGACGGCGATCCTCGGCCACCAGGACTTCGAGCGCACCTACCTGCAGCCGTTCTCCGGCACCTGGGAGAAGGACACCCTGCCGGCCAAGCAGGACAGCGCCGAGATACGCCTGGCCTCGCCGGCGACCTCGCCGATCTCGTGGGTGCTGGGCGCCTTCTACCTGAAGTACGACGGCTCGGGGCAGTTCCGGATCAACTACACCTTCGACGAGGTCCGCTCGTTCGACCGCAACGTCAGCAAGACCTCGGCCGCCTTCGGCCAGGTGATCGTGCCGCTGAACGATCGCCTGCGCCTGACCGGCGGCCTGCGCTACACCAAGGACGAGGTGGACGCCCTCAACAGCAGCGGCACCCAGGCGTCCTACGCCGCCGGCGGCCTGACCTCGGCGGGCGCGGTGACCAACAGCTACAGCAAGCTGACCTGGAAGGCCGGCGCCGAGTTCGACCTGGCGGCCCGATCGCTGGTCTACGGATCGGTCTCGACCGGCATCAAGGGCGGCGGCGTCAACGCCAGCGGGATCACCTACGACCCCGAGGAGATCACCGCCTACGAGCTGGGCAGCAAGAACCGCTTCCTCGACAACCGCCTGCAGGTGAACGCGGCCGCCTACTACTACGACTACACCGGCTACCAGCTGTCCTATTACTACTATGTCGGCCTGGTCCCGACCTTCCTGACGGCTAACGTGCCGGGCAAGACCAAGGTCTACGGCGTCGAGCTGGAAGGCAGCTACCTGCTGACCGGCGCTGACCGCTTCGACGGCAGCGTCTCGTGGCAGGAAAGCAGCTTCGGCAATGCTTCGGTTGCGACCTCGTGCTCGGGCACGACCTGCACCATGACCGACCTGACCGGCCGGCCCCTGCCGCGCACTCCGCGCTGGACGATGACGGGCGCCTATGAGCACCGCTTCGACCTGACCAGCGGGGCGGCGGTTACCGCCCACCTCGATGCGCAGTGGAAGTCGAGCTACTTCGTCGACCTGCTGCGGTTCAACAACTCACTGGCCAAGTCCTACACCCTGGCCAACGCCCGGATCACCTATGACGAGCCCGACGGCAAGTGGTCGATCGGGGCCTATGTCAACAACATCGGCGACAAGGCCGTGCTGGAGCAGGCCAACACCGCCGGCCCGGTCAACGTCTACGGCGTGATCGGCAATCCGCGGACCTACGGCCTGGTGCTGACCGCGAAGTTCTGACGGGAAGGGCGGCCCCGCTTCGGGGCCGCCCGACCTCTCCGATCAATAGCCCGCCGTGAACCGCGCCCGCACGTGGCGCGGCGTTTCCAGTTCATCGACGAGGGCCACGGCGTAGTCCTCGAACGAGATGGCGCTCTTGCCGTCGGCGTCGAAGATCAGGTCGTCGGCGCCCAGCCGGAACTTGCCGGTGCGTTCGCCCGGCGTGAACATCCGCGACGGGCTGAAGAAGGTCCAGTCCAGGTCGCTGGCCCGCAATTGTTCCAGGAAGGCCCAGCCGGCCCGCGCCTCCGGCTTGACGTGCTCGGGAAAGCCCGGCCCATCGACCTCGCGCACGCCGGGCGACACCCACAGGCTGCCCGCGCCGCCGACCACGACATAGCGCTTCACCCCCGCCCGTCGCACGGCCTCGATCAGGCCGGCAGTGTCGACCGACGTGAACTTGACCGCACTGACCACGGCGTCGGCGCCGCGCAGGGCCTGTACGGTCGCATCGATGTCGGCGGCGTCCAGCGCCTGGATCGTCACGCCGGGCAGCGGCGGCGTCTTCTCCGGATGGCGCGACAGCGCCGCGACCGTGTGCCCCCGGTCGGAAAGCTCCTTCAGGATCCTCGATCCCGCCGCGCCCGTGGCGCCCAGCAAGGCGACCTTCATGGTTTCGTCTCCCTCGTCTTGTTGAGGCGTCAACCTAGCCTTTGCTCCTTGCTGGCCGAGCATCGCTTTCCTGGCCGCCAGCTATCGGATCAGGCGATTTGACCCTTCGCTGCGCGCGGCCTTTCAAAGGGGACGAGGAGAACCGGCCGCAGCGCCGGAGGGGAGGGACGATGCCGAGGATCACCTTCATCGACGCGCGGGGCGTCCGTCGCGAGATCGAAGCCCGTGTAGGCGCTTCGCTGATGGAGACGGCCTTGCGCGCCAACGTGCCCGACATCCTGGCCGAGTGCGGCGGCACGCTGTCCTGCGGCACCTGCCATATCTATCTCGACGAGGCCGGCTTCGCCCTGGTCGGCGCGCCGGAGGGCGGCGAGGCCGACCTACTCGACTTCTCGGACCATCGCCGGGAAACCTCGCGCCTGGCCTGCCAGATCATCGTCACCGACGTCCTCGACGGCCTGGTCGCCACCACCCCTGAGAGCCAGTACGGATGAGCGCGCGACCGCCGCCGCGCCGGGTCGTCACCGGCCACGACGCCCAGGGACGCTCGGTGATCCTCCAGGACGCCGGGCCCGCCCTGACCCGCCGTATCGGCGCGGACGGGCCGGTGTTTCACGAGATCTGGCGCACCGAGGATCCGGCCTGGGGCGCGGCCTTCCGCGAGCCGACGCCGGAGGACCGCCTGACCCTGGCGCCGCCGACCCGCGGCACCCGCATCCGGATCATGGACATCCCGCCCGAAAACGAGCCGATGACCCTCGAGGCGGCCCAGGCGCAGTTCGCGCAGATCGGCGGCGCCCACGCCCTGACCGCGCTCGACCCGGCCTCGCCGCATCCGCTGATGCACCGCACCCGCTCCATCGACTACGCCCTGATCCTGGAGGGCGAGCTGGTGCTGATCCTCGATCGCGAGGAGACGGTGCTGAAGGCGGGCGACGTCGTCGTCCAGCGCGGCACCAACCACGCCTGGTCCAATCGGGGCAGCGGCAATTGCCGCGTCGCCTTCGTGCTGGTCGACCAGGCCGACAGCGAGGAGGCGCGATGACCATCACCGCTTCCACCCAGGTTCTTCAGGACCTCTTCGGCCTGTTCGGTAAGACGGCCCTGATCACCGGCTCGACCCGGGGCATCGGCCTCGCCATGGCCCGGCTCTTCGCCCAGGCTGGCGCACTGGTCGTGATCTCCAGCGAAAGCGTCGACGACTGCACGGCGGCCAAGGCTGAACTGGCGGGCGAAGGACTAGCCGTTGAGGCCGTGGTCTGCGACGTCGCCGATCCCGAACAGCTGGCGGCGCTCGTCGCCGAAGCCGAGGTCCGCTGCGGACCGATCGACGTGCTGGTCTGCAACGCCGGCGTCTCGCTGCACACGGGCTCGCTGACGCAGGCGCCCGACGCCGTCTACGAGGCGATGTTCGACATCAACCTGCGCCACGCCGTGCGGCTCTGCTCGCTGGTCGCCCCGGCCATGGCCGCGCGAAGCGATGGTTCGATCGTGCTGACCTCGTCGATCGCCGGCCTGCGCGGCAATCGCGCGCTCGGCGTCTACGGCCTGACCAAGGCGGCCTTGATGCAGCTGGCCCGCAACCTCGCCGTGGAGTTCGGCCCGGCCGGGGTGCGCTGCAACGCCCTCGCGCCCGGCCTGACCGCCACCAGCTGGGCCTCGGCGATCCTTTCCAGCCCGGAGGCGGCGGCCAAGCGCCTGGGCGCCACGCCGCTGCGCCGGGCGGCCGAGCCAGCCGAGATCGCCGCGGCGGCGCTGTTCCTGGCCAGCCCCGCCGCCAGCTTCGTGACCGGCCAGGTGCTGGTCGCCGACGGCGGCACGGTGATCTCCGACGGCGGATAGGGCGTGTCCGGGCAAGAACGAGAAACGAGGGGAGGCCGTGTGAAGAAGCCGTTGGTCGCGCGCCTGCGCACCTATCATCGCTGGATCGCCGCCGGCGCCATGCTGGTCCTGACCTGGATCGCGGTCACGGGCCTGGCTTTGATGCTCGACCTGCTGACCGAGCCGCATTTCCCAACCCCGCCGCCGCAGGCCGAACTGCCACTGGAAGCCATGGTCGCGGTGGCGGCTGAGGGAGCGCGTCAGGCCGTCGCCACGACCGCGTCGCCCACCGAGATTGTCGTCAAGGTCGGCCAGGCCCAGGGGGCGCCGCGCCTGCTGACGGCGCAGGCGTCGAAGGGCGCGACGACCACCCGCGTCGTCGCCGAACCGCCCCGCCGGCCGCTCGGCGCCTACCTGCAGTTCCGCATCAAGCTGCACGTGCTGCTCGAACGCCTGCACCGGGGCAATATCCTGGGCCTGCCGGGCCAGTTCCTCAGCGTGCTGGGGGGCTTAAGCTTCCTGTTCCTGACCATCAGCGGCGTCTGGATATACGTCGACCTGCTGCTCAAGCGCCGGCGCCTGGGGCGTCCCGGCCTGTTCTGGAAGGCGTGACCGCCATGCTCGTCAAGACGATCCACCGCTGGGTCGGCACGGGGGCGATGGTCTTCGTGGCCTATCTCGTCGCCACCGGCTCGATCATCGCCGTCAACGAGTTCGCCAATCCGGCCGTGTTTGGCGCGGGAGGCGGGCAGGGCGGCGCGGTCCGCACAGCCGCGCAGAGGGCGCCCGATCGCCCGATCCCGTCGCCCGAGAACCTCGACCACATGACCGCCACGGCCCTGCGCGCCGCCGCCGACCTGCTGCCCGACGCCCAGCTGACCGGGGCCGAGGTGCGGCTCTACGAACGCCACGGCAAGGCCTTGGCCGACGTCACCCTGGGGTCAGGCCAGCACGCCGAGCGGATAACGATCGACGCCCTCAGCGGCGCCCGGGTGAAAGGCGCGGCCGAGGCCCAGGCCGCCGTGCGGCTCAACACCCTGCTGCAACGCTTCCATTCCGGCGCGATCGGCGGCCTGGCGGGCAAGCTGCTGATCCTCGTCACGGGCCTTTCCCTGCTGACCCTCTGCGTCAGCGGCGTCTGGCTCTATCTCGACATGGCCCGACGCCGCTGGGCCATGGGCCGCAGGGACATGTTCTGGGGCTAGACCGCGCTCGCCTCCCCGAACCTGGCGGCGGACCAGGGCGCGTCGGCGACGTCGAGCGCGATCAGCTCGAGGATGGGCGCCGGCGCGCCATGCCTTTCCGCCAGGCCGATGTCCGGCCGCGAACGGCGAACAGCAGGCCTGGCGTTCGCGTCCGGCGCGGCGACGTCGTCGGGAAGGGCGGACACGGCTATTCCGCCGCGATCCGGCCGGGCGCGCTCGTCCAGCGGTTCTCGGGAACCGGCAGGCCCAGATGGCCGCGCAGGGTGTCGTGCTCGTACTCGGTGCGGAACAGACCCTTGGCCTGCAGCAGCGGCACCACCTGCTCACGGAAGCGGGCGAAGTCGCGCGGACCGGTGACGTGGAAGATGAAGCCGTCCACGGCGCGTCCGACGAACCAGCGCTCGATCTCGTCGGCGACGGTCTGGGGCGAGCCGACGAAGTTGGCTTTCCAGCGGCCGAAGCGTTCGGCCGTCTGGCGCACCGTCAGGTTCTCGGCCTGGGCGGTGCGGACGATGCGTTCGGCATGGCCCTTGTAGCTGTTGAGGCTGAGCTGGCTGACGTCCGGGAACGGACCATCCAGCGGATATTGCTTGAAGTCGTGGTAGCCGAAGGCGCGGCCGAGCTCGACGAGCAGCTTGTCAATCTCGCGGCTGCCGGCCCGGGCTTCGGCGATGGCCTGGGCCTCCTCGTCGGTGTCGGCGATGATCGGAGCGATGCCCGGCAGCACGCTGATGTGGTCGGGATCTCGGCCCTGCGCCGCCGCGCGGGCCTTGAGGTCGGCGTAGTATTCCACCGCGTCCTCGAAGGTGTCGACGCCGGCGAACACGCCCTCGGCGATGCGGGCGCCCAGATCGCGGCCCGCGCCGCTGACCCCGGCCTGGAAGATCGCCGGCTGGCCCTGCTTGGAGCGGCTCAGCGCCAGCGGTCCGGCCACCGAGAAGTGCTTGCCCTTGTGGTTCAGCGCATGCTGCTTGGTCTTGTCGAGGAAGACTCCGGCCTCCTTGTCGCGCGGGAAGGCGTCGTCTTCGTAGCTGTCCCAAAGGCCCTGCACGACGTCGACGAACTCGCCGGCCCGCTCGTAGCGCACCGCGTGGTCGAAGTGCTCGTCGCGGCCGTAGTTGCGCGAAGCGCCTTCCAGGCCCGTGGTCACCACGTTCCAGCCGGCCCGGCCCTTGCTGATATGGTCCAGCGAGCCGAACTGGCGGGCCACGTTATAGGGCTCCCAGTACGAGGTGGTCAGGGTGCCGACGAGACCGATCTTCGAGGTCGAGACCGCCACCGCCGAGAGCAGGGTCAGCGGCTCAAGCCGGTTGAGGAAGTGGGGCGCTGTGTCGGGAGTGATGAACGGGCTGTCGACGATGAACACCAGGTCGAACTTGGCCGCCTCGGCCAGCCTGGCGTTGTCGATGTACCAGTTGATGTCGATGCTGGCGTCGCCGGCCAGGTCGGGATCACGCCAGCGGGTGTGGTCGGTG
This sequence comes from Caulobacter sp. GW821-FHT12A07, assembly GCF_058807655.1. Classification (NCBI taxonomy): domain Bacteria; kingdom Pseudomonadati; phylum Pseudomonadota; class Alphaproteobacteria; order Caulobacterales; family Caulobacteraceae; genus Caulobacter; species Caulobacter sp. GW821-FHT12A07. The sequence goes on from NZ_JBXAQX010000014.1 coordinate 21,783, forward strand.
CCGACGCCGGCCAGGATCGCGCCGAGTTTCAGTTGGCGCTTCGCGTCATTGGTCATGATCGCCTCCATGTTTCCGTCCGAGCCTTAGCGACGCGCATGAAGTTCGAAAAATCAGCTCTTCTCATGAGCCGTATTCGAGCCGTTCAATCTCTGTGATCCGCCTGGGGTTTCCAGACTTTCCGTCGCCTTATCTTCAGGTGGGATCAGAATTACTGGGTCTGGAAGCGCGAGGCGTTCGGCGGCGGAGGCCGCCGAACGCCCGGACTGCCTAGTGCGCGCCGGCGACCATCAGGATCTGCGCCATGGTGGTGGCGATGCTCTCGACGTCGCGGTCCTTGTTGACCTCCATCCCTTCCTCCAGCGAGTGGCCGCGGAAGGTGACGAAGCCCGCGCCCAGCGTCACCGCCGGTTTGCCCAGGCTCATCGGGATGTTGGCGTCGGTCGAGCCGGCCACATAGCCCATCGGCTTGCCCAGGGCGTCGCCGACGGCGGCCAGCTGCTGCACGAACGGCGAGGAGACTGGGGTTTCGCCGACCGGACGATCGCCGACCATCTTGTTGTCCAGGCTGATCACGCCGCGCTTGGTCGAGCGGGCGGCGTTCTCGGCCTCGACGGCCTTGGGCAGGATGGCGAGGTAGGCGTCTTCCACGGCCTTCAGCTCGGCCTTGCCCGACGAGCGCATGTCCACCGTCATCGACACCGCGAACGGGATCGAGTTGACCGAGGTGCCGCCCTCCAGCAGGCCGATGTTGTAGACCGTGCGCGGATCCTCGGGGACCTTCAGCTGACCGAACTGGCGGGCCGCGTCGGCCAGGGCGTAGGCCGGGTTCACCGTGCCGAAGTCGCCCATGCTGTGGCCGCCCGGGCCCTTGAAGGTGGTCTTGTAGCGCTTGGACCCGACGCCGCCGTTGACGATCACGGTGGGGCCGCTGGGCTCCAGCGAGATGAAGGCGTCGATCCTGTCCTTGTAGCGGCCCTTGAGGAACAGCTCCTTCATGCCGCGTAGGTCGCCCGGGCCTTCCTCGCCGACGTCGCCGACGAACAGGATGTCGCTCTTGGTCTGAATGCCGGCGGCGTTGATGGCGCGCAGTATGGCCAGGATCGAGCCCAGGCCCACGGTGTCGTCGCCGATGCCGGGGGCGTACAGCTTGTCGCCGTCGCGGCGCACCTTGGTGTCGGTGCCGGCCGGGAACACGGTGTCGAGGTGGGCGGCGACCACCAGGAGACCGCCGCCGCCCGTGCCCTTGCGCAGGCCCATGACGTTGCCGGCCGCGTCGGTCTCCAGCTCGGTCAGGCCCTCCTTGGCCAGCATGGCCAGATAGGCCTTGCCCTTCTCGGTCTCGCCGAAGGGCGGGGCCGGGATCTCGGTCAGGGTGACGATGTCGGCCACGGTCTGGTCGTAGCCGGCGGCCAGGGTCGCCTTGGCGGTCTTGAAGCCCTTGCTGGCCAGCAGGGCCTTGGCCTGCTTGGTGAAGGGCGAGGTCGGGGCCGGCGGGCGGACGTTGCCGAAGTCGACCTGCGCCGGCGGCTTGGCGGGCGCCTGGGCGAGGGCTGCGCTTGCCGCGCCGGCGCAAAGGACGGCCAGGAAGGCCGCCGGGATCATGCGATGTTTCATGGGATAATCTCGATACTGATGATGGGGGATCAGAAGGTGCGGCGGACCATCACGCCCAGGGTGCGGGGCGTCAGGCTGACGACCTGGTCCAGCGCCCCGGCGGCCGAGGTGATCGAGACCGGGCCGACCGAGTTGGTCAGGTTCTGGGCGAAGGCGTAGGCGCCCCAGCCCTCGCCCTCGACGCCCACCCGAGCGCCCACGACCGTGTAGGCCGGGACCTTCTCGTAATAGACGTAGGTCGGACGGAACTGCGAGGCCGTGCCGCCGGTGTAGCTGGCGTCGAGGTGCACGAGGCCGTTCATGCCGTCGGCCACCGGCCAGGTGTAGTCGGCGTTCAGCGAGCCGCTGAACTTCGGCACGAAGGGCAGGCGGTCGCCGCGCAGGCCGGTCGAGCCCGACACCGTCACCGACGAGTTGGTCATGTCCTCGGTCAGCTTGGCGTCCGACACGCCGATGGCGCTGCTCAGGGTCAGGCCGGTCATCGGCCGCAGGGTGGTCTCCAGTTCCAGGCCGCGGATGCGGGCCGCGCCGGCGTTGGTGATGATGAAGAAGTTCGCGCCGACGTTGGCTTGCGCCTGCACCTGGATGTTGTTCCAGTCGATCTGGTAGGCCGACATGTTCACGGTCAGACGGCGGTCGAACCAGTCGCTCTTCACGCCCGCCTCGTAGTTCCACAGGCTGTCGGGCTGGAACGCCACCAGGCCGCTGGTCAGGCCCGGGATGTTGTTGGCGCCGCCGGGACGGAAGCCCTTCGACGCCTGGGCGTAGACCATCAGCGACTTGTCGAATTCGTAGCTGATGTTGACGCGCTCGACCCAACCCTTGGCGCTGGCGTCCACCTGGCTGAAGGCCGTGACCGGCGAGTTGGAGATGACGTTGCCGATGGTCACCGCGCCCGAGACGGTCTTGTCGTAGTCGAAGCGGCGGGCGCCGCCGGTCACCGTCAGAGCGTCCGTGACGTGATAGGACAGCTCGCCGAAGAAGGCGGTCTGCTTGACGTCGTTGTCGATGTAGCGCGCGCCCAGGGCGTCGAACGGCGTGACGGCCATGCCGGTCGTGGCGTCGGCGCGGGTCTGGATGCTGTCGACGTGGTCCTTGCGGGTCTCGTAGTAGACGCCGCCGGTCCAATCGAGCTTGTCTTCGAACAGGCTGCCGGCCATCCGCACTTCATTCGTCCAGGTTTCCAGGCTCATCGGCTGCCAGGAGACGGCCGGACCGCGCGAGTCCGCCCAGGCGGTGTACTGGCTCAGCTGGGCGCTGGAGCAGGTGGTTCCCGACAGGCCGAAATAGCGGCCGCAGGCGGCGCTGCTGGTGCGGTTGTTGGCGATGTTGTTGGTCCAGTCGCTGTTCCGCAGCATCTTCCACTTGTAGTAGGACGAGGTCGCCGTCAGCGTCGCGAAGTGCAGGTCCCACTCGGCGGTGACGTTGTAGAGCGCCAGCTTGGAGTTGCTCTGGGCGATGGTCTTGCGGTCGGACTTGTAGCGGCCGGCGGCGGCCGACCAGCTCGACTGGCCGTCCACTTCCTCGTTCTGCAGCGCCGCCGTGGCGCGCAGCGTCAGGTCTTCGGTCGGGGTGAAGGTGAACATCAGGCGGCCGCCGCTGGAGGTCGAGCCGTTGATGTCCTGCTTGTTCAGCGGAACGCTGTCGACATAGCCGCCGCGCTCTTCGCGATAGAGCACCAGGCGCGCGCCCAGCTTGTCCTGGATCAGCGGCACATTGACCATGCCCTTGCCGTAGAAGCCGCCTTCGCCGCCCTTGGTGGTCGTCGCCTGGGCCTCGACCGCCCCGGCGTAGTCGTTGGTGTCGGCCTTGTTGAAGATCACCCGCAGCGTGCCGCCCATCGAGCCCGAGCCATACAGCGTGCCCTGCGGGCCGCGCAGCACCTCGACGCGCTCGACGTCGAACAGGTTGATGTCCGGCGTGGTCGAGCCGGCGTCCTGGGTGGTGCCGGTCGGACCGGTCAGCGGGGTTTCGTCGTAGTAGAGGCCGGTGGTGGCTTCACCGGCGCTGCGCACGCCGCGCAGGGTGATGCGGCGGTTCGACGGCGTGCCGCCGTCCAGCGCCAGGTTCGGCACCTGGCGGAAATAGTCGTTGATGCCGGTCGCGCCGATCCGGCTCAGCTGGGTCTCGCCGACGGCCGAGATGCTGAGCGGCGTCTCCTGCAGGCTGGTCGAGCGCTTCAGGGCGGTGACGATGATCTCGTCGACGGCCACGTCCGGCTGGACCTTTTCGGCCTCCTGGGCGTGGGCCCCGGCGGCGACCAGGCTGGCGAGCGCGCTGGTGGCCAGGGCCGCGCGGCGAAGCGTGCAAAGAGCGGTGCGGTTCAAGTTTATCCCCTTCGTTGAGGACCGGCCGTGAGCTCGGTTCCGGGCCGCAAGACGGGCGAGGTGCGTTTGCCCTTGCGACTTTTTTCGCCATTCGGCGCGAAGGCGCGGGTCTGGTCAGGCTGTACGCAATTTGGGCGCCTGCTGATGAAATGGGCGGCGCGGACGGGAAACTGCGAGGCCTGGGGTGGTTCGCTCATCGCCAGGCGGCCAAGTTCGCTTAGCCGGTCCTCCCGGCGGCGGGAGTACGGGGTGTCCGGACAATCGAGTTTAAGTCAGGCGACCTTCGGCCAGGCGGCGCTCGGCCAGATCCGGCCGGACGACATCGACCAGGTCGTGCGGCGGCACGAAGGCGTGCTGCGGCGGTTCATCGCCCTGCGCGTCGGCGGCGGGGCCGACGTTGACGACCTGGTGCACGAGGTCTTCCTGCGCTTCGCCCGCCGTCCGCCCGACGAGGGCGTCGAGCGACTGGACTCCTACCTCTTCCAGACGGCCGCCAACCTGATCCGCGACCGCGCCCGCCGCCAGCAGGTGCGCCGCCTGGCGGTCCCGGAGATCGAGGAGGCCGCGGCCTCCCAGGCGCCGGCGACGCCCGAGCAGACCCTGATCGACCGCGAGACCCTGACGGAGGTCCGCCGCGCCCTGGCCGACCTGCCCGAGCGCACCCGGCACGTCTTCCTGCTTTACCGGATCGACGGACTGCGGCATCAGGCCATCGCCGACGCCCTGGGGGTGTCGATAAGCACCGTGGAGAAGGACGTGCGACGGGCCATGGCCCATCTGACCCGACGGGTTCGCCGTCCATGACGCCCGCGTCCCATACGCCCGACGAGGGTCTGGCCGACGTCTATGACGCCGCCGCCGGCTGGCATGAGCGCCGGCGCGCGCGGGGCTGGAGCTCGGCCGACGAGGCGCGCCTGACCGCCTGGCTGGAAGCCGACCCCGAGCATGTCGAAGCCTACGCCGCGATGGCGGAGGTCGAGGAGTTCCTGGACGACGCCGTTGCCGCCGGCGGGCTCGAGCGCGAACTGGCCGAGGCCCGCGCCGCTTTCGCGGCCGGCAAGGCCCGCCGCTCGCGCCGCGCCTTCGCCTTGATGGCGGCCAGCGTCGCGGGCGTGGCCGTGCTGGCGGGCGCCGGCGGCCTGGCCTGGCAGCGCGCCGGCGTTTCCGAACAGAGCTACGCCGCCGCGCCGGGCCAGCGCAGCGCGGTGGTCCTGGCCGACGGTTCGCACGTGACGCTCGACGGCGGCGCGCGGCTCACCGCCCGCATTGACCGGCGTAGCCGCGCCATTAGCCTGACCGGCGGCCGCGCCTTCTTCGACGTCGCCCATGACGCCAGCCGACCGTTCGAGGTCAGCGGCGGCGGCCATGTGGTGCGCGCCCTGGGCACGGCTTTCGAGGTCGATCTGGCCCCGGCCGCCGGCGCCTATCGCGTCGCTCTGCTGCGCGGCCGCGTCCGGGTTTCCGGCGGCGAGGCCCAGCCGGTCGAACTGGCGCCAGGCGAGGTGCTGGCGGCGGACGGGCAGGGGCGTGAGGCTCGCTTCTCCGCCGACGTCGCCGCGGCCACGGCCTGGCGCGAGGGCCGGCTGGTGCTGAGCGGCGAGGCGCTGACCGACGCCGCGGCCGAGATCAATCGCCGGGGCGGCCGCCGGATCATCGTGCGCGGCGCGGCCAAGGCCCTGAAGGTCAGCGGCGCTTTCGGCGGCGACGATCCCCTGGCCTTCGCCCGCGCGGTGGCGGTGATCCACGGCCTGACGATCGGCGAGGCGGCCGACGGGGCGATCGTCCTTTCTCCCGCCAAGGACGCCGGTGCGGCGGCGGACTGACTGGGCGGCGCGGGCCTTCGCGGGCGCCGTGCTGCTGACCTCGGCGTCGCCGGCCCTGGCCGCGCCGCTTCGCTTTGATGTCCAGGCCGGGGCGATGGACGCCGCGTTGCAGGCCTATGCCGAGCAGACCGGCGTCGATCTGCTGTTCGCGCCCCAGGCCGTGGCCGGGCTGCGCTCGCCCGGCGGCCGCGATGTCGCCGAGCCCGAGATCGCGCTGAAGCGCCTGCTAGGCGAGAGCGGGCTGACCGCGCGCCGCATCGGACCCGGGGCCTTCGCCATCACGCCGGCCCCGCGGCCACGTTCGTCGAAGGCCGCTGGCCGCAAGTCTCAGACTGTTCCGGCGAGCGAGCCGGCCGAAGCGCTCGACGCCGTGCTGGTCCAGGCGCGCCGCCGTGATGAGCGCCTGATCGACGTGCCCGCCTCGGTCGCCGCGGTCTCGGCGGCCGATCTCGACCGGCTAGGCGGCGACGGCGTCCTGGCGCTGCGGCGGGCGGCGCTGGGGCTGACGGCCGCCGGCCAGGTCTCGACCGAGACCCCGACCCTGGTCATTCGCGGCCAGCGCCGGGCGACGGCCGGGGAGTCGGCCCTGTCGGTGATCACCTATGTCAACGAGGCGCCGCTGCCCAACAACGGCTCCATCCTGCCGTCCTTCGACCTGGCCGAGGTGCAGGTGCTGCGCGGGCCGCAGGGCGTGCTGTTCGGGCGCAACACCACAGGCGGGGCGCTGCTGATCCACACCGCCGAGCCGGGCCGCCCCGGCCATGCCGGGGTCACGGTCGGCTCCTACCGCCTGCGCGAAATCGAGGCGGCCGGCGATCTCACCCCGACCGGCGCGCCGATCGCCGCGCGCCTGGCGGTCTATGTTCTCAAGCGCGACGGTCTCGTCGAGAACCTCGGCGCCGGCGACGATCTCGACGACCGCAACCAGGCGGCCGCGCGGCTGTCCCTGGCCTGGCGTCCCAGCGGGCCGTTCTCGGCGCTGCTGGTGCTCGACGGCTTCCGCGCCGACGAGACGGGCAACGCCAACATCCTGTCAGGGACCTATCCCAACCCGCCCGACGTGACCGGCGGCGGCACGGGTCGCACGCCCGAGGCCGCGCCCTATTTCGACTGCGGCGTGGCGGGATGCGACATCGACATCGCGCTGGCCCGGCAGCGGGCCTGGGGTCCGCGCAAGACGCAGGTCGATCTCGCGCCCCGCTCGGACCGCCGCAACGACGGCGCGACCCTGCGGCTCGACTGGCTGGGACAGGCGATGAGCCTGCGCTCGGTCACGGCCTATCGGCGCAGCGTGCTCGACAGCGCGCTGGACTCCGACGGCTCGCCGCTGCCGCTCAATCAGCTTGTCCGCCACATCGACCTTGGCCAGCTGACCCAGGAACTGCGCGCCAGCGGGACAGGGGAGGGCGGCGCATGGCAGGCTGGCCTGTTCTACCTGTCGACGACGCCGATCGGCGTGCAGAAGAGCCTGTGGGCCAGCGCCGTCACCCCGACCAACCCCGCGCGCGTCGAGTTCCAGTACCGCCGCGGCGAAAGCCTGGCCGGCTTCGTCGACGCCACCCGCCGCCTCGGGCAAGGTTTCGAGCTGGAGGCGGGAGCGCGCTACACCCGCGACGTGTCGAGCGCCTGTCTGGTCCGCGTCGCCGCCCCGGCGCCGGATATCTCGGAAGAGGCCTGTGGCGAGGCCGGACGGGCCCAGTCCTCGGCCCCAACCTGGACCCTGGGCCTGACCTGGCGCGGCCAGCCAAACCTGACGGTCTACGCGGTCACCCGTCGGGGCTACCGGGCAGGCGGGGTCAATGCGCCGGTGTTCGGCCCGCTGCTGTCGGCCTATCAGGTCTATGCGCCGGAAAGCCTGACCGACGTCGAGCTCGGCCTGAAATGGGCCGGCGGCGCGGGCGACTGGCGCCATCGCGTCGATGCGGCCCTGTTTCGCGGCTGGTCGCGCGACGTCCAGCGGGCGCTGTTTCCGGCCGAGAACTTCGACGGCGACGGGATCGCCACCAACGATCCGCCCAGCTTCATCATCAACGCCGGTTCGGCGACCATCAGCGGACTGGAGCTGGGCTGGAGCGGCCGTCGGGGCGAGCGGCTGACCCTGTCGGCCTCGGCGACCCTGACCCAGGCCCGGTTCACCGCCCTGACTGTCCCGGCCTCGCTGGCCAGCCTGACGCCGACCGATCCGGCCTCGCTGCGCTTTTCCTACTCGCCGCCCTACACGGTGCGGCTGGCGGCCGAGTGGCGGGCGATCCAGTCCGCGCGGCTGGGCCTCTGGACCCTCTGGGGCGACGTCTACCAGAGCGGCCGCGTGCGCTATGTCGAGCGGGCGCACGACAGCAACGGCCTGCAGCACGCCTTCGCGGTCGCCAATCTCGGCCTCGATCTCCGGCCGCCGGGCCGGGAGGACCTGACCGTCTCCGTCGCCGTCCAGAACCTGTTCGACGAGGTCTACGCCGCCGGCGGCGGGGCGATCACCCCGGCCGTCACGGCGACGACTCTGATCTATGGCGAGCCGCGGACGATGTCCGTCAGCTTGCGCAAGCGGTTCTAGAGCGCGCCAGGGTTAGGTGTGAGCGGCTAACCCGCCCGGGGCGCGCGCCAAGTGCTTTAAGAGGCCGGACCGCCTCCGAGCGCCCGCACCAGGTCGACGGAGGCCTGCAAGCGCCGGGTCTCCAGCACCAGGGCCGAGCGTTCGGCCTGCAACGCCGCGGTCTGGGCGGTGACGACCTCCAGATAGTTGGCCGCGCCCTGGCGGTAGCGGATCATGGCCAGCTCTTCGGTCCGCTTGGCGAAGGTCATGGCGTCGTCCTGGTCCTTGGCCTCGTCGGCCAGGCGGTTGGACAGGGCCATCTGGTCCTCGACGTTGCGGAACGCCGCCAGCACCACGCCGCGGTAGTTTTCGGCGGCCTGGGCGTGGGCGGCCCTGGCGGCCTCGACGCCGGCCTTGCGCTTGCCCGCGTCGAAGATCGAGCCCGCCAGTTGCGGGGCCAGCAGCCAGACGGCGTTGGGCGCGCTGAACAGATCCACGCCGCCGTCCGACTGCCAGCCGGCCTGACCGGCGATGGTCAGGGTCGGGAAGCGCGCGGCCTGGGCGACGCCGATCTGGGCGTTGGCGGCGGCGGCGCGGCGCTCGGCGGCGGCGATGTCGGGCCGGCGCTGCAACAGCACTGACGGCACGCCGACCGGAGTCTTGGGCACGCTAAGCGACGCCTGGACCGGCGGCAGATCGAAGCTCGAGGCGGTCTCGCCGACCAGGGCGGCGATGGCGTGCTCGTAGAGCGCCCGCTGGGCGGCCACGTCGCTGAGCTGGGCCTTGGCGGTGGACAGCTGGTTCTTCGCCCGGCTGACGTCGAGGCCGGTCGCGGCCCCGCCGTCGTGGCGGATCTGGGTGAGGTCCAGCGCCTTCTGGTAGGCCGCGACGGTGTCGGCCAGCAGGCGCGACTGGGCGTCGAGGCCGCGCAGGGCCAGATAGCTGTCGGCCAGTTCGGCCTGAAGGCTCAGGCGCACCGATTGCAGGTCGGCGGCGCTGGCCTGCGCCTGCGCGCCGCTGGCGGCGACCTGGTTGCGCACCCGGCCCCAGAGATCGATCTCGTAGGACGCGCTGGCGACGGCCTGGCGGGTCGAATACTCGTCCACCCCGCCGTTGCGGAGCGGAGCGTTGTCGGAGCGGCGCTGGCGGCTGGCCAGGGTCCCGCCGTCGATCGTGGGGAACAGGCCCGACCGCGCCTGGCCGGCCAGGGCGACGGCCTGGTCATGCGCCGCGGCTGCGGCTGCGAGGCCGGGATTGGCCTTGGCCGCCCGCGCCTCCAGGTCGTTCAGCACCGGGTCGCCGTAGACGGTCCACCAGTCGCCGCGCGGCTGGTCGTCGGCCGGCGCGGCCGGGGTCCAGGGGCCGGCCTCCTTGAAGGCGACCGGCGCGGCGACGCTCGGTGCGACATAGGCCGGAGCGCTGACGCAGGCGGCCAGGATCGAGGCCGCCGCCGAGACCAGCAGCAGGGCGCGCGCCTCAGCCCTTCGCATGGGCCGCTCCCTGGGCGGCGCCGGCCACCCGCACGAGGTCGCCGTCGGCCAGGGCCTCGGGCGGATTGTCGATGACGCGCTCGCCCGCTTGCAGGCCCGCGCCGATCTCGACCTCGGTCCCCAGGTCGCGGACGATGGCGATGGTGCGCACCTTCACGCGGCCGTCGCCGCCGACGACGGCCACGGTCGGGCCGCCGTGCTTGAAGAGGATCGCCGTGGCGGGGATCCGCGTCGTGGTCGCCGCGGCCGGCAGCTTGAACGCCGCCTGGGCGTAGGCGCCGGGCTTGAGGCGGCCGTCGGGATTATCGATCTGCAGCTCGACCAGCATGGCGCCGTTGCGACCCACCGACTGGGCGTCGTTGACCACCGAGGCGGTGAAGGTCTGGCCCGGATATTCCGGCACGCTCAGCTGCGCGCTCAGGCCGCGATGCACCAGGGCCGAATAGTTTTGCGGCACGCTGACATAGACCCGCATGCGGTGCTGGTCGGCGACGGTGAACAGCGCCGCATCCGCCGAGCCGCCCACCGAGATCAGCTGGCCGATGTCGGTGTTGCGAGCCGTGACCACCCCGTCGAAGGGCGCGGTGATCCGCTTGAACGACTGCTGGGCCAGCAGGCGGGCCAGATCGGCCTGGGCGGCGTTGACCGCCGAGTTGCGGGCGGCCAGGTCGCCGGTCTTCTCGTCGGCCTCCTGGCGGGAGACGGCGTCCTGGGCGACCAGACCCTCCCAGCGCTTGGCGGTCAGGGCCGACAGCCGCTGGTTGGCCTGGGCGGTCGCCAGGTTGGCGCGGGCCTGCAGCACCTGCTGGTCGAGGTCGGGCGTGTCGATCTCGGCCAGCACCTGTCCGGCCTTCACCCGCTGGCCGATGTCGGCGTACCAGCGCTTGAGATAGCCGCTGGTCCGGGCGTGGATCGGGGCGGTGTAGAAGGCCTGCACGTCGCCCGGCAGCACCAGGTCGGCGTGGCCGCCGCCGGCCACCGGGGCCAGGGCCACGGTCGGGATGGCCTGGTCGTGGGTCCAGGTCTTCAGCGACTGGTCGGCGTGGACGCGGGCGGCCAGACCCCCGGCCACCACGACGGCGGCCAGGACCAGTCCGGCGGCGCCGGCCAGCTTCAGCCGGCGGGTCGAGATCGCGCTTTTGGCGGGAGCAGCAGCTTGTTGATCAGGCATGGGACGATGCTCCGGTGGTCGGTCCGGCGGGAACGGTTTGGTCGGCGGTCTTGCGGCCGTGGACGAGGCGGAAGACCACGGGCACGAACAGCAGGGTGGCGGTGGTGGCGAAGATCAGGCCGCCGATGACGGCCCGGCCCAGCGGCGCGTTCTGCTCGCCGCCTTCACCCAAACCAAGAGCCATCGGCGCCATGCCGATGATCATGGCCAGGGCCGTCATCAGCACCGGGCGGAAGCGGGTGAAGCCGGCCTCGATGGCGGCGGTCAGGGCGTCGCCGGTGGCCTCCAGCCGCTCGCGGGCGAAGCTGACCACCAGGATCGAGTTGGCCGTCGCCACGCCCATGCACATGATCGCCCCGGTCAGGGCCGGCACCGACAGGGTGGTGCCGGTGGCGAACAGCATCCAGACGATGCCGGCCAGGGCCGCGGGCAGGGCGGTGATGATCACGAACGGGTCCAGCCACGACTGGAAGTTCACGACGATCAGCAGGTAGATCAGCACGATCGCGGCGACGAGGCCAAAGCCCAGGCCCGAGAAGGCGGCGTTCATCGTCACCATCTGGCCGCGCAGGGCGACCGTCGCGCCCTTCGGACGCTCCTTGGCCAGGTCCTTGAGCACCTTGTTGATGTCGGCGGTCACCGCGCCCAGGTCGCGTCCCTGCGGAGTGGCGTAGATGTCGAGCACCGGCTGGATGTCGTAGTGGCTGACCACGGCCGGGGCGCTGTCGCGCTTGATCACGCCCAGGCCCCCCAGCATCTGGGCGTGCTGCGCGCTGGCCGCCGTGCTTGTGATCGGAATGCCGTTCAGGTCCGACAGCGAGCCGGCGCGGTATTCCGGAACCTGGGCCACGATCGGATAGGACACGCCGTTCTTCGGGTTCAGCCAGAAGGTCGGAGAGACCTGCGAGCTGCCGGCCAGGGAGGCCACGACGCTGTTGGTCACGTCGCGTTCGGTCAGGCCCAGCTGGGCCATGCGCGAGCGGTCGACGTCGACCCGCAGCTGCGGCGCGCCTTCCGGCTGGTGCAGGCGTACGTCGGCCAGGCCCCGGATGGTCTTCAGACGCGCCAGGATCTTGGCGGCGTAGGCGCGGTTGGCCGCGGCGTTGGGGCCCGAGATCTGCAGGTCGATGGGCGAGGGGGCGCCGAAGTTGAGGATCTGGCTGATGATGTCGGCCGGCAGGAACGAGAAGGTCGCGCCGGGGAACTGCCGGGGCAGCTCCTCGCGCAGTTTCTTGACGTAGTCCGCCGTCGGGCCGTGCTCGGCCTTCAGGGCCACGAAGATGTCGCCGTCCTGCGGGCCGATCAATCCCGAGTTGCTGTAGACCATGTTGATGGCGCTGTTGGGGATGCCGATGTTGTCGACGATCGAGCCCACCTCGTCGGCCGGCACCACCTTGCGGATCGCCTCCTCCACCTTGCCGAACAGAAGCGAGGCGTCGTCCAGGCGCGTGCCGACGGGGGCGCGGACGTGCAGGGTGATCTGGCCGGCGTCCACCGTCGGGAAGAAGTTGCGGCCCAGGAACGGGGTCAGGGCGAACGAGGCCACGACCACCACCATGAAGCCGATGATGAACACCCGGCCCGAGCCCAGGGCCATGACCAGCAGGTTCCTGTAGCCTTCCCGCAGCTTGCCGAAGGCGGTCTCGAAGCTCCGCTGGAAGCGCACCAGCGGATTGCGCGAGGGCTTGCCCGCGCCGCCATGCTCGGCCGCGTGCTCGTAGTCCAGGCGCTCCCTGGCGTGGGGCTTGAGCAGGTACATGGCCAGGGTCGGCACCAGGGTGCGCGACAGGATGAACGAGGCGATCATCGCGAAGACCACGGCCTCGGCCATCGGCACGAACAGGAAGCCGGCCACGCCCTTGAGCATGAACATCGGCACGAAGACGATGCAGATGCAGAGCAGCGAGACGAAGGCCGGAACCACGATCTGGGCCGCGCCGTCGAGGATGGCCGTGCGCACGTCCTTGCCGTGCTCCAGGTGCCAGTTGATGTTCTCGATGGTCACCGTGGCGTCGTCGACCAGGATGCCGACGGCCAGGGCCAGGCCCCCCAGGGTCATGATGTTCAGGGTCTGGCCGATGGCCGACAGGGCGGCGATGGCGGCCAGGATGGCCAGGGGGATCGACACCGCGATGATCACGGTCGAGCGCCAGCTGCCCAGGAACAGCAGGATCATCAGGCTGGTCAGGGCCGCGGCGATCACGCCTTCCTTGACCACGCCCTCGATCGCGCCCTTCACGAACAGCGACTGGTCGTTCAGCGGCGTGATCTTGAAGTCGTCGGGCAGGTTTTCCTTCAAGGCCGGCAGGCGGTCCTTGATCCCCTGCACGATGGCCAGGGTCGAGGCCGAACCGTTCTTCAGGATCGTCGACAGCACCGCCCGCGCGCCGTCCACGTGCACCACGTTGGTCTGCGGGGCCGAGCCGTCGCGCACCTGGCCGACGTCGCGGATGTAGATCGTCGCGCCGTCCACCGTCTTGATCGGCAGGCTGTTGAGCTCCTCGATCGTCTCGGCCGCGTCGTTGAGGCGGACGTTGTACTGGAAGGTGCCGATCTTGATCGTGCCGGCCGGCAGGATCTGGTTCTGGGCGGCCAGGGCGTTGGAGACGTCCTGCGCCGACAGCCCCTTGGACTGCAGGGCGACCGAATCCAGGTCGATCATGATTTGGCGGACCTTGCCGCCGTAGGGATAGGGGATCGCCGCGCCGGGCACGCTGATCAGGTTGGGGCGCACCACCGTCTGCGACAGGTCGAACAGCTTCTGTTCGGACAGCCCCTTGCCCGACTGGGCCAGCTGCAGGATCGGCACGGTGGCGGCGCTGTAGTTGATGATCAGCGGCGGGGTCGTGCCGGCCGGCATCTGCTTGACGGCCGTCTGCGAGATCGAGGTCACCTGGGCGGTGGCCGTGCGGATGTCGACGCCGGGCTGGAAGTAGATCTTCACCACGCCGATGCCGGGCAGCGACTGGCTCTCGATGTGGTCGATGTCGTTGACCGTGGTCGACAGCACCCGCTCGTAGGGCGTGACGATGCGGCCCGACATCTCCTGCGGCGACAGGCCGGCATATTGCCAGGCCACGCCGATCACCGGCACGCGGATCTCGGGGAAGATGTCGGTGGGCGTGCCGAGGGCCGCCAGGACGCCGAAGATCAGGATCAGCATCGCCATCACGATGAACGTGAGCGGGCGTTGCAGGGCGATGCGGACGATAGCGTTCAAGCGGCCTGCTCCGGACTTGCAGCAGTGGACGATCCCGCGCGCCCTGCGTCCGGGGGGGAGGGGCCGGGCGCGCGGAATCTGCGCGTACTCAAGCTGCGCCGCCGGGTGATGCGCCCGCCCGCCTAAACCTGCCGTCTCGGGCAGATGAAAATCCTGTCATGTTGGGGCGCGGGACGAAAAATGGGCTGGACCGCGTCGGCCCCTGCAGTTGCGCTATTCGAGGTCCAGCCGATAGCCGTGACCGCGCAGGGTGGCCAGCAGCGGCCGTCCGAACGCGACCTCCAGCTTCAGGCGCAGGCGCGCCACCGCCGTGCGCACCCGTTCGGGGCGCGGATCGTCGCCTTCGCCCCACACGTGCTTGAGGATCTGCTCGGCGCTCAGCACCTGGCCGGCGTGGTCGGCCATGTAGGCCAGCAGGGCGTATTCACGGCTGGGCAGGACGAGGCTGGCCTCGCCCAGCGTCACCTTGCGGCCGGCGGCGTCGAACCGCAGGCCGGTCGCGACCGCCGAACTTGGCGTCGGCGCCAGACGGGCGAGGGCGGTCAGGCGCGCCTCCAGCTCGACGACGTGCACGGGCCGGGTCAGGCAGGCGTCGGCCCCTGCTCGTAGGGCGGCCGTGCGAGCGGCGGGCGAAGCCTGGTCGGCGATCAGCACCAGCAGGGCGCGTTCGCCCCGCCGCGACAGGGCGGCCAGCGGGGCGTCGGCCGGGGCGGCCACTTCCAGCAACACCGCGTCATAGTCCTCGCCGACGCTGGCGCTGGCCGCGTCGTCCAGGCTGTCCAGGCTCTCGACCACGTGGCCGGCCTGGATCAGGGCCCGGACCAGGTAGAGGTCGCGGGGGCGATGGCTGGCGTGCAGCAGCCGCATCTAGGCCTCGAGACCGCGCGGCCAGCAGTCGATGGCGATCCGCAGGCCCGGCTGCGCGTCCTCCAGCGACAGGGTGAAGTGGTGCATGCGGGCGACGGCCGCGACGATGCTCAGACCCAGGCCCGAACCCGGCTGTTCCAGCGTGCGCTGCGAGCGGTAGAAGCGGTTCAGCACCGCCTCGCGTTCGCCCTCCGGCACGCCGGGGCCGTTGTCGACCACCTCGATGCGCGGGCCTTCGTCGAGCGCCAGCAGCCGCAGCGTCACGCGCCCGCCGCGCGGGGTGAACTTCAGGGCGTTGTCGACCAGGTTGCTGACCGCCTCGAACAGCAGGGCCGGATCGGCGAACACCGCCGGGGCCTCAGGGGCGAAGCGGGTCTCGATGGCGACGCCCAGCTCCTCGGCGGCCGGGTCGTGCAGCTCGAACACCTGCTCCAGCACGTCCTGCAACCGCACGGCCTCGAAACAGGCCTGACGGTCGCGGCGCTCGATCTCGCCGATGCGGGTCAGGGCGCGGAAGCGCACCAGCAGCTCGTCGGTTTCCTCCAGCGCCCGCTCGATCATCTCGCGCCGGCCGGCCTCGTCGGGGCTAGCGTCCTGGGTGGCGCGGTAGAGCGCCGCGCGCAGCCGGTTCAGCGGCGTGCGCAGGTCGTGGGCCACGTTGTCGCCCACGCTCTTGACCTCCCACAGCAGGCGCTCGGTCTCGTCCATCATGCTGTTGGCGAGGCTGGCCAGCATGTCGATCTCGTCGCGGCGGTGCGACACCGGCAGGCGCACGCCTAGCCGGCCGGCCAGCGCCGCGCGGCTGGCGACCCGCAGCTGCTCGACCCGGCGCAGCGCGGGAAGGCTGAGCAGGGCCGCCGCGCCCAGACCCAGCAGCAGGATCAGCGCCCCGCTGACCATCAGGGCGTTGACGATGATGTCACGCAGCCCGGTCAGCACCTTGGCGTCGTGAACGATGAACAGCTGCTCGCCCCACGGCAGGCGGCGCACCAGCCCGCGCGCGCCGGGCTGCAGGCCGGGCTCGTTCAGCGTGCGCGGCCGGTTGTCGGCCTCGGCGTTGGCGGGCAGGCGGCGGACGTTGCCGGTGATCCAGACCCCGTCGGCCGAGAACAGGCCGTAATAGGCGATCGCCCGGCCGTCGGCGGCCACCGCCGCCCGCACCCGCTCGGGCAGGGTGTCGGCCGGGCCGTTGGCCAGCATGGTGCTCTCGCTGACGATGATCGCGTCGAGCTGGCGGGTGATGTAGCCGGCGGTGCGCCAGTAGATCATGCCCAGTAGGGCGACCAGGGCCACGGCGAACACCGCGCCGTTCAGCAGGGTCAGGCGGAACGGGCTGGCCCGCCAGAGCTCACGCGGGCGCATGCAGCGCGTATCCCGAGCCGCGGACGGTGTGCAGCAGCTGCGGCGCGCCCGGCCGGTCGACCTTCCTGCGCAGGCGTCCCAGGTGCACGTCGATCAGGTTGGTGCCTGGGTCGAAGTGATAGCCCCACACCGCCTCGAAGATCATCGTCCGGGTCAGCACCTGGCCGGAGTTGCGGGCCATGAACTCCAGCAGCTTGTACTCAGTCGGCATCAGCCGGATCTCGACGCCGCCGCGATGGACGGTGCGGGCCAGCAGATCGATCACCAGGTCGGCCACGGTCAGGGTGGTTTGGCGCGGGACGCTGGCCCGGCGGCGCAGCAGCACTTCCAGCCGCGCGGCCAGCTCCTCCGAGGCGAAGGGCTTGGTCATGTAGTCGTCGCCGCCGGCCCGCAGGCCCTTCACCCGCTCGTCGACGTCGCTGAGCGCGCTGATCATCAGCACCGGCGTCTCGACCCCGGCGCCGCGCATGACGGTGACGATGGCCAGGCCGTCCAGGCCGGGCAGCATGCGGTCCAGGGTGACGGCGTCGAAGTCGCCGCTGGCCGCCCGGATCAGGCCCTGGCGGCCGTCGGCGACCAGCTCCACCTCGAAGCCGTGCTGCTCCAGCTCGGCGACGATCTCCTGGCCGGTGCTCGGATCGTCTTCGATGGCGAGGATCTTGGGCATCTGGTCCCGCACTACTCCCTCCCGCCGCGCCCCTCAAGCGCGCCGAGAGGCGGCCTTCGCCGTGCGGCCGGTCTTCGACGACGAGGCGGCGATCTACGACGCGCCGCATGGCGGATGTCCGCGCGGGGTGCTAGAGGCCCGCGCGATGACCTCAGGAATTCGAGAAAATCAGGCGATGATTCAACCGGGCGCGACCTTCAAGGGCAATCTCCAGCAGTTGCCGGCCATCGATGGCGTCGAACGCATCGATCTGGTCGACGCCGATGGAGCGGTGGTCGCCAGCATCGAGAACCAGCCGGGCAAGCAAGGCTCGCTCGCCGTCTACCAGCATCTGAAGCAGCGCTTCGGCGCCCTGGATGCGGCAGCCGCCGAGCACGGCCTGGCCGTGTTCGCCGAGCACTCGGCGGACGCGCGCGAGCGTCCGGGCGCGCATCCGAACGTCGACCGCCTGCTCGCCATCGCCGCCGGCGGCGCCCCGCTGAGCATCGAAGTCGTCGCCGTCGGCGGCTGATCTCTAGGCTGATGTCCCGCGCGCGTTCGGCCCGGCGGCGCTTTGGAACGCCGTGATGTTCGCCGGCATCTCGGGCGGGGAGGGGCGGTCGTCTGACGCCTGGATTGACAACTCGCCTGCCGCATTGACCTAGTGTCCGCAACGACGCCTGAAGGCGCGAAGGACTGCGGGAGGGGCGGCGAATGGCGATGGGCGTGCCGACCTTGGCGTTCGACCTCGCGCCCGCTCCATTCCGCGCCACGCCCGAAATCCTGGCCCAGTACGGCGCGCTGACCGGCGTCGAGGACGCGCGCCTGGCGCCGCAAGTGGCCATGGCCATCGAAGACGCCCTGGACCGGGCCGGCTGGCCGGTCGGCCGGGTCTGCGGTCCGGAAACGGCGTTGGCCGACAATTTCGACGTCTCCGTCCGGGTTCTCCGCCAGGCGTTGCGGATCCTGGAGGCGAGGGGATCCTGCCGGCCTCGGCGCGGGCCTTCCGGGGGATTGATCGTCCTGGCGCCGGATCAGGCCGCCATCGCCGCGACCATGGCCAATCATCTGCTGTGGACCGGGGTTCGCGACGACGAGGTCTGGGAGGCGCGGGCGCTGATCGAGCCCCTGGCCCTGGCCGCGGCGGCGCAGGCGTCGGATCAAGGTGTGGCTGCGGCACCGCCCTTTCTAGGCCTGGCCCTGGCCTGCCTCGAACGCTTCGGCGGCGGCATGTCCGGTGCTCCGAAGGACCTGAGCCGCGCGCTGAATGCGGCGATGCGCGCCGGCGACGCCGACCGCGCCTTCGACCTTGCCCGCGAGAGCGTCAGAATTCGTCGTGGCCTGGACCTGGCTATCGTGGCCGGCAGCGCGCCCAGCTTCCCCGGCGCGACCGTCGGCCAGAACCTCGCCGCCAGGGTCGCGGCGCGCATCGGCGCGGAGATCCGCCCGGAGGCCTGCCGCGGCGGCGAGCCTCTCGGCACGGTCTGGACCCTGTCGGAGCGATACGGCGTCAGTCCGGGCGTGATGGTCGAGGCGGTGCGACTGCTCGAGGACGCGGGCGTGGCGCGCAGCGTCAAGGGACGGGGCGGCGGCGTGCGCCTGCGCCAGCCCGACCCGGCGTCGATCATCACCACCGTGCACGGCTATCTGGCCGCCCACGCCGCCATGCCCGAGGCCGAGGTCTGCTTTCACCTCAACGCCTGGGCCACCGAGCAGGCCGCGCGGACCCGCTCGAACGCGCAGATGGACGATCTGGGCCAGCTCTGGGGACTGGTCGAGGCCGCGCCGGAGACGGTCAGGGCGCAGGCCTGGTTCGCGTTGCAGCGGCGGCTCTACGAGATCGCCGACAACGGCCCGCTGCACCTGCTGGCCGTCTGCTTCGCGGGCTTCACCGTCCGGGCCCAGGCCGCCGCGCCTCCGGCGTCGGACCCCGCCCTGACGGGCGGAATTCGCGAGGCCGGCTGGTCGATCGTCCGCGGCGTCGCCGAGCGCGATGCGATGCTGGCGAACGCAGGTCACGAAAAGGCCAGAGCGATCTTCATTCCCGGCCCCAGGCGCCTGATGCGAGCGTGAGGCTGCGGCCCGGTGCGTTGGGCGCCAGGGCAATTGTGAGCGCTATTTAAGGGCGCCCTCTCCAACTTAGATCGTCCCCAAGCGGCGGGCTTCGTCCCCGCCGCGAACGCAGCGCCGCGCCACGGCGCCTGGGGGAAAGTCAGCGTATGGACCGCCTTGTGCAGGCGCCGCGAGCGGCGATGAGCCGTCGGGCGTCGACGGGGGGAAGCGGTCCCGCGTCGGTCGATCCATCTGGGCGCGATCCGGGCGGCGCTGCGGCTGCGGCGGCGCGCAAGGAGGCGTCGCCGCAGGACCCCGTCATCGCCGGCGCCTTCAAGCGCGCCCGAGCGACACGACACTTCACACATCGGAGACACCCAATGTCCAAGTCCACGACCGGCAAGTCCGCGACCGCCTTCCTGCTCGGCCTGACGCTCGCCCTCGGCGGCGCCGGCGCGAGCCTGGCCCAAACTCCGGCTCCCGCCGCCGCGCCGGCGGCCAAGCTCAGCGTCGACAGCCTGGTCGGCGACCTGATCAAGGATCCCGACGCCAAGGCCGTGCTGACCGCCAACATCCCCGAGGTCGTGGCCAATCCGCAGCTGACCATGGGCTACAGCATGAAGCTGCGCGACATCGCCCAGTTCGAGCCGACCCTGACGCCCGAGAAGCTGGCCAAGATCGACAAGGACCTGGCCGCCATGCAGGCCAAGCGCGGTCACTGACATGCAGGGTCTGAGCAGGCGGCGACTGGGGCTTCTGGGCGCGAGCGCGGCCATGGCCTCTGTCGTGGGGAAAGCGGCGGGGGCCGGGGAGCCGGAGGATCTGCTGGCCTTCGTCAATCCCGAACTGCGACCGGCCGCGCGCCAGATCCAGGCCATGAGCGCCAAGTTCCCGCCGCCGGCCGCGGAGACCCTGATCCCCTGGCGCAAGTTCGTGTCGGGCTTCGGCGCGGCGGCGGCCGCCACGCCGCCGGTCAGCAGGCTGGCGATCAAGGGGGCGCCGGGCGCGCCGGACGTCACGATCTTCGTCATCAACGCCAAGCCTGGCGCCGCGCGGCCGGCGATCCTCCACATGCATGGCGGAGGCTTCGTCGGCGGCAGCGCCGAGTCCAGCGTCCGCCAGTTGCAGGATCTTGCCGCGACGCTCGACTGCGGCATCGTCACGGTCGAGTACCGCCTGGCGCCGGAGGCGACCTACGCCGCCTCGATCGAGGACAACTACGCCGGCCTGCGCTGGCTGCGCGACCACGCCGCCGAGGTCGGGATCGATCCGGCCAGGATCGCGGTCATGGGCGAGAGCGCGGGCGGCGGCCACGCGGCCCTGCTGGCCATCGCCGCGCGCGACCGGGGCGAGATCCCGCTGGCCTTCCAGATGCTGATCTATCCCATGCTCGACGACGCCACCGGCAGCACGCGCTTGCCGCCGGGGCCTATCGGCAAGGTCGGCTGGGACGCCAAGGCCAACGCCTTCGGCTGGCGGTCCTTCCTGGGCCAGGCGCCCGGCGGCGCCAGGGTTCCGGCCAAGGCCGTGCCCGCCCGAACCGCCAGCCTGGCCGGCCTGCCGCCGACCTTCATCGGCGTCGGTTCGATCGATCTCTTCGTCGACGAGGACGTGGACTACGCCAGGCGCCTGATCGACGCCGGCGTGGCGACCGAACTCGTGGTCGTCCCCGGCGCTTTCCACGGCTTCGACGGCATCGCGCCGTCCACCGCCGTCGCCCAGCAGTTCGCGGCCGCCAAGATCTCGGCCCTGCGGCGGGCCTTCGCTTGAGCCGCACGGCCTGGACCTCGATCCTAGCGGAAGAGCTTCTGCGCGAAGTCACGCAGGCTGGCCCGCCACACCGACCATTCGTGGCCGCCCGGGAATTCATGGGTCTCCACTCGCACCCCGTGGCGATCGAACATCTCGAACGCCTTCCTGGCCTGGGGCAGGGCGATGTCGGTCTCGCCGTTGGAATAGTAGAACAGCTTCAGCCTGGCGGCCTTCGCGCCCAGGTCGGCGCCGTTGTGGTCCTCAAACGCCTTCAGGTCGCCGGGGAACCAGCCGGAGCTGAACACGCCGATCCAGTTGAACCGCTCGGTATGGGTCAGGCCGATGTTGAGGGTCTGGATGCCGCCCATCGACAGGCCGGCCAGCGCCGTCTGGCCCGGCGCCTTGGACACCCGGTAGTTGGCCTCGACATAGGGCATGACCCCGCCCAGCAGGTCGGCGGTGAACGGGTCTTGGGCGGCGTCCCAGGTCATCGGCTGGCCGGTCGGCTTCACGGCGCCGGCCGGCATCACCACGATCATCGGCGGAGCCTTCTTCTCGGCGATCAGGTTGTCGAGGATGAAGCCGGCCTGGCCCACCGTCGGCCAGGAATCATCGGCGTCGCCGCCCCCGTGCAGCAGGTAGAGCACCGGATAGGTCTTGCCGTCGCGGCCGTAGCCGGGCGGGGTGTAGACCTGCATCTGGCGCTCGACGTCCAGGGCGGGGGAGGCGTAGCGCACGCGGGCGATCGCGCCGTGCGGCACGCCCGGCCGGTCGGCGGCGAAATCGTCGTCCGAGACGACCAGCAGGCTCTTGGCCTGGGTCAGCGAGGCGGAGGTGGCCGGATTGCGGGGATCGACCACCTGCACCCCGTCCATCAGGAAGGCGTAGCGATAGGCGCCGGCCGGAAGCGCGTCGCTGGTTCCCGTCCAGACCCCGTCGGCGCCCTTGGCCAGGGCCAGCGGCGGCCCGCCCCAGGCCAGGAACTCGCCGGTTACGGCGACGGTACGGGCGTCCGGCGCGTAGAGGCGGAAGGTCACGCGCCGGTCGGCGGCGACTTCGGGGGAGACCAGCCTGTCGTTGGGCGTCGGCGCCGGCATGCCGGGCGGCCGCGCCGCCGGCGGCTGGGCCTGGGCGGCGCCGGTCAGCAGGGTGGTGGCGACCAAGGTCGCGGCCAGTGTCCGCGCGAGCATCTGGTTCATCTTGCCTGTCACGCGCCTGCGCGCGCCTCCCGTTTGGTGACGTCTAAGCGACGGAGGTCGCCCGCATCGATTAATTAAAATCAGTAAAATCGAATCTCATAAAACAATTAGAATCGATGATAGTCATTTGTCGATTCTTAATCTGAATAATCATGTCCAAATTTGGCATCAATTATTTGAATATGTAGTGTTATTCGATTCAATGAATGCTTGATGGTATCATCGGCATACAGTGTAAAAATAAGAGCGCGTGGGACCACCCGCGCCGGGATGGAAGCGCAGCCGTCAGCCGAGGCTCCGCCGAACGGCTGGCCGAAGAAGGGGGAAAGCTATGCTTGATAAAAATCGACTGGCCGCCGTCATGGTCACCACCAGCGTCCTGGCGCTGGCCGCTCAGGCCCAAGCCCAGACCCAGGCGGCGCCGGCCGCCGATCAGGACGCCGTGGTGACCGAGATCGTGGTCACCGCCCAGAAGCGCGAAGAGCGCCTTCAAGAGGTGCCGCTGTCGATCACCGTCGCCGGTTCGGCTCAGCTGGAGCGCCAGCAGGTCAACCAGGTCTCCGACCTGGCGCGGATCGCGCCGTCGCTGGAGGTGCAGCAGGCGCCCGGCCAGAGCGTCGGCGGCGGCGGCCAGATCCGCGGCATCGGCACCCAGTCGTTCCAGGCGGGCGCGGTCGGCTCTGTCGGCATCGTCGTCGACCAGGTCAGCCAGGGCAACGTCAACATCTCCGACCTGTTCGACATCGCCCGGGTCGAGGTGCTCAAAGGTCCGCAGGGCACGCTGTTTGGCCTGACGACCTCGGCCGGGGTGATCAACATCGCCACCAATGCGCCGGTGTTCGGCCAGTTCAGCGGCCGGGTGCGCACGGAGCTGTCCAAGGACGGAACGGCGGGCTCGAAATACGGCCAGCAGGTGGTGCAGGGGCTGCTCAACATCCCGCTCGCCGAGACCGCGGCCCTGCGGGTGTCGGCCAGCGTCAACCAGCGCCAGGGCGTCGACCGCAACACCCTGACCGGCGACCTCGACGACCACGCCGCCTACGCCCTGCGCGGCCGGCTGCTGTGGGAGCCCAGCGACAAGCTGACCGTCAACCTGATCGGCGACTACAGCAAGACCGACGACGACGGCACGGACTTCTTCGTGCTCTACAAGGCCAACACCGCCCTGACCGCCGAACTGGCCCAGTGCGGGATCGTCGCCAGCCAGGCCAATCGCGACTACTGCTCGACCAGCAAGCTGATCAACAGGAACGAGTCCTACGGCGGCTCGCTGCAGCTGGACTACGACCTCGGCGCGGCGAGCGTGACCTCGATAACGGCCCTGCGGAAGCTCGAGGCCGGTCCCGGCTTCCTCGACATCTTCCGCCTGGACGTCAATCCGCTGAAGGTCCGGCAGGGACCCAGCACCGGCGACGGCGAACTGTTCACTCAGGAGATCCGGATCGCCTCGCCGTCCAGCGCGGTGTTCGAATATACGGCCGGGCTGTTCTACTCGAGCCAGACCAACCACACCGACCCCGTCGCCATGGCGATCAACGTCACGCCCTTTCCGGGCCTGACCATCCCGATCAGCAACCTCCTCGGCTACGACCTCGACATCAAGGACCGCTCGGCCGCCGCCTTCGGCCAGGCGACCTACCATGTCGGCGACAAGCTGCGGCTGATCGCCGGGGCGCGCTACACCCACGAGACGATGAAGGTCGGCTACGCTTCGCTCGACTCCGGCACGGGCGGCGGCCGCGAGACGACGATCGACAACTGGTCCTGGAAGTTCGGGCCGCAGTACCAGTTCGACAAGGACACCATGGCCTATGCGACCGTGTCGCGCGGCTACAAGGGTCCGCAGGTGGCGGTGGGCGATCCGACCATCCCGACCAACCAGCCGACCCTGATCCGTCCGGAGATCCCGACCAACTACGAGGCGGGGCTGAAGGGCGCCTTGCTGGGCGGGCGGCTGCTGGCCGACGTCAGCGCCTTCTACATGAACCTCAAGGACTACCAGGGGCAGCTCTGCACCCCGAACCAGAGCGGCGGCCTGACCTGCGCGCCGCAGAACATCGGCAAGGTGATCTCCAAGGGCGTCGAGGTGAACCTGTTCGGCCAGCCCGTTCGCGGCCTCTCGCTCAACACCGGCCTGATCTACAACCCCGTGACCTATCCCAAGGGCTTCACGGCGCAGGACGGCAGCGACCTGGGCGGCGAGCAGATGGCCAATGCGCCCGAGTGGAAGTTCACCCTGTCGGGCGAATACCGTCATGCGGTGGCCGGGACCGTCGAAGGCTTCGTCGCCGCCGACACTGTCTACAAGTCGGCCGTGCGCTACGCGGCCTCGACCGACCAAAACGTCACCTTCGACGCCCACTGGACCGTCGGCGGCCGCATCGGGGTGCGCGATCCGGACAAGGGCTGGACCGCGGCGATCTTCGTGCGGAACCTGACCGACAGCCACGAGCCGACCGTCCGCTACGCCAACTTCCCCGACGGCTCGATCGGCTCCTACGGCCAGATCCTGACGCCGCAGTCGTTCCGGCTGGTCGGCCTGAGCCTGGACGCCCGTTTCTAGAGGTCCCCGACTGAGGCGGGGCCTTGGCTCCGCCTCGTTTTTTTGATCGCACTATCGAGGTTCAAGCATGTTTGTCGCCGCTCTTCTCGCCAGCGCCGTCGCAGCGCCCGATCCCGCCGCCTTCGGCCAGGCCTGCGCGGCGTTGCAGGGCAGGGCGTTCGGCGACCTGGTGGTCACCGGCGCCCAGGAGGTCGCGGCGGGGTCGGCTCCGCCGCCGGTGCTGATGTCGCCGAACGGCGGCGGGCCCGCCGTCCGGCCGCCGCTGCCGGCGCACTGCCTGGTCACCGCCGACATCGCCCGCCGCACCGGGGCCGACGGCCAGCCCTACGCCGTCAAGATCGAGCTGCGGGTGCCCGCCGACTGGAACGGGCGCTTCCTCTACCAGGGCGGCGGCGGCATGAACGGGGTGGTGATGACCGCGCTCGGCGAGCCGACGCCGTCGGGCAGCCGCGAGCCGCCGGCCCTGGCGCGCGGCTTCGCGGTGGTCTCCACCGACAGCGGTCACCAGTCCGCCAACCCCGCCGACTCCCGCTTCGCCAAGGACCAGCAGGCCAAGCTCGACTACGGCTATGCCGCGATCGGCAAGGTCACCGCCGGCTCCAAGCTGCTGATCGGCGAGCTGACCGGCCGCGCGCCGGCTAAGAGCTACTTCATGGGCTGCTCGAACGGCGGCCGTGAGGCCCTGATCGCCGCCCAGCGCTATCCCACCGAGTTCGACGGCGTCATCGCCGCCAACCCGGCCTTCGAGCTCAGCCGGGCTGCGATCCTGTCGACCTATTCGGCCAATGTCTTCGCCGCCGCGGCCGCCCGTCGCCAGACCGACGCCTCGCGCCTGCTGACCCCGGCCGACGGCGCCTTGCTGCAAAAGGCGATCCTGGCCCAGTGCGACGACCTCGACGGCGCCAAGGACGGCATGATCTTCGGCGCCTGCCGCTTCGACATCCGCAAGATCACCTGCAAGGGCAAGGCGACCGAGGGCTGCCTGGCGTCGGATAAGGCCGAAGCGATCGAAAAGGCCTTCCGCGGCCCCCGCGACCGCGACGGCAAGGCGGTGGTCGGCAGTTGGCCCTACGACGCCAGCCAGTTCAGTCAGGGCTGGCGGATCTGGCAGACCGGCGCGCCCACCCCGAACGGCGGCGCCTTCACCCTGCTGCGCGACCTGGTGACCAATTCCCTCAGCGACTATTTCGCCTTCCCGGCCCTCCCGCGGCCGATCGCCACCGACGACGTCGCGCCGCTGCTGAAGGCCGTGGCGGCCACCGCGGCCTATACCGACGCCGACGCCACCGACTTCCGCACCTTCGAGGCGCGCGGCGGCAAGCTGATCCTGGTCACCGGCGGCTCGGATCCGATCTTCTCGGCCCCGCAACTGGAGGCTTGGTACGGCCGGATGTCGTCGGACATGCAGACGGCCACCGGCCGGCCCGCCGCCGACTTCGCCCGCCTGTTCGTCGTGCCGGGCATGGAGCATTGCGGCGGCGGGGCGGGTCTGGACGACTTCGATCCGCTGCCGTCCCTGGTGGCCTGGACTGAGGGCAAGCCAGGCCCCGACCTCTTCGTGGCCAAGGGGCAGGCCTTCCCGGGCGTGACCCGTCCGATCTGCGCCTATCCGGCCGCCGCCCGCTACGACGGCAAGGGTCCGGTGCAGGACGCCGGGAGCTTCCAATGCAAGGCGCCCAAGGCCGAGTGAGGGGGGGCTGGCGACCGGTCAATTCGGTGTTGACGATACTGTTTGTCAGGCATACGAATTGATCAACAAACGAACGCGTCAGGGAGCGAAGCGTGGAAGAGATCGAGGCGTTCGGCGCCCTGGGCGAACGCCTGGGTCTCCAGCTTCACTATGCCGACGTCCGCGCCATGGCGGCCCTGGCCGAGCGCCTGGCCCCGCTGGGCGTGACGCCAGCCCGGGCGACCGCCGTCGTCTACATCGCCCTGCACGAGGGCTGCGACCAGATCACCCTGGGCCGCGCGCTCGGGGTCAATCGCGCCAGCACCATGAAGGCGGTCGACGAGCTGGAAGCGCTGGGCGTCCTCGAACGCCGTCCCGGCCGCGACCGCCGCACCAACGCCCTGCACCTGACGCCGGCCGGCGCCGCCTTGCGCCACCAGGTCGAGGCCGTGACCCGCGAGCACGACATCGCGGCCTTCGCGCCGCTCGACCCGGCCGAACGCGCTGAGCTGGGCCGCCTGCTGGCCAAGCTCCGCCTCAATGACGACGCCGCCGATCAGGGCGACGCCGCGATCGCCGCTTCCAAGGAAGGATGACCATGAGCACGACGTTCGAACGCCGCGACCCGGTGACCGGCGCGGTCGCCAGCACCTCCGAGGCGATGACCGTGGCGCAGGCGCAAGCCGCCGCCGACGCCGCCCAGGCCGCCTTCGCCGGCTGGAGCGCCCTGGGGCCCAACGCCCGTCGCGCCCTGCTGTCCAAGGCCGCCGACGCGCTGGAGGCCAAGGCCGGCGGCTTCGTCGAGGCGATGATGGGCGAGATCGGCGCCACCGAGGGCTGGGCGCGGTTCAACCTGATGCTGGCCGTCGGCATCGTCCGCGAGGCCGCCGCCCTGACCACCCAAGTCGCCGGCGAGGTGATCCCGTCCGACAAGCCCGGCTGCATCTCCATGGCCGTGCGCGAGCCGGCCGGGGTGGTGCTGGGCGTGGCCCCCTGGAACGCCCCGATCATCCTGGGCGTGCGGGCCATCGCCACGCCCCTGGCCTGCGGCAACACCGTGGTGCTGAAGGCCTCGGAGACCTGCCCGCGCACCCACAGCCTGATCATCGAGGCCTTCGCCGAAGCTGGCCTGCCGCCTGGCGTGGTCAATGTGGTGACCAACGCGCCGGCCGACGCCGGCGAGATCGTCGGCGCCCTGATCGACCATCCGGCCGTGCGGCGCGTGAACTTCACCGGCTCGACCGCCGTCGGCAAGATCATCGCCAGGCGCTGCGCCGAGCACCTGAAGCCGGCCTTGCTGGAGCTGGGCGGCAAGGCCCCGCTGATCGTGCTGGACGACGCCGACCTGGACGAGGCGGTCAAGGCGGCCGCCTTCGGGGCCTTCATGAACCAGGGCCAGATCTGCATGTCGACCGAGCGGATCATCGTCGTCGAGGCCGTCGCCGACGCCTTCGTCGACAAGTTCAAGGCCAAGGTCGCCACCCTGACGGCCGGCGATCCGCGCGCCGGCAAGACGCCGCTGGGCGCGGTGGTCGATCTCAAGACCGTCGGCCATGTCGAGGGCCTGGTGGCCGACGCGGTCGGCGCCGGCGCGGTGCGGGTCAACGGCGGGCCGGCCGACGGGGTGCTGATGCCGGCCACCGTGGTCGACAAGGTCACGCCGGAGATGAAGCTGTTTCGCGAGGAGAGCTTCGGTCCGGTGGTCGGGATCACCCGCGCCCGCGACGAGGCCCACGCCATCGAACTGGCCAACGACACCGAATACGGCCTGTCGGCGGCGGTCTTCACCCGCGACACCGCCCGCGGCCTGCGTGTCGCCCGCCAGATCAAATCCGGCATCTGCCACGTCAACGGCCCGACCGTGCACGACGAGGCCCAGATGCCGTTCGGCGGGGTCAAGGCCAGCGGCTACGGCCGGTTCGGCGGCAAGGCCGGGATCGAGGCCTTCACCGACCTGCGCTGGATCACCATCGAGACCCAGCCCGGCCATTTCCCGATCTGACGCGTCGCGTCGCCCCCAAACACTTCGATTTGCAAGGACCGCCCGATGACCGAGGTCAACGACACCGCCACCTTCACGGTCGAGAACCGCATCGCCTGGGTGAAGTTCAACCGTCCTGAAAAGCGCAACTGCATGAGCCCGACCCTGAACCGTCGGATGATGGAGGTGCTGGACGAGTTGGAATACCGCGACGATGTCGGGGTGGTGGTGCTGACCGGCGAGGGCTCGGCCTGGTCGGCGGGCATGGACCTGAAGGAATATTTCCGCGAGACCGAAGCCAAGGGTCTGGGCGCGGTGCGCCAGGCCCAGCGCGAGTCCTACGGCTGGTGGCGGCGCCTGCGCTGGTACAACAAGCCGACCATCGCCATGGTCAACGGCTGGTGCTTCGGCGGCGGCTACGGCCCGCTCTATTCCTGCGACCTGGCGATCGCCGCCGACGAAGCCCAGTTCGCCCTGTCGGAGATCAACTGGGGCATCCTGCCCGGAGGCGGGGCCACGAAGGTGGTCGTCGACCTGATCCCGATGCGCGACGCCATGTACCACGCCCTGACCGGCGAGCTGATCGATGGCCAGAAGGCCGCCCAGTGGCGCCTGGTGAACGAAAGCGTGCCGCTCGCTCAGCTTGAAACGCGGGTTCGCGAGCTCGCCGAGGTGCTGCTCAAGAAGAACCCGGTGGCCCTGAAGGCGACCAAGGACGCGGTCCGCAGGGTCAAGGAAATGACCTACGACAACGCCGAGGACTATCTGGTCAGGGCCCAGGAAGCGGCCAATTCCTTCGACAACGACGGTCGCAAGGAGGGCATCAAGCAGTTCATCGACGACAAGACCTACAAGCCCGGACTGGGCGCCTACGATCTGGCCAAGCAGAGCTGAGACGGGGCAGGGAGGAAACGGCGAAAAGGGGAGGGTTCCATGAGCGGCCCCATCGACCATGTCGGCCTGCAGGCCAGGCTCCAGCCCACGCGTCTTGCGGCCGTAGACCTGGCCAGCGGGCGGCGCTGGATCTACGCTGAGCTCGACGCCGACGTCGCCGCCTGCGCCCGCGTGCTGGTCGAGCGCGGCGTGGCGCTCGGCGAGCGGGTCGTCAGCCTGGCCCGCAACCGCGTCGAGCTCGTGATCCTGCACCTGGCCTGCGCCCGGATCGGGGCTGTGTATGCGCCGCTGAACTGGCGGCTGAGCCCGCCCGAAATCCTGGCCCTGGTCGAGGACGCCGATCCCAAGCTGGTGGTCGGCGACCAGGAGCTCGACCGCGTCGGGCTGGAGGGCCTCTCCCTAGACCGCCTGGCCGCCGAGATCGCCGCCGCCGATCCGTTTGAAGCCGCGCCGTTCGATCGCGACCGGCCGTCGCTGATCCTCTACACCTCGGGCACCTCCGGCCGTCCCAAGGGCGTGGTGCTGTCCGAGCGCAATCTCGACCACACGGCGGTCAATTTCGGGCGCCTGGGACAGGTGACGCACCAGAGCGCCTTCCTGATCGACGCGCCGATGTTCCACGTTCTGGGCCTGGTCACCACGGTGCGGCCGCCCTTGCTGCACGGCGGGACGATCCTGGTCTCGGACGGGTTCGAGCCGGCCCGCACCCTGGCGCGATTGTCCGATCCGGCCTTAAGCGTCAGCCATTATTTCTGCGTGCCGCAGATGGCCCAGGCCCTGCGTCTGCACCCGGACCTGGCCCCCGACCGCCTGGCCGGCCTGACCGCGATCTTCACCGGCGGGGCGCCGCACGCGGCCGCCGACATCCGCGCCTGGCTGGCGATCGGCGTGCCGGTGGTCGACGGCTTTGGCATGAGCGAGACCGGCACGGTGTTCGGCATGCCGGTCGATCCGGCCCAAATCGACGCCCGTGCCGGCTCGGTGGGCGTGGCCTTGCCGGGCGTGCGCAGCCGCATCGTCGACGCCGCCGGCCGAGACTGTCCGGACGACCAGCCCGGCGAACTGTTGCTGAAGGGCGACAACGTCTTTGCCGGCTACTGGCGGCGTCCGGACGACACCGCCGCGGCCTTCACCGCCGACGGCTGGTTCCGCACCGGCGACATCGCCCGCGCCGACGCCGAGGGCTTCCACTGGCTGGTCGATCGCAAGAAGGACATGTTCATCTCGGGCGGCGAGAACGTCTATCCGGCCGAGATCGAGGCGGCCCTGGCCGACCATCCCGGCATCGCCGAATGCGCGGTGCTGGGCCTGCCCGATCCCCGCTGGGGCGAGGTGGGACACCTGATCCTCGTGCCGAGGGCGGGCGCCGTCGTCAGCCATTCCGCCGTCGTCGCGCACCTGGAGCTTCGGCTGGCCCGCTACAAGCTGCCCAAGGCCACGACTGTCGTCGACAGCCTACCGCGCA
The DNA here is from genome assembly GCF_058807655.1 of Caulobacter sp. GW821-FHT12A07. Lineage (NCBI taxonomy): Bacteria > Pseudomonadati > Pseudomonadota > Alphaproteobacteria > Caulobacterales > Caulobacteraceae > Caulobacter > Caulobacter sp. GW821-FHT12A07. The sequence continues at coordinate 52,408 of NZ_JBXAQX010000014.1, forward strand.
CCGGCTCGGGCAAGATCCAGAAGGCCGTTCTCAAGGCCCTGATCCTGGAAAGGACCCCCGCATGAGCCCTCCGCCCATCAGCCGGCGCGGGCTGGGTCTCGGCGTCGCCGCCGCCGGCCTGGCGGGCGCGACGCAGGCTGCCGCCGCGAACCCGCCGCCGACGCTCACACACGTCTTCGACCTCGCCGTCGAGGTCGGGCCGGCCCAGGAACTGGGCGAGGTCGGCGGCGGGCGGCGACGGGTGATCCCGATCACCGGCGGCAGCCTGACCGGTCCGGGCCTGTCGGGTGAGGTGCTGCGGGGCGGCGCCGACTGGCAGACCATTAGGCCCGACGGTGTCACCCTGCTTCAGGCCCGCTACACCGTGCGCATGGCCGACGGGGCGACGATCGGGATCATCAACACCGGCGTACGCAGGGCCGACGCAGACGTCGTGCGCCGCCTGACCGCCGGCGAGGACGTGGATCCGTCGCTCTACTATTTCCGCGCCACGCCGGTCTTCGAGGTCGGGCCGGGGCCGTATCTGTGGCTGACCGAAAGCATCTTCGTCAGCGCCGGCGCGCGACGGCCGCGCCGGGTGGAACTGGGCGTCTTCAAGGTCGCCTGACGGGTCCGGAAAACGCTGTGATAAAGACCAAGCGCCCGCCAAGGGCCGGGAGGAAACGATGACCACGGGATCGCAGGCCGTGCGCCGACCAGCCATGGAAAGCGGGGCGCTCACCGTCCTGCTGTGCTTCCTCGTCGCCGTGCTCGAAGGCTTCGACATCCAGGCCATGGGCGTGGCGGCGCCGAAGCTGGGACCGGAACTGGGCCTGGCCAAGGCCGTGCTGGGCGAGGCCCTGGCCGCCAGCAATATCGGCCTGGTGCTGGGCGCGGTGCTCGGCGGCTGGCTGGCCGACCGCCTGGGGCGCAAGGCCGTGCTGATGGGGGCCGTGCTCGGCTTCGGCGGCTTCACCCTGCTGACCATGTTCGCCCACGACTTCTCGATGCTGTTCGCCGCGCGGCTGGGCGCGGGGCTGGGCTTCGGCGCGGCCCTGCCCAACATCATGGCCCTGGCCGCCGAGGTGGCGCCGGCCGGCAAGCGCGGCTCGACCGGCACGATGATGTTCTGCGGCATGCCGTTGGGCGGCGGGTTGGTGGCCCTGGTCAGCTGGCTGAACCCAAACCTCGACTGGCGGCATCTGTTCCTGATTGGCGGTCTGGCGCCGCTGCTGCTGGCCCCGCTGATCCTGGTGCTGATGAAGGAGACAGCGCGGCCCGCGTCGTCGTCCTCCGGCGGCGCGGCCTGGACGTGGCTGGGCCTGATCCCGCTCTACGGCCTGTCCTACCTGGCCCTGCTGTGGCTCGGCGGCCTTCCGGGCCTGGGATCGCTGCGCGGCCTGGCGCCCTGGCTGGCGACCCTGCCGACGGTGATCATCGCCTACATGATCGTGAACCGCGCCGCCCTGTTCGGCGAGCGCCGGGCCTTGCCCTCGCTGCTGCTGTGGCTGGTGTTCTTTCCGACCCTGCTGATCCTTTACCTGGTGCTGAACTGGCTGCCGACCCTGGTCATCGCCAAGGGCTTCGCGCCCCAGGCCAGCCTGGCCTCGGCCTGCTTCAACTTCGCCAGCGTCGTCGGCGCCCTGATCCTGGGGCGGCTGGTCGATCGCTTCGGCCTGCGCTGGCCGATGATCGCCGGCTATGTCGGCCTGACCGCGAGCCTGATGCTGCTGGCCCGGGCCGACGGCCTGGCCGCGGTGCTGGCTCTGAGCGGCGCGGTCGGCTTCTTCGTGCTGGGCGCCAACTACGCCCTCTACGGGGCGGCCGCCTCCTACTATCCGGCGCTGGCGCGGGGCAGGGGATCCGGCGCGGCCGTCGCCTGGGGGCGCCTCGGGGCCGTGGTCGGACCCCTGGTCGGCGGACAGCTTCTCCAGGCGGGCGATACCGCCGGATCGGTCGTCGCCGCGATGGCCCCGCTGGCCTTGACGGCTCTGGTCGGGATCGTGCTGCTGACGTTCCTAGAGCCTCCGCGGCACTAGACGCTCGCTCGCGCGGGTGGTCCGCAAGCGCCTCCAGGCCCGGGGACCAGGGCGACGCTTCGATGCCTGCGACTAGGCGACCCGTCGTGACACGCCGCCGATCGACTCGGGCGCATCCACATTCAAATGAGCCCGCAGCAGATCGACCAGTTCGAGATGGAGTTGCGTGGGCGCGCGATCCGCCCGGCTGACGACGTCGATCCCGAGGCCTGCTTCGACCGGAAAGAACGGCATCTTCGCAAGCGCCAGGCCGCCGCAACGGCTTTCGTGCTCGGTCATCAGCGCCAGCCGGTCGCTGCCGGCGACGAAGTGGCCGACGATGGCCCCCTCGGAGGCGGCGAAGGCGACCTGAGGCGGGGACATGCCGGCGAACAGCGTCTCGCGCGCGGTTTCGCGCGCCGAGCCCGGCGTTCCCCCAACCCAGTCATAGGCGATCAACTGGTCGAGCGTGGCGGTTTCCGAGCCGCTCAAGGGGTGTCCAGGCCGTCCGAACACGAAATAGGGCGTGCTGACCAGCCGCTCCCTGATCTGGTCGCGCGCGATTGCCTCGATGTCGCCGACGACGAGGTCGACCTCGCCCGCGCGCAGCCTTTCCACCAATTCGACTGGGCCCTCGCGAAGCACCGTAATGCGCGCGCCGGCATGCCGCGTCGCCAGTTCGGCCAGGACGCGCGCCAGGAAGCGGTTGCCGAACGCCTGGGCGGCGCCGACGACGATGGATTTCTCGGCGTTGGTCTGCTGTGCGTGCAGTTCGCGGATCCCGATCGCCAGATCCTCCAGGAGGGCGCGAAGGCGTTCGGCGAACGCCTGGGCCCGCGGGGTGAAGCGGGTCCCGTCCGGCGTGCGGACGAAAAGCGGTCCGGTCAGCTTTTCCAGGACGCCGGCCGATCGACGCAGTCCCTCCCGCGTCACGCCGCCGGCGAGCGCCGCCCGCTCGAGGGACCCGGTCTCGAGCACGCCTGACAGGGTCCTCACCTGGGCGGGGGTCAGGCGATGCCCCACGGCCTTGGGGTCGGCCGGACCAAGATCGGCGATCACCTCGTCCAGTTGGGCGCAGATCCGATCGACCCGGGCGTGAAACAGCCTGCCGAGCGGGGTCAGGGTCATGCCGCCCAGGCCGCGTTCCAGCAGGCTCGCCGCCACCTTGTCCTGAAGCTGCGAAAGGGCCTGGGTCGCGGCGGGCTGGGAAACGCCACAGGCGTGCGCGGCGCGCTGTATGCCGCCGTGATGTCCCACGGCGGCGAACAGCCTCAGCTGCCTGAAGCTGATCGAGGCGCAGCGATCATGCACGTCCCTCGGGTTCATCGTCCGTCATCGATCCAGCGGCCACCGGCGATCTGGGCCAGGATTGCCGATCTAAATACCATCTAGGCTTGCCCTCCAGCAAGCCGACCGCCGGCCCGGATGAGGGGCGCCTTCCTCTACCTTCGCCATGGGCAGGGTCGCGAGACGCGCGGGCCCGACAGCGATCCGCCATGTCTGCGATCTGCGTGAAAATTATATAATAACGACAAAAACAAATATGCATGCGCGCAGCCGCCTGCGTGACAGTGCGGACAAATAAAACAATCGACAGGGGAGTGAACGTGCCAATGAGCCATCGGCTTTCGAAGGGCTTGCTGCTTAGCGCCAGCGTGTCCGCTCTGGCGTTGCCTGCGCATGCGCAGACCACGGCGGACGCCAGCGCCACCGTGAGTGAAGTGGTTGTCACCGGTTCGCGTATCCCGACCAACGGCGACAACAGTCCCACGCCGTTGACGGTCGTCAGCACCCAGCAGCTGCTGGCGTCGACCCCGACGTCCGTCGCAGCCGCCCTGCAGCAGCTGCCGGTGTTCCAAAACTCGATGGGCCAGAACAGCGGCACCGGCGGCGGCAATGGCGGGCCCAACGGCGCGGCCAACGCCCCCAATATCCGCAGCCTGGGCCTCTATCGCACCCTCACCCTGTTCGACGGCAAGCGGCTTCAGCCCAGCACCGACACGGGCCTGGTGACGATCGACATGTTCCCGCAGATGCTGCTGCAGCGGGTCGACGTCGTCACCGGCGGCGTCTCCGCGGTCTACGGTTCCGACGCCATATCGGGGGTCGTGAACTTCGTCACCGACGCCAAGTTCAACGGCCTGTCGGTAAAGGCCCAGCGCGGCGTTTCGGCGCGCGGCGACGATCGGACGACCGATATCGGCGTCGCCGCGGGAACGACCCTGTTCGACGGGCGCGGCCATGTCGAAGCCAGTCTCGAATACAATGACGATCCCGGCATTCTCGACATGTTCAGCCGCGATCTGGGGCAGCTCTGGCAGATCGAGGGCGGCGTCGCCGGCTCGACCGCGACGCCGGGCTCGGCGGCCAACCCGTTCAAGCTCTATTCGAACGTCCACAACGCCTCCCTGACGAGCGGCGGCCTGATCCGGTCGGGCCCGCTGGCCGGTCAGGCCTTCTCATCCAATGGGGTCCTGTCGGCCTTTCAGAACGGGGCCGCCACCGGCACCTCGGGTTTCCAGATCGGCGGCGACGGCGCCTACAACAACGACAGCTCGCTGAAAGGAGCCCTGCGCGCCAAGCGGGCGTTCGCGCGGTTCGACTACGACCTGACCGACACGCTGCACGTCTACCTGGAAGGGTTCGGCGCGAAGAACCGCAACGCGTACAACGACACCACGCTCACCATGAGCAATGTCACGCTGCGTTCGCAGAACCCCTTCCTGCCGGCCGCCTACCAGTATGGAACGGCCACGACCACCTTCACTCTTAGCAAGCAGCTCGGCCCGCAGCTTGGTCCGCACACCAAGGTCTTCGACCTCGGCAGCTACTTCGTGAACGGCGGGCTCAGGGGAAAGCTCGGCAACTACATCTGGGAATTGGGCGCGGCGCACGGCGTGTCGACCCAGAAGTGGACCACGGAACGCAACATAAACCTGCAGCACCTGGCGGCCGCGCTCGACTCCGTCTCGGTTGGCGGGAACATCGTGTGCCGGATCAACGCCGACGCCATCACCACCAACGACGACGCGGCTTGCGCGCCGTTCAATCCCTTCGGCCCGAATGCGGCCTCGGCGCAGTCGGTCGCGTATCTGACCGACAGGACCGTCGGTAAGGCCAAGGGAACGATCGCCGACATCACCGGATCCATCACCGGTTCGCCTTTCGACACCTGGGCGGGGCCGGTGAATGTCGCGCTGTCGGGTGAGTGGCGCCGCGTCGGCCTGTCGGCGACCAGCGAGGTCCCGCCGGAGGACAAGGCTGACTGCACCGGCATCCTCTACAACTGCACCCAGGGCACGACCAATCTTCACCAGGTCACCTTCGGCATCACGCCGCTGGTGCATCAGACCGTCCAGGAGGCGGCGCTGGAGGTCGAGGTCCCGCTGCTGAAGGACGTGTGGCTGGCGCAGGACCTGAGCGTCAATCTGGCCGGCCGCTACGCCAACTACGACAGCTTCGGCGGCGCATGGACCTGGAAGGTCGGCGGCGTCTGGCGGGTCAATGACGAGCTGACGATCCGGGCGACCCGCTCGCGCGATTTCAGGGCGCCCAACCTCAACAACCTCTACGGCCCCGGCACGGTCAGCCGCTCCACGGTGATTGACCAGCTCACCGGCGCGACCCTGGTCAATGCGCCCAATCAGGGCGGCGGCAATCCGGATCTGAAGCCCGAGATCGGCAACACCCTGACCGCGGGCGTGGTCTATCGGCCTGGCTGGCTGACCGGCGCCAGCGTCTCCGTCGATTTCTACGCCATCAAGATCAAGGACGCGATCACCGCCCTGAACGGGGCGAATGTGACCGTGCAGAAGCTCTGCATCGCCAGCGGGGGAACATCCTCGCTCTGTGATCTGATCGTCCGGCCCAACGGCTATACCGACACCAGCACGGCGAACAACGCGACCTACTTCTACACCCGCTCGGTCAACGCCGCGGAGATCTACACCAGGGGCGTGGACCTCGAGTCGAGCTACGCGACCCGGCTCCTGGGCCGGCCGCTCTCCCTTCGGGTGCTGACCACCTACCAGCCTGTCTTGCGCCAGGACACGCCGAGCATCGGGGTCGTCGACATGGCGGGCTACGCCTACGCCCCGGCCGGCGGCCTGGGCGCGTCTCCGAAATGGCGCGTGACCAGCTTCGCCAGCTATGCGCTGACCGAGCAGTTCAAGGCGACGGTATCGACCCGCTGGCGCAGCGCCCTCGGCTGGAACGCGGACAAGACGCTGGTCTATGACGAGCCCAAGATCTCGGCCTTCTGGACGGCCAACCTCAATCTCGCCTTTTCGCCCGAGATCCAGGGCGTCAGGCCCGAGTTCTTCTTCAATATCCAGAACCTCTTCGACAAGTCTCCGCCGATCGCGATCAACTCATCGGCCGACGCCGGGCGGTTCGGCGCCTACCTGCAGTCGGACGACCTGGTCGGCCGCTACTACACGACGGGCGTCCGTCTCAAGTTCTGATCATCGCGACAGCAACAAGCTCCTGGAAAGCACGAGACCATGGATCGTAGAATCTCCCGTCTGGCGTTGCTTGCGACGACGCTGATCGCGCCCCTGGCCATCGCCGCGGCCGTCGTCGCGCCGACGATCGCGCCGGCTCAGTCCGGGGCGAGCCCTCCGCCGACGGCCGCCCCGCCCGCCAACGGCGCGCTTCTGGCCGGGGCGGCGCGGATCGACATCACCCCCGCCGTCGAAGACCTGCCCAAGCCGTTCGAAGCCATCGAGAGCCGGCTCCATGTCCGGACCGTGGTGCTGGACTCGGGCGGCAAGCGCGCGGTGCTGGTGGTCGGCGACCTGCCGATGTTCGCGCCCGACATCTTCGAAGACACGATGGCGCGTATCGCCAAGGCCTCCGGCGCGCCGCCGGAGAACATCCTGCTGGCCGTCACCCACACCCACGACACGGTGCGGATGGACAACAATCCCGTCGGCATCATCCTGCCGGGATCCGAGAAGATCACCCGCATGACCACCGACGCCATCGTCGCGTCGGTGAAGCAGGCGATCGCCAACCGCCAGCCGGCGCGTGCGGGCTACGCCAACGGCGTTTTCCGGCTGGCCGGGCGCAATGAAGGCGGCCCAGGCGCCGAGGGGGCGGCCGAAAGCGGCCGAACCCAGAGCGCGGACGCCTCGATCGGCGTGTTCAAGGTCGAAACCCTGCAGGGCGAGCCCATCGCCCTGATGGTCAGCAACGGCCCGGGACCCGGCGTGCCGGGGCTGGGCGGCGGCAAGCGCTCGAAGGTCAGCGCCGACATGGTCGGCATGGTCGAGCGCTACGTCGAGCAACGCTTCGGCGACAAGGTCGTGGCGATGTACACGGTCGGCGCGCCGATGGGGATCGCGATGAACCCCGGGCGCAAGGGGGCGGGGCTGACCCCGCCCGAGCCGAACGCGGTCAAGGGCGCGGTGGCGACCGTGCTGGGCGAGGAGGTCGTGGCGACCGCGCTCAGGATCAAGACCTCGGACAAGCTGACGATCTCCGGCTCGCTCGAAGTCCTGATGTGTCCGGGCAAGTCGACGTTCCCGCTCAACAATCCGGGCGCATGCTCCGATGCGCCGGACTCGAAGCTGCCCCGATGCGTGTTCACCGACACCGACATCGCGCCCGTGCCGCTGCGGTTCGGAACCATCCAGCTCGGCGACTTCACGATCGTCCACAGCGACGCGAACGTGATGCCGCCGCTGTGGGTCAGGGTGAAGCAGGGCGCGCCCCGGCCCGCCAGCACCATGCTCGTGTCGCTGGGCTACGGCCCGGTCCACTACGTCGTGCCCGACGAGGACTATCCCTCCAACAGCTATCCGGTGACGGCGAGCATGGCCAAGCGCGGCTGCGCGGCGGGCGGCTTCGTCGAAGGCGCGCTCAAGATGGTCAACGCCTCCAGGGCCAGCGGCGGATGACGACCCCGGAGCGACCTTCAACCCAATCGAGATCGACCATGACAGATGTCCAACCTGGCAAGTTCCATCCCCAGGCCGCGCTGAAGGGCTACGCGCTCAACCGCATGTGCTTCACGCTCAATTCGGCGGAAAGCCGCGCCGCCTTCATCGCCGATCCGGACGGCTACTGCACGCGGTTCGGCCTCAACGACGAGGAAGTCGCGGCGGTGCGGTCGCGGGACAAGAAGCGGCTCTTCGCGGCGGGGGGGAACATGTACTTCCTGGCCAAGCTCGACAGGGTTCCCAAGCCGCAGGGAGACCGCTGATGGGCGTCGTCATCGGAGGACTGGGTACCAGCCACGTGCCGATGATCGGCCGGGCGATCGCGGCCAACAAGCAGGCCGAGGTGCCGTTCGCGCCGTTCTTCGCCAGCTTCGGCAGGGTCCATGCGTGGCTGGACGAGGCCAGGCCCGACGTCGTGATCGTCTTCTACAACGATCATGGCCTCAACTTCTTCCTCGACAACATGCCGACCTTCGCGATCGGGGTGGCGCACGACTATCGCAACGCCGACGAGGGGTGGGGCCCGCCCGAGCCGAGGACCTTCCGCGGCGACGCGGAACTCGCCTGGCACATCGTCGGGTCGCTGATGGCCGACGAGTTCGATGTCGCCACCTGCCAGGAGATGATCTTCGATCACGCCGGCATCACCGCCCTGGACCTGCTTTTTCCGGCCGAAGGCGCGGGGCACGGCGACATCCCCGTCGCCACGATCCCGATCATGATCAACGGCGTCCTGCCGCCGCTGCCGACGCCCGCCCGCTGCTACAAGCTGGGGCAGGCGATCGGTCGGGCCATTCGCTCCTTCCCCGGCGATCGCAGGGTCCTTCTGGTCGGCAGCGGCGGGCTGAGCCACGAGCTCGGCGTCAGCGGCAAGATCAACCAGGACTTCGACCGGCTGACCCTTGAGAAGATCGAGCACGACCCGCAAGCCCTGACCCAATTCACCAATGACGAGATCGTCGATCTGGCCGGCGCCCAGGGGCTGGAGCTGATGACCTGGCTGGCCATGCGCGGCGCGGCCGCGGGCGGCGACATCGTCACCAGCCTCTATCACGCCCCGATCTCGCATACCGGCGGCGCGATGATGCTGATCGACACACGCGAAGGCGAACGCTGATGACTAAGGCCGTTTCCCTGAGCGCGCCGACCGAAAAGGCGCCGCCGCGCGCCAAGCACTGGGGCATCTTGCTGCTGCTCTCGGTCGGCGTGCTGATCGCCTATGCCGACCGGTCGAGCATTTCCGCGGCGCTGGCCAACAAGGACTTCGTCCGTCACTTCGGCATGACGTCCGTCGGGCGCGGCTGGGTCGGGGCGGCGTTCTTCTGGGCCTATGCGGCCGCCCTGATGCCGCTGGGCTGGGTGGTCGACCGCTATGGCGCGAAGATTCCCTACGCCATCTGCTTCGCGCTCTGGTGTCTGGCCACGGCGGCGACCGGGGCTATGCCGGCCCTGATGGGCATCGTGATCATGCGCTCGCTGGTCGGGGCGGCCGAGGGGGTCGTGATGCCGGCCAGCTACCGCTGGATCCGCCACAACGTGCCCGAGCGCCACACCGGCGCGGCGCTGGGCGTGTTCTCGTTCGGCAACAAGGTCGGAACGGCCATCGGCGCGCCGATGGGCGCCTGGCTGATCACGGCCTCGGACTGGCGGCTGATGTTCGTCATCACCGGGGCGTGCGGCCTCGTGTGGCTCGTTCCCTGGATGATGCGCGTGCAGAACGACTTCCCGCGCAAGGACCAGCGCGCCGAGGCCCGGCGGCGGGCCGCCTCGGTGCCGTTCGGGCGCATCATCACCTCGCCGGTGGTCTGGGGCGGGATCATCGTCAACTTCTGCTACAGCTATTTCGTCTTCTTCTGCATGACCTGGATGCCGTCCTATCTGGTCGAGCAGCGCGGGTTGTCGCTGACCAATTCGGGGCTCTACACCTTCTTCAGCTTCGCCGGCATCGCGATCGTCGCCGTCGTCGCGGGCTGGGCGGCCGATCGCATCATCGACCGGGGCGGAGACCCGGTGGTGACGCGCAAGGTGTTCATCGTCGCCGGCTTCATCGGCGCGACGACGGTGTTGTTCGGCGCCTACGCCCACAGTCTGGGCGCGGCCCTGTTCTGGAACATCTTCTCGCTGTCGTGTCTTGGCCTCGCCAGCGCCAACAACCTCGCGCTCACCAAGGTCACGCTCATTCCACGGCCGGCCATCGGCATGATCGTCGGCGTCCAGCACGTCGCCGCGGGACTGTCCGGCGGCGCGGCGGCGGCCATCTCCGGCTGGCTGCTCCACGTCAGCGGCGGCTATCAGCTGCCGATGCTGGTGATCGTGGTGTTCCTGGTGCTGGGGGCCACGACGTCGGTCGTGCTGCTGCGCCCCAAATGGTCGCCGAAGGTGACGGACGGGGAGGCGTGATCCGTCCGCCGCCAACCCCTTGTGACGCGCCGATCCCAGGTTTCGGAAAATTTCCGGGCGGCGTTCGGGGGGAACTCGCCGCCTGACGCATCTAACCCTCAAACAAACGGGCAAGCGCCCAAGAACGAGGGGAAACGATGAAGCGCTATCCGAGCATTTTCTGTGGGGTCTCGCTGGCGGTCATGCTGGCGGCGACCGGCGCGGCGGCGCAGGAGCGGACGTTCGACGTGCCGGCCGGACCGGCGTCCGACGCCATCCCGCTGTTCGCGCGCCAGGCGGGCGTCCAGATCATCGCCCCCGCCGGCCGCCTGAAGGGCGTCTCGACCCCGGCGGTGAAGGGCCGCCAGGACGCCCGCGCGGCGCTGAAGACCTTCCTGGCCGCGACCAATCTCGAGATCGCCGCCGATAACGGCTCGGTGATCATCCTACGCGAAGCCGCCCGGCCCGCCGCCGCTCCGGCCCAGCAGACCTCCGCCACCGGCGACGCGGTCGAAGGCGGCGCCGAGCTGGCCGAGGTGATCGTCACCGCCGCCCGCCAGACCCAGAACATGCAGAAGGTCTCGGCCGCCGTGCAGGTGGTTGGCGGCGACGAACTGCGCCGTCAGGCGGCGAGCAACGTCTCGCAGGTCTTCGCCTCGACGCCCAGCGTCCAGGTCACGGCCCAGCCCGGCGGCTTCTCGATCGACATCCGGGGGCAGGGCGGCGACATGCCGTCGGGCACCACCCAGGGCTCGGTCGCGCTCGAGTTCGACGGGGTCTACAGCATCCTGTCGCAGTCCTCGATCGTCGGCTTCTTCGACGTCGATCGGGTCGAGGTGCTGCCGGGGCCGCAGAGCACCCGCTACGGACCCAACGCCGACGGCGGCGTGGTCAATGTCATCACCAAGGACCCGATCCTGAACGACGCCTCGGGCGCGGCGTCTCTGAGCGTCGGCAACTACGGCCTGGTGCGCGGCGAGGCGGCCCAGAACCTGGCGCTCGGCGACAAGGCCGCCCTGCGGATCTCGGCGGCCGCCATTCACCGCGACGCCTATCTCAAGCCGATCGGCGCCAACGCCGTGGGCCAGTCGGTGCGCCTGAAGTTCCTGGCCCAGCCCACCGACGACCTGACCCTGAAGCTCGCCTACCAGTACGACCACATCGGCGGCACCGGTCCCGGCGTCGAGCCCTATGTGATGTCCAAGGTCGCGCCCTACAGCGGCGACAGCATCAACGACGCCTCCAACCCCTGGGACATGGGCGACAGCTCGACCAACACCACCTCGTCGGACAACAAGGCAGACATCAAGCAGCAGACCCTGACGGCCAATCTGGACTACCGGATCTCCGACTGGGGCGTGTTCGACGTCACCTCGTCCTACACCAAGGTGACCGGCAAGGAGACCGACTGCTACGCTGGCGGTCCGCCCTGGATCACGGGCGGCGACCACACCTGCTACCAGTACTACCAGTTCGCGCCGTTCCATCAGTTCTCGACCGAGGCGCGCCTGCACAACGCGCCGGGGGCCGAGATCCTGTGGAACCTGGGCTACTACCACTTCGACTACCGGCGCGGGACCTACAACAACACCTCGGGCAACGTGCCCTCCGGCATCGTCGGCGGCACCATCGCGGCCACCACCACCAACGCCGTGTTCGGCGAGCTGACCTATCCGGTGAGCGAACGCCTGCGCGTCATCGTCGGCGGCCGCCAGAGCTACGACACCCGTGAGCTGAAGCCGGCCGGGATCGCCACCAACTATTCCCGCGACCTGCATCATTTCGACTATCGGCTGGGCGGCGAGTTCGACGTCTCGCCGACCTCCATGGCCTATCTGACCGTCTCGACCGGCTACCGTCCCGGCGGCCTGACCGGCTACGACACCACCACGGCCAAGCCCTACACCTACGAGAGCGAGGTCAACACGGCCTTCGAGCTGGGTTCGAAGAACCGCTTCCTCGACAACCGCCTGCAGGTCAACGCCGACCTCTTCTACTACAAGCAGGACGGCTATCAGAACATCGACACCTACCACGGCTTCGTGCCGTCGACCGGCGGTTCGGCCTGCACGCCCAACGACGCGCGGCCGTCCTGCACCGTGCCGACCTTCAACCTCGACGCTCATGCCATTGGCTTGGAGACCCAGGTGCGGTTCAACCTGACGCGGGTCGACACCGTGGGCCTGAACGCCACCTGGCTGAAGGCCAAGTTCGACAAGAGCCAGGGGACCTGCGCGACCGTCGGGGCGCCGACCACGGCCGGTTGCTGGATCGGCTACAACGACCAGGGCACCGACGCCCTGCTGTTCTTCGACGTGGCCGGCGCGGTGCAGCCGCACTCGCCGAACTTCGCCGGTACCCTGACCTATCGCCACAGCTTCGAATTCGCCTCGGGCGCTTCGCTGGCCGTGGGCGGCGAGGTCTTCTACAGCGGCGGCTATTGGGTCCACCCGGTGCAGGACGCCTCGAAGTACGGCTGGCAGCCGGCCTATACGCAGGGCGGGCTGAACGCCAGCTACACCCCGGCCGACGGCCCGTGGAGCCTCAGCGCCTATGTGCGCAACATCAGCAACTACGCCGTCAAGCAGTCGACCCTGCCGGTGACCACGATCGGTGATCCGCGGACCTTCGGCCTGACGCTGAGCACCCGCTGGTGATCGACGACGCCCGGCCGTTCACGCGGCCGGGCGACACATGAAGGCGCTGAACGGAGACGACAGATGGGTGCGAAGACCGGGATGGCCATGGGGGCCGTGATGGCGCTGACGCTGGCGATCGCCGCCGTCGCGTCGCCGGCGATGGCGCAACTGCGGGCCGGCGCCGGCAAGGCCGAGATCGTGCTGGGGGCGGACCTGCTGCCGATGCAGGGCTTCTCGGCGCAGCGCGACCCGCTGGAGGCCCGGGTTCTGGTGGTCGAGGCCGGCGGCCGTCGCGCCGCATTGGCCGTGATCGACCTGACCTCGATCTTCGCCGACGAGGTCGCGGCGATGCAGGGCGTGGTGGCCGATGCGACCGGCGTCGCGCCGACGAACGTCCTGATCGTCGCCAGCCACACCTTTTCGGCGCCGCACATCATGCCCGTCGGTCGGCCGTTCCCCGGGCTGGAGTCCGAGGCCGAGCAGCGCAAGAACGCCCTGTTCAAGGCCGCGGTCGAGGACGCCCTGAAGCAGGCGGCCCTGGCGGCTAGCCACCTCAAGCCCGCCAGGCTGGGCGCGGGCCGGGGCGTCAGCGACATCAACATCAACCGCGACCAGCACACGCCGGAGGGGTTCTGGCTGGGCGTCGACAGCGCCGGCGCGTCCGACAAGACCCTTTCCGTGGTGCGGATCGAGGACGAGGCCCGCCATCCCATCGCGCTGCTGGCCAACTACGCCGTACAGCCGTCGGTCATGGACCAGGCGATCGTCTCCGGCGGCGGCAAGGCCGTCACCAGCGACCTGGCCGGTGCGGCCATGCGACGTGTCGAGGCGCTGTACGGGGAGGGGACGGTCGGCTTCTTTCTGATCGGCGCGGCCGGCGACCAGGCGCCGATCCTCAAGGCCGTCCGCGCGGTTCCCGACAAGGACGGCCGGCTCAAGACCGTCGACATCGGCGAGGGCGGCTATCTGCTGGTCGATCTTCTGGGCGAGCGCCTGGCCCAGGACGTGGTGCGCACCAGCGAGCGCATGGCGCCGCCGGCCGACGTGGCGCTTGTCGACATCGCCGGCGGCGCGGTCGATCTCACCGCCCAGGCGCGGCCCAAGGCGCTGGCGGACCTCAAGCCCAGCAAAACCTACGCCTTCACGCCGGCGGGCCCCGCGACCGCGCCGTTCACCGTCCTGCGTCTGGGTCCGGTGGTCATCGCCGGGGTCCAGGTCGAGCTTTCCAGCGAGACGGGGCGGCAGATCCGGTCCCAGTCGCCGTTCGCCGACACGCTGGTGACGACCATGGTCAATGGCGCGGCCAAATACATGCCCGACGCGGCCGCCTATGACAAAATCACCTACGAGGCCATGAATTCGTCCTTCGCGCGCGGCTCGGCCGAAACGCTCGCGGCCGAGGTCGTCGGCCGGTTGCGGCAGCTCGGCGCGGGCCAGTCCAGCAAGTGATCACGGGACCTCCCGTTGGTCCGGGAGCCCACCAGCGTTCTCCCGCCGGACGGCGCGAGGATCGAGAATGAGAAGGGTTTGAGGAATGGGACGCATGAAAGGCCTGTCGCGGCGCAATTTGGTATCGATGGGCGCGGCCCTGGTGTCGGCTGGCGGGCTGGGCGTGCGCAAAAGCCGTGCCCAGGCCGACGGTTTCACGGCGGCGACCTCGGCGGCGAGCGGTCCTGGCAAGCGCAAGAGCGCCGGCCCAGGCCTGCAGGCCATTCAGGCGCTCTGCGAGGTCACCGGCGGTGGTCAGAAGGTCTACGGGATCGCGGTCGAGTATGACGTGGCGATCGACCCCGCGAGCCTGGCCCTGGACACCTACGGCGCGGCGGTCTTTCCGGCGGCCAAGGGCTTCTTCGCGGGCATGCCCCAGTCGGTCGACAAGAACGCCACGACGGCGCAGGCCGCGGCGCGAAGCCCCGTGGCCGTCTACACCAACGCCGCGCCGGCCCTGCGTTCCGATCGCGCCAGCGTGGCCGGTCCCTATGTCATCGTGGAGTTCGCGCGTGACCCCGACCTCAGCCTCCCGACGGGCGACAGCGACAAGGTGGCCCTGACGCAGGACAAGGATGTCAGGACAGCGGCCGGCGCCGTCTATCCCGCCAGCGAGACCGCCTGGAGCAATGCCGGGTCCCGCGGCAACAGCGTCGTCATTCGCGGCGTCGACGCCTGGGAGCAGAACCACTGGTGGTGGGACGACACGCGCTCGGCCTGGCTGGAATACAGCATCTACCTGCCCAAGTCGTTCCTGGAGAAGGGCGGCGAGAACAAGGCCTATCCGCTGGTCCTGGCCGTCACCCACTCGGGAACCAGCTATGACGGAACCTGCGCCCAGACCCTGACCGAACAGTGCATCGCCAGCATCTGGAGCCTGCCCGAGGAGCAGGCGCGGAACGAGTGCGTGGTCATCACGCCGCGCTACGAGCGCACGACGATGAACGACTATTGGGAGCATACCGCCGACGTCGAGAACACCTACAGGCTGGTGCAGTCGCTGTTGAGCAACACCTGGAACTTCGGCAATCCCAACCTCGACGACCGCAGGGACAAGGTGCTGAAGATCGATCCCAAGCGGGTCTACTGCACCGGCTGGTCCATGGGGGCCATGACCTCCCTGTGGCTGATGGCCAAGCACCCCCAGACCTTCGCGGCGGGCCTGATCATCGCCGGCCAGCAGCGGCCCGCCGACGTCGCGACCTTGGCCAAGCAGAAGCTGCTGATCATCACGGGCACGGAGGACAGCAAGGCCACGCCCTGGAACGAGCAGTGCGTTCCGATCTGGGAGCACGCGGGCGGCAAGGTGACTCGGCCGGCCGAACGCCTGGACCCCGCCCTGATCTTCCCGGTCGAGAAGCAGCAGGCGCTGACCTCCCAGATCGACGGTTATCTGGGCAAGGGCGGCAACATCACCTTCCTGACGTTCGAGGGCGTCGACCACATGGCGTCGGCGCGCAAGTTCTTCCACATCCAGGCGGCTCGCGACTGGTTGTTCAGGCAGAGGAAAACCTAGAGGCGGTCGAGCCGCCGACGTCCTACCTCCCGACTTTGCCCGGCGCTATGCGCCGGGTTTTCTTTGTTCGAAAGTACAGGGTGCGCTATCGGCAAATAGAAATGCGAACCTGGTGATAGGTTTTGCGCGCGCCATAAATCATCGCCTGCTCCTCGTGTTACCGTCCTGAAAAGATCATGCTTCGGGAGATCAGGGCGTGAACGAGCAAGTTTCCTTCGAGCGCTATTCGCGGGTGGCCGTGTTTCTGCATTGGGTGATGGCCGCGCTCATCCTGGTCAATCTGATCCTGGCGGTCTTTTCGGCCAATTCCGAGGGCGGCGCGCACCGCGTCGTGC
Source organism: Caulobacter sp. GW821-FHT12A07 (assembly GCF_058807655.1). NCBI lineage: Bacteria > Pseudomonadati > Pseudomonadota > Alphaproteobacteria > Caulobacterales > Caulobacteraceae > Caulobacter > Caulobacter sp. GW821-FHT12A07. The sequence goes on from NZ_JBXAQX010000014.1 coordinate 68,704, forward strand.
TCAATCTGCACAAGTCGATAGGCTTCAGCGTGCTGCTGCTCAGCCTGGGCCGGCTGGCCTGGCGGCTCTATCGTCCGCCGCCGCCGATGCTCGCGGGCAAGGCGGCCTGGGAGCGTCCCGTCGCCGGGATCGTGCACACGGCCTTCTACTTCATGATGGTGCTGATCCCGTTCCTGGGCTGGTGGGTCAGCTCGGCCGCGCCCAAGCGCCATGCGATCAATGTCCTGGGCTGGGAGGCGCCGTTCCTGCCGGTCATGCAGGGCAAGGCCTTCGCCGGGGCGGCGATGGCCGGCCACAAGGTGCTCGGCTTCACCATGGCCGCGCTGCTGGTGCTGCACATCGGCGCGGCGCTCAAGCACCATTTCGTCGATCGCGACAAGGTCCTGAGCCGCATGACCTTTCCGCCCCTTCGGCCGCGCGCCTGACGTCTGGAAGCCGCTTCGCGACCGCGCCGGAATCAATGCACGCCGTCGTCGATTGAATGATCGCCGCGGCCTGGCTTTGGTCATGCTGGCGGTCACGATGCGGCCTCGCGCCGCGTCGTCGGGCCGCCGTTTCGGCGTCGGCCCCAACGACTTGGGAGGACGGCGCCCGTGAAGAGGCCCGCAGAAGACCTGGCGCCCGAAGCCCGCGCCTATTTCGACCCGGAGCGCGCGCTCTGGCTGTCGCGCAACATCCTGCCTCACGAGCCGGCGCTGCGCCGATGGTTGCTCAAGCGTCGCCAGCCGCCGGCCGACATCGACGATCTGATCCAGGAGAGCTACGCCAAGATCTCCGGGCTCAAGTCGGTGGCACACATCGATCACCCGAAGGCCTATTTCTTCCAGACCGCCCAGTCGCTGATCCTGCGCCAGGCCAGGCGGGCCAAGGTCATTCCCATCGGCGCGATGGAAAGCCTGGATATTCCAAGCCTTACCGACGAACTCTCGCCCGAGCGCCAGGTCGCCGGCCGGGAAGAGTTGCGCCTGATCAACGAGGCGCTGGAGACCTTTCCGAGCAAGCGCCGCGAGGCCTTCCGCATGCGCAAGGTCGAGGGGCTGTCGCAGAAGGAAGTCGCCGCGCGGCTAGGGCTAACGGAGAAGGCGGTGGAGAAGCACGTGGCCCGTGCGGCCGCCCTGCTGATAAATCTTTACAGCCGTGGCGGGAAAATCGGTTCTCGCGCATCTATCATGGAGACCATCCGCTCCCGGTTCAGGCGTGACCAGACGAGACACTAGCCAGGAAATCGACGAGGCCGCCGCCGCCTGGGTGGCGCGCCTCGATCGTGGCCCTTTGACCGACGACGAGCGCGGGGCGCTCGACGCCTGGCTGGACGGTGATGTCCGCCGCCAGGGCGCCTTCGCGCGCGCCAACGCCGTCATGGCCCGTCTGGACTCCGCCTATCCCACGCTCGAGGCCGCCTACAGCCTGCGCGGCTCGGCCATGTTGCGTCGGCGCCTGATCGGCGGCGGGCTGGCGGCCGGGTTCGCCGGCGTCGTCCTGGTCGGGGCGCGGTCCTGGAGCGCGCCACTGGTCCTGAAGTCGTCCAAGGGCGAGGTGCGGCGCGTGCCGCTTCCCGACGGCTCGAACGTGACCCTCAACACCGCCTCGCTGGTCAAGGTGCGCTACACCTCCAGGAGCCGCGACGTTCAGCTGCTGTCGGGCGAGGCCCTGTTCAATGTCGCGCCGGACCCGCAGCGGCCTTTCCTGGTCCGGGCCGGCGAGGTGAGCCTCGCCGGGCAGTCGGGCAGCTTCGTGGTGCGCAAGGACGAGCAGGGGCCCGTCCGCGTCCTTGTCCAGGGCGGACATGTCGAGATGACCTGCAAGGGCGCGCCCGCGCCGCGCCTGGTCGCCGCCAACACGGCCGCCGTCGTGCCCAGCGGCGATCTTGGCGGTCGCGAGGCGCCGCACCCCGTCAGGCTCGACGCCGACGAGGTCTCCCGCCGTCTCAGCTGGCAGGACGGCCTGCTGTCCTTCAACGGCGAGACCCTGGCCCAGGCGGCCAGCGAGTTCGCGCGCTATTCCTCGACGCGGATCATCGTCGATGATCCGGCCCTGGCGGCCGAAACCCTGACCGGCCTCTATGCTTCAAGCGACCCGGGCGGCTTCGCCCGCGATGTCGCGGTGTCGCTCGGCGCGCGCACGGTCAGCACGGCGGACGGCGTCCACATCCTCCGTTAGTATTGCGGGCTTGAAAAAATATTGCGGCAGGGGAGGGGGAAATCCTCTCTCGGCGCATCTTTTCCCAAAACAACGGGCGACAGCCCACGCAGGGGGAAACGATGACCACCACTTCACGCATGTTCTGCGGCGCGTCCTTGGCGGTTCTGCTTTGCGCGACCAGCGCCATGGCTCAGGACCGCACCTTCGACGTTCCGGCCGGTCCCGCGGCCAACGCCATTCCCATCTTCGCCCGCCAGGCCGGTCTTCAGATCGTCGCGCCGGCCGGCCGCCTGAAGGGGATCTCAACCCCGGCCGTGAAGGGCCGCCAGGACGCCCGCGCCGCCCTCAAGGCCCTGCTGGCCGGCGCCAACCTGGAGATCGCCAGCGACAACGGCTCGACGATCATCCTGCGCGAGGCCGGGAGCGCCGCTGGCCCCCAGGCCGACCGGGCGGCCGAGTCCGCCCAGGCCGCCGGATCCACGATTGAAGAGGCTTCGGCCGTCACCGAGGTGGTGGTCACCGGTTCGCGCGTGATCCGCAACGGCAACAACAGCCCGACCCCGATCACCGTCGTTCCGGCCGAGGACATCCAGCGCGTCCAGCCGACCACGATCGCCGACGGCCTGAACCAGCTGCCGGTCTTCTCCAGCCCGCGCAACCAGTACGGCAACCCCAACGCCGGCGTCGGCGGCGGGGCGGGCGGCAACGCGGCCGCCAACCAGCTGAACCTTCGCAACCTCGGTTCGGTGCGCAATCTGATCCTGCTCGACGGCCACCGCGTGCCGCCGACCTCGGTCAACGGCATCGTTGACGTCGACATGATCCCTCAGATGCTGCTGCAGCGGGTCGACACGGTCACCGGCGGCGTCTCGGCCGTCTATGGCTCGGACGCGGTGACCGGCGTCGTCAACTTCGTCACCGACACCAAGTTCAACGGCCTGAAGCTGGCCGCCCAGGCGGGCGTCTCCAAATACGGCGACGACGAGCAGCAGAGCTTCGGCGTCGCCTACGGCCGCAAGATCCTCGACGACCGCGGCCATTTCGAAGCCAGCTACGAGTACCGCAACGACGAGGGCGTGCTGCGACGCTCGGACCGTCCCTGGTTCCGCCAGCAGAGCATCAGCGGCGCCGGCACGACGGCCGCGCCCTACCAGCTTTACAGCGACGTGCGCCTGCTGAACTTCCCGTTCGGCGGCAAGATCACCAACGGCGTCCTGGCCAACCAGTATTTCGCCGCCGACGGGGTGCTCAGCCCGTTCGTCAACGGAACCGCGATCACGGGGTCCAGCTGCTGCCAGATCGGCGGAGCAGGGGGCTATTACGACTCGTCGCTGAAGGCGCCGCTGCGCAGCCACCAGGCCTATGCCCGCTTCGACTACGACCTGACCGACGACGTGCACGCCTATGCGGCCGTCAGCTTCAACGACAAGCGCAACGAACAATATCTGACCCCGCCGCTGCTCAGCAACGTCACCATGAGCAGCACGAACGCCTTCCTGGCCTCGGCCTACCAGACCCAACTGGCGACCGCCGGCCAGTCGACCTTCACCTTCAACCGCATGTTCGCCCAGGCGCCGCGGCTGAACCCGGTCGCCGAGGAGCGCCAGACGACGGTCAACATCGGGCTGGACGGCAAGCTCGGCGACTACAGCTGGGGCCTGAACTACACCCACGGCGGCGCGCGCCTGAAGACGACGCTCAACAACAACCCCAACAACCAGCGCCTGGCCGCCGCGCTCGATGCGGTCATCAGCCCCACGACCGGCCAGCCGGTCTGCTACGCCTCGCTGACCAACAGCGCCTACGCCAACTGCGCGCCGCTGAACGTCTTTGGCCCCACCTCGGCCAGCCAGGCGGCGATGGACTACATCATGGGCAGCACGCACATGGTCGCCGACACGGGCCTGGACGCCTTCTCGGCCGAGATCGGCGGCGCGCCGTTCTCGACCTGGGCGGGGCCGGTGAACATGGCCCTGTCGGCCGAGTGGCGACGGCTGGAATACCAGTCGTCCAGCGACGCCCTGCCCACCGACCGGGCCAACTGCGCGGGCCTACGCTACAACTGCACGAGCTCGACGGTGCTCTACCAGAACACCTTCGCCGCCCGCTCGCCGGTCAGCGACGAGGTCAAGGAGGCCGCCGCCGAGATCGACGTGCCGCTGCTCGACGGCTTCGTCCTGGCCAAGTCGCTGAACCTCAACGGCGCAGCCCGCTTCACCAGCTACGCCAGCAGCGGGAACTACTGGACCTGGAAGCTGGGTCTGGACTGGCACCTGACCGACGACCTGCGGGTGCGGGCCACGCGTTCGCGCGACATCCGCGCGCCGACCCTCGACGACCTCTACGCCCCGGCCTCGGTCAACGTCCTGACCAACAAGGACGAACTGACCGGCCTGACCCCGGGCCTGACCGCCGGCACCTCGCCGGTGCCGGGTCTCTCGGCCGGCAATCCCGACCTGAAGGCCGAGATCGGCCACACCAGCACGGTCGGCGTCGTCTGGCAGGCCCTGCCGCGCCTCAGCTTCGCGCTGGACGCCTACTGGATCCGCATCAGCGACGCGATCACCAACATCCAGGGCTTCAACCCGACCATCCAGAAGGCCTGCTACGACAGCGGCGGCTCCTCGCCCTACTGCGCCCTGCAGGTCCGCCCGCTGGGCTACACCAACACCACGGCGGCCAACCTGGTCACCCAGTGGATCTCGACGGTGATCAACATCGCCGAGATTGAGAGCAAGGGCGTCGACTTCGAGGCCAACTACGGGACCGAACTCTTCGGTCGCTCGCTGTCGCTGCGGGGCCTGGCCAGCTACCAGCCGCACATCTACTACCGCACGCCGGCCCTGGTGACGATCGACGCCGCCGGCAGCGCCTTCGGCACCAACGGCCTGCAGGCCAGCCCCAAGCTGCGCCTGACCGGCTTCCTGCGCTACGCCATCACCGACACCCTGACCATCGACGTCATGGAGCGTTGGCGCAGCGAGCTGAAGCACAGCGCCGATCCCACCCAGGTCTGGACCGACAACCACGTCGACGCCTTCGCCACCACCAACGTCAATCTGCTGTTCCGACCCAAGGACGCGTTCGGCGACGCCGAATACTTCCTCAACGTCCAGAACCTGTTCAACGCCACCCCGCCGGCCACCGCCTTCTTCGGCGCGGCCACCATCCCGGGACAGTTCGGCGGCTTCGCCATCGGCGATGATCCGACCGGCCGCTACGTCACGGTTGGCGCGCGGATGAAGTTCTAGCGTCCCCCCCTGGGTGTTCCTTCATCCCCAGGGATCCTGCGCCGAGGCGGCGGCCTTCTTCTCCACGTCGCCGCCTCGGTTCTTTTCGGCCTCGCTTCTCTCGGGGACGGCCGAATAGTGTGAGAACGACATGATGCACGGCTTTCGCGGCGTCGCGGCTTTGATGGCCCTCCTGCTTCTGGCCCCGGTCGCGGCCGGGGCGCAGACAGCGCTCGCGCCCTCGATCGGTCACGCGCCGACCCTGCTGACGGCGGCTGTCCCAACGCCGACGGGCGCGCGCCTGATCGTTTCTTCGCCGGCCTTCGCCGATGGCGGCGACCTGCCGATCGACAACACCCAGTACGGCGCCAACCGCTTTCCGGGACTGGCCTGGTCGGCGGGGCCGGCCGGAACGCGGTCCTATGTCGTGGTCCTGCAAGGGCAGGGCGGCAAGGCCACCTCCATCCATCTGACCTTGTTCAACATCCCCGCCGGTACGACGCGCCTGGCCCCCGGCCTGACGGATCCGCCGTCGGGCGCGATCTACGGCGTCAACGTCCATGGCGCGAACCAGCCCTATGTCGGTCCCCACACCCACGGCGCGGCCAAGGTCGCCTATCCCTTCCAGGTGTTCGCCCTGGATCGGATCCTGCCGGCCGATCCGAACCTGAGCTTCGAGGCGCTGACCGACGCCATGCGAGGCCACGTGCTGGCCAGCGGAACCCTGACCGCGATGTCGGCCCGCCCGCCTGGGGCCGGTGAGGAGACCGCGCGCTCGTCCCTACGGATCGAGGCTGGCCTGCTGGCCGGCGTCCCTGGGCGGGATCCGGCGATCACCGTCTACAAGGGCGTGCCCTATGCCGCCGCGCCCGTGGGGCCGCTGCGCTTTCGTCCGCCGGCCGCGCCGGTGGCCTGGGAGGGCGTTCGCCAGGCCGACCGCTTCGGCGCGCTCTGTCCTCAGCCGCAAGGCGGCGGGCCGCCGCCGGCCGGCCCGATGGACGAGGACTGCCTGACCGCCAATGTCTGGACCGCCGCAGCGGCCGGCGAGAAGCGGCCGGTGCTGGTGTGGATCTACGGCGGGGGCTTCCTCACGGGCACGGGCGCCAGCCCCGAGTTCGACGGCGAGGGTCTGGCCCGCAAGGGCGTCGTCGTCGTCACCTTCAACTACCGGCTGGGCGCGCTGGGCTTCCTGGCCACGCCCGCGCTCAGCGCCGAGGCCGAGCATGGCGTCTCGGGCAACTACGGCCTGCTCGACGACATCGCCCTGCTCAAGTGGGTCAGGCGCAATATCGCGGCCTTCGGCGGCGATCCCGACCAGGTGACCATCGCCGGCCAGTCGGCGGGCGCCGGTTCGGTCGGCTTCCTCAGCATGTCGCCCCTGGCCAAGGGGCTCTTCAAGCGCGCCATCGCCCAGAGCCATTCGCGCTATCCCCGCGACCCCGATCTGCGTTTCCTGTCGGTGTCCTACCGCACCCGCCCAGCGGCCGAGCAGGCGGGGCAGGCCTACGCCCAGGCCCATGGCGCGACCACCGTCGAGGCCCTTCGGGCCATGCCCTGGCGCGAGCTGATCGAGGGCAGCGACGCGGTCGAAGCCGCGGTCGAGACCGGCTCGACAGGCAAGCCGCCGCTGTTCCGGCCGGTGCTCGACGGCTGGGTGATCCCGTCCACCTACGAGGCCGCTCTGGCCAAGGCCGCGTTCAACGACGTGGTCGTGGTGACCGGCAACAATCGCGACGAGACCGGCGCTGTCCCGGTCACCGCCTTTGCGGCCCTGCGCGCCCGGTCGGGGCCGCCCAGGGCCGGGGCGCCGCAGGTCAGCGTCACCCTGGCGGCCTATGTCCAGGCCGCGCGCGCCAAGTACGGGGCGATGGCCGATGCGTTCCTTCGGCTCTACCCGGCGACCACCGACGACGAGGCGGCCCTGGCCAGCAACGCCGCCGCCTACGACAACAACCGGGTCTCCACCTATCTCTGGGCGGCCGAGCGCGCCAAGGGGACCTCGCGGCCGATCTTCACCTACTGGTGGACCCACGCGCCGCCCGGCGCCGGCCACGACCTGCGCGGCGCCTATCACGGATCCGAGATCACCTACGCCTTCGGCAATCTCGACGCCAACGACCGTCCCTGGACGGCCGAGGACCGGGCCATCGCCGAGCGGATGTCGTCCTATTGGGCCAACATCATCAAGACCGGTGATCCGAACGGGGAGGGGCTTCCGACCTGGGCGCCGTTCGACGTCAAGGCCCGCTCGGTGATGATGCTCGGCGACCAGTGGGGCGCGACGCCCGTCGCGGCGAGCCCGGAGAAACTCGATTTCTGGCGGCGCTTCTACGCGACCCAGGACGCGTGGTGAGCACGACCATGCGCCTGGCCGCGCGGGCTCTGTCGGCGGCGATGCTTCTCGTAGCGAGCGGAGCCGTCGCCGCGCCACGGGACCAGATCCCCTATATCGACGCTCATTCGCACCTGCTGACGGTGATTTCGCCGGACGAGGAGATCGCGCTGTTCCGAAAGGCCGGTCTGGCGGGCGTGGTGATCATGTATCCCGACATCGAGGCGCTGCAGCGCGTCGCGGCCCGCAATCGCGGCTATGTGATCCCGTCGGCCAGCGTGGCGCGCACCGCCGAGGCCGCAGGCCTGCGCCTTGGTCCCGACACGGCGGCGGTCCTTGGGCGGTTGCAAGGGCAGGGGACGATCTGCGGGTTCGGCGAGTTGCCGACGCGGTTCGCGCCCAACCCCTATCCCAGCGATGCGGCCTCGCTCACCGCGCCGGAGCGGCGGGCGATCTACGCCCTGGCCGCCGCGCGAGGCGTTCCGGTGTCGGCGCATGTCAGTCTGGAGACGGCCGAGACCATCGCCGCCGTCGAGACCATGGCCGCGGCCTATCCCGGCATGCCGCTGATCCTCGCCCACGCCGGATGGGGCGCCGACGCCGCGTTGATCGGACGGCTGATGGCGGCGCACCCCAATCTCTACGCTGACCTGTCGATCCGGCTCGATCCGGCGCGCGCCGACAATCCCAATCTGGCGCTCTCGATCCTGACGCCGGAAGGCGCGCTCAAGCCCGCGTGGCGGGCCGTGATCGAGCGCTTTCCCGGCCGCTTCCTGTTCGCCATGGACATCACCGAAACCCAGCGCCACGGCCGTATGTCCGAACTGCTGGCCGCCGGCCGCACGGCCTTGGCGCCGCTCGCCCCGGAGGTCGAAGCCGCCGTGGCCCACGGCAATATCCAGCGCCTGATGCGCGGGTGTCCGGCGGACTGACACGCACGTCCATCATACGGAGATTTTCATGTTGAACGGGTTCTCGCTGGCCGGTCCGCTGGTCGTGGTTTCCCTGCTGGTCTCGACGGCGGGGCAGGCGCAGCCCGTCGAGCATCCGATCGGCCGCGCCGGCGCCCTGGTGAGCTATTCGGACGCCGACGTCACCCTGCGGGACAAGGAAGGCAAGGACGTCGTCGTGGCGATGACCCCGGGGTGGACGGTGGTCACCGCGCGCAAGGTCGCTCCGGACACGATCAAGGCCGGCGATTTCGTCGCCACCATCAACACCGACCTCGGACCCGACGCGGGCCGGGCGACGGAGCTGCGCCTGTTCGAACCCGGCTATCGCCCCGAACTGGGCACGCACGCCATGCCGCAGCCGGCGACGTCGATCACCCACGGAACGGTGACCCTTGTCCGCAAGACCGAGGCCGGGCTGGAGTTGGAGGTCGGTTATCCTGGCGGCGCCCGCCGCATCGAGGTTCCGGCGGCGATCCAGCCGATCGCCTACGAGGTCCACGACCGCCTGTTTGCTCAGCCCGGAATGCAGGCGACGGCGGTCACCCGACGAGACGCCGACGGCGTATGGCGCGGGGGCCGTATCATGCTCCAGCCTTAGGGGGGGGCGAAAGCGCCGGGCGTCCCTGGAAATTTTGATCGTCACGCCGGCTTCCGGCCACTCGACTGTTCCGCGACCGGCGAAACCTTCGCGACCCTTTATCCTGCATTCGCACTCGCCGCCCAATCACAGCAGGCGGGAGGATCCATAGGCGTAGTCCGCACGGATTTTGTCGAAGTGAGGATTCCACTCGCACACACCAAAATGCCCCTGCACAGCCTCCTCAATCGCTGCCGGCGACGACACGCTGCGGTATCTCAGCATCTCGGCTTCAGACGGGGATGCCGGCCGGCTCATCGAGCGATCCCGGGCTTCGATATGTACGATGCCTGATTGCCGCACCTTGAAGGCCGGTTGCGGCAGGCCCGAAAGGTTTTCCTGCACGTTCCCAATAATCGGCCATTCCCCGTGGAATAGCTTGGCGTCCAGGGTCAAAGCCAGAAGAGCTGGCTCTAGGCCAATGACGCTGCGAGGGTCCACTTGCCGCGTTTCGAACTTCTGGCCAAATATCGCCACGTACAATTCCTCGTTCCATGCGCTGACAAGCTGGCCGAGCGCCCAGCTCTTACCGTCCAGAGGAACGAGGAATACGTCGCCGATATTCACTTGAATGCCCATAATTTCTCGCTCTTACTTTGGCTCAGGAAGTCCGAAGATATGCGATCGACGAGGTCCGGCGCCTTTAACAGCGCGAGGGCCTCATCCCGGTCGCCTTCCGACAGGATCGCTCTCTCGACCTTCTGCAAGGCCTGCACGATCTCGCTGTCCTTTAGGGCTTCGACCTTCAGCAGCACCCTGGCGAGGTCGTGCTTGATCGGCTCTTCGGCCTCGCCGATCTCGATGCCTGCCTGCCTGCCTGCTTGACGAAGCTGGCGCGCGCCTTCGCGCGGTACAGGTCGAGGGTGTCCACGTGGAACCGCTCGCCGCGCTGGACCAGCAGATTGATCTTCAGCGACTCCGGGTTCAACGGCTTCTTCCAGCCGCGGATGCGATAGCGGCGATCGCCAAACAGCATGACGATCTCGTGCTCGGCCTGGGAGAGCACTGGGTCGTCGATCGGTGGCTGGATGGATGACGGTTGACCTAACGGTTCAGCACGGTCTTCCAGCGGGCTGCCGACATCGTCATCTGACCCGGCCGTGGTCGCCGCCGCCGCCCGTCCCTGCCCCAGCCACGTCGCCTTCCGGATCAGTCTGCCGAGGATTTCGGCGGCCGGGCCAACCTTCAGGGCGTAGGTGTTGGCGCCCATGCCCTTCGGGAACTCGATCCGGTAGATGGCGAAGCCCTCGGCCATCAGCCGCTCGGCGACAGCATCCGCCGACGACTGGCCCTCGTCGTCGCGGGCGAAGGCGATCAGCACGCGCTTGATGCGGGCCGCGTGGAAGGCCGCCACGATGTCGCCCGTCAGACCGTCAGGACCAAAGGCGGCCGTGACATTGCGAAAGCCCGCGCACCAGAACGTCATCGCGTCGAGCAACGACCCAGCCAAAACAACCTCGCCCTGGCCACCGGCCAGGGCTTCTCGGTTCCAGACGCCGCGCATCGGGCCGGGCAGGTAGAGGTCGGTGGGCGTGCCCGGTCGCAGATCGTCCCTGATCTTCCGGCCATGCACCTGCACGACTTCACCGTTCTCGCCGAAGATCGGGACGATGAGCGAACCGTTGAAGTGCTCGTGGCCGGATGAGCGGTAGAGGCCGATCCGCTCCAATTGGCCCCGGATCGCCGCGCCAGCCTTGCGGTTCTTCTCGGGCAGTCGCAGGCCGAGCGTGCGGTTGGCGTAGCCGAGGCGGAAGCAGTCGATCAGTTCGCCGTGGACCAGACCCTTGGCCTGAAGGAACTCGATCCCTTCCGGCGCCTGCTTGAGAGCGTCGGTGTAGAAGTCGAGCACACGCTCAAGCAGAGAATGGTCGTCGATCTCCGACGCGAAAGATGGATGCAACGCTTATCCTCGATATATTTCCAAGATGCGTTCAGCGAAATCGCATAAAGTTTACAAAATTCGCCGCAACTATGGAAACATACCGGGATCACCTTACGATAACCAGGGGATTTAGAAACCGCAAAGCGCACTAAACTCTTTTATAGAAATGAAATTCCTTTGCATCTCGGCGAAGCTTACCGCGCGCGTAGACACCGATAAGGCCATGATCCTGCGGAGCGTTACTGGGCACGGTAATCTTTTCCCCCGGAAAGCAAAGCTCGCTTAATCGAGAAATTATCTCGCTTCTACGCGCCTGAAACTCGCCTTCCGACACGTATACTGCGACCGCATCATGGAAGCCGACCAAATACCCGCCCACATCCACAGGAACGACCTTAAAGTTGTATAAACGGTCGAATTCTTGGATCAAATCGCGCGCAAACTCCTCATCATCATCGTTCTTCTTGACAAAAAGCAAGGTCCCATTCTTTAGAATGCTTACACCACCCCTACCATCCGTAAGCTTACCGATGACAATCTCAAGCTCTTCCAAAGAGATTGCACTTTCTGGATTCCACAAAACCTTTTCGGGAATCATCGCGGCTTAACCTTCACCTGCCCGGCAACATATTGAGCGTCAACCTTACCACTGAACAAATACTCCCGTTCAGGCAGGCCAATGCTTGGGTTTGGCTCGAAGAATGACATCGGATTATCAAAATTCCTTATCGCCAGCCTTTCCGCATCCGCCACCGGAACTCTGAAGGTTGTGACATACCCAAGCTGATCCTGGCCTGGACCACGTGCGAAATATTCTGCAACCCTGATATCATCGGTCACGCTAATCAGCGGCGAGTCCATGCTGTGGATGCCATGCATAGCATAGATGTCCGTCAACCCACCGGTAGATGCTGCAGCATCAAGACGCGCTGTCGCTGACGGCAGACCGCTGACCTCCGCCATGTTCGACAGGAACTCGGTGCGCGCAAACGAATCCCCTCTGTAGAAGGTCTTAAACACCGGTGCTGCCTCGGGAGCAAACTCACCACCCAACACGAGAGGCCGAGTCGTCAAGCCGCTGGAGGCGGCCTTTCCGCCAGGAAGCAAAACAGTTTGCGCGGCGGTCCCCACGATACCCCCAGCGACCGTCTCTACCGGTGACTGAGAGGCTCTTACGCCATCCTTTCGCTGCTCCCACTGCAACTGGCGACTAAACGATGCCTCATCCCGCGCTGTGAACAAGGCTATGCCCTTGTTCACAAGCCCGAAGGTGACCGTATTGGCCGCGCTGCGAACAAACGCGTCCGCCCTTTCAAGTACATTAGGGGTGTAGGGCGCGCTGAGAGTCGGCTCGGTGTTCAAGTCTCTCGCATCGAGCCAGGAGAGACTACTAAATCCTCCAAGAACGGGACTCTTGTAGAGGTCCCCTTCCTGCCAAACACCATTTCGGCCGGAAGCCCCCGCGCGCTTGTAGAATTCTCCGCCATTCTCGTCAGAAACAAGCACGGTGTCTTCGGTTAGCAAGAACCGGGTTTGGTCGACATCGTGATCATTCCAAGTGGGCGCCTGCCTCACCCACCCGCTCGCAGGCGTGCTTCCGCCAGGAATTAGCGGGAGCAGGGATGACGATACTTTTCCAGGCGAGCGAACCCGCACTCCCGTCAAGCCATTGTCGACAGGCGCGAAGGCTTGCTTCAAGCCGCCAAGCGAAAGCTGGCGACCGTTTTCCCCCTGATAGCCGAACCGTCCGTCGAAGCCGAGGAAGTCGCCAACGCTGCCGATCAGCCCGTCCTTCTTCAACCGCAGTTCGCCGACATCGCTGTTGGACGCTTGGCTGGACCGTTGTGTCGACAGTTGTGATGAGAGTTTGGCGCCGACAGCGTTTCCGATGGTGCTGCCGATCACGTCGGGCAAGGCGGCGATGACGTTGTCGCCGAAGTCGGTGCCGTCGATCAGCGAGCGGGTGGCGGCTCCGGCTACGGCGCCGGCGGCGCCGGATATGGCGCTGTTGAGCAGGCCGTCGGACGTCCAGGCCTTGCCTTGCGGCATCCAGGAGGCGTTGCTGAGGCTGGCCGACACGCCGCCGACCACGGCGCCGACCACGGCGCCGACGGCGACGCCGGTCCAGTCGAAGCGGCTCTGCAGGCCGGTGGCGGTCGCGACGCCCTGGGTGATGACGTTGGCCGCCGCGCCTCGCGCCGCGCCCTGCAACAGCGGGCTGGAAATGCCGTCGAACAGGTTGAAGGCCTTGAAGCCGCCGCCGACCGCGCCGCTGATCGCGGCGAGCGCCACGCCCTTCCAGTTGAACTTGTCCTGGATGCCGGTGGCCACACCGAAGGCCTGGCTGGCGATGCTGCCCGCCGCGGCGGCGATGGCGCTGCCGGCGATGGTGGCTGCGGCCGTAACTGTCGCGCTGCCTGCGGCCGCCGTTACATTCGCGACTGCGGCTATTGCATACGGGGCGACAATCGCGGTGACCGCCACGGCGATGACCACCATGATGATCGCGCCGACCCCGCCGCAGCCCTTGACCTTGCCCTGCGGCTTGACCTGGGCGAGCGCCGTCGGGCTGGTGTCGCCGATCGCCTTGTTGGGGTCGTAGACCCGGAAGGTGTCGGCGTTGTGCTTGGCGTTGAGAATGTTGGCCGGGACCACCAGGGTCTGGCCTGCCGCCACGCTGTCGTTGACCGACAACCCGTTGGCCTCGGCCAGCTTCCACCACAGCGAAGCGTCGCCCCACAGGCTTTCGGCGATCGAGGCCAGGGTGTCGCCCGCGCGCACGGTGACGCTGGTGTCTGCCCGGCCGCCGTTGTTGGTGTCGGGATTGATCGGGACGTAGTTCTGCGAGAAGTCGCCGGACTTCACCGCCGCGCCGGTGCGGAACGGCGAGGTCTTGGCCGAGGCGCGCAGGGCCACGGTCTCGGCCCAGTTGAGATCGGAGGCGCCGTCGTTGCCGTACTCCCCGATCCGGTGGTCCTCCATGAAGTAGCTGTAGGTATAGGGATCGGCCAGGGCGCTGTTGCCGTCGGCCTCGCGGCGCGACAGAACCATGCCCCCGGCGTCCATCACGTAGCTCACCGTGCGCGTCCGGCCGTCGTTGATGGTGACCGACTGCAGCTTCCCGGCGGGGTCGTAGACGAAGAAGGAGTGGTTGCTAGCGGCGTTGTTGATATTGGCCTGGTAGTAGATTTGGCTCTGCCGCGCGGTGTCCCACCAGTCGTACGAGGTGGTGGTGCGGGAGGTGACGCCGGCCGCGGTCGTCGTGGTGGAGATGACGACGCCCTGGTAGACGCCCCATGCGTCCACATAGCTGTTGACGCTCTCGGCCGAGGTGGTCGTGGTCTGACTGCCGCTGGTCACCTGGCGCCAGGTGGCCTCCCCGACGACGTTCGAGGCCAGATCGTAGGTCAGCGTCTGTTCGTAGGTCTTGAAGTAGTTGGTGTATTCGATGTGCTTGGTCAGCCGGCCCATGGCGTCGCGGGTGTCTTCCCACGTCATCACCGTCTGGTCGGGCTCGGTCTCGCCGATGTCGCCGACCACTTCCTTCCCGGACATCGCCGAGAGCAGGTAGCCGTCGGCCGTATAGGTGTAGTTCTCGACGTTGTAGATTACGTAGGTGCGCGTATTGCCCGGCGCGCTGGCGTCCGGGATCGTCTGGGTGGTCGTACGGGTCGCTTCCACCCGCTGGCCGGCGGCGTCGTAGAGCACATCCGTGCCCTGCATGCCGCGGACGATGCTGCTGACTCCGTTGACGGTCTGCAGCACGCCCTTGTCGGTGACCACGCGGTCCATGGAGTCGTAGCGGAACCACTGGTCCTGGGCGAGATAGGTGGCCGAGCCGGAGACGCCGTAGGTGGCGACGATGTTCCGCACGTTGCCGGACTTGTCGTACTTCCAGGCGACATTGACCGGCCAGGTCCCGTTCTCGCCGCCGTCGGTGTACGAGATCATCCGGCCCAGGGCGTCATAGGTGGCGCGGGCCGAGCGATAGACGACCAGGGTGTTGTACTCGACCGGGATCAGGTTTTCCTCGGGCTCCTGGTATTCGGTCTGCCAGGGCGGCGGAGTGCTCTCGGCGGGGACGTAGGTCACGCCCTGGTGGCGGATCGAATAGTCCTCGGCCACGCGGTTGCTGGTCAGGTCGTAGGCATAGGTGGTCGTGCCGGTCATCAGGTCGTCGCCCGACTGCACCACCTCCAGGATCTGTCCCACCAGCCCCGAGTTCAGGTAGCTGATGATCTTGGTCTCGATCAGTTCGTTGCCGAGGGGGCTGTAGGTCTTCTGCTCGATCGAGCGACCCGCCTGGTCGTAGGTCTGGACCGAAGAGCGGCCGCCCAGGTCGACGTGCGAGAGCCGCCGCCCGAAGACGTCGATGCTGTCGGTGCTGGTCCGGCCGCTGACCGTGGTGGTGGTCTGGACCCAGCCGCCGGCGACGTAGCCGGCGCTGGCGAGGCCGGCGTCGAAAGCGTAGCTGTAGGTCGTGGCGTGGCCGGCGAAGTCGGTCTGGCTGATGACGCGGCCCTGCAGGTCGTAGGTCGTGACCTCCGATACGCCGGCGCCGAGCTGGCTGTTCCAGTGCTTCAGGCGCTGGCCCAGCCCGTCATAGGAATAGTATTCGGTCAGTTGCACGCCATCGGCGCGCATGGGCAGCCCCATGGCGAAGACGCGGCCCATCTTGTCGTAGTCGCGCACGATGGTCTTGTTCAGCGCGTTGATCTCGACGCGCAGGTCGCCGAACACATCGTAGTTCCGGCGAACGAGGCCGCCGTCGGCGTGCATCTCGACGACGCTCAAGGCCTCGACGCCGTCATAGCCGCTGCCCTGGGCCAGCTGGCGCAGGGTGCGGTTCCCGTTGGCGTCCTCGGTCGCGACCAGGCGGCCGAGCCGGTCGTACCAGTAGCGCTCCGTCGGCCGGGCCTGGGCGGTGACGCCCGCCTCGTTGGTCCAGGAGATGCTGGGCGACTCCCGCTTCGTCAGCTTGCCCAGGGTGTTGTAGGTGTAGTCGGTGGCGTAGTTGCGGGAGTCGATTTCCTGCACCACCTCGCCGAAGGCGTTGTAGACGCGCCGTTCGATCAGGGCGGAAAGCTGGGTCGGGCTCGAGCCGCTGGTCTGGCGATAGGGTCTGCGGGTGGCCGCGATCTGGCCGCGCCGGTCGAACACGGTGACCGTCACAACGACGTCGGACGAGGCGCTCATGCCCGTGAAGGCGCTCTGGCCGATATCGGCGATGGCGGCTTCGAGGCTGGCGTAGGCGGCGAGGTTCTTGGCGCCGGAGGACTCGATCGTCAGCGTCGCGCCGCCGGCCCCGTCGTACATGTAGAGCCGCACCACGCCGTCGGCGCCCCGCGACCGCCACAGGCGGCCGCCGGCGTCGTACTCATATGTTTCCTGATAGGTCGCCGAGGCGGTTCCCGCGGTCAGGCCCTTGCCGGTGACCTCGCCATAGGCGTTGTAGCGAAGGTGGGTCTTGTCGCCGCGAACGATCACGTTGCCGTTGAACGAAGCGGAGGACTGGGTCTTCAGCCGGCCCAGCGCGTCATAGTCATAGAGCGTGCCTTCGATGGAAGTGGTCCCGTCCGCCTTGGCGCGCACGTAGTTTTCGCGGACGGTGCGTCCGGCGATATCCTGGGCGAAATAGCGGATGAAGCCCGAGGCGTCGGTCGTGGCGGCCAGCATGCCGCCCTTGCCATAGTGGTACTTGGTGATCCGATCCCGGGTCGCGTCGACCTCGGTCCGTCCCTCGCTGGTGCGCACCAGGTTGTTGAGGCCGTCGTACTGATTGGATAGCCGGTGGCGGGTCGCCGCGCCGTCGTAGTCGGTGGTCGCTGGGCCGAGGGTCTGGGTCAGCCGTCCCATGAGGTCATAGCTGTAGTCGGTCCGCTGCAGGTCGCTCTGGATCTTGGCGGTGACCTGGCCCAGGCCGTTGTAGGCGTAGGTGATGGTGGCCCCGGCGACGCCTTCGGCGAGAGACCCGCCGACGATGGCGCCGTTCTGCACGTTGAAGACCGACTGACCGTAGGCCACGTTGAGGCGGGTCTGGGTCAGGCGGCGGCCGTTGCGATCGTAGGTGAAGCTCGTCTGGCGATCGTCGGCGCCGACCGCGACGCCGGCCTTGAGCTGGGCCAGGGTCGTGCCCACGCCCGCCTGGATCGACAGTTTGGCCGCGAAGCGGGTCTCCAGCAGGACGTTGCCGGCCGCATCGCTGTCGTAGACGGTCAGGTAGGTGTCGTTGTCGACCGTCGCGATCTTGCGCCCGACCTTGTCGTAGTAGCTGAACGACCAGCCGCGCTCGTCGAACTGGGCCACGACGTTGCCCATGGCGTCGTACTGGGTGCGCGCCGTGATCGTGGTGATCTGGGTGGCGAACGTCTCGCCCTGCTGCGAGCCGGTGCGCAGGTTCGCCACGCTGGTGGCGACCAGCCGATTGTTGCGGTCGTATTCGTAGGTGGTCACCCGATAGGAGGCGGGGTTGACCGGCGGGGGACGGGCTCCGCCCGGCTGGGTCGGCAGCGTCAGGGCCTCGCCGTAGATCTTGACCTGCACGGCGTTGCTGGCCGCGTCGTAGGTCCACTCGGTCAGCGTGCCCAGGGCGTCGATCTGGCCGATCTTGCGATCGAGGGCGTCGAAATAATACAGCGTGCGCGCGCCGGCAGGATCGACGCTTTCGATGATGTTGCCGCGCTTGTCGTAGATGATCTTTTGCTTGGGAACGACCGTGGAGAGGGTGATGAGGTCCGCGTTCAGGACGTCCACGGCCTCGCCGATCTGCTCCACCACCCGGTCGAGCTTGTCATAGACGAAACGGGTGATGCGCTGCTCGGCCAGGCCCGACGCCTCGATCTTGCGTTCGAGGTTGCCGCGCGCATCGTATTCGAAGCGGTTGACGATGTTGGTCGCTCTCAGCCCGCCCTCGACGTCGTAGACCGTGACGGGCAGGGTCTCGCTCAGCTTCAGGCCGCGCTTGTCGAACGTGTTGACGACAATGCCGCCCAGCTTGTTGGTGACCTTGACCCGATCGCCGAAGGCGTTGAGCTCGTAGACCTCGCTGAAGTTCTCGGCGTCGGTGATCGAGATCACCCGATCCAGCTTGTCGCGGCCGATGACGGTGACCGCATCGGCGGCGTTGGCGGTCAGGGTCGGGCGCGTGGTGGTCGAGCCGAGGTTCGTGGCCTTCGTCGCATACTGCTTGATGCTCTTGACCTCGCCGGTGACCGTATAGCCGGTCTCGGTGGCGTAGCCTTCGGGATCGATCTGCAGGACCAGTTGGTTGGCGCTGTCATAGTAGAAATAGCCGACCGAGCCGCGGGCGTCGGTCACCTTCACCCGGTTGCCGAAGGCGTCGTACTCGTAGCTCGTGACGGCGTTCGCGCCCGCGTCGAGGGGGACGGTCTCGCTCTTGAGCTGGCCGGCGGCGTCGTAGGCGTAGGTGGTGGTGAAGTTGCGGCCGTTGGTGCGCGTCAGAACTCGCCCGACGCCGTCGTAGCCGTAGCTGGTGGTCGAGGCCTCGGCGAACCCGTAACCGAGGGTCTCGCTCGTCAGCCGGCCGGCGGCGTCATAGACCCGATGGGTGGTGGTCGCGTCGGCGGTTCCGTAGGCCACCGTGCTGTCGGTGACCCGGCCCATGGCGTCGAGCACTCGGTGGGTGACGACGCCGAGCGGGTCGGTGACGTCGGTCAGCCGTCCGGCCGCGTCATAGGTGTAGCGGGTGGTCTTCGCGGAGGCCGGCAGGGCGCCGATCAGGGCCGCCAGGCTGGCCTTGGTGGAGCTGTCGCTCACCGCATAGCGGTCGGCGTAGCGGATCACCTGGGTGACTTGCCCGGCCGCGTTGTACTGGGTTTCTGTGACGTAGCCTTCCGCGTCGACCTGGTAGACGGGGCGTCCGGCGCCGTCATAGAGGGTACGGCCGATCCGGTCGTCGTCGATCTGGGCGCCCGCCAAGCCTGCAGACCAGGCGGTGATGGCCGCAAGGCTGACATCGGCGGTGTCGGTGTAGAGCGTCTCGTAGAGACGGCTCTTCACCACGTTGCCGGCCCGGTCGTAGGTGTAGGCGGTGACACGCCCCCCCTCGTCGATGCTGAAGGCCAAGCGGTTGGCGGAGTCGTAGATCGAACGGGTGATCCACTTGTCCTGCGCCAGATTGTTCTGGGCGTTGATCTGCGCTTCGACATAGGCGACCGAGTAGCTGGCCGCCGCTGCGATCGTCAGTGAGGAGCGCACGGTGCGGACGAGGTTACCGGCGGCGTCGTAGGCGTACTTCGTGCGGTGCAAGGTCGAGTCTACGACGAAGACCAGGCGGCCGTCGCGGTCGTAGACGTAATTGGTCGTCTGGTCGTTTGAGCCGGACGAAACCAGAGCGCTGGCGGCGGCCGCCGTGAGGGTCTGGGACAGTCCGACTAATGTCGCCGTCGGGACCTGGGCCGCATAGACCAGTTCGGTTACGATCCGGCCTTCGCCGTCATAGGTGGTGCTGGTCACGGTCCCCGTAGGGCCTACCGTCCAGATCACCCGGTTCTCGCCGTCATAGACGTAGCGGGTGACGCCGCCGGCCGCATCGGTCACGGCCACCGCGTTGCCGTTCTTGTCGTAGGCGTACTGGGTGGTGAGGTTCTGGCTGGCGGGATTGACCTGGGTCTTGGTCAGTCGGTCGGCGTTGTCATAGGTGTATTGGGTGACCCGCGCGGCGCCCGTGCCGGCGGCCTCGGTGACGGTGAGAACGCGACCCTTCTTGTCGTAGGCGTACTCCGTGCGCAGGGCCAGGCCGCCGGCGTCGGTCACGATCGCCGTCTGTCGGCCGGCCAGGTCGTAGGTGATCGTCGTGACCCGCAGCGTGGGGTCGGTGACCTTCACCTGCTGTCCCTTGGCGTCGTATTCGTAGCGGGTGACGAGGTTCAGGCCGTCGGCGTCCTCGGTGCGGGTCAGCACGCGGTCGGCGGCGTCGTAGGTGTAGGTGGTCTTCGAGCCGTTCGGATTGGTCACCCGGATGAGATGGCCGGCGGCGTCGTAGTCGGTCTTGACCTGGTTGGCGAGGTCGTCGGTGACGACGATCAGGTCGCCGTCGGCGTTGTACTGGTAGTAGGTCGAGCGATTGGCGCCGTCGGTGACCTGGATGGTCTGGTCCAAGGCGTTGGTGATGGTGGAGACCACGATCCCTTCGGGCGTGGTCATCGTCATCTGACTGTTGAAGGCCGTATAGGCGAAGGACGTGACGGCGCCGGTCCGATCGGTCCAGGTCAGGACATTGCCGCGCCCGTCATAGGTATAGCTGGTCGTCAGTCCGGCGGTGTCCGTCGCGGTCACCACCCGGCCCGCGCGGTCATAGTCGGTCTTGGTCCACCTGTTGTTCGGGTCGGTGACCTGAGTGACCCGCCCGAAGGCGTCGAGGGCGAAGATGGTGATCAACTGCAGGCGGTCGGCGCCGACGTCCCGACGTGCGGTGACGAGCAGGCCGCGCCGGTCATAGGAGCGGTTGTCGACCACCACGGTCGAGCCCTCGGTGGGCGTGCGGACGGCGGTCAGCTGGCCGAAGGAGTTGTAGTCGTAGGTGGTCGTCACGCCCAAGGCGTTGGTCGTCTGGCTGACCGCGCCGTTGAGGTTGTAGTCGG
Organism: Caulobacter sp. GW821-FHT12A07; assembly: GCF_058807655.1. Classification (NCBI taxonomy): domain Bacteria; kingdom Pseudomonadati; phylum Pseudomonadota; class Alphaproteobacteria; order Caulobacterales; family Caulobacteraceae; genus Caulobacter; species Caulobacter sp. GW821-FHT12A07. Next base: position 89,482 of record NZ_JBXAQX010000014.1, read on the forward strand.
TGTGGGTCTTGCTATCGAGGCTGGCGTTGGCGATCGCGGCGACCGCCGAGGTGAGGGCAGGGGTGATCAGCCCCCCCGTCAGCGTGGCCAGGACGCTGGTTCCGATCCGCGCGCCGTGGATGATGACGTCCGACAGGCGGCCAAGGCCGTCGTAGACCCGCTCTTCCACTTCGCCCAGGGCGTTGACGACGTGCGTCAGGTTTCCGTCGCTGTCGTAGTAGTAGAGCGTGCGCTGACCCGCGCCGTCGACGCCGTTGGGCTCGGTCTTGGAAATCAGGCGATCGGCGGCGTCATAGGCGTAGGTCGTGCCATAGATAGCGTAGATCGCATTGACCTGCGCGGCGGTCGGATTTTCGCCCAAGCCCGCCAAGGCCGCGCTGCCCACGCCCGACAGTTCGCCGATCAGGCGCCCGTGCAGATCGTAGCGACGGGTGGTGGCCTGGGACACGCCGGTGGCGCTGACGAGGGTCGTGGTCAAGCGGCCCAGGGCGTCGTAGCCATAACCGATGGTCTCGGTTCCGCCGCTGGCGAGATACTTGATCTTGGCGACCACCTGCCCGTTGGCCCCGCGAGTGTAGGTCGTGGTCTCGAGGGCGCCGACAGCGCTCGCCGCGAGGACATTGGCCAGGGTCGCGGCCACGCCGCTGGCTAGCCGCTGGCCGCGCACCTCCTGGCTGACGTCGCCGGCGGCGGTGTAGCTGTAGCGGGTGATCTCGCCTTCGCCGTTGACGATCGCGCGCAAGCGGTTCTGGCCGTCGTAGACGTTGCGTTCGTGGATGTCCTTGGCGCTCAGGGCGCCGGAAACCACGCTCGCCAGCAATTGCGCGAAGGTGTCGGTTTCGCGGTTGCCGCTCGTCGACGTCGCGAAACGGATGGTTTCGATCAGGCGCCCGGCCTTGTCGTAGACGAGCTGGGTGAGCAAGCCCTCGCCGTCCAGGGTTCCCACCAGTCGATCGGCGCCGTTATAGAAGTTGCGGGTCACGCGGTCGTAGATCGGAGCCGCGGCCGGCAGCACCTTGGCGGTTGGCGGCGTCGCCTTCAGCGTCGCGATCGTCAGGCGGTTGTCGTAGCCTCGCGTCATGACGAGGCGCGATGCGCCGTCGTAGATGAATTCGACGACAGCGCCGCTTGCGTCGATCGTCTCGACCAGGCGGCCGGCCGCGTCGTAGATGCGCCATTCCCATTGATCGACGGCCGCGTCGGCCGCCGGCCGCACGCTGGCCAGTTCGACGCTCGTCGGCTTTCCGGCGCTGTCGGTGAGACTGGCGAGCTGGCTGGCCGACAGCGGGGTCTTGTAGCGGATCGTGCGGATCAGCAGGTTGTCGCCGTTGTAGACGTATTCGATCAGCGACCCGTCATGGGCGATGTCGGCGACCTTCCGGCCAAGGCGGTCGTAGAGATACTGGGTCTTGATCCCGGTAGGATCGGTGCTCGCCCGCAGACGGCCGAGGTTGTCGTAGACGAAGCTGGTGGTCGAGATTCCCTGTCCGGCCGCCGCGGCCGAGCGCGAATAGCTGATCAGTTCGCCCGCCGTATTGTAGGTCGACGTCTGGATCAGGCCGTCGGCCAGCGTCACGATGGTCTGGCTGGAGGCGTCGACGAAGGCGATGTCCGTGCGCTTGCCGCGCAGATCGGTCGAGGCGATCAGCCGGCCCAGGCCGTCATAGACGAAGGTCTCGTAGGGCTGGGCGCCCTCCGGATCGCCGTAGCCGTTCGTGGTCATCCGCCGCAGCAGGTTGCCGGCCTGATCGTAGATGAAGGTCGTGACGGTGTTCTGCGAGGGATCGGACAGGTCGCCCTGTCCGTTGGCCAACAGCTTGCCGTAGCGCGTGACCGTGGCGACGCCGCCGCGATAGTCGTAGGTCGTTTCGATGCGGACGCCGGTGCTCTTGTCTGTGATCGTGGCCCACCAGTCCGCCATCTGGGTTTCCGGCGGCTGCATATCCGGAGTCCAGGGGGCGATCTCCAGGTAGTTGGCGGGCAGGCTGAGCTCGACGATCCGTTGGCCGGCGGCGTTGTATTCGTAGGCGATCGCCAAGCCGTCCGGATCCATGCGGAAGCGCAGATGGTTCTCGGCGTCGTAGACGAAGCGGGTGGTCAGGGGCGTCGCCGGCTGACCGGCGCCGGCCCCGTCCGGATCAGGGGTCAGGTAGCGCGTTTCGGCCAGCAACTCGTTCCTGGAACCGTAGATGCGGGTGATGGTGACGCCGGCCTGATCGCGTTCGAGCGTGATGTTGCCGTTGGCGTCGTATTGGTAGGTGACCGAACCGGTTCCCGAGGTCACGCTCGTGACGTCGCCATTGGCGTTGTAGGTGAAATCGGTGACCTGGGACGTCCCGCCGGCGACGTCCGGCGGCGTGGTCACCCGCGTCAGCTGGCCGGCGGCGTCATAGACCAGGCTGGTGACCTGGCCGGACGGGTCGGTGACCGTCGTGGTCCGCGTCGCGGTGTTGTAGGTGAAGCTCGTCGTCCGCTGGACGCCGTTCACCGTCTGGGTCAGCGTGGCGACCCGATAGTCGTTGGCGGACGGCTGCACGTAGGTGATCTGCAGCAGCGAGCCGTCGCTCTGGGCGATCGACGCCACCAGCTTGCTATCGCCGAGGTAGGTATAGGTGGTGACGTAGGTCTTGCCGTCGGTGATCGAATTGTCTTCGGGCGTGAGGTCGACGCTCACCGTGCTGAGGCGGCCCTGGGCGTCGTAGCCGTAGCGCACCCGCGTGAGGGTCGTGACGCCGCCCGATCCCGGCTTGTAGCCGGTGACCACCTGGGTCAGCAGCGCGCCGGAGTAGACGAGATCGGTGTAGTAGCCGTCGGCCGTCGTCACCCGCGACAGCTTGCCGTTGGCGTAGGTGAAGGTCAGCGCATTGCCGTCGGTATCCCTGCTGGAGGTGATCCGGCCGCTGCTGGCGTGATCGTAGAGTTCGACGGTGCGCGTCGAGCCGTCGGTCCAGGTCCAGGTCGAACCGGCGAGGGTCAGGGTGTCGTAGGCGCCGTCGCCGTCCTTGGAGACATAGGCGCCGCGCGCGGTGTCATAGGTGTAGACGGCCTCGGAGCCGTCCCAGTCCACCCGCTTGACCGTGCTGCCGGCGGTGTTGACGCTGCCCTGTAGGCCGATGACCTGCCGATAGGCGCTGATGCGCCAGTTGTCGCCGTTGTCGTCGGAAAGATCGCCGCGGCTGTTGTAGGCGCGGGCGATGACGTCGTCGGGCCCCAGGCCCATCAACATCTCGTCGACCTTCTGGATCACCAGATTGCCGTTGGCCGCGTTGACGTAGACGTTCTCGCCGGCGCGGCCCAGCGAGGCCTGCCCCAACTGGCCACGCGACCCGAGCACGAAGGCCGAGCTTCGCGCCAGGCCGACGCCGTCGCCGCTGATGATCGCAACCATGAAACGCCCCCGAGACCTGGGGCGTCATCGACTGTACTCCGCCCCTATCTAAGGGTCCGGACCTGGAAAAATCCGTTTAGCGATTTCTTCCGGCGATCCGCAGAAAAGCGCCTAGTGCTTGAGGCCGGAGCCGTCGAAGCGCTGGAGCAGAAGCTGCGTCGATGACAGCGGCTCGTCCTGCGCGCCGGCCAGCTGAGTTCGGATCGTCTCGATCAGAAGGCGCATGTCGGCGTTCATCGGCGCGTTTTCGTGATTGAGGGCGATGCCCCGCTCCAGGGTGGCGATCCCGGCGTCGATCTCGTCGCGCGCCAGTTGGCCCAGGCCTTGGGCGAACAGCCGCGGAGGCGTGTCGGCCGGCAGGTCCGCCAGCGGCAGCCAGACCCGCTCGGCGGCCTGGGCGTCGCCGGAAGTGTAGTGCAGGAAGCCCAGCTGGAAGCGGGCGGGCACGAAGTCCGGAGCGATCTCCACCGCCTTGCCGATCGCCGCGATCGCGGCTTCGTAGCGCTTCAGCCCGGCCAGGACCGACCCGCGCAGGAAGTGCAGCCGGGCGTCGCCGCCATAGTCGTTCAGCAGGATGTCCAGGCGCTCCAGGCCGAGTTGATCGTCCTGGCCGAGCACCTCCAACAGGCTGCTCAGCAGGGCGGGGGGGCATGTTTGAGAGGTCATGGGTCTTCCTATCGTCTCAGCCTGAAGTCCTGGGAATTCAACATTCGCTTTTTCATCAGCATCAGCGCCGCCCGGTGCAGCTGGGATACTCGTCCTTTGCTGACCCCCAGCACCGCGGCGATCTGCTCGAAGGTCATGCCGTCGAGATAGTGCCGGGTGATGATGAACTGCTCGCGGGGCGGCAACTGCGCGATCTCGGCCCGCGCCCGTTGCTGGGTCTCTCGCCAGACGAGGCTGTCATAGGCGTTCGGGTGCGGATCGGCTTCCTGATCGGCCACGTAGAGCGAGGTGCCTTCGAGCATGAAGCCCAGGGCCAGGCCCAGCGCGGCGTCGATCAGCTCGTCCATGACCTCGGTCGAGGTCAGGGCGTCGACGTCGCCGCTGACCATCGAACGGGCGCGCTCGTAGCGGACGCGATTGCGGAACGAGATCTGCTCGCGCATCTCGCTCATCTTGGCGATCCCGTCGCGTATGCTGCCGGACACCCGGCGTGAAGCATATCCGGTGAAAGGGGAGCCCCGCTCGGGATCGAAACGGTCGATGGCTTCCAGCAGGCCCGCATAGGCCAGCTGCAGCAGATCGCCGAACTCGATGTCGCCCGTTCTGCGGTCGAGCGCATGGCGTCGGGCCAGCCTGCGCGCGAACGGCGTGTAGGCGGCGAACAGCGCTTCGCGCGCGGCGGTCGATCCGGTGTTTCGAAATTCCGCCCAGAGCGCGGCCTCCTCGCCGTCAGACGGCATGTCCGCGCTTCGGGCTCGCGGCCCCAGGATCACCGAAAGCTTCCAACCACGTTCTCGAGCACGAGCGACCAACCGTCGATCAGCACGAACATCAACACCTTGATCGGCAGGGAGAGCGTGGAAGGCGGCACCATCAGCATGCCCAAGGCCAGCAGGATGCTCGACACCACCAGATCGATCAGCAGGAACGGCAGCAGGATGACGAAGCCGATCTTGAACGAGACGCGCAGCTCATTGAGCATGAAGGCCGAGGTCAGTTCCATCAGTCCGACGTCGGCGGCCCGCTCTGGCAGCGCCTTCTTGCCCATGCGGTAGACCGCGGCGATGTCCTGGTCGTGAACCTGGCGCAGCATGAACTGGCGCATCGGTTCGGCGCCCCGGTCCATCGCCTGCTGCACCGAGATCGAACCGTCCATGAAGGGCTTGAACGCCACGTCGTTCACCGTCGTCAGGGTCGGCATCATCGTGAACGCGGTCAGGAACAGGGCGAGGCTGACCAGAACCTGGTTGGGCGGGGTCTCGGGCATCCCGAAGGCGTGGCGGATCATCGACAGCACGACGACGATGCGCACGAACGGGGTCATGCAGATGACGATCGCCGGGATCAGGGCCGCGACGGTCAGCAGCAGGGCCGTGCGCAGCACTTCGGAGGTGCGGGCCGGCTGGTCGGCCTGGTTGACGGCCTTGGCGCGGGACGACAGGGCGGCCGCGGCCTGGGCGGGGACCGACTGGGCGTGCGCCACGCCGGCGGGGATCGCCAGGCTAGCCGTGAGCGCCAGGACGAGCGCGAGCAGCCACGGCAGGAAGGCGAAACGGGTCATGCCTGCGTCTCCGGCTGGACCGGGGCCGCAACATCGACGGGCTTCGACAGCAGGATCACGCCCTGGGCCGTCGCGGCGATCACGAAGTCGGCGTCGTCGCAGCGCATCAGGCAGATGTCGGTCTGGTGGCTGAGGCGAACGGTTTCGACCAGCTTCAGCCGCCGATCGACGGGCGCGAAGGCCCGCCCCAGGGCTGGGACGCCCGACCCTCGCAGGCGATGGCGCAGGGCGTAGGCGCCGGCCACCGCCAGAACCAGGCACAAGAGCAGGGCGCCCAGCACGCGCCAGATCGACACGTCGCCGGCGCTGGTCGCCTGGCCGAGCTTCTGCGCGATCGCCGGGCCGCTGGCGGTCCACAGGACCACGGTCGTCGAGCCGAGCGACAGAAATCGCCCGAGCTTCATGTGGCCTTCGCGATCTCGGTGATGCGCACGCCGAAATGGTCGTCGACGGCGACGATCTCGCCGCGCGCGACGACCGCCTGGTTGAGCCGCAGTTCGATCAGGTCGTTGAGCTTGGCGTCGAGTTCGAGCACCGCGCCGGGCCGCAGGCCCATCAAGGTGGCGATCGACAGGGTGACCTGGCCGAGCTTGGCTTCCAGGTCGACCTGGACGTCCTTGAAGATGGCCGCGTCCAGCCCCGCCAGGAGCGGACCGTCGGCCCCCGTTTCCGGTTGCGTATCCGCAGGCTTGGATCGGGTTGTCATGACTCAAACACGCTCTTTTACAATGGACTGCAGGGTCAGGGCTCTCCGACCCTCATGTTCGACGAGCCGGGCCCCGGCGACAGCGCCGCTGGGGGCGGTCAACAGGAGCTCGCCGGCCAGCGGCGTGGCGAGGACGAGGACGTCGCCGGCCGCCAAGCCCCGCACGTCCGCCAGTCCGGCCCGGGCCCGGCCCAGCACCACGTCCAGCGTGACTTCGGCATCGGCCGCGGCGGTCAGGATCGGCGTCAGCGGCGCGCGCGGCGCGGCCGGCGGCCCGGCCAGGGCCTTGCGCAAGGCCACGAAGACCGAGAGCGGCGCCGCCAGCGACAGCAGCTTCAGGCCGTTGGCGTCCGCGAGGTCGAGCGTCAGCCGCTCGCCGCCGCCGCGGGACGGTTCCTGGCCCGAAACGCCCAGGGTCTCCTCCAGCGCGCCGACCAGATCGTCGACGGCCTTGTCGAAGAACGCGTCGAGGACGCGGTGATCCGCCGGGCTGGGCGTGTCCTGCTCGAAACTGACGTCCAGCGCCCATTCCAGCAGCCGGGTCTTGCCGCGAGCGGGGCAATGGGCGGCGACGGCTGTGCGGGGAACACGCCAGTCGCCTTCGGGTGCGGCGCGGTCGGCGGCGGGAGACGCGCGCCAGCCGGAAACCACCATGCGGCGCTGGCCGAACCAGCGCGCCGCCCAGCCCTCGACGACCGTCGCCGTCCTGGCGACGATACGCGGGTCCGAAGCGCCGCCGGGCGGCGCCCAGGGGCGAGGCCTTGAGCTCACCCCTGACCTCGGACGCCGAACAGCTGCTGGATCATGTCGTTGGAGATGCTGACCACCTGCGAGGCGGCCTGGAAGCCGCGCTGGATCAGGATCAGCTCGCCGAACTCGGCCGACAGGTCGACGTTGGACGCTTCCAACTGTTTGGACACCAGCTTGCCGACGCCGGCCGCGCCGCTGCTGGTGACGTAGGGGATGTTCGATCCGGCGTACTCGAACAGGCCGTCGCCGATCTGCTTCAGCTTGTCCGGGTCACGGAAGTCGACCATGGCGACCGCTCCCAGGAGCTTGGTCTCGCCGTTGTCGTAGGACAGCTTGATCTTGCCGTCGGCGTCGACGCCGACGGAGCTCAAGGCGCCCGAGGCCGAGCCGTCCACCGAGTCGGCGCGCAGCGAGGAGGTCGTGCCGGAGGAATACGAGGTCACCCCGACGGAGAAGTCGAGCACCACCGAAAGCGGATCGGCGCCCGCCGGGGTGTCGGTGATCGTCATGGTGGCGCTGGTCGAGTCGACGATGCCGCCGGTGAACATGATCGTGGAGGTTCCCATCGTCTTGCCGTTCTGGTCGGTCACCGTCGCCGTCCACTGGCCTGTGGCCGAGGTGACCGGCGTCAGCTTCACCTGCCAGACCTGCTTGGCCCCGGCGGAGTCGTAGACGTTGATGCTGGAGACCGTGGCTTCGGTTCCGGTCGACGAGATGTTGCCGGAGAAGGCGATCTTGGTGGTCGCGGCCGGCGGATCGACGCGGTCGCCGTCGATGTCGAGCGGGGCCGGCTTGCCGTCGGCGCCGATCACGGCCAGCCGGCGGTCCGTGCCGGAGAGGGTGATGTAGCCGGAGTCGTCGACCACGAACTGCCCTGTGCGGGTGTAGTAGGTTTGCGAGCCTTCCAGCAGCATCAGGAAGCCGCCGCCATCGATCGCCAGGTCGAGCTCGCCCGTCGAGGTGCGCAGCTCGCCCTGCTTGAAGTCGATCTGCGGCAGGCCGACGTGAACGCCGGTCCCGCTTTGCGCGTAGGCCAGACCGCTGGCCGAGCCCAGCCAGCCGCCGCCGCTGTTGAACGAGTCGGCGAAGCTCGCCTTCGTCGCCTTGAAACCGAGGGTGTTCATGTTGGCGACGTTGTTGCTGATGGTCTGAAGGCCTTTGGAGAAGGCGTTCATGCCGCTCAGTCCGACGTAGATGGATCCAAGCATTTGATGGGCTCCTAACGGACTTGGGTGATGTCGGCGATCGAGATGCTGGAGATGATCGCGCCGTCGGACGTCTTGATCGTCGCCAAGGGCTGACCGTTGCTGAATGAGACCGACTGGACCACGCCCGACTGGGTCGTCACGTCGCTGACGACGTCGACCGTGCGGCCCAGGAGGCTGACCGCCTGGTTGGCCGCCTGGGCGGAGAGCAGGTTGGTGATCTGGTCGTTGAGCGTCTGGCTCTGCTGGAGCTGCGAGAACTGCGCCAGCTGCGAGACGAACTGGAAGTTGTCCACGGGCTTCAGCGGATCCTGATAGGTCAGCTGGGTCAGGATGATCTTCAGAAGGGACTGAAAATCGAGGCCGTAGGCGGCCGACGAGCTCACGGAACTAACGGACTCGGTCGCCATGGACGTCTCCAAGGGCCAGAGGGAAGGAAGGATCGAGGGTCTCGCCGTTCAGCGAGAGCTCCGACAGGGCAAAACCCAGTTCGGCCGCCAGTTCGGCGATCTTGCGCCGCAGGCGATCCAGCGCCGACGGGGCGAGCGACAGGCCGCCGATGGCCACCCGCAGGCCGTCCGGCTGATCGGCGACCACCACGCTGAGGTTCGAGCCGGCCGGCGGCCGGGCGTCGGGCCTGGCGGGCGGCGCGGCGGTCGCTTCTGGACCTTCGGCGGTCTCGGCCAGGGCGGCGGCCGGGTGGACGAAGATCTCGATGGGGCCATCGGCATGAGCGGCGAGCGCCGAAGGACCAAGCGTCGTCGGTGGCGCGGCTTCCGCGGTTTCCCGCAGGACGATATGGGCCACGCCGGAGGCGAAGCCGTCAGGCGTCGACGGGGGTGCGGCCTGCGCCCGGGGCGTCGCAGAGAGCGCGGTCTCGCCGTCGCTCACGGGGGCGGCCGACTGGTCGGACGGAGCCAGGGGCTCGTCCGCGCGGTCGGCGGCCTCGACGACTTCGGGACGGCGGCCGAACATGCCCAGGTCGTCGAAACCGCGCGGCTGGTCGGCGCCGCGCAGCAAGGCCTCGAACGCGCCCGTCGGCAGGTCGGCGCGCAGTGTCGGCGCGCTTCGGGAAACGAGCAGGGGAGGGGCGGTCGCGGCGATCTTCATCGGCCGACGCTCCTCTGCGTCGTACGGTCGGCGGCGTCGGCCAGCTGGGCCTCCTCCCTGGCGCGCCGCGCCCGGCGCGCGGCCGAGCGTTCGACCCGCTGGGCCTGGCGTTCCTTGGCCAGGGCGACGCGCCAGGCCTTCGAGCGGGCGTCGGCGACATCGCCGGCGTCGCAAAGGCGCGTCTCCAGGACGCCCAGTTCGGCGCGCGCGAGGTCGATCGAAGCACTCCAGGCGCCGATCACCTCCAGCGCCATCGACGGGGCGGCCAGGGCGGCCGCCCAGCGGCCCTGTTCATCGGCCAGGCGCTCGTCGCCACGGTCGCGACGCGCGCGGGCCTCGTCGAGGTCGGCGGCGGCGCGGGCGGCGGCGGCTTCGGCGACCTGGCTCTGCAGCGCCCGCACGCGGCCGATCTGGCGCAGTCGCTCGGGCTGATCGCGTCGCGCCATCAGGCCCTCGCTCCGATCAGAGAGACCAGTCGCTCGCAGGCGGTCGAATAGGGCGTGCGCTCGTCCTCGGCCTGTCTCAGATAGTCGAGCAGCGCCGGTCGAAGCTCGAGCGCCCGGTCGATGTCGGCGTTGGCGCCGCGCACGTACATGCCGGTCTCGATCAGGGTGCGCGAGGTCTCGTAGGTGCTGAGCGCCTCGACGGCCCGCGTCGCCGCGGCGCGGGCGGTGGGTTCGGCCACCGCGCCGGCGAGGCGACTGATGCTGCGCGGCACGTCGATCGCCGGATACCGACCTTGCTCGGCCAGGTCGCGCGACAGCAGGATGTGGCCGTCGAGCAGCGACTTCATCATTTCGGCGATCGGGTCGTCGATGTCGTCGGTTTCGCTCAGCACGGTCATGATCGCCGTGATCGAGCCGCCGCCGGCTACCGCGCCGCAACGCTCGACGATCCTGGGAATGGCGGCGAACACGCTGGGCGTATAGGCGCGAATGGTCGGCGGCTCGCCGGCCGCCAACCCGATCTCGCGCAAGGCCATGGCCAGGCGCGTCGCCGAGTCGATGAACAGCAGCACGTCGTGCCCCTGGGCCCGCCAATGCTCCGCCAGGGCCAGGGCGTAGCGGCCGGCGCGGGCGCGCATGGCCGCGCTCTGGTCCGAGGTCGCGGCCACCAGGGTCGAGCGCGCCTTGGCCTGCGCAGGCAGGCCGCGCCAGAACGCCTCGACCTCGCGGCCGCGCTCGCCGACCAGGCAGATGACGCAGCGGTCGACGCCGACCTGCCGCGCGATCTGGGTCATCAGGGTCGTCTTGCCAACGCCGGCGGCGGCGAAGATGCCGACCCGCTGGCCGCGGGCCAGGGTCAGAAGGCCGTCGATGGCGCGCACGCCGGTCTCGAACACCCGCTTGGGCGAGGTCCGCTGCATCGGCGCGGCGACCTCGCCGTCGAGGCGTCCGCGCGCGGTGGCGGCTACGGGGCCACGGCCGTCGATCGGACGGGCGAGGGCGTCGACCGCCCGCCCGAGGAAGGCGTCGCCGACCGGCGCGCCGTCGGACTGGGCCGAAGCGGCCGTCACTCGCGCGCCCGAAAAGGTCGCCGCCGCGTCGTCGAACGGCGCCAGCACGACGCTGTCCTCGTTGACGCCGACCACCTCGGCCAGGCTGACGCGGTTCTTCGCCGTGGTCTCGATCTCGCACAGCCCTCCCATCGGCAGGTTGGGCCCGTCCGCCTCGATGTAGGTGGAGCGAATGCGGCGCACGCGTCCGGTGCGGACCACCAGGTCGACCGCGCGGACCGCGTCCAGGAAGGCGTGCTCGATCATTCGGCGGCGCTCCGCGCGCCGAGATCGGCGAACAGGGCGTTCAGCCGCTCCCATTGGCGATCGACGCCGATCTCCATGGCGCCGAGCTTGAGCCGCAGCTGGCAGTCGCCCGAGGCCAGGTCGGGGGAGGCGACCAGCCGCAGTTCGGAGCGATCGACCCCGCTGGCCAGGCGCGCGAGAGCCTCCGGATCGGCGAAGTCGTCGCGGGAGACCGCCACTTCTATGACCGTTGCGCCGGCGATCGCATCGACATGGTGGCGGATCGTCCGGGCCAGCAGGTCGTGGTGGACCTCGACGTCGCCGATGATCTTGCGCAGGCCCTCGGCGGCCAGGGCCACGGCCAGCTGCTCCATCCGCTCGGTCTCGACGGCGAAGCGGTTCAGGGCGGCGTCGAGGGTCTTGTCCAGGCGTTCGAACCGGCGCGCGCCGTCATCCTCGGCTTCCCGAAGCCCAGCCTCGCGCCCCTCGGCGCGGGCTTGCCGAACGGCTTCGGCCAGCTGCTCGTCCAAGCGTCCGATCCGGGTGTCGCGATCCGCCAGTTCGGCGGCGAGGGCGGCGCCTTGCGCCTGGGCCTGGCTCAGCTCTTCGGCCAGGGCGGCGAGCTTGGGATCGACCGGCGTCGCCGAACGGGGCGCCGATAGCGGGCGCACCGCCCGCGCGGCCTGATCGGACTGCGAGGACTTGATGATGCTCATCGTCGCCCCCGCAGGCGGGCCAGCAGGCCATCGAGGCCGTTGGCGCGACCAGGCGTCGGCGCGCGCGGCCGCGGCGACGGGCGCGCCTCGTCGCCGAGCGCGGGGATGCAGCCGCGCAAGGCGACCGTCGCCGTCGGGGTCATGGAGAAGCCGAGGTTCGGACCTGCGCTCCGGGCCCGAGCCTCCAGCCAGGGGGACAGGCCCGATGGTTTGGCCTGTTCGGCCGTGCGTGGACGGACGGTTTCCACGGGCGCGCCGTCATAGGCGGCGAGCAGGGCCCGAACCTCATCCCGGTGGGACGGGGCGAGCTGATCCAGTACGCCCCGAACGTCTTCGGGGGCGGCCTGGGCCAGTTCGGCGACGAGCCTGCGGAAGGCCCGGTCAGATACCTGAGGTCGCAACGGCGTCCCTCTCATCCAACAGCGCCGCCAGGCGACGGGCATAGGCTTCCTGTTCGCGCGCGCTCAGACGGCGGCCAGGGCGACGGGCGTGGAGCAGGAAGGCCACGGCCAGCAAGGCGACCAGCAGGACGACCGCATAGACCGTCACGACGCCGCTGAACGGCGTTTCCGACCGCGCCGCCGTCGGGGGCGGGGGCGCGACGGCTGGGATGGCGGGGGCGAGGGCCGGCGCCGTCGGCTCGGCCACGACCGGCGCCAGCGGCTGATCAGAGGCCGACACGGTCACCAGGTCGCCCGCCGTGGGATCGGCGCCGATCGCCGCCTCGGCCAGGGCCTTGGCGCGGAGCTGAAGCTCGGGGCTCGCCGGGGCCTCCAGCGTGATGTCGACACGCACGCCCGAGCGGGCGCCGGGCACGGTCTGGGCGTCGGGGACGATGGCCTTGCCCGCCAGGACGACCACCTGGAAGCGGCCGTCGGGCAGCAGGCTCGACAGGGCGCGCCGGACCCGGGCCGAGAGGTCGGTTTCCGCGGCCGTGGACCCGGTGTCGAGCTGGGCGGAGGGCTCGGCGCTGACGATCTGGCCTTCGCCGTCGAGGACGACGACGTCCGACGCCTTCAGGTCGGTGACGGCGGCGGCGACCAAGCGCTGGACGCCGCGGATCGTCGCCGGCGTCAGGATCCGGCCGGTTCGCGGCGCGAGGGTCACCGAGGCCTTGGCCGGCTGGCGGTCTCCGCGAAAGATCGTCTGCTCGGCCAGGGACAGGTGGACGCGCGCGGTCTCGATCCCGTCCAGGGTCATGATCGTGCGCGCCAGCTCGCCCTGCAGAGCCCGCTGATAGTTGATCTTCTGGGCGAACTCGGTCAGCCCCATGTCGGACTTGTTGAACAGCTCGAAGCCGACCATGCCCTTGAGCGGCAGGTCCTGGCTCATCACGTCCAGGCGCGCGCCGTCGACCTGATCCTCGGGCACCAGGATCGTGGCGCCGTGATCGGCCAGCTTGTAGGGGATCTTCTTCTTGTCGAGCTCGCCTACGATGGTGGCGGCGTCCATGTCGCGCAGATTGGTGAACAGCAAGCCGTAGGGCTTGCGGAGCACCAGCCAGTAGACGGCGAAGAAGACGGCGCACAGCAGCACGACGCCGGTGGCCACGATGGCCACCTGGCGGGTCGGGGAAGCGGTTCGGAACTGTTCGAGCGGCGTCATGCTAGGACGAAGTCCGGGGAGAGGAGAGGGCGGCGCGCGTCATCGACGTCTAGAGCTGCATCTTCGAGAGGTCCTGGTAGGCCTCGACCAGCCTGGCGCGGACCTGCAGGGCCAGTTCGAACGACAGACGGGCCTCTTCCAGCGCATAGGTGACCTGGTGCAGCGGCACGCTGTCGTCGAGGGCGAAGGCCGTGGCCATGTCCTCGGCGGCGAGCAGCTTGCGGTTCACCCCATCGACGCCGTCGGCCATCAGCTGGCTGAACGAGGTTTCGGGGGCGCGCGAGACGGCCGGCGCGGGCGTCATCGGCGCCATGGCGCGGGCGAGAACGGGATCGACCGCGGCGGCGTCCAGGGCCTGGATCGGTACGATGCTCATCAGCGGCGTCCCAGTTCCATGGCCTTGGCGTACATCTGCCGCGCCGCGCCCAGCGCGACGAGATTGGCCTCGTAGGCCCTGGAGGTTTTCAGCATCAGGGTCATTTCGCCCGCGTGGTCGTAGCCGGGATAGGAGACGTAGCCGTCGGTGTCGGCCTGCGGATTGGCCGGCTCGTACACGCGCCGAGCCGGGGCGTTGATCGGCTCGACGCCATAGACCATCACGCCGTCCGCGGGGGTCTCGCCGGCCTTGAGCATGTCGGCGAAGCCCTGCCGCGGCCCCGACACCAGACGCATCGCCCGATAGGGCTCGCCCGTCGCCGTGCGGGCGGTGTTGGCGTTGGCCAGGTTCTCGGCGATGATCTCGAGCCGTCGCCATTCGACGTCCAGGCCGGTGCGGCTGATTTCCATGGCCTGCATGGTCAGAGGCTCCCCTTGATCGACAGGGCCCGCAGCTGGGCCTGCCGGTTCAGCACCTCGATCAGCGCCGCGTAGCGCATCTGGGTGGTGCTGGCCGTCGACATTTCCAGGTCCAGCCGGACCTGCGGCTCGACCGAGGCCTCGACCGACGGTTCGACCGCCAGCACGGCCGGCGCGCCGCTACCTGCGGCGCTGGCCAGGGCCTGTTCAAAGCTCACCCGCCGGGGGCGGTAGTTCGCCGTTCCCGCGTTGGCGATGTTCTCGGCGGTGACGACCGCGCGACGGGAAAGCCCGTCCAGAGCCTTCAGCGCGACGATGCTCGAAAGGGAACTCACGGCGCGCTCCTATTGAACCAGGATGTCGGCATGCAGCGCTCCAGCCGCCTTGATGGCCTGGAGGATGGCGATGGTGGACCGCGTGTCGACGTGGGCGCGCGTCAGGCCCTGCACGAGGTCGGCGACCGTCGTGTCGGGAAACTGCACGACCGCGTCCTTGGATTCGGCCACTTCGAGCTTGGTGTTGGTGACGATCAGGCTGCGTACGCCGCCCCCTTCGCCGCCGGCGCCGTAGGTGTAGCCGTAGACCGGCTGCGAGGCCTGGTTCTCGGCGGTCACCGAGACGCGCACGTCCCCCTGCGAGATCACCACGCTGGAGATCCGCACGCCGCCGCCGGCCACCACCGTGCCCGAACGCTCGTTGATCACCACGCGCGCCTGGGCGTCCGGATTGACCCGGACGTTTTCGACCCGCGTGATCAGCCGATAGAGGCGGGCGCGGTCGGCCTGGGCCGCGATCGACACGGCGTCGGCGTCGCGCACCGAGGCCACGCCGCTTCCCAGGGCCTGGTTGATCGCGTCGGCCACGCGCTCGGCGGTGGTGAAGTCCGGATCCTTGAGGATGAAGGTGAGGGTCCCGTCCGCTCCCAGCAGGTGGGCGTCGACGGCCGCCTCGACCGTGGCGCCGGCCGGCATGATCCCCGAGGTGGGGTAGTTCTTCTGCTGGCGGTTGAGGTCGGAGTCGAAACGGTATCCCCCGACGACCAGCTGTCCCTGGGCCAGGGCGTAGCTCTTCTGGTCGGGACCGACGAGCGGGGTCATCAGCAGGGTGCCGCCCACCAGGCTGCGGGCGTCGCCGATCGAGGAGACGGTGACGTCGATGCGGTCGCCGACATTGGCCGACGGCGGCAAGGTGGCGGTCACCATCACCGCCGCGACGTTGCGGCTCTGCACCTGGTCCGGCGTCACGTTGACGCCCAGGCGTCCCAGCACGTTCTTCAGGGCCTGGCGGGTGACTTCGCTGCGCGGGGAGTCGCCCGAGCCCGACAGGCCGATGACGACGCCGTAGCCGACGAGGGCGTTGTCGCGCCAGCCCTGGAAGCGGCCGATGTCCTTTACGCGCACGTCCTCGGCCCGGGCGGGCGCGGCGGCCGTGGCCGCGGCCAGGGCGAAGACGGCGACGAGGAGGGCGAGCGGACGGCGCATCACAGCAGGCCCAGCCAGTTGAAGATCCGCGCGGCCGCGCCGGGCTTGCCGGTGCGGGCCACGAAGCCCGAGCCGTCGTAGTCGATCATCACGTCGGCCAGCCGCGAGGAGACGATCGCATTGTCGCCGGAAATGTCGCTGCGCCGGGCGCGCCCCTTCAGGCGGATGAAGGTGCGGTCGCCATTGATGTTCAGGACCTGTTCGCCGGCGACATGCAGGTCGCCGTTGGGCAGGACCGCATCGACGGTCACGCTGATCTGGGCCAGCAGCTTGCCCGAGCGACCGGTCTGGCCCGAGCCGTCGTATTCGCCGCCGAGGTTCAGGTGCGCGCTCTTGCCGGCGCCGCTTCCTGTTCCGGCTTCGCCGGACAGCCGGTGGGTCTTGCGCGCGCCGGTCTGGGCGGTGTTCGAGGCGCTCGAGCTTTCGTAGATCACCACGGTCAGGGTGTCGCCGACCTGCTCGGCGTGACGGTCGGAGGCCATCGCCGACCAGTTGCCGGGCTTGTAGAGGTCGGACGCGACGGCCGCACCGATCGGCGCGATCGCGATGGCCAGGGCCATGACGGCGGCGCGCCTCGCGGCCTGGGCGGGGAGGATCATTGATCTTGCTCCACGGCGGCGACGGCGAAGATCCCGCCGCCGGCCTTGACGAAGAGCGGTCGGCCCGCGCGCGCGGCCTGCACCGCCTGGGCGTCGCGCTCGACCGTGACGGCGCCGATCCGCGCGGTGACACGGACGGTCTGGCCCGGGCGCACGGCGGCCAGCAGGCTGGCGGGCGGGGCGGCGAGGGTGTCGCTGGTCGCCAGGTCGCGATCGGCGCGCAAGGCCTGGGCGGCGCGGTCATAGCGCCAAGCCGTCCGAGGCGCGTCGACGGCGCAGGCCGCGTCGGTGAAGTCCGCGGCGGTCAGGATCTGGTCGCGATCGATCGCGTGGAGGGGGCGCACGCATGCGGCGGAAGTCTGGAGCGACGGCGCGCCCGTCGTACGGCGCACCACGACCCCGGCGGTTTCGCTGGACCGCCAGGCGGCCAGCAGGGGCATCCGCCGCCGTCCGTACGCCTGGATCTGCTCGGCGGTCAGCGTCGCGCTCGCGCCGGGGCGCAGGGCCAGGATCGGCGTTTGCGCGGCGCGCGCGCGCAGGTCGGGCCGCAGGCCGGACAGGTCCGCCACGTCGCCCAGCCGTACGACCGGGCCCTCGATCTCCACCAGGCGCGGCGCGTCGGGCGCGGGCGAGGCGAGGGCTGGCAGGATCGCCGTGGCGAGAAGGCTCCAGGCGAGGGGCACTAGCGTTTCAGGCCGTTGGCGATCGCCATCAGCTGGTCCCCGGCCTGCACGACCTGGGCGTTGGCCGCATAGGCCCGCTGGGTCAGCAACAGCGTCACCATCTCGTCGGAGATCTGCACGTTGGAGGCTTCGACCGACCCCTGGACGAGAAGGCCGGCGCCCTCTTCGCCGGGGGCGACCGTGGTCGCCCGACCGCCGTCGGCCAGTTCGTAGACGCCTTCGCCGACGGCCGAGAGGGCCTCGGGATCGCGCACCATCGTCAGGTCGATGCGGCCGATCTCGCTGCGGGTCTGGTCGTCGAGCAGGGCGGTCACCTTGCCGTCCGCGCTGATCAGGAAGTCGTGCGCGCCGGTCGGGGCGGCGATCATGCCGCGCAGCGACATGCCGTTCGAGGCGGCGAGAAAGCCGTCCTCGCCGACCTTCAGGGTCCCGCCGCGCCACAGCACGCTGCGGCCGGAGGGCGCCATCAGTTCGATGAAGCCTTCGCCGCGGATCGCCAGGTCCATGGACCCGCCGGTCTCGCGAAGGTCGCCTTGCGTGAAGACGCGCTCGACGCCGCCGGAGGACACGCCCGAGGGAGGAGCGCCTTCCGTCGCCAGCGGATTGGAGGCGACCAGTTCGGAGAACCGCACGGTCGCGCGTTTGAAGCCCGAGGTGTTGAGGTTGGCGATATTGTTGGCGGTGACGTCGAGCGCGCCCTGCTGGGCCCGAAGCCCGGTGGCGGCGATGTAGAATGCCCCGTTCATGCTCTAGACCTGTCCAAAAGTCGTGATCGCGCGGCCCATGAGGTCGTCGTAGACGTTCGCCAGCCGCTGCCCGCTCTCGGCGCGGCGCAACGCTTCCATGACGGCGATCATCTCGTCGCCGCTGTTGACGTTCGAGGCTTCGAGCACGCCCTGGCGCACGACCGGACTTTCGACCTCGGCGAGGGCGTCCGCGGGGGCGGAGAACAAGCCGCCTTCGGCGCGGACGAAACGCGAGCGGTCGGCGGCGTCCACGATGGCCAGACGTCCGACCGGCTGGCCGTCGTCGAGCACCACGCCGTCGGCGCTGACCTTGAACGCGTTGCTGCGGACGATGACGTCGCCGCCGCCCTGAAGCTGCAGGGCGTGGCCCTGGACGGTGAGCAGGCGGCCGTCTTCGGCGCGCTTGAACTGGCCCTGCCGGGTGTAGAGAACCGTGTCGGCGGTCCGCACCGCGAAGAAGCCCTCGGCGCCAAGGCTCAGATCGTAGGGGTTGTCGGTCACGACGGGCTTGCCGACGGAAAAATCGGTGCCGCTGGCCGTCTGGAGGGTTCCGTCAGCTCCCATCAGGGAGGCGAAATCGACGCGCCGCTTGTAGCCGGGCGTCGTCAGATTCGCGAGATTCTGGGCAACGATCTCAGCGCGACGTTGCGACTGCCCTAGAATGCTCGATACGAAATCAATGTACTGCCCCATAAGGCATGGCTAGCAAAAGGCCTCAACCACAGGAAGGCGCAATTGGAAGATTTGTGTCGATATTTTTCAGCAATGTAATGATCGGTAGCGCCTGAGGCGGCGTCAGTCGAGGTTGACGACGTCGAACGACTTCAGGTCGATGGTATGCGGGATTTCGTTGACCGAAACGATCGACAGGCGAGGCACGGCGCGGCGGGTGAATGTGCGCAGGTGGCGGCGGACTTCGTGGCCGCACAGCAGCACCGGCGCTAGATTCTGTTGCATCATCGCATCGACCATCGGGATCAATTTGCGCATCAGTTGCTCGGCCAGGCGAGGGTCGATCACGAAGCCGCTCTTGCCGTCGCTGCGCCGCACGCTTTCGGCGATTTGAGCCTCGACGCGGGGATTGAGGCTGAGCACGGCCAGTTGCTCGTTGGCGCCGCGCAGATCGTGGCAGATGCCGTGGCTGAGTTTCTGCCGCACCAGTTCGGTCAGTTCGGCATGGTCCTTGGTGGTGCGCGCCACGTCGACCAGCGCCTCGGCGATCAGGTCGACGTTGCGGATGGAGACGCTTTCGGCGAGCAGGTTCTGCAAGATCCTCTGGATGTCGGAAACCGTCATCAGAGCGGGGACCAATTCTTCGACGAGGCCCGGCTGGCGCGTCCGGACGCCTTCCAGGATCTGCACGACGTCGGTTCGCGTCAGCAGCGACGGCATCTCGACGCGCAGGACCTCCCCGAGGTGGGTCATCATCACCGTCACCGGATCGACCAGGGTGTAGCCGGAGTCCTGGGCGTGGTCGCGCTGGTCGGCGTCGATCCAGACGCCGGGCAGGCCGAAAGCGGGGTCGCGCGCCTCCACGCCCGTCAGGGGCGGCTTGGCCGGCCCCGTGCCGATCGCCAGCGTCTGCTGCGGAAACAGCTTGCCGTGGGCGTGGCGCGAGCCCGACAGCACGATCTCGTAGGCGTAGGGGTCCAGCTGCGCGCCGTCCTGGAAGAGGACGGCGGGGAATGCGAAGCCCGTCGCCTTCTCCTGCTGGCGACGCAGTGTGGTGATCCGGTCGCTGAGCAGGGGCTTCATCGATTGCCAGTGCTGTCCGAGCTCGCGGCCGAGCAATACTTCGATCGGCGCTGGCGCGCGGCTTTCCGCGGCGGCGGCTTCGTCGGCGGGGCTCTCGATGCTGGCGCCCATCAGGTCCTCCGGGCGCTTCTTGCGCGACGCGAACCACACGGCGCCCAGCACGGCGATCAGGATCAGCAGCGGCCACTTGGGCATGCCCGGCAGGGCCAGGAGCACCAGCAGGGCGCCCAGGACGATCAACGGGATCTTGGGGATCGACGAGAGCTGGTTGAACACCTCGCCGCTCAGTTGGCCGTCGGCCGAAGAGCGCGTGACGATGATGCCCGTGGCCACCGAGATGATCAGGGCCGGCACCTGGGTGACGATGCCGTCGCCGATCGTCAGCAGGGTGAAGGTCTGCAGGGCCTCGGTCCAGCCCATGCCCATCTGGGCGACGCCGATGAACCAGCCGGCGAAGATGTTGATCAGCAGGATGATGACGCCGGCCACCGCGTCGCCCTTGACGAACTTGCTGGCCCCGTCCATCGCCCCGTAGAAGGCGGCTTCCTTTTCCAGTTCCTTGCGGCGGCGCTTGGCCTCGTGCTGGTCGATAAGGCCCATGTTGAGGTCGGCGTCGATGCTCATCTGCTGGCCGGGGACCGAGTCCAGGACGAAGCGCGCGGCGACTTCCGACACCCGCTGGGCGCCGGAGGTGACGACCACGTACTGGACGACGACCAGGATGAAGAACACCACCAGGCCGACGACGTAGCTGCCCTGCACCGCGAAGGCGCCGACCGCGTCGATCACCTGGCCCGCATGGCCCTGGGTCAGGATCAGCCGCGTCGCCGCGACGTTCAGCGCCAGGCGATAGAGCGTGGCCACCAGCAGAAGCGACGGGAAGGTCGAGAACGACACCGGCTTGGCGACGTAGAAGGTCAGCAGCAGGATCGTCAGGCCGAGCGAGAAGTTGGTGATGATGAACAGGTCCAGCAGCACCGCCGGGATGGGCGTGAACAGGATGAGCAGGATCGCCACCACCCCGCCGACCAGGTAGAGGTCCTTGTTCTTGCTGATGATACGCTGGAGCATGGACTATAGTTCTCTGGCGGGTTGCTCACGCTGGCGCTCGCGCAGCGTCATGTAGATCCTGGAGACGGGACCGTAATAGTCGGCCGGCACGGCCTGCCGCAGCTGGCAGCTGCTATAGAGGGCCCGGGCGAGGGGCGGGTCCGGCACGATCGGTACGCCGTAGCTGAAGGCCAGCGCCTTGAGCCGTTGGGCGAACTGGTGGGCGCCCAGCGAGACGACGATCGGCGCTTCCATGCTGCGCGGATCGTATCGCAACGCCACGGCGAAATGGGTCGGGTTGGTCAGCAGCACATCGGCCCCGCGCAGGTTGCGCAGGCTCTGGCTCATCTTGACGAATTCGCCGTGCAGCTGCCGGCGCCTTTGCTTGATGCGCGGTTCGCCTTCGCGATCGCGGGACTCGCGGCGCAGTTCGCGGCGGCTCATGCGCATCTGCTTGAGGAATTCGCGGCGCACCAGCCACTGGTCGAGGATGGCGAAGGCGAGGGCCGCGCCGACGAAGAAGGTCAGCAACCGCAGGCCCATGTGTCCCATCGCCTGGACCAGCCGGGCGGCGTCGGTCGCGGCGGGGCCCTCCACCGCCCAGGCGATGCGGAGCACGATGGCGACGAGCGCCGCATAGACGGCCAGCTTCAGCAGGGTCTTGGCCGTCTCGATGAGGGTGCGCACCGAGAACACCCGCTTGAAGCCCTTGGCGGGGCTGAGTTTCGAGAAGTCGGGTTTCAGGGGCTGGGTGGAGAACACGAAGCCGGTCTGCGCCACCTCGAACAGTCCCACGACCAGGAAGGTGGTCGCGCACAGGAAGGCCAGGGGCCGGAACATCGAGGTCAGGACGCCGGCGGTGACGATCATGATCTCGTGGCCGCTGGCCGAAACGTTCGGCGCGGCGACCAGGGCTCGCTCGGCCGCCCGCGAGATCTGAACCCACAGGGTGTCGCCGCCGATCCAGAGATAGGCCAGCAGGGCGAACGAGCCGGTCAGGAAGCTCAGGTCCATGCTCCGCGCGACCGATCCCTTCTCGCGCGCCTTCTTCAGCTTGAAGGGGGTGGGCTTCTCCGAGCGGTTCTGTTCGGTGTTCTCCATCCTAGAGCAGGCCCGGAATGGCTTCGAGCGTCAGGGTCGCCAGGCGGGCGAGCAGGGCCCCCACCGAGCCGATCATGATGGGCAGGACCAGCAGCAGCAGCAGGGTCTTCACCTGCAGCCCCAGGATCAGGACGTTCATCTGCGGCATGGTCCGCGACATCAGGGCGATGGCGAGATCGGCGACGAACAGGGCCAGCACCGCCGTCGCCACGACGCCGAAGCTGGTCATGAACACCACGGACATGAAGGTGGTCAGCGGCCGCAGGCTGTGGGGCGCCTGTCCCGTCCCCAGCGGGACGGCCTCGACGGAGGCCCGCAGCAGGCGCAGCAGTTCGATGTGCCCGTCCATGGCGAAGAACACCGCGCCGGCCGCGTAGGCCAGCAGCGCGCCGACCAGGGGCGTCTGCCCCCGCGTGGTGGGATCGATCAGCATCGCCAGGCCGTAGCCGGCCTGGATGTCGACGGTTCGGCCGGCCAGGTAGAGGCCCGCGAACATCACCTGGAACGCCAGGACGAAGATGGCGCCGAGCAGCAGCTCGCGCGCCCCGGCCGTCAGCAGGTCGCCGGCCCCGAGCGCCGAGGCCCATTGGTCCTGGGGCAGGGACGAGGCCAGGACGCCGGCCAGGCCAAGGCCCAGGAACACGCGAAAGAGCGCCGGGGTCCGCGTGAGGGTGAACGGCGGCGCCATGGCGAACACCGGCCCGATCCGCAGGCCGAGAAGCAGGCTGGTCACCACCCATCGGATCAGGGTTTCGAACGTCATGGCCTAGACGAGCGAGGGGATCATCTGGATCAGGTGGGTGGCGAAGCTGGTGATGCGGCCCATCATCCAGCCGCCCAGCGCCATCAGCACCAGCACGGCGACGATCAGCTTGGGCACGTAGCCCAGCGTGGCCTCCTGCAACTGGGTGGCCACCTGCAGGACGCTGATCAACAGTCCCACCACCAGGGCCGCGATCAGGACCGGCGCCGAGACCACGGCGCTGTTCCAGAACAGCAGCTTCATCAATTCCAGAGCCTGATCGGCGCTCATCGTCACTCACCCGCCCGTCGCCTGACCTCCCACAAGCGGACGTGTGGAACAAGGGGCAACCGCAACGCGTGGGCGAGCTCATGCGGCGCGGGCCGCAACCGGGTCTATCGAATTCCGGATCTCAGGTCCTGGATCGCTCTTTGCAGCAGCACGGCCGAGCGGGGTTCGCCCTCCAGCGTTTCGACCACGCGCTCGACCACCTGCTGGAACTTGGCCTCGTTCAGAAGCTCGCTTCCGAAGCCTTCGGCCAGGACCGCCTCGATCAAGGCGCGGCCCAGCTGTCGATCATCCACGTCGCGCACGGCGGCGAGGGCGTAGACGCCCTCGATCATGGCGGCGTCCCGCGTGGTGGAGCGCGTCGCACGCGCCTTGCCCGCCGTTCCGGCCGCCCGCGCCTGCAGCCGCCGCCGCAGCAGGGCCACGAGGCCGTCGATGTTGGAGATGGGTTCCACGAGCGCTTCGCGTCCAGAGCCTGGGGTGACTGCGCGGCCAGCCTTAGCGGAGTTGCGGCCGGGCGCAAACCCGTCGCCCGGCCCGCCCGGGCGGCAGGGCTCAGCCGGCGCCGTTCAGGCCCGAGCCGAGCTTGGCCATGGCCTGGGAAAGGGTTCGGCCGTCCGGTCCGAGCGGCGTGTTGAGGGCGATGGCGCGGATGCGTTCGGCCGTGGCGGCGTCGCCTTGCCGCGTGGCCATGAGGCTGCGGGCCAGCGCGGCCGAAAGGCAGGCCTTGTCGAGGCGGAAGGCGACCTGGCAGCGGCGGGTGGCGCTGTCGATGCGGTCGTCCATGACATCGAGGACCGCCAGCGCCCCATGGGTCTCGGCGAAGGTGTCGTCCAGCGCCAGGGCCTTTTCGAAAAGGCGGCGGGCGGCGGCCTGGTCGCCTTGCGCGAAGCGGCCCCAGCCGGCGGCGACCCACGAGCCCAGGTGATCGCCGAAGCGCGCGGCCGCGGCCTCGACCAGGGGCGCGCCGGCGGCGGCGTCGCCTTCGGCCAGCAGGGCCAGACCCTTGCCCAGCTGGGCGCGGCCGCTGGTCGGATCGACCGCAAGCGCGCGATCGAACAGGCCCGCGGCTTCCGACACGTGGCCCTGGTCGAGGGCCAGGGCGCCGAGGGTCGAAAGGCCCTCGTGGGTGTCGCCCGCCCGCAGCGCATAGGTCCGGGCCAGGTCCGGCTC
This sequence comes from Caulobacter sp. GW821-FHT12A07, assembly GCF_058807655.1. NCBI lineage: Bacteria > Pseudomonadati > Pseudomonadota > Alphaproteobacteria > Caulobacterales > Caulobacteraceae > Caulobacter > Caulobacter sp. GW821-FHT12A07. Next base: position 113,343 of record NZ_JBXAQX010000014.1, read on the forward strand.
CTCGGCGTCGATCGCCGCCACGGCCAAGGCGCTCATCAAGGATTGATCGTCGTGTCCGGCGGCCGCGTAGCCGGCGCCGACCGCGAGCGCCTCGTCCAGCCGATCGAGACGATGCAGGGCCTGCACCTTGAGCGCCGCGGCGGCCGGCGTGGCCGCGACCACGGCGTCGTCGACCAGGTCGACGACGGCTTCGGCGGTCCCCGCCATGGCGCTGGCCCAGGCCAGGTTGAAACGGAGATGCGGATCCTGTGGGGCGGCCGCCAGCAGCGGCTCGAACAGCGCGATCGCGTCGGCGTAGTGGGCCTCGTGCAAGGCCAGCAGGCCGGCGGTGTTGCGCAGGCGGGGCGGCAGCGGCTCGAGAGCGGCGTACCGCGCGATCATGTCCGAGACGTCAGGCCAAAAGCCCTCGTCCAGCGCGGCGTCGGCCGCGTCGGCGATCAATTGCAGGTTCGACGGATCGACGCGCAGATAACCTGACAGGCGCTCGAAGCGGGAGGCCGTAGCCGCGGGTGCTGGTTGGGACATCGGACGCTGCAATCTACCTGTCGGCGCAAGGCGCCATGCGCTTCGCGCTCAACCTATAAGCGGAGGAGAGGGGCGGCAAGGCTGGGTGACGCCTGGGACGCGGCGAGGGATGGCGCGCGCTCCGCTCCTGGATGGCGGCTTGATGTGGAGCGCCGGACGGGTCGTCTTCAGGAAAAGTCCGTGGAGCGCGACAGGGTCTCGCCGGCGTCGAACTCTCCGGCCAGGACGCCCAGCTTGGCGCGGGCGAACCTGGGCCTTTGGCCCTGGGGAGCAACGACCAAAGTCTAGGCCGGCGCCTACGTTTGGCCGGATGGGCGGCGCGGAGGCGTCGAGCTATTGCCGACAGGACGCGCCAGGTGCTCCTTCCGAGCGTTGGAACGCGCTTTTCCGCGAGGTTCCGGCATGGCGACACAAATTTCGAAGACGCGCTTGGAAGCGTTTAGCGACGGCGTGATCGCGATCATCATCACCATCATGGTGCTGGAGTTGCAGCCGCCCAAAGGCGGTGACCTGGCCGCGCTGATCCCGCTGCTGCCGACCTTTCTCGGCTACGCGCTGAGCTTCACCTATGTCGGCATCTACTGGAACAACCACCACCACCTCCTGCGGGCCGCGGGCGGCATCAGCGGTTCGGTGATGTGGGCCAACCTGCACCTGCTGTTCTGGCTGTCGATGATCCCCTTCGCCACGGCCTGGATGGAGCAGAGCCACTTCGCCCGCGTGCCGGTGGTGACCTACGGCGTGCTGCTTCTGATCACCGGCGCGGCCTTTCGCCTCCTGGCCTCGCGCCTGGCGCGTCACGAGGGACGGGAGTCGGCCCTGGCCGCTGCATTGGGCGTCGACTGGAAGACGAACCTGTCGATCGCCGGCTACGCGGCCGGGGTGCTGGTCGCCATCGTCTCGCCCACGGCCTCGTTGGCCCTCTACGTGGCCGTCGCCGCGTTGTGGCTGCTGCCCGATCGACGCGTCGCCCACCTGGCCGACGGTCGCCACCACGCCGCCGAGAACTGATCGGCGGCGCTTCCAGAAACGAGGATCGAAATGGATTTCGAAGGCGAACATCAGGGCAAGGTCGCCCTGGTGCTGGGCGGGTCGCGCGGTATCGGCGCGGCCATCGTCGAGCGGCTGGCCATGGACGGAGCCAAGGTGGTCTTCACCTATTTCGCCTCGCCGGATCAGGCGCGGAACCTGGCCGCGAGGCTGGGCGGCCAGAGCTGCGAGGTCGTCGCCCTCCAGGCCGACAGCGGCGACGCCGCCCAGGTCGAGGCGACGATCGACGAGACGCTGGCGCGGTTCGGGCGGCTGGACATCCTGGTGGCCAGCACCGGCGTTCTGCACCGTGGTCCCATCGAGCAGATCTCGCTCGAGGACTTCGATCGGGTGATGGCGGTCAATGTTCGGGGGGCCTTCGCGGCCGTGCGCCACGCCGCGCCCCTGATGACCGACGGCGGGCGGATCGTCACCATCGGCAGCAACATCGTCGCCCGTGTCGGCTTCACGGGGGCGACGCTCTACACCATGGCCAAGGCGGCCGTGGCCGCACTGGTCAAGGGCGCGGCGCTGGACCTCGCTTCGCGGGGGATCACGGTCAACAACATCCAGCCCGGGCCCACGACCACCGACATGACCTCGGCCCACGTCGAGATGATCCTGCCGCTGATCCCGCTGGGTCGCATGGGCCGGCCCACGGAAGTGGCGGGCCTGGTCTCGTACCTGGCGCGCGACGAGGCGGGCTTCATCACCGGCGCCAGCCTGACGATCGACGGCGGCGTTTCGGTCTAGCGAACACGAAAGGGACCGGCTGGAGTGACTGCTCCGGCCGGTCCCGCAACTATTCTGAACGATCGGATCAGCGTCCCAGGATCAGGGCGGCCTTGTGAGTATTGCGCGCGGCCCAGAGGGTCGCGACCCAGCCCAGGATCGCCGGCAGGGTGACCGCCGGGAAATCGCGGGGGATCACCGAGACGGAGCAGATCCCGACCGCCACCTCCCAGAAATGGAACAGGGCGTGGCCCGAGAGCCAGAGGGTCGGGGCGGCCCACAGGAACAGGCGCAGGTCGGGCCGTTTCGCACCGCACAGGAAGCTCGCGCCGATCAGCATGAAGACCAGGCCGATGTCGCGGATGAAGTGCTGGTTGTACGACCCGGTCGTAGTCACGCCGGGCACGGCGAAGTACCAGCCCTCGGGCGAGATCAGCATGAACAGGCCGTTGGCGATGGCCGCCACGCCGAGGATGACGGCGAGGCCGACGATGATGGATTTCGTCACGGTGGATCCTCCGAGGAGCAATGGAAAAGTCACGCCCCGGCGCGCGGGGAGCCGGGGCGTGACGGAGGGCGGCCCGACGTCGCGGGGTAGCAGGGACTGGCCGCCTTCCGGCGTCGAACAAGCGGGGGGAGAGTTCGACGTGTCCTTTAGGCCGCGGAGGCGGCGGGCTGCACGGCGTGACCGGTGCGCGCGGCCACCTGCAGGCGGTTCCATGAGTTGATCTGGCCGATCAGCAGCGACAGCGCGGCGATCTCGGCGTCGCTGAACTGGGCCTTGACCAGGGCGTAGTCGGAATCCGGGGCGCGGGTCGTGGCGATGAAGGTCAGGGACTCGGTCCAGGCCAGGGCGGCGCGCTCACGGTCGGTGTAGAGCGGGGACTCGCGCCAGGCGTCGAGCATCTGGATGCGCAGGTCGGTTTCGCCATGCTGGCGGGCGTCCTGCACGTGCATGTAGATGCAGAAGGCGCAGCCGTTGATCTGCGAGGCGCGCAGACGGACGAGCTCGGCCAGGCTGTGCTCGAGGCTGGTCGCGTTGATGGCGGTCTCGACGGCCAGCATGGCCTTGGTCACTTCGGGGACCAGCTGGAACGGGGCGAAGCGGGGCGTGTTGGTCATCGTCGTTTCCTTTTGTGACGGTGAAGACGACACCACTGTGCTCGGCGACCCGGGATGTGAGCCATCATGCGGGAAGGGCGAAGCCCTACCGCCTTGGTCTAGGGCGGCTGTTCGCTGTCCGGCGGGCGCGGAAGGCGGCAAGCTGTCCGCGGGAGAGGGCGAGCTCGCCCGGCGGCCGGGCGCCGTACGCCTTTGGTTCAGGTCCGACCCGCCCAGCGTATCGATCTGGTTAGAGCAGCCTCGCCCCCAGACGAGACGGGCCAGCCCTTGGTTCATGTGCTGGGCCAGACCGTACGCCGTCGCGGCCCGCGTCGCATACCCTCGTACCGATGGCGGGGGCGGGCGCTTCTCCTAGGCTGTGGCGGCTGTCTTTGGAGGAGAAGCAAGATGAAGATCGTCGTCATCGGCGGAACGGGCCTGATCGGCTCGAACGTCGTCGCCAAACTGACCCGCCTGGGCCACGAGGCCGTCGCGGCCGCGCCCAACACCGGCGTCAACACTGTCACCGGCGAAGGCCTGGCCGAAGCGCTGGACGGCGCCGAGATCGTCATCGACGTGGCCAACTCGCCGGTCTTCGAGACCGGTCCGGCCCTGGAGTTCTTCCTGGCCTCGGGCGGCAACCTGCTGGCCGCGGCGGCCAAGGCGGGGGTCAAGCACCACGTCGCCCTGTCGGTGGTCGGCGCCGAACGCCTGCAGGACAGCGGCTACTTCCGCGCCAAGATCGTGCAGGAGGCCCTTATCCGCGCCTCGTCGATCCCGTTCACCGTCCTGCGGTCCACCCAGTTCTTCCCGTTCGTGGCCGGCATCGTTCAGGCCGGAACCGTGGGCGACGAGGTTCACGTCTCGCCCGCGCCGGTGCAGCCGATCTCGGCCTTCGACGTCGCCGAGGTGTTGACCGACGTCGCCCTGGCCGCGCCGGTGAACGGTCTGCTGGAGGTGGCCGGACCGGAAGCCTTCGGCCTCGACAGGTTCGTGGCCCGCTATCTCCAGGCCAAGGGCGACACCCGCAAGATCGTGAGCGACCCCAAGGCGCTCTATTTCGGCGTCGAGCTCGACGAACGCTCGCTGGTTCCGGGGGCGAACCCGATCCTGGGATCGGCCGCGTTCGAGGATTGGCTGAAAACCAGCATCCCGGCGCCAGCACCGGCCGCCTGATCCACCCGCCTCGTCATGACGGCGCCGGACGCAGCCCTTCGCGTCCGGCGCCGTTTTAGTTTCAGCCGCCCGCAGGAGGCCGCCATGAGCCAGTCCGACATAGATGTCTCCCGTCCCGATCTTTCCCTGGGCGTGACGGCCGAGGAAGTTCCCGAGCAGGGCGTGTTCGCCGGCCGGGTCGGCGATCAGCCGGTGATCCTGGCCCGGGTCGACGGCGAGATCGTCGCCCTCGACGGCGCCTGCACCCACTACAACGGCCCGTTGCACGAGGGCCTGCGGGTGGGCCAGACCATCAATTGCCCGCTGCATCACGCCTGTTTCGACCTGCGCACCGGCGCCGCCCTGAAGGCGCCCGCCCTGGCGCCGCTCGACCGCTGGAAGGTGGAGGTCGAGGGCGAGCGGCTCTTCGTCCGCGAAAAGCTGCCCAAGGTCGCGCCGAACCTGGCGCCCGGGCGCGACGCGTCGGCCGATCCGGCGTCGATCGTCATCGTTGGCGGCGGCGCGGCGGGCTTCGCGGCGGCCCAGCGGCTTCGCGACCTCGGCTACGCCGGCGACCTGACCCTGGTCAGCGCCGACCGCGACGCGCCCTATGATCGGCCGAACGTCTCCAAGGACTACCTGTCGGGCGACGCCGATCCCTCCTGGATGCCACTGAAGGGCGAGCGCTTCTACCTTGAACGCGGGATCGCGCTGCGGCTCGACACCCGCGTTGAAGCCGTCGACGCGGCCGAGCGCCGGGTGACGCTGCAGGGCGGGGAAACCCTCGGCTACAACCGGCTGCTGCTGGCCACAGGCGCCGAGCCCAACCGACCGCCGGGGCCGGACTTCGTGCGCGACAACGTCCACCTGTTGCGCAGCCTGGCCGACGCCGACCGCCTGACCGCCGCCCTGGGCTCGGCCCGGCGGGCGGTGGTCGTCGGCTCCAGCTTCATCGGCCTCGAGGCCGCCGCCGCTTTGCGGATCCGGGGGCTTGAGGTGCGCGTCGTCGGTCCCGACGCCACGCCGCTGGAGGCCAAGCTGGGCCCCGAACTGGGCGCGATGATCAAGGCCGTGCACGACGAGCGCGGCGTGGTCTTCCACCTCGGCCGCAAGGTGCAGGGCTTCGACGGCGCGCGCCTGACCCTCGACGACGGCGCGACGATCGAGACCGACCTGGTGGTGCTGGGCATCGGGGTGCGGCCACTGCTGGAACTGGCGCAGGCGGCGGGCCTGGCCGTCGATCGCGGCGTGGTGGTCGACGAGCGCCTGCGCACCAGCGATCCGCACGTCTTCGCCGCCGGCGACATCGCCCGCTATCCGGGCCTGGGCGGGGAGCTGGTTCGTGTCGAGCACTGGGTGGCGGCCGAGCGCCAGGGCCAGATCGCGGCGGCGACCATGCTGGGCCTGCCGTCGGAGCGCGAGCCGCCTTACTTCTGGAGCGCGCACTATGACCTGACCATCCGCTATGTCGGCCATGCCGAGCGCTGGGACAGGATCGAGGTGATCGGCTCGACGGCCGACCGCGACGCCGAGGTTCGCTACTTCGACGCAGAGCGCCTGGTCGCCGTGGCGACGGTGAATCGCGACATGGCCGCGTTGCGGGCTGGGCAGATTCTGGCCGGCGGCTGATCTTCGAGAAGATTGAAGAGAACTCGCGCGCCCAGGGGATCCGGGGCGCGCGAGCCGTCCGTTCTCAGGCCGCGGCGGTGGAGGCGCGGCGCAGCCAGAGATCGAACTCGGTATGGCCGAAGCGCGGCGTGCCGCCCGACAGCAGGGTCTCGTCGCTGAGCGGCGTTCCGAAGTAGAGCGCCCGCGGATCGGCGACGACGGCGCGGTTGTCGCTGCGCGAGGCCATGTAGCGCTTGACCAGATCGTCCAGCTGGAACGGGTCGGGGCCCGCCACCTCGATGGTTCCGTTGACCGGCGAGCGCTCGACGAGGTCGGCCAGGGCGCCGGCCACGTCGTCGGCGGCGATGAACTGCACGCGCGCCGGATTGAGGCGTACGGTCTCGCCGTCCAGGCCGTCCTCGACGATCGCGTCCAGGAATTCGAAGAACTGCGTGGAGCGCAGGATCGAGAACGGCACGGCGCCGGCCTGGACCAGCTTCTCCTGCGCCAGCTTGGCGCGGAAGTAGCCGCTGCCCTGCAGCCGCTCACAGCCGACGATCGACAGCGCCAGGTGGTGGCGGACGCCCTCGGCGGCGGCCGCGGCCAGGATGTTGCGGCTGGAGGCCTCGAAGAAGGCCATGGCCGTCGCCTCGTCGAACGCCGGGGCGTTCAGCACGTCGACGACCACGTCGGCCCCGACCATGATCTCGTCCATCCCCTGGCCGCCCGTGACGACGTCGACGCCCGAGCCGCGCGAGGCGATCCGGACATTGTGGTTGCGGCGGCGCAGGACGTCCACCAGCCGGGAGCCGACCACGCCGGTTCCCCCTGCGACTACGACTTTCATGACATTCACCCTTGCTTGCGGCGGTTCTGGTTGGCGGGGACGGGCGCCTGCAGGCTGGCGCGCAGCCAGTCGTGAAAACGGGTCTGGGCCAGGCGCGGGGTCTCGCCGGGCAACAGCGAGGCCTCGTCGAGGCGAGCGCCGAAATAGGGAACCTCGTCGTCGACGGTGACGCGGCGAGGGTCCTCGTAGGCGGTCAGCACCTCGGTCGCCAGTTCGTGCAGGCGGAAGCGCTCGGGGCCGGCGACCTCGACCGTGCCGTTCAGGGGATCGCTTAGGGCGATGTCGGCCAGGGTCTCGGCCACGTCCTCGGCGGCGATCGGCTGCACGCGGGCGGACGAGAGCGCCACCTCGCGGGCCGAGCCGTCCTGGACGACGCCGCTGATGAACTCGAAGAACTGGGTTGAGCGCAGGATGCTGAACGGCAGGCCCGAGGCCTTGAGCAGGTCTTCCTGGCGCTTCTTGGCCCGGAAGTAGCCGCTGGCCTGCAGGCGGTCGGTCCCGACGATCGACAGGGCGACGTGGTGGCGGACGCCCGCCGCCCTGCCGGCGGCCAGGATGTTGTGTCCGGCCGTCTCGAAGAAGGCCAGGGCCGCGTCGCCGTCGAGCAACGGCGACTGGGTCACATCGACCACGACGCTCGCGCCGTCGAAGGCCACGTCCAGGCCTTGGCCGGTCACCGCGTCTACGCCGAAGGACGGCGAGGCCTCGAGGACGCGATAGTCGTCCTGGCGCAGGTTGTAGACGAGCTTCTCCCCGATCCGCCCGCTGCCGCCAACCACTACGATCTTCATCTCGAAAGCCTCCGCTTGCGGCCCGAAGGCCTGGGCGGAAAAGCTAGAAGACGGGGCGGGATGGGGTCGATTGGGGGAAAGGGCGGGGGCGACCTATACGGGCGTACAGGTCGCCCCCGATCTCAGACCTGCAGGCCTTCGCTGGCCAGGGCGGCGGCGACGGCCGGGCGGGCCTTCATGCGCTCGAAATAGGCCGCCAGCGGCGCGGGCAGGACCACGCCGTTGGGTCTGGCCCAGGTCATGATCACGAACAGGTAGGGGTCGGCCACGGTCAGGTCCGGGCCCAGGAGGTAGCCGTCTCTGAGGCTGGCGGCCAGGTACTCCAGGCGCAGGCTCGCCACGGCGCGGGCCTTGTCCTTGGCCTCTTCGGTGACGTTGGGGACGAAGAAGGCGTGGAAGCTCTTGTGCACCTCGGTCGAGATGTAGGCGAGGGCCTCCAGCAGGCGGAACCAGCCCAGCGGCCCTTCGGGGCGCAGCTGCGGCGACTGTTCGGCGATCCACGACAGGATGGCGATGTTCTCGGTGATCATCTCGCCGCTGTCGAGCACCAGGGCCGGCACGTAGCCCTTGGGATTGATGGCCGCGTAGTCGGCGCCGGTCTCGGTCGTGCGGGTGTGCAGGTCCACGCGCTCGAATTCGCAGGCGATGCCGGCCTCTGCCAGGGCGATGCGGTCGGCGAGGCTGCACGCGCCGATGGCGTAGTAGAGTTTCATGGAATGGGTCTTCCGCGGAGTTGTCTGAGGGGGACGACGCTAGGACGCGGGCCCGGTTCGGGCGATCGGGCCAGGAGGCGGGGGCGACCTATCCCAAGGTATGGCGCGTTCAGGCCCTCGGCGGCTGGTCGCGCCAGCAGCGGCCCAGGGCGGCGGCCAGATGCCGTAGCAGCACCTGATCCCTGATCGGCTTGATCAGATAGGCGACCGCGCCGGAGGCCAGGCAGCGCGAGCGGATCAGCGCTTCCGGATTGGCCGAGATGATGATGACCGGCAGGCCGGGATCTATGCAGCGCATGTGCTGCTGCAGCACCAGCCCGCTCTTGCCGGGCAGGTTGAGATCGGTGACGAGGCAGATGAAACGGCCTGGTGAATAGGCCGACAGGAAGCCGTCGGCGTCGGCGAAGGTCCGGCAGTCGTAGCCGGAAACCTCGAGGAGCTCGGCCAGCGCCTGGCGCAGCGCCTCGTCGTCGTCGATGATCGCGAAAACAGGCGCGGTGGACAAACTGTGGCCCTTACTCGGCGAACGGCGATAGCGGCTCTTATCCATCGTCCCGATCCGAGGTCGGTCCTACCTATCCAAAAGGCTTATCCGGGAAGTTCGTCCCGCAGATGCTCGGGCAGGGACTGCCAGGCGCGGACGAGGTGGGTGACGAAGGGCGCGCGCATCTTCTTCATCACACTGCTGCGGTGAAGCTTCACGGTCACCTCGGTGATGCCGAGGTCGTAGGCGATCTGCTTGTTGAGCGCGCCCTGGACCACGGCCCTCATGACCTGCCGCTCGCGCGGGGTGAGGGTGACGAACAGGCTGGCGTTCTCTCGGGTCGTATGGGCGTCGCCGCGCTTGGCCAGATCGGCGGCGATGGCCTTGTTGACCGCGTCTAGCAGGGTCTGGTCGCGGGCCGGCTTGGCCAGGAAGTCGACGGCGCCGGCCTTCATGGCCTGCACGGTCATCGGGATGTCGCCATGCCCGGTGAGGAAGATGATCGAGGTGAGGATACCGTTGGCGGCCAGGTGGCTCTGGAAGTCGAGCCCGCTGAGGCCAGGCATGCGCACGTCCAGGATCATGCATCCGGGCCGGTGCAGCACCTCGGCGTCGAGCAGTTCGCGGGTCGAACCGAAGCAGATCGACTCTATGCCCACCGACTCCAGGAGTTCGCAGATCGATAGCCGTACGGCGTCGTCGTCGTCGACCACGATCACCAGCGGCACGAGGTCGCCGGTCCGGGTCTCGGCGGCCGAAAGGCTGCGCGGTTCGCCGGCGACCGTCATGCGCGACGCTGGCGACCAGGCGTTGGCGATGCGCGCGCCGTGGTCGTGCGCATACGAGACGAGCTCAGTCATCTGAAGACCTCCTGCGCGTTCCGGCCCTGATGGCCGAGATCCGTGATTGTTCTCTGTCGCGCGCCCGTGCACTGAGCCAGACGTCGATCTCCGGCATGAACTCGGGCGGAGCGGGGATGTTGGCCACGACGTCGAGGAGGCTGGTGCGGGCCAGCTCGGCGCGCATGGCCTTCTCGGCCCGGAGCATGATGGCGTGGATGCCGCAGACGCGGCGAGTGGCCCAGCGCGGGGCCTCATCCTCGAACAGCGCGCAGTTGCGGCGCACTTCGCGGCAGGTGATCAGCGACTTGCGACCGTCGATCGCGTCGGCGACGTCGAGCATCGAGATGGTCTCGGGCGGTCGCGCCAGGCGATAACCGCCGTTGATGCCGCCGCTGGAGGCGACGATCCCGGCCTTCTCGAGCTTCGGCATGATCTTGGCGATCATGGCGGGCGACACGCCCTGAAGTTCGGCGAGGTCGCGGCTGCTGACCGGGGCGTCGCGGGCGACCAGCCAGGTCAGGCAATGCATGCCGTACTCGACCGCCGCGCCATAGAGCGCTCCGCCGCCCTGAGGCGGGGAGGGCGGCTTTCCGGCGGGCTTTTCGGCGTGGGGCTGGGGGCTGTTCATCGTAACGCGACCTTGGTTGGTCCGCGTTATCACGCTGCTCTCCCAGGGCGTGCAACGGCTAACCGATGCACGCCCTCTTCAGGGGGGAGAGCCGCTCCCCCCGCCCGGGCGGGGGGGGAGCGCTCTAGTCGTCATATCCGGCTTCGAGCGCCGCCTCGGTCTCGGCGGCCGAGCCGCCGTCGACCTGGAATTCCACGTGGGCGGCCAGAAACGCGATACGGCCCGACAGCGAGTGGAAGGCCGCCTTGGGCGCTTCGTAGCTCCAGGCCACGTTGTCGACGATGTGCTGGTCCCGATAGATCGTGAAGTAGCGCGCCTCGCCCTTGTGCGGGTTGTGGGTGACCTTGTCGGTCTGGCGCAGGAAGATCATGAACACGTCGCGGCGCGGGAAGTAGTAGACCGGCCGCCGCCCGGTTTCGCGCACCGTGATCACGTCGTCGCTGTCGGCGATGTCGTGGCCTTCGAACAGGGCGCGCACACGCCGCGCCTCGCGCGTCACCGTGTAGATCTGGTCTGTTTCCCCGGTGGTCATGGCGGTGGCCTTTCCTTGCTTCTGGCGAGAAGGGGCGAGCCGGACAGGTAGGGTGCTCGCCTACCGCTTCGTTGGTCGCAGGATGAAATCGGAAAAAATCCTGCGTTCACCATCCCTGTCACGTCCGATTGACACGGCTCGCCGTCATTGGGGCGGTGATCGGGCGGCGGTTGTAGCTATCCGCTGGACGCGCCGTTCCGGGCCCTGCGCCCGGCGACCGACGGGGTATGCTCGGAGAAGGCTTAGTTCGGCCCATGCCAAGGGATAGGCGCGGCCGCTTCCAGGCGAGGTCTCCCGCGCCAGGCGGCGGTTCGAGAGGGCGTTGGCGAACGGGCCTCCAGCCTGCAAAGCCGAGCGCCGAGCGCCAAGCCCGGCGATCAAGGCGGGACTAGTCGATCTGGAACGCGAAACACCTTCGCGGACCATCCAGAGGCAGAAGCCATGTCCAAGACCACCACTGTAGCCGCCGCGGCCCTCGTCGCGACCGCGCTGTCGGGCGCCGCCGGCGCCCAGCCGATCCTCGATCCCGCCGCCCAGGCCTTCGTGGACTCCCTGGCCGGAGGCAAGCCGATCTACACGATGACCCCGACCGAGGCGCGCGGCGCGCTGTCGGGCGCCCAGGCGATCCCGGTCGCCAAGCTTCCCGCCCGCATCGAGGACAAGGTGTTCCCGGTAGGCCCGACCGGATCTGTCCGCGTTCGCATCGTTCGCCCCGAGGGCGCGAAGGGCAAGCTGCCGGTGGTGCTGCACATTCACGGCGGCGGCTGGGTTCTGGGCGGGGTCGACACCCATGATCGCCTGACCCGCGAGATCGCCGTTGGCGCCAAGGCCGCCGTGCTGTTCGTCGACTACGACCGTTCGCCCGAGGCGCGCTATCCCGTGGCCGTCGAGCAGGCCTACGCCGCGCTCCAATACTTCATCGAGCATGCCGACCAGTTCGAGGTCGATCCGTCGCGGCTGGCCATCGTCGGCGACAGCGTCGGCGGCAACATGTCGGCCGCGCTCACCCTTATGGCCAAGGCCCGCAATGGCCCGAAGTTCGACCTGCAGGTGCTGCTCTATCCGGTCACCGACGCCAATTTCGAGACCGGATCCTACACCACCTTCGCCGAGGGGCCGTGGCTGACCCGCAAGGCCATGCAGTGGTTCTGGGACGCCTATGCCCCTGACACGGCCAGCCGCAAGCGTTCGACTGTCGCGCCGCTGCAGGCCAGCGTCGAAGAGCTGAAGGGCCTGCCCGAGGCGGTGGTGATCGTCGACGAGAACGACGTGCTGCGCGACGAAGGCGAGGCCTATGCCCGCAAGCTGCTGCAAGCCGGCGTGCGGGTGACCTCCACGCGCTACAACGGCACGATCCATGACTTCATGATGCTGAACGCCGTCGCCGAGACCCCGGCGACGCGGGCGGCGGTGCTCCAGACCAACACGGCGCTCTACAAGGCGCTGCACAAGTAGTCGCGGATGGCGCGGCGGACGGTCTGGAGATCGTCCGCCGCGTGGATCCCGGACCGGGTCGAGCCGCCTTCCGTGGGACCGTCGGTAAGGAATGACGCGGATTGGGGGCGCGCGGCGCCCCCGTCCGTGTGAGGGCGGCGAGTGGGCGGGGGGCTACCCTGGGCTCCATGAAGAGGTCCCACGCACGCTCCATCGTCCCATCCCGCCGGCCCTTCCTGTTGGTCATGCGCCCGGGCGAGCGCGTTTTCGAGGGAGGGCGGCGATGAGCACGGTCTTCCGCAGCCTGGCCCGTAGCGAGCGGGGCGATCTCGTCGACCTCGCCTCCGAGGCGGTGGTGGTCTGCGACCCGTCGGGCGTGGTGCGGTACTGGAACCCCGCGGCCGAGGCCCTGTACGGCTGGCCGGCCATGGCGATGGTGGGGCTGGGGCTCTCGGACCTGGCGGCCGATCCGCTGCTGCACGACGAGGAATGGGCGCTGCTCCTGCTGGAAGGCGCCTGGGAGGGGGTGATGCGCAGGCGCGGCGCGGTCGGGCCGGCCGTGGCGGCCAGCGGTCGGCGCACGGTGCGTCGCAATCCGGATGGTTCCCCCCGCGACATCGTCGAATACAGCCAGCCCCTGGCCGAGCGGACGGAGGACACGCTGTTCGAGGCCCGCGCGGGCCATCAGCGGGCCTCGGCCGCCTGCTGGGAGCTGGATGTCTCGGCAGCCGCTGGGACCGAGAAGGGCGCGGCCCTGCTCGAGGCCTGCAGGATCATCGACGCCAACACCCGGGCCGTTCGCCTTTTCGGCGCGGCGATCCGGCGTGAACACATGGCGGGACGCCCCTTGGTCGATTTCTGGCCGGCCGAGAGCCGCGAGAGTCTGGCCGAACTGCTGGACGCCGCCTTGCAGCAGCCTTCCGCGTCGCCGCTGGCCCGCGCCCTTGGTCCGCACGGCCTGCTGGCCGGCGCCACGGCGACCGCCTGGCGTTCGGCTGAGCCCGCGCGCCCGGATGTGCTGTTCCTGATGGTCAACGCCGCGGTTTGCGATGATCGCACCGCCTGGGAGCTGCAGGCCAGCGAGGACCGCTATCGCAAGCTGATCCACTTCTCGCCGACGCCGCTCTGGCATGTCGACGCCAGGCGCTCGGGCGACGAGCTGCACCGCCTGCGCGCCGAAGGGATTGACGACATCATGGCCTATCTCGACGCCAATCCGGCGCTGGTCGAGCTTGCCAAGGACATCGTCGTGGTGACCGACGTCAACCAGGCCGCCGTGTCGCTGTTCGGCGCCCGAAACCCCGCTGAGCTTCTGCAGTCGGTCCGCTACCTGTTCTCGGCCACGCCGGAAATGGCCAAGCGGGTGATGAAGGCCCACTTCGAAGGGGCGCGGAACTATGTCGAGCAGGCCAAGATGGCCACCTTCGACGGCCGCATGCTCGATGTGGTGTTGAGCGTCACCTATCCGACGCCGCCCGAGTACATGGACACCACCTTCATCACCATCGAGGACATCACCGAGCGTCTGCGGACCGAGGCCGAACTGCGCCGGCTGCAGTCGAACTTCGCCCACGCCGCGCGGGTCTCGACCCTGGGAGAGTTGGCGACCTCGATCGCTCATGAGGTCAATCAGCCCCTGTCGGCCATTCTGACCAACGCGGAGACCAGCCTCCGCTGGCTGGGTCAGCCGCATCCCAATCTCGGCAAGGTGCGCACCCTGACCGAGCGCATCGCCGTCAGCGCCAGCCGGGCCAGCGAGATCATCCAGCGTATCCGCGGCATGGCGATGAAGCGCGAGCCCAAGCCTGGGTTGCTGGATCTGTCCAGGATCATCGACGAGGCGCTGACGATCGTCCGGCACGACGTGGAGACCAAGGCGATCGCGTTGATCCTGATGGTCGAGCCGGGCCTGCCGGCGGTGGATGGTGACCGGGTCCAGCTGCAACAGGTGCTGGTTAACCTCCTGGTCAACAGCATCCAGGCCATCGAGAACGCCGGCGTCAACCTGCGCGAAATCCGCCTGGGCGCGGTCCGGGAAGGACGCGGAGTGGTGATCTGGGTTCACGACAGCGGGCCGGGGATCGCCGATCAGCACCTGGCCAGTATCTTCGACGGCTTCTTCACCACCAAGGAAACGGGCATCGGCATGGGGCTGGCCATCTGCCAGTCGATCATCGCTGAACATGGCGGCGAGATCTCGGCGGCCAACCATGAGGACGGCGGGGCGATCTTCCAGATCACCCTGCCGTTCGGGCGGGACGTCTAGGCGTTCTTCTCCGCCGTTTGCCGCAGTTGGCTATGGGCTCGCCGCCAGGCGTTGGGCGGCGCGCCGTACTCGCGGTGGAACAGGCGGGTCAGGTGGGGCTGGTCGGTCAGGCCGCAGGCCAGGGCGACCTGGCTGATCGGCGCTTCGGTGTTGACCAGCAGCATGCGCGCCCGCTCCAGGCGCAGGCTCATCACATAGCGCGAGAAGCACTGCCGAAAGCTCTTCTTGAAGGCCCGGGAGAAGTGGCTGCGGCTGACCCGGACCATCGCGGCCAGGTCGTCGAGGCGCAGCTGCGTCTCGAGGTTCTGGCTGATGTGGGTCTCAATCCGCTTGCTCTGCCAGGGGGCGAAGCCGCCGCTATGGACCAGCGGCGCGGGCGCGCCGCCGACCAGCTGGATGGCCCGCGCGAGCTTGGCGCGGATCTCGGACTGCTCTGGGGCCAGTTCGTCGAGCGCGGCGACCAGCAGGCCGGCGACCAAGCGATACGAACCGCTGCTGGTGGTGAAGTTGATCGCTGGCTCCATGGCGCAATTTCCGTCTCTGCATCCGTCTCGCCGAACCCGTGGATCCCGTTGGTGGGGCGCATGGGCTGGCAGCGTCGAAAGGAAGGGTACGGACGGCGAGGGCGGCGATCGATCCGGGCGTTGGGCAGGGCTGACCTATACCGGCGGGTAGGATCGGGCGGCGAGCGGCGTGTCCGCGGCTCAGGAAGGGTTGCGCGCCATGGCCGCCAGCTGTTCGGCGACGAAGTCGGAGAACAGTCGCGCGCGCAGAGGCTGGAAGCGGCCGAAGGCGTGAAGCATCCGCAACGGCACCACCGGCAGGGGGGCGTTGGGCATGACGATTTCCAGCCGGCCCGCGCGGATATCTTCGTCGACGGTCCAGCGCAGCAGCTGAGCGACGCCGACGCCGTTCACCGCCGCCGCCCTCAGGGCGAAGCCGGAATCGCAGTCCAGCACGCCCTCCGGCGACAGCGTCGCGCCGTCGGCGAAGCGGATGGGGAAGGGGCGTCCGCCCAGGCGGTAGCCGACGTGCCGGGCGGCCGCCAGCTCGGCCAGGGTCTCGGGGCGGCCGTGGCGGTCGAGATGCTCGGGCGACGCGACCAGGGCCAGCGGCGCGGCGCCCAGCGAGCGGACGACGAGGTCGCTCTCCTCGACCTGGCCGGCGCGCAGGGCCAGATCATAGCCCTCGCGGATCAGGTCGACATGGCGGTCGCTCATGTCGAGTTCGAGCTTCACGCCCGGGTGCCTTGGCATGAACACCCGGGTCAACGGGTCCAGCAGCAGGCGGCCGAGGTCCGTGGGCATCGACACCCGCAGACGTCCGGTCGCCGCGGCGGCGGTCTGCACCACGTCCTGCGCCTCGCCCAGGGCCCGCAGCAGCGGCATGACCCGCTCGA
Organism: Caulobacter sp. GW821-FHT12A07; assembly: GCF_058807655.1. Lineage (NCBI taxonomy): Bacteria > Pseudomonadati > Pseudomonadota > Alphaproteobacteria > Caulobacterales > Caulobacteraceae > Caulobacter > Caulobacter sp. GW821-FHT12A07. Next base: position 129,429 of record NZ_JBXAQX010000014.1, read on the forward strand.
AATAGGCCGCGCCTTCGGGCGTGAGGGTCAGGGTGCGGGTCGAGCGCGCGAACAACTGCACGCCCAGTCGGGTCTCCAGCCGCGCGACGCTCTTGGATACCGACGACGGCGTGGCTCCGGCCTTGCGGGCGGCCGCGCTGAACGAGCCGGTCTCCACTGCGTCGATGAAGGCCGACAATCCGGCTGCGTTTTCGAGAGGATTGTTCATTTTGTCCATGATGGCACAAAAGATGTTCTATTCTGCGTTCTTATAAGAATTTCGCTCACGTCTATCTAGGTCTCCGAACGCAAGCAGACGCGATCGGAGCAAAGCGAAATGGACACTCTCAAGAACAAGGTCGCCGTGATCACCGGCGGCGCCAGCGGCATCGGCCTGGCTTCGGCCAGGCTGTTCGTCGAGCAGGGCGCGAACGTGATTGTCACGGGGCGGCGACCAGACGCGGTGAAGGCGGCCGTCGCCGAAATCGGCCCGCGAGGCTTTGGCGTCGTCGGCGACGTCGCCGACCCGGCCCACCATGAGGCGGTGGCCGATGTGGTGCGCGAGCGCTTCGGCGGCCTCGACGTCTACATGGCCAACGCCGGGATCAACACGATCACGCCGTCGCCGCTGGTCTCGGAAAGCGAGTACGACGCCCAGTTCGCGGTCAACACCCGCGGCGTCTTCTTCGGCGTCCAGAAGGTCGAGCCGCTGCTGCGCGACGGCGGGGCGATCATCCTCACCGGCTCCATCGCCGCCGGCAAGGCGCTGGACGGACACGCCGCCTACGCCGGCTCGAAGGCGGCCCTGGGCGCCTTCGCGCGGGTCTGGGCCATCGAACTGCGCGAGCGCCGGATCCGCGTGAACCTGCTCAGCCCGGGCCCGACCGACACCGCCATTCTCGAAAAGCTGGGCGTGCCTCCCGAGCAGCGACCGGCCTTCGAAGCCGGCATGGCCGCCCGCATTCCGCTCGGCCGCATGGCCCGTCCCGACGAGACGGCCAAGGCCGCGCTGTTCCTGGCCTCCGACGCCAGCAGTTTCATCACCGGCATCGACCTGAAGGTCGACGGCGGCATGACCTTGCTGTGAGCGGGCGCCAATCAGGAGACAACGTCATGACCAAGGAAATCTACGATCCCGCCATCATCGACTTCGTGCTGCGGGTGATCCGCCTGGGCAGCGCCTACGACATGGAGGGCATGGAGGCGCTCTACACCGCCGACCAGTCGCTGCTGTTCCTCGACGATGAGGGACGGGTGGTGCGCAGCAGCCGCGCCGACATGCTCGCCGAGTTCCGAGGGCGTCGCGACGACGGCGAGGCTTCGTTGTCGACCGAGCACCGCTTCCTGCACGTGGAGCAGCAGGGCGACCACGCCACGGTGCTGCTCTATCGCCGTATGAGCCCCGCGACACGCCCGGCGCTCTACGAACTTCGGCTGCGCAAGGAGGCGGGAAACTGGATGGTGGCCGGCGAGACCGTGCTGCCCTGGCCCGACCTGGCTCATGCCGGGGATTTCCTGCCGCCCCGAGCGCTTGCGCGGGCGCCGCAGGCCGGAGGGGCCGGCGACCCTAGACCTTAGCACGAGAGGGGCAGGCCCATCCGCGAGATAGGCCTGCCCCCGGCCGCCGGCTCATCCTTTTTCGCGAGGGCCCTTCCGCCCGTCACGGAGATATCGATGCGCAAGTCCATCCGAGCCCTGTCGCTGGCCGCCGCCATGGCGCTGTCCGGCGCGGCCTCCACCCATGCGGCCGAGACCGCCGGGGGCAAACCCACCATCGTCCTGGTCCATGGAGCCTTCGCCGACGCCTCGGGCTGGAACGGCGTGGTCGGCAAGCTGTCCCGCGACGGCTACACCGTGATCGCGGCGGCCAACCCTCTGCGGGGCCTGAGCTCGGACGCGGCGTCGCTGTCGGCGCTGGTCGACTCCATCCCGGGGCCGGTCGTGCTGGTCGGCCATTCCTATGGCGGCGAGGTCATCACCGAGGCGGCCGCCGGCAAGGCGCACGTCTCGGCGCTGGTCTATGTCGCGGCCTTCCTGCCGGAGGTCGGGGAGTCGGCGTTCACCCTGTCGGCGAAGTTTCCGGGCGGCACGCTGGGCGAGAGCCTGACCTCGGTGCGCCTGTCGGAAGGCGGCGAGGACTTCTACATCAAGCCGGCCAAGTTCCACGCCCAGTTCGCCGCCGACGTCCCGCCGGAGACCGCGGCGCTGATGGCCGCGACCCAGCGGCCGGTGACCAAGGCCGCCCTGGCCGAACCGGCCACCGTCGCCACCTGGAAGCAGTTGCCGTCCTACGTCGTCTACGGCACGGCCGACCGCAACATCCCGGCCCAGACCGAGCGCTTCATGGCCGAACGCGCCAAGGCCCGGAAGACCGTGGCCGTCGAGGGCGGGTCGCACGCTCTGATGGTCTCGCATCCCGACAAGGTCGCCGCCCTGATCGAGGAAGCCGCTTCGGCGCGATGAGGTCGCCCCCGTCCGTCGCTTGGTCGGCGGCGGACGGGGTCTTGTACGATGACGCCGGCCGGATGCGCGCGTCCGGATCAATCCCCAAGGGCGCGCCCCGCGGCAGCATGGCCGGCCACGGGGCGCCGCATACGCTGGAGATTTCGATGAGCAGTCCTGGTCCGATCCGGATTCTCTTGCAGACGACGATTCCGACAACCGAGGACGACTGGTCGATCGCGAGGTTCAGCGCCCTGCGCGACCTCCTGTCCGGCGCGGTCGATGACGAGGGGCGGGCGCTCTACGCCGTCGAGACCCGCGACCGCGAGGCGACGGGCGCGCCCGATCCGGTGCTCTCACGGATGCAGGACAGCGATTTCGACCAACTGTGGCTGTTCGCCGTGGATGTCGGCGACGGGCTGACCGAGGAGGACTGCGTCGCCGTCTCGCGCTTCCGCGAGGCCGGCGGCGGACTGATGATCGCCCGTGACCACATGGATCTCGGCTCGTCCGTCTGCACCCTGGGCGGGGTGGGGGCGGCGCACTGCTTTCACAGCAGGAACCTCGAGCCCGACACCGCGCGTCACGTTCGCGACGACGAGGAGACGCGGGCCATTTCCTGGCCCAACTATCGCTCGGGCGCGAACGGCGACTATCAAGAGATCGTGGCGATCGCGCCGGCGCATCCCATCCTGCGTGATCCGACCTCGCCGACGGGCGTGCTGCGCTATCTGCCGGCGCATCCGCACGAAGGCGCCGTCATCGCGCCGGCGGACGGCGACGCTCGGGTGATCGCCGCCGGCGCAAGTCGTACGACCGGCAGGGCCTTCAACCTCGCCGTCGCCTTCGAGCGCGGTCCGGCGGCGGGGGCGGCCGTCGCCCAGAGCACCTTCCATCACTTCGCCGACTACAACTGGGACCTGGCGGCGGGCTGTCCATCCTTCGTTTCGGAGACGCCCGGCGAGGGCATGGCCCGCGAACCCCGCGCCCTGGCCGACACCCATCGCTATATGCTGAACTTGGCGGCCTGGCTCGGAAGGCGAGGGTTGTCCTCCTAGAGTTCGATGATGCCCCGGCGGGCGGCGACGGTCACCGCATGGGTGCGGTCGGATACGTTGAGCTTGGTGAAGATGGTCTTCAGGTAGCCCTTCACCGTCTCCTCCGAGATCCCCAGTTCCCGCGCGATCTGCTTGTTGGCCTTGCCGATCGCGACCAGTTGCAGGACGGCGACCTCGCGCTCGCTGAGGCCGTCGTCGAGCACGTGGATGGCGATCTCGTCGGCGATGCTGCGATGCAGGTAGCGCCGGCCCTGCCTCACGGCGTGAATGGCGTCGAGCATTTCGGTGCGCAGGCTGCTCTTGAGGAGGTAGCCCAGGGCGCCGGCCCGCAGGGCGCGAACCGCCTGCACGTCGCCGTCATAGGTGGTCAGCACCACGATGCGGGCGTCAGGATGCTCGTCGCGGATGGCCTTTATCGCCTCGACGCCGCCCATGCCCGGCATCTGCAGGTCCATCAGGGTCACGTCCGGCTGCAGGTCGCGGAACTGGACGATGGCCTCCACCCCGTCCCGGGCTTCGCCGACTAGCACCATGTCGGTCCTGTCTTCCAGGATCGCGGCGACGCCTTCGCGCAGGATGGGGTGGTCGTCGACCACGAGGATGCGGATGGGACGCGAACTCGACTCAGCCAACCTGGCTTCTCCTGAAACGACGAAGGATATCGGACAGCCACGTCCACGGCTGGGCCTCGGCCACGTAGGCGAGACGAGCCGGTAGTCGCAGGCTGATCTCGGCGCCGCCGGACGGCTGGTTGTCGATCGACAACACGCCGCCGATCCGCTGGGTTCGCTCGCGCATGCCCATGAGGCCGAAGTGGCCCGGCTTGTGCCCTTTGGCGATGACGTCCGGGGGAAAGCCCACGCCGTCGTCACGGATCCGGACGCTCAGTTGATGGCGGGCGAAGCCGATCGTGATCGCGACCGATTTGGCGCGGGCATGACGGGCGGCGTTGAACAGCGCCTCGCCGGCGATCCGCCCGATCTCGCCCGCGACCAGCGGGTGCGCCGGGCGAGGAACGCCTTCCGTCGACACCTTCACGAGAACGGACGGGTCGAAGCAGGCGGCGTTCGCCCGCTCTTCCAGGATCGCCGCGAGGTCGCCGGTATTCTCGGCCGAGCGCAGGTCGCGAACCCGGTTGCGGCCGTCGATGATCACGTCGTCGGCGCGCTTCAGCGCGGATTCCATGAGGTCCCGAGCGTGGTCGCCCGGCGGCATCTTGTTGGCGATCGACTGGAAGCGCAGCACCAGCCCCTGGACGCTCTGGAGCAGGGTGTCGTGCAGTTCGCGCGCGATCCGCTCGCGCTCGCCAAGCCGCGCCTCATGGCCGACGTGGATGCGTTGCGCGACCTGGGCCACGCGCAGGCGATAGAGCAGCCACAGCAGCGCCGCGCCCAGCATCAGGCAGGCGGCAAGGAACCAGCGCGATTGGAGGAAGGTGGGCGGAATCTCGAAGGTGATCGCGGCGCCCGTGCGGTTCCAGACGCCCTCGCTGCTGGCGGCGATGACGTGGAAGCGATACTTGCCGGGCTTGAGGTTGGTGTAGAACGCTTGGCGTCGCGCGCCGGGGTCGACCCATTCCCGGTCGAAGCCTTCGAGCTTGTAGCGGACGCTGGCCTGCCTCGGATCGGCGAAGCTGAGCACCGCATAGTCGATCTCGATGCTGGAGGCGCCTTTCTTCAGGCTCAGGGCGGTCGGGTCGCGAATGAGAAGCCCGCCCGCCGTCAACGACTTGATCGCTACGCCGGGCGGCTGGCCGTCACGCGCGATGCGCCGAGGGTCCATCCACAGGACGCCGGTTTCCGTCGCCACCCAGAGCCGTCCGTCGCCGCCCTGAACGAGCGAGCGTTGGGTGTGCGAGTGGGGGCGGCTCGTCAGGCCATCGCCAAAGCCCAGGGACAAGCCCGCGGGGGAAAAGGCGCGATTGGCGAAAGCCTGTTCCAGGTCCGAGCCCGAGAGCCGGACCAGGGCTCGGGGATAGGCCAGCCAGGTGTCGCCCTCGGGCGTCTGCACGAGGCCGCTGATCCGGCCGCGCAGGGCGCTCCGATCGGGATTGATGGTCTCTGTGCGGCCATCACGGAAGCGAGCCAGGCCAAACGCGCCCGCGGCCAGGATGTCGCCGCGAGAGTCTGGATAGAGCGTCACGGCCGTGGCGTCGCGACCGAGCTCGAGCGCCTGGAATCGGGGGGGCGACTGGTCCAGCCACGCCAGCTTGCGCAGGTCCCACTGCACGACGAGGCGTCCCAGGCTGTCCCTGACCATGGTCGTCGGACGAAAGCCCTCGCCCAGGCCCGGACCGAACATCGTCTCCCATCGTCCTTGGCGATAGCGCAGCAGGCCTCCGGCCGCGGCCGAAATCCAAAAGTCGCCCTCGGCGTCGAACGCGCAGTCGTAGATGATGCTGTCGGTGTTGGGGCGAACCAGCGCCCTTTGCGCCCGGCCGGCCTTCCAGACGACGATGCGATCGGCAAAGGCGATCCAGACCGAGCCGTCCGGCGCCTCGCACAGGCTCTGCGGCTCGCGGATCCCCCCCAGAACCAGTTTGGGATCTCCTCCCGGAGCGGCTCGGTAGATCGCGTCCGCCTGGCCGATGAAGACCCCGCCGTCCGAGGCGGCCAACAGCTTGTCGCCGAAGGCTGCTGGATTGGTCAGCGCGGGCTCTGATCTCAGCGTCGCCGGGCGCAGCTTGTCCAGGCCCTTTTCCGAGCCGACCCAGATGTTGCCTTCCCTGTCCTCGAAAACCTGGCTGGTCAGGTCCGAGGACAATCCATCCCGTCCGCGAAGCGACTCGACGAGGCGCGGTCCCCGGCCTGGAACGGCGGCACCGGCCGTTCTCTGCAGGCCTTGATAGCGGGTGGCGATCCACAGGTTGCCCGTGCGATCGAAGTAAGGCGCGCCGCGGATCTGGGCGGCGTCGGTGGGCAACGGGGGTTGGAGGGGCGGCGATCCGTGCCCGCCAGGGCCCGTGAGCGGATAGCTGCCGCGGCTTTCCGAAAGCCACACCCGGCCTTGCGGGTCCTGGGACAGCATGCCGTTGGCGCGTGGCGTTCGGCGCACGACCTCGAACCGTTCTGCGCCGGGCGCCAGGCGCGCGACGGAGTTGCTGAGAGAGACCCAGACAGCGCCGTCGGCCGCCACCAGCAGGCTGAGGGCGTCGTCGCGCGGCAGGCCGTCGGCGGCGGCGAACGCGCGCCAACGCCCATCGCGCAGTCGCAGCAGCTCGGCGTCGAACTTGGCGGTGAGCGCCCAGATCGCACCGTCTCGCCCCTCGGCCATCGAGACCACCCGGTCGGGCGCGGCGGGCATGGGCAGGACCTTGAGCGCGCCGTCGCGATAGACGGCGAAGCGGCGGGATCGGGCAAGACTGGTCCAGATGTTCCCGTCACGCGTCGCCAGCAGCGCGCTTGGCAGGTCTTGCTGCTCCTCGCCGCTCTGGGCGACGATCCGCTCGAAGACTATGCCGTCGAAGCGATACAGGCCCGTGCCCGTCGCCAGCCAGAGATAGCCGTCGCGGCCCTGCGCCATGGCCAGGATCGGCGCGGGCGCCTCGCCTTCCTCGGTCCATCTCTGGTGGGTGTAGTGAGTGATGCGGCGCGCCGGTTCGGCCGCGACCGAGGTCGTCGTCTGCAGCAGCATCGCCGCGAAAAGGACGACCTTGATCAATCGCACAGGTGAGTTCCGCCGCTTCCCAGACTCCGAGTCTGGAGCTGGCCGCATTTGCCGCCCGAAAGGACGCGGGTGGCAAGACCCGGTTGGGGGGAGAGAAGAGCACTTGGTTGGCTGCGGCGAGGGCGAACCGGATTATCCGGCTCATCGGGTTCTGCCGCCTGCAGCTTGTCTTCCGGCAGGGCAGGATACGCGGGGAAGCGCGGTTCCCGCTCTGGGCCTCGGGGCGCCTCATGTGGCTGCTGGCGGAACGTTTGGGGGCGTATGCGGTGAGCGGCGATTTTCGCCATGTCATTGCACACGAGATTCCGCTAAGTCGTTGAAAAGCTTGCCAAGTCGCTCCAGTTCCCGGCCGGTGCGATTTTTGTGAAAAATACTCAGTAAAATCAAATGCCTATGACGAAATTTTCCGTTGCGCCCATGATGGATTGGTAGTTTAATTTATAAAAATCAGTAACTTGCTTCTAAAATTGCACACGGATTGTACACGCGCATTTGCGCTTTTCTTCGCTGCCTTTCGCCTGAATTCGTCCGCATACGCTCTCCTGCGCCCGATCTGGCGCGCTAGCGTTTCAGGCTTCCCTCTGCCCCTCTCGATGGCCCGCAAAGTCACGCCTCACCGGATGGGCCGGACCTGACTCTTAGCCGACGTTGGAAGTGTCAGCTTCCGACCCGACTTTTAAACTGAATGTCTATGGCGCGAGGCAAGATGGAGCTTGGATCTTGCGAGTTGTCCGCAATTCGCTAAAATGGGTGAATTGTAGTGGGTTTGCGCGTGAGTCGCGCTGGAGCGATCCTTGGTGCGTGCAATCGACCTCTATGCCGGTATCGGGGGATGGAGCCTTGGGCTGCGCCTGGCCGGCGTCGAGGTGGTGGCCTCTTATGAGTGGTGGCAGCCTGCGGTTGATACCCATAACGGCAATCACGGCGGTGCGCTGAAGCCGACTGATGTCCGTCAGTTGCGACTGGAAGACCTGCCGTCGAATATCGATCTAGTCGTCGGCAGTCCGCCCTGTACGGAGTTCTCCTATTCGAACCGGGGCGGGGGAGGCGACCTCGACGAGGGGCTCAAGGACCTTGTTTGCTTCCTTGAGGTCGTGGAGCATCTGAACCCGAAGTTTTGGGCGCTCGAGAATGTGCCGCGGGTGGCCCAGGTGCTCAAGCGGGGAATGGCGGATGCCAAGCATCCGCTCTATCGCTTCCGCGACCTCGGCATGCAGATCGAGATTATCGACTTCTCAGACTACGGGACGCCTCAGTCGCGTCGTCGCTGCATCGCGGGCAATATTCCGTTCGATCTGATCAAGGCCTACCGGCCTCGTCTGCCGCGGCGTACCCTGGGCAATGTCGTCGAGGCGATCGCCGCCAGTAGCGATGTCGTCGATCCCGTCTGGGGCTGCGCCTTGCCTGCGGCGATGGTGACGGAACGGGAGGCCGAAGGCACGCTCAATGCGGAGGAGCTCCGCATGAATCGAGAGGCCAAGACCTATCATCCGGTTTACAACAATATGGCCTTCCCGGACGTGATGGATTTGCCGGCCCGGACCGTCACTGCCACCTGCACCCGCGTCTCGCGCGAGAGCATCGTGATCGGTGATGACGACGTCGGCTTCCGCCGGCTGAGCATCCGGGAGCGCGCCTGCCTCCAGGGCTTCCCGATCACCTACCAATTCTATGCACGCTCCTTCCCGGAAAAGGCGAAGATGGTGGGCAACGCTATTCCGCCGACCTTCACCTATCTGGTCGCTCAAGCGGCCCAGGACGTCTCGGCTGAAGACTTGGTTCCCTACGCGCAGGTCGGTTTGAGCCTGCATCGACCTGAGGCGGAGGCACCGGTGACGCCGCCGACGACGGAGGGCCGCATCTATCCGGCGGGCCGTAGCTTCCGGGCTGCCCTGCCGGGGTTGCGTTTCAAGAGCGGCATGAGGTTCGAGCTCGCCAACGGACGGGGACTGGAGCAGGACTGGCAGGTTCGTTTTTTCTTCGGCCCCTCGATCGATATTCGCGAGATCACCCTTGATGGCGATCTACTAGGGGAGCTGCGCAAGTCACCGTTGATGCGGTCCTTGATGATGGCTCTGGGTGTCGAGTTCGCCAACGCTGGTCAGGTGCTGCAGACGAGCACCCCGGACAATCTCCAGGCCGCGTGGTCGCACCGCGCTGGCGGTCTCCGCCCCTATCAGGTCGTGGACCTCCTAGGCGAGCTGGCCGGCAAGGTTCACCAGCGACTGCTCTCCGCCGCGACCGACGAGCAGCACGCGGTCATCGGCTATGTGATGGAGGCAGCGGCCGAGGGCGAGGAAGGGGACAGCATCCCCGGATCCAAGAAGTTGACCACCCACGCTCTGCCTATTCTGAGCGGGCTATTGGTTGGGGCTTGGTTCAACACGTTGCCCTGGCACCGTCTTCAGAAGTCGGTGGCCTGATCAAGGCAGGGCTGGGCCAAAGAGGGTCTCGAAGGCCGTGAAGGGAACTTCGACGGCTTCCCAGCCGCCTGCACCAGCGTCCATCGGAATATGGATTTCCATTTCATCCATTCCGACGATTGCTAGTCTAGGTGGAGCGCACGACAAATCCCAGAGATGGAACACGTGGAGAGGGCGATCGAGCGCGATCTCCCATTCATGCCGAGTGAGGTGCAGCGTTCCGCTCATCCCGCCCCGGCTGGCCTTGACCTCAATGGAGAGAAAGGCGCGGTTGTTCGCTGCCTTGACCGAGAGCACGTCATAGCCGTCCTGGTTGCTTTCGATCGCCACCCAGCGAGGCGGGGTTCCGGTGCGAGCTTCTTCATGGGCCAGCGTTAGTCGCTCACCTTCGCGTCCGATGGCGAGAAGATGATCCTTCTGAAGCCCTCGACCGATGCTGGCGAGCCCATCCCAGAAGTCCACCACCTCGTTGCTCGGCGCACCGGCCAGACCGGCTTCGACAAAAATCTGACGAACCCCGACAGGGCAGAAGTTCAAAACCCGGGAGCGGCCGTACACAGCGTTCTGGAGCCAGTCGGGGTTCTGGGTCTCGACATAGTGGAGCAGGATGCAGCGCAGGGCCGCTTCATATCCTTCGGCGGCGTGGACCTTCAGACCCGACGCCGAAACCTGCAGCTCACCTGCCTCATTGATGTCCAGCCAGGTCAGCGCCTCCGCCAGCGCCAAAGCGGCGGTCGAGGACATTCCGCCTACCTTGGGAAGGCCGGAAATCAGTTCCAGCGCAGACAGGGGGCGCCGTTGTAGCAGGTCGAGCAGTGCGATGCCCGCCTGGGCCAGGCCGGGGGACAGTAGAAGTGTCACTCCGGCCGACCCAGATCAGCGGCGATCGCCTGGATGTCATCCAGCTGAAGCCCAGTGACATAGTCCTCGACATCCGCGGTTCCGACCTGGACCGGGTCGATCGGGATGGGGTCCGGCGCTAGGGACGAATCCGCCAACGCTTTGGCCATCTCGCCGATCTTGAAGCCGAGCCGGTTGCGGACCGTTTCATCGACCGTTTCGGTGCATTCGACGATTTCGATGACCGTCTCCTGATCCTTTGGCAGGCCGAAGCGATGAATCCGGTCTTCCGACTGAAGGTAGTGTGCGGCGTTGAAGGTGCGATCCAGATAGATCGCATGGTGGCAGACGCGGTGCAGGCTGATGCCCTCGCTGGCGGCCGCCGGGTTGGCCACCATCACCCGGACATTGTCGTCGTCGTGGAAGGCCTTGATCTTTCCTTCCCGGGTGTCGGCATCATCTTCGTCGCCAGCATCCACCCCGCCGTGGATATAGACCGCGCCCAGATCGGCCAACCGGGAGGCCATATACTCGACGTTGCGGACAAAGGACGACCAGATCAGCACCTTGTGGCCCTGGCGCGAAAGCTGACGCGCCCGCTTGAGGACGTATTCTAGCTTGGGGCCCTCGCCCTCAGCGAGCACGGCCGCCAGGAGGTCGTGGTGAGCAAAGCCGATCTGAGCCGCGAGGAGCGAGGGGTTGGAGACGAATTGGAGAAGGCGGGATACGGAGCGCCCGAGGGCCCGAAAGGTCTGCCGGCCCCGGGCGTCCAGCACGGCAGAGGCTTCGCGGGCGACCTCAAGGCGCATCAACTCATAAAGCTCTCGCTGAACTGGGGCCATCGGCAAGGGCACTAGACGGCGGGTGACCTCGGGAAGATCGAGTTGCTTCTTATTGGTGCGGACATGTATCGGTCGCACCAGATCGACAACCGTCTCCTCCTCGACGCGAACCTCAGGATAGAGGAACTGGAACTGCGGGATGAGATCACTCGGCGACTGGGGCATGGGCGTTCCGCTCATGACCAGCTTGCCGATCGGCAGGTGCGACAGTTCGATGACCGAGCGTCCGCTAGCTCCGTTCACGCCCGACTTGATCCTATGACTTTCGTCCAGAAAGACGAAGGTCCGGTGTTGGGCGAGGTGCTGGGTGATCAGGTCCTGCACCCTCGGCAACTGTTGATAGGTCATCAGCATGAGCGGTGGGTCCGTCTCAAGGGCGGCGCGAATGCGATCGCGGCCACCGCGTAGCCGCACGAAGCTGCAAGGGGTGTTGGGTAGGCACTCCAGAATTTGTTCGTCCCAGGCGGCGAAGGCGTTCTTCGGTGCGATCACCAGAAGGCGATCGCCGGGCTGTGCGCGAAGCGTAAAGAAGGCCAGAGCTTCGGTTGTCTTGCCGGCACCCGGAACCGAAAAGGTCGCTGCTGCCGGCAGAGCGGCGAGGCGGGCCACATTCGGAGCTTGGTGTTCGGACAGGCTGCGACCGAACCCCGAAGCTTCAAGCGAGGCCTTCAACTCATCCAAAGGCAGCGGCGATGCGTCCGAGGCCGCCCAATAGCTCGCGGCGGCGCGCTGGGACGATTGTAGAAGGGCCGTTGCCTCGGAGTTGATGGAAAGGCCTGAGCCGAGCTTCAGCCGATTGGCGCGAAAGACCTGCAGAAACTGGTCGCGGGCGCCGACGAACGCCCACCACGGCAGAGAAAACCCAGCCACGCCTTCGAGCGTGGTGTCCGGGCTCGCGTCATAGGCGACGCGGGTGAGCATCGCCGACCAGACGTTCGCGCCGTCCCCGGCCTCCCAGGTGAAAACGGCCCGGCCGTCCTTGCCCCGGTAGGCGAGGTTAAGCATGTTCGGCCAGATAGGCGCGAATGGTGGCGACGCGTGTCTCGATCTCATCGAGCTGCTTGGCTACGCCCGTGAGCTTGGACTCCGGTCTGAGGCCTTCCTTGGCTGCGGCCGTCAGGAAGCTGTTCGCCTTGGCGCACTGGTCCAGCAGATAGCCGGCCTTCTTCACATCTTTTTTGACCTGTCGCTCGGTCTCCAGAACCTCTCCGATCGCTTCGCGGGCCTGCGCGCGTTGGGCTGGGTCCTTCAGTGCTTGGATCAGTCCGGCTTGTTGGGCGTCACTGTCGTCGTCCTGACCACCCCCGAACAGATCGTCGAGACCGTCATCCGGCGTAGTCGTCTCCAAGTCCAGTTCACTCGCGAGCCGTTCAACGACCTTATCCAGATTGGCCGCCAGTTCCGGGATAGCGATGTAGAGACGGCCTATAGCAGCGGGATCGTCGATGAGGGCGAAGGCGGCTTCCTTAAAGATTTCCTTGCGCCCCACGCCGGAGAGCTTGGACCTGCTTTGGACGAGACGCTGGAAGGTGTGCTCCTGCCCAGACACCTCCGACCATCGGTTCGCTTTGTCGCGTGATCGCAGATATTCGTCGGCGTAAGCGCGCATATCGAGCAACTGGGCGAATTCGCTGTCCTTCATCTTGTAGAGCTTGCAGAGCTCCTCGGCCTTGATGTCATCGCGCTCCATCTTAGCGACCATCATATTGGCCTGAGCGTCCCAACTATAGTCCGCCCGGATGTCCTTCTCGATCTGGAGCTGCGCCTCCAGTCGGTTGATGTCCTTCTCCGTCGCATGAGGCAGGACAACCACTTCGATGTGCTCGAAATGGCCATACTTTTGCGGGTCGTCGTGCAGGAGCTGGCGCCACATGGACAGGCGGCGGTTGCCGTTAACGACGAAGCCTTCTTCGTCGAGTAGCAGCGGGTTCACCTGCCTGTTGGCCGAATCTTCGAAATATCCGTCCAGATCGGATAGTCGGCCTAGCTTGAGCAGAAGCTCATGCTGTACCTCCTGCGCGTCCCACATCTCCGGATCGCCGGTGAAGAGGTCCGGGCGCAGGTCCGCGTTAAGGGCGAGATGTTCGACCTGGAGAGATGCTGTCCGTCCGTTGACCAGGCGGTATTTGGGAAGATCGATCGGAATGCGGATAATCGGCAGGTCCTGGTTCAGGCCCTGAAACACCACCCGGTCGGTCGCCAGTCCCTTGGCCTCAAGCCGCGTCTTGAATTCCTCCAGGCGGGCGGGGCGAGGCCAGCCGAACCGGGAGCCTTTAGGCGTATCGGGAAGATCGATCTCTGGCATGTTCACTCCAGTGCGACGACCAGGGTCGGGACGTAGAAGGCCTTGCGAAAAATTTCGAGCTCGCGCTCCAGACGCGTGGCCTGGGCGATGTTGTCGCCGATTGCCAGAGCGATGGGCTGGGACGGCAAGACGAGGACAGCGGCCTGGATGGCGTTATTGAGGTAGAGCGTCTGAAGCTTCATCAGGTCTGCGTACATGCGCGCCATATTGCCGGTCTGAAGGCACAGGCCGATGTCTTCACGCATGGAGGTGATGCTCATGTCGGAGCCGCGGGCAACCGTCACCTCGCTGGACCAGCCTTTCAGCCGCAGAGCGGCGACAAACTGGTCGCGGATACGCGGCGCGGCGCCGCGTTCGATGCGGATGTCGACAGCTTCTGCGGCCGAGAGGACCTCTTCGAGGATGTGGGGTGGAACGCGTTCAGAACCGGCGCAGTGACTGTGCAGTGAGGCCTTCATGATGCTGTCTTCAGATAGAGGGAATTCCAGTGATGCGTCACGTGCGCCTCGAGAATCGTTAGCCGCAAGCGCCGAAAATCACTCAAGACCTAGCGGATGTCAGCGGCCTTCAAAACCGTCAAGGTTGCGAACGGTCTGAACAAACACGAATTCCGGCATGAAATCGCATGCCTGCTTCGGTGTCGGACCTAATGTCTCCGCTATTGGCGCAGCACTGCTGGGAAGGCAGCTGCCCGGATGGCCTGGGCATGTAGCCGGTTTTGACAATGCCATACGCCCCGCTGAAGACCATGTGGGTGGGAGCGATCACGCAGTCCTTGGCCGGGCCTGCACTGGCCGGCAGGGCGCTCGCCGGAAAACCGAAGCAGGCCGCAGCGGCATCGGGATGGTCGAGCTGAAAATGGTCGGGGCCACGCGCGCCTCCGAGGAGACAGTGGTGCTTGACAGCGGAGAAAGACAGGGCTTTTCCATCCGGGGCGGGCTGACTATCGTGGCGGTCGGGGGCGCACGGAAACGACTTGCGGTAGATCGGCGCCGGAGGTGGCGCATTGATCAAGCTCGAGAGCATATCGTACGACCTGCGTGAGGATTCGGCGGTCGGGCGCGCCCAGGCGGTGCTCATCTACTATCTGCGCCGGCCCGCCGCCGAGCGGGCCTCGCGCCGCGCGCCGTTCGACGCGGCCGTGCTACGCCAAGAGCACATAGTGCAGGCCGTCGCCAAGCGCAGCTTCGGGAAGTGTGCATTCTGCGAAATGGACCCGCTCGGCGTGGAGTCGGTCGACCATTTCCGGCCTCTCGACGCGGCGCGCGATCTCCGAGGCCGGCCGCACCGCGACTACTATGCCTGGCTCGCCTACGAGGCCGACAACCTGATCCTCCTTTGCAACGAATGCGCCTACCACAAGAACTCGCTCTTTCCGCTAGCGAGTGAACGGGCCCCCTTCATGGCATCGCTGGCCGAAATCCGGCGTCTGGAACGGCCGCTTCTGATCGATCCCACCCACGAGGAGCCCAGCAAGTACCTGGACTTTCGTCTCAATGGCGTCTGCGTGCCCCGCGACAAGCGCGGCAAGGTGACGGTCGACATTCTGCAGCTGAACCGAGAACATCTCGTCGATCTCCGCGCTCACGCGATGCGGCAGACCCTGGGAGAGCTGCGATCGGCGATCCAATCGGCAGCCGCGGACCCGGAGTTCACCTCGCTGTTCGCGCCGAGCCGCTCCTACGCCGGGGCAAGGCTAAGCCTCTTGCGACGTCTTCTGAGGGGCATCCGCCTCGACGGACGAGCCCTGAGCACGTCAGTCAACGAATCGGCGTTTCAACTCGGCTTGGCCTTGGGGTCGGAGATGGCGCAAGCGGACCGCGAGAGGCTGCTGCGCCGGCTCGATCAACTCGAACGGCTGGATGCGCGTGGCGGCCCCGTCCCTGAGACCTATCGCGAGGCGGACGAGGAGATCGAGCCCGACCGGACATGGGCCCGACAAAGAGAGGCGTTCACGGGCGGCATTGCGTCCATCGCCATCGAGAACTTCAAGGGCGTGGAACGCCTCAAGCTGCAGCTTGAGGCTGGACGTCGTCGCCATGCCGCGCCGTGCTTGATGCTCCTGGGCGAAAACGCCGTCGGCAAGTCGAGCATCCTGCAGGCCATCGCCTTGGCCTTGATCGGCGCCAAGGCGGCCAGTGCACTGAACCTCCAGCCAACCGACATCTTGCGCCGGCGTTTCGACGAGGCCTTGGACCAGGTCCCCCTCACCGATGCGAGGGCGTCTGTGGAATTCGACCATGCGCCCCCGGCTCGGTTCGAACTCGAGGCCGAGACCCACCGGGTGACGGAAGCAGAACGGTCCCGAGCGGTGGTGCTGGGTTACGGTCCTCGGCGCTTCTTCGATCGGACGAAGTCGCGGCGCGCCCACACGCCGCACGGACGAGTCCAGACGCTCTTTTCCCCGGCCGCGACCATCCCCTATCCCGGCGCGTGGCTCAGCCAGCTCGACGTCGATCGGTTCAATGAGGTGGCCCAGATCATCCGCATCGTCCTAGCTGTCAGTGACGACGACGATCTGGTGCGAAGCCCCGCAGGCCAAATTTGCCTTCGCCTGGACGATCGCGAAGTGCCGCTGGACTGGCTCAGCGATGGCTATCGGTCGGTGTTTGTCATGGTAGCCGATATCGTGCGGCAGCTGAGCGCCCACTTCCGCTATTTGAAGGAGGCCGAGGCCGTCGTCCTGATCGACGAAATCGAGACCCACCTGCATCCGCGTTGGAAGATGTCGATCATGCCGGCCCTTAAACGCGCCCTGCCTCGGGTCCAGTTCATCGTCACGACCCATGATCCGCTCTGCCTGCGCGGCATGGAGGATGGCGAGGTGGTCGTGCTGCAACGGACGGCCGGCGGGCGAGTCGCGCTGCTCGAGAATCTGCCGAGCATCAAGGGTATGCGCGCCGATCAGATTCTCACCTCCGATTATTTCGGGCTCTTCTCCACCAGCGATCCTCAGGCCGAGTTAGAGTTGGCGAAGCATGTGCGCGCATTACGGGACGGCGCGGACGGGGTTTCGCCCCAGGCCCAGGCTCTAATCAAGCATATCGCGATTGGCGACGATGCGCAGGAACAGCTGCTTCAACGCGCCATGCGACAGTATATCCGTACGCGGGAAAGGCCGGCCGACGAGCTTCGACCCGACGTGAGCGAAGACGCCTTGCGCGCGGTGGTCGCGGCCCTGCGGGGAGACGGCCGCGGATGATCTTCGTCGAACGTCCGGCCGACGTACCTGCTTCGTTGGCCGCCGATGCGTCCGTCAAGCAGATGGAAGCGGCCGAGCTATTCTATCATACCTGGACAGCCGGGCAGGCTGCCTACGGCGACTTCACGCGCTACAGCGGCGACGACGTCAAGGCCTCGCTCAAAAACGCTTTCCACTGGAAGTGCGCCTATTGCGAAACATACGTGGGCAAAGGCGCATTTGAAGTCGAGCACTACCGCCCCAAGGGCGGCGTGGCCGGCTGCGACCATCCTGGCTACTGGTGGTTAGCTCTTGAGTGGACGAACCTCCTGCCGGCTTGCCCCGGCTGCAACAAGGCTCTGTTGCAGCATGTGGTCACCGCCGACATGACGGTCGAACAAGCCAAGGCGCTGCTTCTCACCAAACCGACCGATCTCCACGGGAAAGCGACGCAGTTCCCGGTGGCGGGGGCGCGATTGGTCGCCAAGTCGCACGACCATGCCGCTGAAGGTCCGTTGCTGATCGATCCGACCCGCACCGACCCGGAACCGGAACTGCAATGGCGCTTTGATTGCGAGCTGAGCGTTGTGGTGCCGGCGGCGGGCCCTGCAGGCCTCAGCGCTGAAGGCGACGCCACCATCGCCTGCGTGGCGCTTAACCGGATGGATTTGGTGCAGAGCCGCACCGCAATCCTTGATCGACTGAAGGTGCAGCGGATTCGAATCTTCAAGGAACTGAACAAGCTCGGTCCAGAGACGGGTTTGGCGACCTTCATTGGGGTTATGACCGGGATAAACATGGTTATCGAGGACATGTCGGGCGCTGGGGAGCCCAACCAGCCGTTCGCGGGAATGGCGCGCGCCTTTGTACGCAAGCTGACGCAGGAAATCGTGGAGTTTGCAGCCGCGCGCGGCGTCAATCTCGACGAAGCGCTAGCCCCCGTACCGGCGGGAGCCTGAACGCGGGCTGGCCGTGTTAGACCCCACGGTGCGCCCACCAATTTGCCTCAAACCTTTGTCATTGGTGCTGACGGGGGACAGTCGTGGTAACGACCAGGACCACGCCCTTGCCCGGCCACGTCGGTAATACACGTTCCAGACTTCGGTGGCTGAGATATCGCCGCCTGAGACGGCCCAGGAATACCCCGTCGTTGCGGGTGAGACCGGAGTTCCCGATTTCCAGGGCCGTCGACCAACGCGACAAGCCGAAGGTGCCGGATCGACCCGCTCTCTCGCGCGCGTAGACGAGATCATGGCGACCCGACAGGTAGCTGAGCGTCCAGTTGCTGGAGACGAGCTAAGATCCGTTCCTGGCGCAGCGCGGAAGCGCGATCCCGGTGAAATGCCTCGTGATTTGAGGCCGGGGAGCGTGCGGCGGTCTTCGTTCGCGTAAAACTGGCCGGTTGCTTCGCTTATAGTGTTATACTGTAACATTTTGGGTGGGCGGAGCATTCTCATGGCAGATAGTGGTGACGGTGCGTTTCCGAGCAAGTTCCTGCGCACGCATGAAGCCGGGGCTTTTCTAAATCTCTCACCCAGAACTATGGAGAAGCTCCGTACTACGGGAGGAGGGCCGCTCTATCGCAAGTTGGGAGGTAGAGTCGTCTATGCCCTTGCGGATTTGCAGGCTTGGGCCGACGCAGGAACAAAGCGGCATACGGCCGATCCACTCGGTGGTCATCCAGCGCCGTTAAGCTCGACGAGCAAGCGTCCCCGTCCTGTTCGCAATTAGGCGCTCGGCGTGTACAACGCGTGTACAGTGAGCGTGATTTTGAGTGTGTTCTCGCACCTCGAATTCCGCTAACTTATTGAAATCCTTCAGTCCGGTTTCTGTCGGTCCAATTCTCCAATGGAGTGATTGGTGTGAAAATTATTGAATAAAATCAAAGACTTATGACGAAATTTTCCGTTGCGCCGATGATGGATTGGAGCGACCGCCACTGCCGGTCGCTGCATCGCGTGCTGTCGTCGCAGGTGCTGCTCTATTCGGAGATGGTCACCACCGGCGCCGTGCTGCACGGCGATCGCGAGCGGCTGCTGGGCTATTCGAGCGACCAGCATCCGGTGGCGCTGCAACTGGGCGGCTCCGAGCCCGCCGACCTGGCCGCCGCCGCCCGCATCGGCGAGGACTACGGCTATGACGAGATCAATCTCAACGTCGGCTGCCCGTCCGACCGCGTGCAGAGCGGCCGGTTCGGCGCCTGCCTGATGCGCGAGCCCGACCTGGTGGCCGAGTGCATGGCCGCCATGGCCGACGCCGTGAAGGTGCCGGTGACGGTCAAGTGCCGCATCGGCGTCGATGACCAGGATCCGGAGGAGGCGCTGTTCACCCTGGTGGACAAGTGCGTCGCGGCCGGCGTCACCAGCTTCATCGTCCACGCCCGCAAGGCCTGGCTGCAGGGCCTGTCGCCCAAGGAAAACCGCGACGTCCCGCCGCTCGACTACCCGCTGGTCTATCGGCTCAAGCGCGAGCGCCCGGACCTGTTCATCGCCATCAACGGCGGCGTGCCCGACGTCGACGCGGCGCTGGAGCACCTGCGGCACGTCGACAGCGTCATGCTGGGCCGCGCGGCCTACCACGAAGCCGGCCTGCTGGGCGAAGTCGACCGCCGCGTCTATGGCCTGGATGTGCCCGACGTCTCGCCCTTCGAGGCCGTCGAACGCTACCGCCCCTATATCGAGCGCAGCCTGGCCGAGGGCTGGCGCCTGGCCGGGATCACCCGCCACATGCTGGGCCTGTTCCACGGCCTGCCGGGCGCGCGCGCCTGGCGGCGGATCCTCACCGTCGAGGGCGTGGCCGAGGGCGCGGGGATCGCGGTCGTCGACAAGGCCCTGGAAGCCGTCCGTCGCGCCGTCGACGAGCGCGAGGCGAGGGGACTGGAGCCGGCCGCAGGCTGAGCCTTAGGAACTCTTGTCGTCTTTCAAGGGTTTGCCGCCCGAACAAGACTTCAAGGGACGTCCTGAAATGAAGATTCGATTTTTCGTGGCGGGTGTCGGCGCGGCGCTGCTGGCGGCCGCCGGTTCTCAAGCCCTGGCCCAGGACGGCGGAAACTTCGCCGTCGGCGGCAACATCGGCACGCCCGGCATCGGGCTCGAGGCCCAGTATCGCCTGAACGACAGCTTCGTGGTCCGCGGCGGCGGCGACTGGCTCGACTTCGACCACGACGAGACCTACAGCGGCGTCGCCTACACCGGCAAGGTCAAGTCCAAGACCGCCGGCCTGTTCCTCGACTGGCATCCGATGCAGGGCGGCTTCTTCGTCTCGGGCGGCAGCTATTTCGGCAAGCGCAAGATCAACCTTTCGGGCACGCCCACCGAGAACACCCAGATCGGCGGCGCGACCTTCACCCCCGCCCAGATCGGCACGATCACCGGCGATGTCGAGCTGTCCGACGCCCAGCCGTTCCTGGGCCTGGGCTGGGACAACACCTTCAGCGACGAGGGCGGCTGGGGCTTCCGGGTGCTCGGCGGCGTGTCGTTCAGCGACAGCCCCAAGGTCGACCTGACGGCCTCGGGCGGCACGCTCTCCAACGACCCCACCTTCCAGCAGCGCCTGCGCGAGGAAGAAGCCGAGGTCCGCGACGACGCCAAGGACTTCAAGTACTTCCCGGTCGCCCAGATCGGGCTGACGTACCGGTTCTAAGCCACCAGCGCCGCCCGGATCGCGCCCGCCGCCGCCATCGCGTCGGCCGGGGCCAGCAGCACCTGCAGTCCCCGCTGGCCGCCGTTGATGAACACGCGCTCCAGCACGAAGGCCTCGTCCTCGATGGCGGTGGGGACCTTCTTGCGCTGGCCGAACGGGCTGACCCCGCCCACCTTGAAGCCGGTCAGACGCTCGGCGTCGGCCGGCTTCATCATGGCCGCCGCCTTGCCGCCGAAGGCCGCGGCCAGCTTCTTCATGCTGACCTCGCGGTCGGACGGCACGATCACGCAGACCGGCTTGCCGTCCACCTGGGCCATCAGGGTCTTGAGCACCTGGCCGGGCTCCACGCCCAGGGCTTCGGCCGCCTGCAAGCCCACGCGTTCGGCGTTGGGGTCATAGTCGTAGGTCGCCACCTCGAAGGCGACGCCGGCCTTGGAAAGCGCCAGGGTCGCGGGCGTGCTCTTGGACATCGGTCATCCCCCTTCAACTGTCGCGGTTGATGGCGCAAACCGCAAAACCCGTCTAGCAGTCGGCCTCTGTTTTCCGACGGACCGCCTGCCGATGACCCGCGCCGAGATCGAACCCTTCCACGCCATCGGCATCAGCCGCCTGGCGCACCAGTTGAAGGGGGAGGGCGCTTCTGTCATCCACATGGAGTTCGGCCAGCCCTCGACCGGCGCCCCCGCGCCCGCCATCGCCCGCGCCCACCAGGTGCTCGACAGCGACGGCATGGGCTATTGGGAGAGCCCGGCGCTCAAGGCCCGCATCGCCCGCCACTACCAGGAGACCTACGGCGTCGCCATCGAGGCCGAGCAGGTCATCCTGACCTGCGGCGCCTCGCCGGCGCTCGTTTTGGCCCTGTCGAGCGCCTTCTCGCCCGGCGACCGCGTCGCCCTGGCCCGGCCGGGCTACGTCGCCTACCGCAACAGCCTGAAAGCCCTGCACCTGACGCCGGTCGAGATCGCCTGCGGTCCGGAGAGCCGCTACCAGCTGACCGCCCAGGCCCTGGCGGCGCTGGATCCGGCCCCGGCAGGCGTGATCATCGCCAGCCCCGCCAACCCCACCGGCACCATCATTCCGCCGGAGGAGTTGAAAGCGATCGCCGAGGTCTGCCGCGAGCGGGGCATCCGCATCGTCTCCGACGAGATCTATCATGGCCTCAGCTACGTCGGCCCGACCCACTCGATGCTGGAATTCGAGCCGACGGCCCTGATCGTCAACAGCTTCTCCAAGTACTTCAGCATGGTCGGCTGGCGTCTCGGCTGGCTGGTCGCGCCGGCCGATCTCGTGGTCCGCGCCCGCGCCTTCGTCGGCAACCTGTTCCTGACCGCGCCGTCGCTCAGCCAGCACGCGGGCCTGGCCGCCATGGACGCCCGCGACGAGCTGGAAGGCCACGTCGCCGTCTACCGCGCCAACCGCCAGCTGCTGCTCGACGCCCTGCCGGCCCTGGGCCTGACCGCCATCGCCCCGCCGGACGGGGCGTTCTACATCTGGGCCGACATCGGCCACCTGACCAACGACAGCCTGGCCTTCTGCGAGCGCCTGCTGCGCGAGACCGGCGTGGCGACGGCCCCCGGCCTCGATTTCGACCCGGTCGAGGGGCGACACTTCATCCGCTTCAGCTTCGCGGTATCGACGCCGCTGGTGAAGGAAGCGCTGGAGCGCATCACGCCGTGGTTCGCGGCTCAAACAGCATATTCCAAATAATGCATTGACTATCCATTATGTGAGAATAAACCTGCGCTCGTTCCGGTGTTGAATGGGCGGGTAGTCTTCCGTCTGCGCGGCGTCTCGACCGCCCCGGTACGGGAGGGCGCACCGCCATGGATCCTTTCAACCGCCGCGATTTCCTGCGCACGGCCGCCGTGGCCGGGGCCATGGTCCCCGTCGCCGCCCAGGCCGCTCAGGCCGCCGCTCCGGCCCCCGTCGCGCTGGACGCTGACGGCGTCCGCTGGCTCGACGGCGCGCCGCCCGCCGCCCACGAGGGCCAGACCTTCGGCCTGCCGTGGCCGCGACGCGCCCAGAAGGCCAGGACGACCTTCACCATCGCCGGCGCCGACGGCCAGCCCGTGCCCGTCCAGACCTGGCCGCTGGCCTACTGGCCCGACGGCTCGCTGAAGTGGACCGGCCACGCCATCCCCGCCGGCGCCGGCCTCGGCGCCGTCGCCCTCAAGGTTCAGCCCGGCAAGCCGGTCGCTCCCGCTGCCGCGGTTTCGGTGCGTGAAACGGCCGACGCGGTCGAGATCGTCAGCGGCGAGCAGTCCTGGCTGATCCCCCGCAAGGGTCCCAACGTCATCGCCCGCGCCACGGTGGCCGGCCGCGAGACCCTGCGCGACGTGCGCCTGGTGGCCCTGACCCAGGACAAGCCCGACCTCGACGACGGCCCCGTCACCCAGACCCGCTTCGAGGGCGAGGTCACGGCCGTCACCGTCGAGCAGAAGGGCCCGGTCCGCGCCGTCGTGAAGCTGGAAGGCAAGCACCGCCAGGGCGAGCGCGCCTGGCTGCCCTTCACCCTGCGCCTCTACGTCCATGCCGGCGCCCGCTCGCTGCGGATCATGCACAGCTTCATCTTCGACGGCGACGAGAACCGCGACTTCCTGCGCGGCCTCGGCCTCGTTGGCGCGGCCCCGCTGACCGACGCCCTCTATGACCGTCACGTCCGCTTCTCGGGCGAGGGCGACGGCGTATGGGGCGAGGGCGTGCGCCCGCTGACCGGCCTGCGCCGCGATCCCGGCAAGGCCTGGCGCGACGCCCAGGTGGCCGGCCAGAAGACCCCGGGGCTGGAGGGCATGGCCCCGACCGTCTCCAAGCGCCTCGACCTGATCCCGGCCTGGGGCGACTTCACGCTCAGCCAGCCCAATTCCGACGGCTTCTCGATCCGCAAGCGCACCAAGGCCGGCCACGGCTGGATCGACGCGGTGACCAGCGGCCGGGCCACGGGCCTGGGCTATATCGGCGGGGCCAGCGGCGGCGTCGCCTTCGCCCTGACCGACTTCTGGAAGCGCTGCCCCACGCGCCTGGACATCCGCCACGCCCATACCGACGCGGCTGAGTTCACCATCTGGCTGTGGTCGCCGGACGCGCCGGCCATGGACCTGCGCTTCTATCATGACGGCCTGGGCCAGACCGATCACGCCGCCGAGCGCGAAGGCCTGGAGATCACCTACGAGGACTACGAAAAGGGCTGGGGTCGCCCGCTGGGCATCGCCCGCACCAACGAGATCACCCTCTGGGCCCTGCCGACCACCCCGTCGCGGGATGAGTTCGCGGCCATGGCCGGCCGCCTGCGCGCCGCCCCGCGCCTGGTCGCCACGCCGGCCCGCCTGAAGGCGGCGCAGGTGTTCGGCGACTGGAGCCTGGTCGATCGCTCCACCCCGACCCGCCGCGTCATCGAAGACCAGAACGACGGCCTGCTCGACTTCTACATGAAGGACGTCGAACAGCGCCGCTGGTACGGCTTCTGGAACCACGGCGACGTCATGCACACCTATGACAGCGACCGTCACGTCTGGCGCTACGACATCGGCGGCTTCGCCTGGGCCAATTCCGAGCTGTCGCCGGACCTGTGGCTGTGGCTGTCGTTCGTGCGCTCGGGCCGCGCCGACGTCTTCCGCTTCGCCGAGGCCATGACCCGCCACACCGGCGAGGTCGACGTCTGCCATCTCGGACCCTATCGCGGCTTCGGCACGCGCCACGGCGTCCAGCACTGGGCCGACAGCTCCAAGCAGCCGCGCGTCTCCAACGCCGCCTATCGCCGCTACTACTACTACCTGACCGCCGACGAGCGGGTCGGCGACCTGATGCACGACCTGATCGGCGCCGACGAGACCCTCAGCCGCGTCGATATCAGCCGCAAGCTGCCGGGCGGTCCCGCCTCGCATCCGCCGGGCGTCGTCGACATGGGCTTCGGCACCAGCTGGAGCGCCTTCGCCGCGGCCTGGCTCACCGAGTGGGAGCGCACCGGCGACAAGCGTTGGCGCGACCGCCTGCTGGCCGGTATGGACAGCATCGCCGGCTTCAAGCAGCAGTGGTTCGCTGGCGGCGCCGACTTCGACCTTAAGACCGGCCGCTTCCTGGGCGCGGGCGACAAGGTCAGCGTCTCGCACCTCAACGCGGTGTTCGGCGCGGTCGAGGTCCACTCCGAGCTGTTCCAGCTGATCGACGACCCGGCCTACAAGAACGCCTGGCTCGACTACTGCCAGTTCTACAACGCTTCGGACGCCGAGTTCCGGGCCAAGACCGGCGCGCCGGCCAAGGGGCGAAACCTCAAGGAAGGCCATTCGCGCCTGACCGCCTACGCCGCCTTCCAGCGCAAGGACGCGGCCCTGGCCGAACGCGCCTGGCTGGAGTTCTTCAGCGGCGATGCGGGCCTGGGCATCGGCGCGGTGGCCACCGAGCGCCGCATCGAGGGCCCGGCCGTCATCGAGCCGATCGTCGAGATCCCCCGCGTCTCGACCAACGCCAGCTCGCAATGGGGCCTGGCGGCGATCCAGAACCTCGCCCTGGTCGGCGACGCCCTGGAAGCCGCCCGCGCCAAACTCCCCACCGCCCCCCGCCGCTCCAACGGCGGCGACGCCGGCAAGGACGCGTTCTGAACCTGCTCCTCCCCCGTGCAACGGGGGAGGGGGACCACGAAGTGGTGGAAGGGGCGAGACTGGGCGCTGTGCTCGATCCCCTTCCTCCGTAAAATCCCCGCGAAAGCGGAACAACTGATCC
>NZ_JBXAQX010000015.1:0-149707 GCF_058807655.1 Caulobacter sp. GW821-FHT12A07
GTGCTGGCCGGCGTGCTCGACATCGACAGCTCCCGCAAGGCCGCCCGCTTCGTGCGGTTCTGCGACGCCTTCGAGATCCCGATCGTCACCCTGGTCGACGTGCCGGGCTTCATGCCGGGCACCAAGCAGGAGTACGGCGGCCTGATCAAGCACGGCGCCAAGCTGCTCTTCGCCTACGCCGAGGCCACCGTGCCCAAGGTCACCCTGATCACCCGCAAGGCCTATGGCGGGGCCTATGACGTGATGAGCTCCAAGCACCTGCGCGGCGACGTCAACTACGCCTGGCCGACGGCCGAGATCGCGGTGATGGGGGCCAAGGGGGCGGTCGAGATCATCTTCCGCCAGGAGGCCAAGGATTCCGAGGCGCTGGCCGCCCGCGAGGCCGAATACAAGGACCGCTTCGCCAACCCGTTCGTGGCCGCCTCACGCGGCTATGTCGACGACGTCATCATGCCTCACGGCACCCGCAAGCGCATCGTCCGGGCGCTGCACTCGCTCAAGGGCAAGGTGCTGACTAATCCGGCCAAGAAGCACGACAACATTCCGCTGTAGCGCGGCGCGAGATGCTCCCCCTCTGGGGGAGCTGTCGCGGAGCGACTGAGGGGGAAGTGAGCCTGCCTTCCTCTCAAATCCGCAAAATCCCCGCGAAAGCGGGGACCCAGGTGTTTTATCGTCGAGCGCGGCGGGTTGCAGAAAAAGCCTGGGTCCCCGCTTTCGCGGGGATTTTACGGGAGGAGGGGACTTCCCCCTTCGGCCATCCGGGCTGCCTCCCCCTTCAGGGGGAGGATCCAGGTCAAACCCTCAGCCTCGCCTCCGCCAGATCGATCTCCCGCGTCAGCCGGGCCTGCGCTTCCCCATCCAGCGTGCGTTGTCGGATCAGTCCGTGCAGCGCCTGCCGCTCGGCCTGCAGGGCCACCAGCCGCACCTCCTTCTCGAAACCGCGTCCGCGACGAGCGGCGACGGCGGCCTCTCCGGTCTGGGCCAGGCCGTCCAGGCGGTCGCGATAGATGTCGACCACCCGGGCCGAGGCCGTCTGGAAGTCGGCGTCGGCGGCATGCGGCGAGGCGGCCTGCATCTGTTCCACGGCCTGGACGGCGGCGATGGCCAGGGCCTCGCGGGCGCGTTCGGCCTGCTCGTGGCTGGCGGTGTCGGGCGGCAGCTGCAGGTTCTTCATCAGCAGGGGCAGGGCGGTCGCCGAGATCAACAGCGACAGCACGATGACGCCGGCCGCCAGGAAGATGGCCAGGTCCCGAGCGGGGAAGGCCTCGCCCGAGGCGGTGACCAGCGGCAGGGTCAGCACGCCGGCCAGGGTGATGGCCCCGCGCGCCCCGGCGCAGGCGGTGGCGGCGATGATCTTCCAGTCCGGGCTGGACCGCTCGTCGCCGCGACGCTTGGCGCGCAGCAGGGTCAGCTTCAGCGAGCCCCACACCCAGGCGAAACGCAGGGCGCCAAGGCTCAGGGTGATGGCGACCACATAGACGGCCAGCCACCACGGCTCGTGGTGTCCCGTGGTCTGCACGGTCTCGACCGCCCCGGCCAGGATCGACGGCAGCTGCTCGCCCAGCAGCACGAAGATCACGCCGTTGGCGGTGAACTGCAGGGTGTCCCACACCATGTTGCGGCGGACGCGGGTGGCGGCCACCGTCTGGCGGGCGACTTCCGAGAAGCTCATCGCCACCCCGGCGGCGACGGCGGCCAGGATGCCCGAGGCGTGCACCCGCTCGGCCAGCAGATAGGCGGCGAACGGGATCAGCAGGCTGATCAGGGTCTGCGGGCCGGCGTCCTCGGCGCCCGAGCGGGTCAGCCAGGCGTTCAGGGTGGTCACGACCAGTGTGGTGGCCACGCCGACGACGACGCCGGCCAGGGCCACCCAGGCGAAGTTCAGCACCGCCTCGTGCAGCACGAAGCTGCCGGTCAGGGCCGCGGCGATGGCGAAGCGCAGGCAAACGAGGCCCGAGGCGTCGTTCAGCAGCGACTCGCCCTCCAGGATGTGCATCAGCCGCTTGGGGATCGGCACCCGCTGGGCGATGGCCGACACCGCGATCGGATCTGTCGGCGAGATCACCGCGGCCAGGGCGAAGGCCACGGCCAGCGGCATGGCCGGGATCATCCAGTGGATCAAGAACCCGGCCCCGACCACGGTCAGCACGACCAGGCCCAGGGCCAGCTCCAGGATCACCGGCAAGTCCTTGAAGAACTCGTCCTTGGGGATCCGCCAGCCGTCGAGGAACAGCAGCGGCGGCAGGAACAGCAGGAAGAAGAGATGCGGATCGAGCGAGACCGGCGTCTTGGTGACCAGGGCGATCAGCGCGCCCAGGCCGATCTGCACCAGGGGCGCGGGAACGGCGAGGGGCAGGAACCGGGCGGCGGCGCCGCTCAGGACGACGGCGGCCAGCAGGGCCAGAACGATCTCGACAGTCTCCACGCGTTACCTCGTCTCCGTTGGGGGCGAGGTTACCCTAGGGTGATGCGTCCGGCGGCGCGACCCACAAACCTCGCCTCCCGGGCGAACCCGAGAGGCGAGGGTCTTCAGGGCCTGGGCGTCAGGCGTCCACCGGCTCGCGCGCGGTCGCCGTCGCGCCGAGGCCGGCGGTGATCGCCTGGGCGTAGTCGGCCGGGGTCGGTTCACCGCCGCCGCCGGCTTCGGTCGACCAGATGCCGCCGCTGTTCCACAGGAAGCCGCCAGTGACGCCGGTTCCCGCCGACTGGGCGAAGGCCTGCTCGATATAGCTGGGATCGCCGCCGTCGGCGCCTTCCACCGCATAGCCCGGCACGATGAACGCGCCGGGGTTGGTCACGCCCGTGTTCGGCGTTGCCTGCACGGCCGCGATCCAGTCGCTCGGCGTGTTGCTGGCGCCGCCCGCATAGCACTGCAGGTTCATCCACTTGACGATCTGGGACTGGCCGTTCTGGACGTAGACCGCGCTGAGCGCGCCGGTCCAGAAGTCGGTCGCGGTGTAGGGGCAGTAGGTGGCGTAGAGGCCCAGCGACCCGACGTCGAGCGTCAGGGTGACGATCATGGTCTGCTCGTCGTTGGTGTAGCCGGTCTGGGACTCGTAATCGAAGTCGACGCCGCTGACCCCGAAGGCCGACTTCAGCGCCGCCAGGTTGGTCTTCACCGCGTCGCGCGAGCCCAGCCAGGCGGTGAAGTCGCTGGTGGTGCCCCAGGCCCCGACCGAGACGATCAGGTCGCGCACGCTGCCGCCGGTCATCAGCGCCTTGATCAGCTCGGGGAAGTCCGGATTGACCCCGCTCTTGCCGTCGGTGGCGTACTGGATCTTGCCGTCCTGCACGAACAGCGTGTCGTTCAGATAGAGGTCGCCGCCGTCGTGAATGTGGATCGACCACAGGATCACGGTGGTGATGCCCTGGTTCAGCTGCGCCGCCTGCTCGGCATAGGGCACGGGCGGGGTGGGATAGCCGTCCTGGAACAGGCCGTTGCCGTAGATGGCGATGGGATAGGCCGACATGACGTTGCCTCCGGCTCGGAATGAGCGGGCGCACGCTAGTTCGCGCAACAACCTGGGAGTGTGAATTTTCTCACCTTCTCCAAGAGTTGATATGGCCAAGCTCCCTACAGGTCGAACCGCACCCCCTGGGCCAGGGGCAGGGCGCCGGAATAGTTCACCGTGGCGGTCTGGCGGCGCATGTACTGCTTCCAGCTGTCGGAGCCGCTCTCGCGCCCGCCGCCGGTCTCCTTCTCACCGCCGAACGCCCCGCCGATCTCGGCGCCAGACGGGCCGATATTGACGTTGGCGATGCCGCAGTCGCTGCCCCAGGGGCTGAGGAACCCCTCGGCCTCGCGCACGTCGTTGGTCATCACGCAGGACGACAGGCCCTGGGGCGCGTCGTTCTGGATCGCCACCGCCTCGTCGAAGTCCGAATAGGGCACGATGTAGAGCAGCGGCGCGAAGGTCTCGCGGGCCATGCCGGCCGTCGGCGCGGGCAGGCGGGCCACGGCCGGGCGGACGTAGAAGGCTTCCGGCGCTTCGGCCTCGCGCAGCCGTTCGCCGCCGGCCACATCGGCGCCGTCGGCCCGGGCCTGGTCGAGGGCGTGGACGAAGGCCTCGTAGGCCCCCTTGTCGATCAACGGACCCAGCAGCACCCCGTCCTTGCGCGGATCGCCGGCCGGCAGGCGCTCGAAGGCGGCGGCGACGGCGTCGCTCACCTTGTCGACCAGGCTCTCGTGCACGATCAGCCGACGCAGGGACGTGCAGCGCTGGCCCGCCGTGCCGGCGGCCGAGAACACGATTGCGCGCAAAGCGAGGGAGAGGTCGGCGCTGGGCGTCACGATCATGGCGTTGTTGCCGCCCAGCTCCAGGATCGAGCGGCCGAAGCGCTCGGCCACCAGCGGGGCGACGGCCTTGCCCATGCGGGTCGAGCCGGTCGCCGAGACGAGAGGGATGCGCGGATCGCGAGCCAGGCGCTCGCCGGCGTCGCGGCCGCCCAGCACTACGCTCGACAGGCCCGCCGGCGCTTCGTCGCCGAAGCGGGCCAACGCCCGTTCCAGCAGGGCCTGGGTGGCCAGCGCCGTCAGCGGCGTCTTCTCCGACGGCTTCCAGACCACCGGATCGCCGCAGACCAGGGCCAGGCAGGCATTCCAGGCCCACACCGCGACCGGGAAGTTGAAGGCGCTGATCACCGCGACAGGACCCAGCGGGTGCCAGGTCTCGCGCATGGCGTGGCCGGGACGCTCCGAGGCGATGGTCAGGCCGTGCAGCTGTCGCGACAGGCCGACGGCGAAGTCGCAGATGTCGATCATCTCCTGCACCTCGCCGGCGCCTTCGGAGGCGATCTTGCCGGCCTCCAGCGTCACCAGAGCGGCGAGGTCGGCCTTGGCGGCCCGCAGCTCCTCGCCGAACAGCCGCACCAGTTCGCCCCGGCGCGGGGCCGGAACGCAGCGCCAGGTCCGGAAGGCCCGCGCCGCGCCGGCGACCTTGGCCTCGATGGCCTTGGCGTCGTCGAAGGCGACATGGGCCAGGACCTGGCCGTCGATCGGCGAGCGCACCGGGCTGCCGCCGTCGGCGGACAGGTCGACGCCCAGGCGGGCCAGGATCTCGCGGGCGTGGGCGGCGGGAGCGGGGAGGGGCTTGGACATGCCGCCATG
This sequence comes from Caulobacter sp. GW821-FHT12A07, assembly GCF_058807655.1. Taxonomy (NCBI): domain Bacteria; kingdom Pseudomonadati; phylum Pseudomonadota; class Alphaproteobacteria; order Caulobacterales; family Caulobacteraceae; genus Caulobacter; species Caulobacter sp. GW821-FHT12A07. The sequence continues at coordinate 5,108 of NZ_JBXAQX010000015.1, forward strand.
GACGCGCCCCTCGGGCGTCGGGTCAAGACCCGCATACCGCAACCCGCTTGGGTTGACGCAGCGGCGGGGCGCCTTCAAATGAATCGCCCGCGACGGGGTGGCTACGTACGGCGCGACTCGCGAGATGGACGACCAGGGCACGTTGCAACAAATCCAACAGGGACTCCCGACGCGGGTCGAGGCCCTGCGCGCTCGCGTCGATCGTCGCCTGGCCGAGCTGGCGCCCGCGCCGGGCACCGCGCCCGACCGTCTGGTCGAGGCGGTGCGCTACTCGCTGCTGGCCCCGGGCAAGCGTTTCCGTCCGATGCTGGTGCTGCTGGCCGCCGAGGCCTTCGGCGCCAATGAAGGCGCCGCGCTGGACGCGGCCTGCGCCTTCGAGATGATCCACGCCGCTTCGCTGGTGCTCGACGACCTGCCGGCCATGGACGACGCGGGCCTGCGTCGCGGCCTGCCGACCATCCACCGTGCCTTCGACGAGGCCACCGCCATCCTCGCGGGCGTCGGTCTGCTGAACCAGGCCTATGCCGTCATCGCCGCTGACAAGGCGCTGCCTGGCGAGCTGCGGGCCGAGATCGTGGCGCGCGCCGCCGAGGCCGTCGGCTTCATGGGCCTGGTGGCCGGCCAGGCCCGCGACCTGCTCGACCGCGACCAGCTGCGCGACATGGCCGCCATCGACCGCCTGAACCACGAGAAGACCGGCGTGCTGATCATCGCCGCCGCCCAGGTCGGGGCCCTGATCGGCGGGGCCGACGCGGCCGCCGTCGAACAGGTCGGCGAGTTCGCCCGCCGGGTGGGCCTGGCCTTCCAGATCCGCGACGACATCATCGACGCCGAGGGCTCGGTCGAGGCCGCCGGCAAGGATGTCGGCAAGGACGCCGCCATGACCACGGCCGTCTCGCGTCTGGGCCTGGCCGGCGCCCGCGCGGCCATGGAAGAGCACCTCTCCGCGGCCGAGGCCGCCCTGGCGTGCGCCGGCGGCGGCGGGCTGCTGGGTCCCTACGCCGGCCGGCTGTTCGCCGCGCGCAAGGCGGCGGCGTGATCCCAGACCCCATTCTGGTCGCTGCAGGCGTGGTTCGGTCGTACGGTCAGCGCCGGGTGCTGAAGGGCGTCGATCTGACCCTGCATCCGGGCGAGATCTACGCCCTGCTGGGCCACAACGGCGCCGGCAAGACCACCCTGGTGCGCGCCATCTGTGGTCGTTTGAAGCCCGACGCCGGCAGCGTGCGCCTCAACGGCGCCGACCCGGCCCGCACCCCCGCCGCGCGCGCAGGGCTTGGCCTCGTGCCGCAGGAGATCGCCCTCTACGCCAACCTGTCGGTGCGCGAGAACATCGAGACCTTCGCCGTCCTGGCCGGCGTGCCGCGCGCCGCCATCCCCGCCGCCGTGCGCCGGGCCATGGAGCTGACCCGCACGCTGGAGCGGGCCGACGCCCCGGTCCGCACCCTGTCGGGCGGCTTCCAGCGCCGCGCCAACATCGCCGCCGCCATCGTCCACCAGCCCACCTTGCTGATCCTCGACGAGCCGACGGTCGGGGTCGACATCGACGCCCGCGAGGCCGTCGACGCAGTGATCCGCGACCTGCGCGACCTGGGCGTCGCCGTGTTGATCGTCACCCACGACCTGGACCAGGCCGGCGCCCTGGCCGACCGCGTCGGTTTCCTGCGCGACGGGAGCATGGTGCTGGAGGGCGAGCCGCGCGCCCTGGTCGCCGAGGCCTATGGCGACCAGATGGAGATCCTGGTCCATCTGTCGGAAGGCCTCGACACCGCCGGCGAGATCCGCCTGGCCGCCGAGGGGCTGGAGCCGACCCGCCGTCCGGGCGTCTGGACCCGCCTCGACGCCGGCGGCTACGCGGCGGCCGGGCGCCTGGACGCCCGTCTGCGCAAGCTCGGTTTGGCCCCGCGCGAGATCCGCGTGCGTGAGCCGTCCCTGGCCAACCTCTTCACCCTCGTCGCCGACCGGAAGGCCGCATGAAGACCCGGGCCTTGATGGCGCTGGCCATGATGCGGGTCATGGCGCTTGAGCTGTGGCGTGACCGCGCGGCCCTGGTCATGACCTTCCTGCTGCCGCCGCTGGTGTTCCTGATCTTCTCGTCGGTGTTCGCCGGAACCTCGGGCGACAATCTCCAGCCCAAGCTGGCCGTGACCGATCTCGCCAAGACCGACGCCTCTCGCCGGGTCGCCGCCGCCCTGCTCAAGAGCCCCGACGTCCGCGCCGAGACCGCGCCCGATCCCGCCGCCGTACGGGCCAGGGTCAAGTCCGGACAGGTCGATGTCGGCCTCGTCATCCGCGCCGACCCCGCCGCGCCGGGCAAGCCGTTCCTGATCGTCGCCGACCCGTCCCGTGCCGTGGCCGCGCCCCTGGCCCAGGCCCGCACCCAGCAGGCCCTGGCCGCCGCCGCCCCCGACGCGGCCCTGCGTCGCTCGGTCGAGGCCCTGACGCCGGCTCTGGGCGAGCTCTCGCCCGTCCAGTCCGCCCGCATCGCCGCCGCCGCCGCTCAGCTGCGCGCCAAGCCGCCGGCGCTGAAGGAAGACCTCTTCGACCGCGAGCAGATCGCCGGCGCCCGCAAGGGCGGGGCGGTGATCGCCTATTACGCCGGGGCGGTGATGATCCTGTTCGCCCTGTTCTCGGCCATGCAGGGGGCGCTGTCGCTGATGGAGGAGCGCCGCGCCGGCGTCGCCGACCGCCTGCTGGCGGGCGTGGCCGGCATGGGGCCGGTGGTCACCGGCAAGTTCCTGTTCCTGACCGCCCAGGCCATTGTGCAGGCGGTGATGATCTTCGTGGTCGCCCAAGCCGTCTACGGCGTCGAGGCGCTCCAGCACTTCGCCCTGTGGCTGCCCACCACCCTGGCGGCCGGCGTCTGCTCGGCGGGCCTGGCGCTCGGCCTCGTCTCGCTGTGCCGCACGCGCGACCAGGCCCAGATGCTGTCGACCTTCGTGATCCTGGTGCTGGCGGCGATCGGCGGCAGCATGGCGCCGCGCTTCCTCATGCCCGCCTGGCTGCAGAGCCTGGGCTGGCTGACGCCCCACGCCTGGGTCATCGACGCCTATCAGGCCGTGCTCTGGCGCGACGGCGGGATCGCGTCGGTGTATAAGGCCTGGATCGTGCTGGCCGCCGTCGGCGCGACGGGTCTCGGCGTCGCCCAGGCCCTGTCGCGCGATCCGCAGCGCTAGATTTGAGCCAGGGCAAGGATGAGTCCGCAAAAGCCTGATCCGATCAGGCGGCGGTCTCCAGAGTAGGAAAGCGATGGTCACCTTCGGACTTCAGGTCGCCCTGTTCCTGGCCGCCTTCGCCTTCATGGAAGGCTTCGCCTGGTTCACCCACAAGTACGTCATGCACGGCTTCCTGTGGGTCTGGCACCGCTCGCACCACGAGCCCCGCCACGGCGCCTTCGAGCTGAACGACCTGTTCGCGGTGGTCTTCGCCGCGCCCGCCATCGTCGCCATCTGGTTCGGGACCAACGGCGGCCTGCCGTGGCTGCTGCCTGTCGGCCTGGGGATCACCGCCTATGGCGCGGTCTATTTCATCTTCCACGACGGCATGGTGCACCAGCGCTTCAAGGTCCCGCTGGGCAAGTCGGCCTACTGGAAGCGCCTGATCCAGGCTCACCGCATCCACCACGCCGTCCACACCAAGGAGGGCGCGGTGTCGTTCGGCTTCCTGCTGGCCCGTCCGATCCGCGAACTGAAGGCCAAGCTGCGGGCGCGGGGCGTCCAGGCCTGATGCCGATTTTGCTGGAGGTTCTGTGGAAGGGGCTGCTTGGCGGTCTCGTCACCGCCCTGATCGTGCTGGCCTCGAAGAAGGGCAACGTCCTGCCCGGCATCCTGCCGCTGGCGCCGACCTTCGCCATCATCGCCCTGCTGGCGGTCGGTTCGAAGGGCGAGCCGGGCGGGTTCAGGACCGCGTGCCTGGCCGGCGCCAAGACCATCCCGGCCTATCTCGTCTTCCTCGGCGTCGCCTGGCTGCTGAGCGAGCGGGTCGACTACCGCCTGGCCATCCTCGGCGCCCTGGCCGCCTGGCTGGTCGCGGCCCTGGCGATCTTCCTGGGCCCGAAGCTGCTCTGAGCGGGCAAAGAGAAGGGCGGCAAGCAAGCCTGCCGCCCCATCGTCTTCACGCGGTCGAAGCGCTTATTCAGCCCCGCCGGCCTTGCGGTAGTCCAGCGGCGGCTTGCGGTCGCCAACCATGGCCTTGTACTGGAAGCCGTCGCCGCGGCGGCTGTTCAGCTCGGCCTTGGCGTCGGCGATCAGCTTGGGGTTCATGAACAGCTCGGCGCCGGTGATCGACAGGGTCTTGGCCGCCACGGCCGCGCCCTTGAGGCCGATCGAGTTGCCCGCCGCCGCCACGTTCTGCCAGCTGTGGCCGGCCGAACCGGGGACGAAGGTCGCCGTCGACAGGCCCACCGTCGGGGTCACCCACGAGATGTCCGAGACGTCGGTCGAGCCGCCCACGCCGCCCTTCATGTCGGCCGGGGCGTAGGGTTCGATCTTGCCGACCGAGGCCAGGTCGCCGCCGCCGTTGGTCAGGCTCTTGGCGAGCGTCTTGGCGAACGCGGTCTCTTCCGGCGTCCAGGTGATCCCGCCGACGCTGACCAGGCTGTCGTTCATCACTTTGCCCAGCACGTCGTTGGGCAGCAGGTTGTAGACGCCGCCGGTCTGCTCGAACTCCACCGTCGTCTCGGTGGCCATGGCCGCGCCCTCGGCCGCCTTCTTGACGCGGTCCATGACGCTGACCACGACCTTCGGGTCGCTGTTGCGGACGTAGTAGTAGACCTCGGCGAAGTCGGGCACGACGTTGGGGGCCTTGCCGCCGTTGGTGATCACGTAGTGGATCCGCGTGCCGTCGGGGATGTGCTCGCGCATGAAGTTGGCGGCGGTGTCGAGAATCTCCACGCCGTCCAGCGCCGAGCGCCCGGCCCACGGCGCGCCCGAGGCGTGCGAGGACTTGCCGCGGAAGCGGAACTTGCCGCTGATATTGGCCATCGAGGTGCCCTGGCGGGCCGAGTTCTCGTTACCCGGGTGCCAGTGCAGGGTCACGTCGACGTCGTCGAACAGACCCTCGCGCACCATGTAGACCTTGCCCGAACCGCCTTCCTCGGCCGGCGTGCCGTAGACGCGGATCTCGCCCTGCACCTTGTTCTGGATCATCCACTGCTTGAGGGCGACCGCGCCGGCCACCGAGGCCGCGCCGAACAGGTTGTGGCCGCAGCCGTGGCCGTTGTCGGTGCCTTCACGCGGGGTCTTGGTCGGCACGGCGGCCTGCGACAGGCCCGGCAGGGCGTCGAACTCGGCCAGCACCGCGATCACCGGACCCTTGCCCTGCTTGAAGCTGGCGACGAAGGCGGTCGGCTCGTCGGCCACGCCCGCCTTCACCTCGAAGCCTGCGGCCTTCAGCTGGTCCTGCAGCACGACCGTGCTCTTGGCCTCCAGGTAGCCGAGCTCGGCGTAATCCCAGATCTTCAGGGCCGCCTCGTTCATCTGCGGCGTATAGGCGTCGACGTTCGCCTTCAGCTGGGTCTTCTGGGCGGCGCTCAGCGGCGCGGCCATGGCGCTCGAGGCCATCAGCGCGCAAACCAAGCCTGCGGCGGCGGTCTTGAAGATCGAAGTCACGAAAAGCCTCCCTGAACGCGACGCGAACGGCGCCGCTGTCTACTTCCATGACGCAGGGGGGAGGCCGTTCCTCAACCGGGGAGGGGAGAAAGTGGGCGGGCGCGCTCCGTCTCCGGTCGTCGCCGCCCCGGAGCCGGGGACCTCCGCCCCCGTCGCGGCGCGTGCCGCAAGGTCAAGCGGAGCCCGGTGAAAACTCCATTTTGTCAGAGTATAGCTTGCTGCCGCTCGCCTTTGTCGAACCGACGCTCCGCATCGACATCTGAAACGAGCGCCCATCCGAAAAAGCCAAGCTTCCCTTCCTTGTATGGGGTTATGCGCGTCCGCATCCCTGAACACGATTTCGAAATCTGCTGAAATGTGAAATCCACATTTCAATTTTCGCATTGATCATATCAATTGGATTGACCGGAAATGATTGCTCTGCACATTTAGTCGGACAAATGAAGCGACGAGGAAAATACCTCGCGCTCGACATGGGAGGGATTGATGAAGCGTATTGCCTTCATGCTGTCGGTCGCGCCGATGGCGCTTTTGGGCATGCCCGCGGTCGCGCAAACGACGGCCGCGGCTACGGACACAGCCACCGATACGACGGAGACCTCGGCCGTGACCGAGGTCGTCGTGACCGGCCTTCGCCAGAGCATGCGCTCGGCGCAGACCATCAAGCGCACCTCGGACGCGATCCTCGACGCGGTCGTCGCCGAAGACATCGGCAAGCTTCCCGACAACACGGCCGCCGAGACCCTGGCGCGCATCTCCGGCGTGCAGGTCGAACGTTTCAGCGACGAGGCCAATCGCGTCCTGATCCGAGGCCTGCCCGACGTCGCCACCACCTACAACGGCCGCGAGATCTTCACCGCCGAACTGCGTCGCGTGCAGCTGCAGGACTTCCCGGCCCAGGCCCTGGCGGGGATCGAGATCTACAAGTCCGGCACCGCCGACATCGTCGAGCCGGGTCTGGCCGGCCTGATCAACGTCCGCACGCGTCGACCGCTCGATTTCAAGGGCCGGTTCATCGGCGGCGGCGTGCGCCTCACCTACAACGACCAGACCGAGAAGTTCGACCCGAACGGCAACATCCTGTTCTCGGACCGCTGGGACACGTCGATCGGCGAGATCGGCGTCCTGGCCAACGCCACCTACGCCCAGTCGCAGTACCGCAACGGCGTGCGGTACAACAATCAGTGGATTCGCCAGGTCAGCCCCGCCTCGAGCGTCTCGCCGGCCAGCGCCGGCAACAGCTTCTACTATCCCCACTCCGTGGGTCTCTATAACGACGGCGGCAAGCGCTACCGGCCTTCGGCGAACGTCGCCCTCCAGTGGAAGCCGAACGACAAGCTCGAGATCTATTTCGATGGGATCTACCAGGGCTACCGCGGCCGACAGGCGACCGACAACCTGGACGTCAATCTTCGCGACTGGGACTCCACGGTCCTGCAGGACCCCACCCTGACGAACGTCACGCTGGTTCCGGGGACCACCGACCAGGCCGCCGGCTTCACCAAGACCGGCGGCGTCGCGCCCCAGGCCTATCGCTCGACCGGCGCCGATCACACCAACACCTACCAGGGCGCGGTCGGCGCCGTCTGGCGCGGTGATCGCCTGACCCTGTCGACCGACCTCGCCTACGAGGACAGCGAGTACGAGGCCCGCAACTGGAGCCTGGACAGCGCCTTCACCACCGCGCCGACCGTGGTCGTCAAGTTCAACGAGAAGGACGGCGCGGCCTTCGACCTCACCGGTTTCGACGCCGCCAACCCGGCCAACTACTATTGGCGCGGCTATTACGAGCGCCACTACATCGCCAAGGGCAGCGGGGTCCAATGGCGCGGCGACGCGGTGTTCGACACCCGCCTGTCGTTCCTGCCCGAGATCAAGTTCGGGCTGCGCTACACCGATCGTGACGCCTCGTTGATCCAGGGCTCGCGCTACGCCTGGGTGCTGCCGTTGAAGATCGCGCTGTCCAGTCTGCCGGTGGGCCAACTGGAGATGATCGAGGATCCGTTCCGCGGCTCCTCGCAAGGCTTCACCCAGTATCTGATGCCGACCCGCGAGGGGATCGCGGCGAACGCCGCCGCCCTGCGGCAACGCTCGATCGAGGCCCTGCAGCAGCTGATCGCGCTCTATCCCAACGACCAGGGCTACAAGGACACCCTGACGGCCTTCAGCAGCCCGGACGTGCCCCTCGACCAGGGCGGCGCCTTCAGCGCCACCGAACAGAGCTACGCAGGGTACGTCCAGGCCAAGTACGCCTTCGACGTGGGTTCGATCGCGTTCGACGGCGTGGCCGGCGTCCGGGTGGTTCAGACGGTCGGCGAATACTCCGGCGTCTCGCGCGTCTCGGTCAACGGCGCCACGAGCCTGATCCCCAGGACGATCGAGCAGAACTACACGGACGTGCTGCCGAACATCAGCCTGCGGATCCGGCCGCTCGACAAGGTGCAACTGCGCCTGGGCTATACCGAGACCCGCACCCGCGTCGATTTCGGCGCGCTCAACCCGGCCCTCAACGTCACGCAGGTCGTTCGCGACCCCAACGAACCGGTCGATCCCAACGCGCCGGTGCAACCCAACGCCTACGGCTCGGGCGGAAATCCCGACCTCGTGCCGCTCACGTCCAAGAACTACGACATCAGCGCCGAGTACTATTTCTCCAGCACGGGCAGCATCACCGTCGCCGGCTTCTATCGCGACCTCTTCGGGTTCACGAGCAACTACACCAGCCGGGTCCAGGATCCGGTCTATGGCCTGATCGAAATCAGCCGTCCGGAAAACTCCGGGGCGGGCAAGATCAAGGGTTTCGAGGTCAACGCCCAGACCTTCCTGGACTTCCTGCCCGAGGCCTTCAAGGGCTTCGGCGTCCAGGGCAACGTCACCTACATCGACGGCAAGAACCAGTTCCCCCAGACGCTCGGCGCCGATGCGTCCTACGTCAAGATCACGGGCCTTTCCAAGTGGACCTACAACGCCGCGCTGTTCTACGAGCGCAACGGCGTGACGGGGCGCATCTCCTACAATCGACGCTCGCCCTGGGTCAGCTACTACCGTCAGGCGACCGACGGCTCGCAGTACACCGGCGTAGGGGTGCGGGCGACGTCCCGTCTCGACGCCTCCTTGAGCTACGACATTTCCAAGCAACTGACCGTCAGCCTCGACGTCAGCAACCTGCTGGCCAAGCCGTTCGAGAACTACAACAACTACTCGCCCGACCGGACCTATCCGGTCGATGTCCGTTACGAGGGCCGCTACTACGGCCTGGGCCTGCGCTTCCGCTTCGGCGAGTGACAACGGCGTGGGCCGGCGGCCGAGAGGCTGCTGGCCCGACGCGCCCTCGTCGGGTTGATCCGCGGCTGAAGAGTTCGATCCGAAGGGACGTGGATCGCCGCTACGGCGAAACCAGGACGATCTCGCCGCCTTCGCCCTGGCGCACCTTGGCCGCGCCGTAGGCCGACAGGGCGTCGACGAAGCCGCCGACGTCGCCGGTCTTGAAGCGGCCGCTCATCGGGGTGGCGGCGACGCGCGGCGAGGCGATGCGGATCTTGCGGTCCGAATAGCGGTTCAGCTCGCCGACGATTTCCGACAGCGGCTGGTTGTCGAAGGTCAGGCTGCCCTGGCGCCAGCTGGTCAGGGCCGAGACGTCGGCCGCGGCCACCGCCCAGGTCGCGCCGGCGCGCTGTTCCAGGCGCGAGCCGGGCAGCAGGTCGACGCTGTTGTGGGCGATCGGATCGGCGACGCGGATCTTGCCTTCCAGCAGGCTGACCGACCAGACGCCCGGATCGATGCGCACATTGAACGCCGTGCCCAGCGCCGTGACCGTGCGGCCCTGCGCCGTCACCACGAACGGGCGCTGCGGGTTCTTGGCCACCTGGAAGAAGGCCTCGCCGCGATCGAGCGTCAGGCCGCGGCGCTGGCCCCATTCGGTGACGCGCAGCACGGTGTCGGTCGACAGGGTGGCGACCGAGCCGTCGGCCAGGGTGATGCTCTTCTGCTCGCCCACATTGGTGCGATAGACGACCTGGGCCGTCTGGGCCGGGGCGAGCGCGGGGGCGGAATGATCGGAAGGGGCCGTGGCCAGCCACAGGGCCGTGCCGAAGCCGCCGGCCATGACCATGCCGGCGATCGCCGCGGCCCAGCGCATCTGCGGGCGGGCGCGGCGGCGGCGGACATCGGCCGCCAGTTCGGCCCTCAGCGAGGCGCGGGCGGCCAGAATCTCGGGTTCGTCCGACAGCGCGCCGATGCGCGACCAGGCGTCGGCGGCGGAGTCGAAAGCGTCCTTGTGGGTCGGATCGGCCTTCAGCCAGGAATCGAAGTCACGCCGCAAGCCCAGGTCGTTCGGCCGGTTGTGCAGGCGCGCGACCCATTCCGCGGCGTCCGGTTCACCGGAAGAAGCCAGGTTTGGGGCGGTGTGGCGCATCGTGTTCCTGCAGACGGCTCGTCAGGTGTTTGAGAGCCTTGGCGACGTGTTTCTCGACCGCGCTGACTGAGAGTCCCAGTTGAGCGGCCGCCGCCTTGTAACTCATGCCTTCAAAACGCACGAGCATGAATGCAGCGCGTGTCCTTAAAGGAAGATCACCAAGGGCCGCGGCGGCGACGGCGGCCGCCTGCTTGGCCTGAAGGATCCGATCGGGCGACAGCTCGTCGAGCGGGTGGTGGATCTCCTCCAGCTCGCAGTGGGCCTGGCGCTTGCGAACGGTGTCGCGGCGACGGCGGTCGAGCAGGACGTTGGTGGCGGTCTGGAAGATGAAGCTGCCGAGGTTCGACACTTCGCCGCCGTCTCGGCGGTTATGCAGTCGGAGAAGAACCTCCTGGACGAGGTCATCGACCTCGCCGCCTTCCACCCTGCGGCGGAAGAAAGCTCTCAGGGCCTGCTGGTAGGGCAGGGAAGCTTGGGCCAGGCCCTCGCTCCCTCGCGCTCCAGCGGCCAGATTCGCCAGCGCCATACGTCGTCCCCGACACAACGAGTCTTTTTTGTTGCGATCATTCGTCAGCAGCGTGACGAGCGGGTCAACCCACGTTCTCGCACTTGCCGTCGGGGCGCCCGGCCTGCCAGATTAACAGGCAGAGTCTCCGGAATGTCCGCCAGGCGGGGGTCCAGGTGGGGGCGAGGGGACGGGATCGCCGGCCAACGGCGACGAGGGGACTGGCCTTGGGAAACGCAGCGGTGAAGGAAGGGGCGCTGCCGAGTACTGGAGCCCCGGGGGTCTTGCACACACGTCATTGTCGATCCGCCCTGGCGGGCTGGCTCGCGCTCGCCGCCATGGCGACGCCGGCCGCCGCCGTCGCGGCCGCGCCGCGCCGGGTCGACATTCCGGCGGGCACGCCGATGGCGCGGGCCCTGACGTCCTTCTCCGCCCAGACCGACACCGAGATCCTGTTCAACCCGGCCCTGGTGGTGGGTCTGTCCTCGCCCCGCGTTCGCGGCCAGCTGGAGCCTGACGAGGCCCTGCGGCGGCTGCTGGCCGGTTCGGGCCTGGTCGCCCGCCGGCATGGCGGCCGGCTGTTGATCGAGCGGGCCGCGCCGCCGCGCGCCATCGCCGCCGCGTCGTCCGCCGCCGCGCCTCCCGCCACCGCCGAGGTCGATGCGGTGATGGTCACCGCCCTGCGCCGCTCCATGCCCGAGCAGAGCACGCCGCTGTCGATGCGCGTGATCGGCGGCGAGGCCCTGAACGCCACCGGTGCGGTGACCTTCGAGCGCGTCGCCCAGCGCCTGCCGGGCCTGACCCTGACCAGCACGGGCGTAGGCCGCATGCGCATGACCCTGCGCGGCGTCTACGGCTCGGGCGAGGCGACGACGGCCCTCTATTACAACGACGTGCCGGTCTCGGGACCCAGCGGCACCACCGCCGATCCCGGCGGCTCGTTCCCCGACCTGCTGCTGGTCGATGTCGACCGGCTGGAGGTGCTGCGCGGGCCCCAGGGCACGCTCTACGGCTCCAGCGCCATGGGCGGGGCGGTGAAGGTGGCCTTCAACCGCGCCGACCTGTCGCGCGACCAGGCGGGCCTGGAACTGGAAGGCGGCGTCGTCGGCGGCCGGGCCGGCGGGGCGGCGACCGCCGTGGCCAACAAGACCTTCGCCGACGACCGCGCCGCCGTGCGCCTGACGGCCTACCGCCGCGACGAGGCCGCCTTCGCCGACAACGCGCGCCTGGGCCTGACCGGCGTCAACGCCGGCCGCACCATCGGCGCGCGCCTGGCCGCCGCCTGGCGGCCTCGCGACGAGATGCGGATCGACCTGCTGCTGGCCGCCCAGGACTCCAAGCTGCGCGACACCGGGGCCGGCGCGCCGGGCGAGCCCTCGCACGTCTCGCGCAACTTCGTCCGCACTCCGTTCGACAGCCAGGTGTGGTTCGGCGCCCTGTCGTTCGAGAGCCGCCTGCCGGGCGTGCGCTTCTCGGCCTCCCTGGCCCGCTACGAATGGCGCAACATCCGCCAGATCGACTACACCGGCACCCTGCAGTCCGAGCGCGGCAGCGCCGCCGGCTGCGCCCGCTGGCTGGCGCTCGGCTCCAGCCTCGCCTGCGACGCGGGCCAGATGGGCGCCTACGCCTCCTACGTCGACAGCCGCACGCCGGGCCTGCTGTACCAGCCCATCGACCTCGTCGCCGACGTGCGCGAGGCGCGCCTGACCTCCGACTACGAGGGGGCGCTGCAATGGACTGTCGGCCTGTTCTCCGAGACCCGCCGCGACAGCATCGACAGCCAGGTCCGCGTCGCCGACCCGGTCACCGGCCTGCCGGTCGATGCCGCCGGCTACACCGGCCGCCGCATCGTCGACACCCGCCTCGACCAGGTCGCGGCCTATGGCGAGGCGACCCTGGCGGTGGACGACCGGACCGACGTCACCCTCGGCGCCCGCCGCTTCGCCTACGACAAGAAGACCGTCGGCCGGGTGCTGGTGGTCAACGTCATCTCCGACACATCGGGGGGGAATTTCCGCAACCGGGTCGAGGAGGACGGCTGGAGCATGAAGGCCGTGGCCTCGCGCCGCTTCACGCCCCGGCTGATGGGCTACGCTCAGATCTCGCAGGGCTTCCGCCCCGGCGGCGTCAACACCGCCCCTGGCCTGCCGGCCGAGCTTCAGGCCTACGGGTCCGACATGCTGTGGAACCGCGAGCTCGGCCTCAAGTCGCGCTGGGCCGGCGGGCGGCTGTCGGCGAACCTCGCGCTCTACAGCATCGACTGGCGCGACATGCAGTATTCGGCGACGAGCGCCAACGGCGCCTTCGCCTTCGTCACCAACCTGGGCCGCGCCCGCATCGACGGCGCGGAGTTCGACATGGTCTGGAGCCGCGGCGTCTCGAAGCTCGGCTTCAACCTCGCCGCCACCGAGGCCGTGCTGACCCAGGATCAGACCACCGGCGCCATGGCCGGGCTCGGCCACGAGGGCGACCACCTGCCGGCCGTGCCGCGCGAGGCCTTCACCGTCTGGGGCGAGACCCGCCGCGAGCTGCCGGGCGGGGCGGCCCTGATCCTCAACGGCTCGGCCGCCTATGTCGGCCAGTCGCGCTCGACCTTCGAGTCCGTCAGCCCTGGCTCGGGCCGCGACCTGGGCGGCGTCACCCTGCTGGACGGCCGGGTGGCCATCGAGCAGGGGCGGGGATCCGTCGGCCTGTTCGTCGAGAACCTGCTCGACTCCGACGCCCCGCTGTTCATCACCACGGGCCGCCTGCCGCAGTCGTTCTCGCCCCAGCCGCGCCGCGTGGGTCTGAGCCTGCGTTTCGCCTACTGATTGATGTTTTCGCCTGCTGAGCGAGTTCGTGTTAACCTTCCCGCACGCGCCCGTCAGAGGCGTGGCAATCGTTAGGGAGGTTCAACATGGCCCACGCCATGCGTGTTTCCGTGCGTCCCGTGTTCTTCAAGACCTGTGACGTCAACAAGCCGGAGTCGCCCGAGCTCCGGCACGCCGGCCCCTGCATCCAGTGGGACAGGGTCGGCATCATCGCCATGGTGCTGATGTTCGGCGCCGGCCTGGCGACCTGGGCCTACGCAGCGCTCTGATACTCGCCGCCGATCACCGATTTCCCAGGTGACGGCGGTGGTCTCGTCGCGCCATGCTCTCTCCTTTCGACGCTCGTTGTTCTGGGCGGGGGCTTGGGGGAGCGCATGGCGGACGAGACGAGCAATCTCTGGAACGACGACCTGGCGCCGACCACGGCCGCCCAGCGAACTTGGCGCGCCCGTCACTTCGCGGCCCTGTGGCTGGGCATGGTCATCGCCGTGCCCGCCTACATGCTGGCCGCAGGCCTGGTGGAGCAGGGGATGTCGGCGGTCCAGGCCGTCTGGGCGGTGCTGCTGGGCAACCTGATCGTCCTGGTCCCCATGCTGCTGATCGGCCACGCCGGCGCCAAGCACGGCGTGCCCTACGCGGTGCTGGCTCGGGCCTCGTTCGGCTGGAGGGGAGCCCGTTTGCCCGCGCTGGCCCGCGCCATCGTCGCCTGCGGCTGGTACGGCATCCAGACCTGGATCGGCGGCGGCGCGCTCCTGACCCTGCTCGGCGTCATGGTCGGGGCCAAGCTGGACGGTCCGATGATCCCGCTGCTGGGCATCGGCGTCGGCCAACTGCTGGCGTTCCTGGCCTTCTGGCTGATCCAGCTGGCCTTCGTCACCAAGGGCCTGGAGACCGTCCGCAAGCTCGAGACCTGGACCGCGCCGGTCAAGGTGATCGTCTGCGTCGCCCTGGTCTGGTGGGCGCTGTCGAAAGCCGGCGGTCTGGGACCCATCCTGCACGAGCCCTCGGCCTATGACGCCGGCGGCGCCAAGGCCGGCCGCTTCTGGGCCGACTTCGGCCCGGCCGTCACCGCCATGACCGGCTACTGGGCCACGCTCGCCCTCAACATCCCCGACTTCACCCGCTTCGCCCGCACCCAGAAGGACCAGATCGTCGGCCAGGCCCTGGGCCTTCCCGGTCCCATGGCCCTGCTGGCGGCGATGAGCGTCGTCGTCACCTCGGCCACGGTGCTGATCTTCGGCAAGGCGATCTGGGACCCGGTGGCCCTGTCGGGCGACATCGGCGGCATCGCGGTGCTGGTTGGCCTGGTGGTGATCAGCCTCGACACCGTCTCGTGCAACATCGCCGCCAACCTGGTCGGCCCGGCCTATGACTTCGCCGCCCTCTGGCCCAAGCGGATCACCTACCGCATCGGCGGCTACATCACCGCCGTCATCGGCGTGCTGATCATGCCCTGGAAGCTCCTGGAGAGCACGGCGGGCTACATCTTCGTCTGGCTCACCGGCTACGGCGCGCTGCTGGGCCCCATCGCCGGCATACTGATCGTCGACTACTGGCTGCTGCGCCGCACGGTGCTGGACGCGCCCGGCCTCTATGACCGCACCGGACCCTACACCTACCGCAACGGCTGGAATCCGGCGGCCCTGGTCGCCTTCGCCGTCGGTGTCGCGCCCAATCTGCCGGGCTTCCTGCACGCGGCCGCCCCGCACGCCTTCGCGGGCGTCGGCGCGCCTTGGACGACCCTCTACCAGTATGCCTGGTTCGTCGGGGCGGGCCTGGCCGGCGCGCTCTACTGGGGCCTGATGGCGAGAAAAACACCCGGGTAATATTGACTCCATAATTTGCCCGGGTAAAAAGCCGTCAACTCAAGGAGACGGCGATGAACTCGCGCAAGGCGCTGCTGCGCGCCTACAAGGAAGAAAAGCCCCGGCCCGGCGTCTACGCCGTGCGCTGCGGGCGCACCGGCCAGGCCTTTGTCGGCGGCACCGAGAACCTGGCGACCCGCCAGAACGGCGTCTGGTTCTCCTTGCGCCTGGGCTCGCATCCCAACGCCCGCCTGCAAGGCGCCTGGAATGCTCATGGCGAAACGGCTTTCGCCTTCGAAGTGCTGGAAACGATCGACGCCGAGGGCCTGGAGCCCAAGGGCAGGGCGCTGCGCCTGGCCGACCGCCGCAAGCACTGGTGCCAAGCCCTGAACGCGGTAGACCTCGTCCGATGACCTACGCCCTGTTCGAGACTGGCCGTCGCCTCGCCGCCGGCGACCAGCTGACCGTCGCCCTGGCCGCCCAGGCGGTGTTCGCAAGGCGTCCCGACGCCCCGCTGCTGATCTTCGATCCCGACGGCCGGCAGGTGGACTTCGACCTGCGCGGCGGCCCCGAGGATCTCGCCGCCCGCCTAGCGCCGGCCGAGGCCGAACCGGAAACGCCGCGCGGCCGCGGCCGGCCCAAGCTCGGCGTCGTCGCGCGTGAAGTGACGCTGTTGCCGCGCCACTGGGACTGGCTGGCCGCCCAGCCCGGCGGCGCCTCGGTGGCCCTACGCAAGCTGGTCGAGGCCGCCCGCCGCGAGGCCGAGGCCCCCGACCGCCAGCGCCGCGCCCGCGACGCCGCCTACCGCTTCGCCAGCGCCGCAGCCGGCGACGCCCCCGGCTTCGAGGCGGCCATGCGGGCGCTCTACGCCGGCGACCGGGAAGGGTTCGAGGCCGGCCTCGCGCAATGGCCCGCCGACGTTGCCGAGCACGCTAGGACGCTAGCCGACCTCTAGATCCTTCTCCCGCAATGGGAGAGGGGCTTCTACTTGCCGCGCGGCTGCAACAGGTCCCAGCGGTTGCCGTAGAGGTCCTCGAACACCGCCACGCTGCCATACGCCTCGTGCCGGGGCTCCTCGAGGAAGGTCACGCCTGCAGCGGAGAGCCGGGCGTGGTCGCCGTCGAAGTCGTCGGTGTGCAGGAAAAGCCAGACCCGGCCGCCGCCCTGGCCGCCGACCATCGCCGCTTGGCGCTCGTCGGCCGCCTTGGCCAGCAGGAACCGCGACCCACCCGGGCCGGGGGAGACGACGACCCAGCGCTTGCCCGCGCCCAGCTCGCTGTCCTCCACCAGGTCGAAGCCCATCTTGCCGACATAGAAGCCCAGGGCCTCGTCATAGTCGCGCACGAGCAGGGACAGGAGGGCGAGGTGCTGGGCCATGGCGACTCACGCGGGGGAAGGGGAGGGAGAGCGCGGACTTTGGGGCCAATTCCCCATCCGTAAAATCCCTGCTTTCGGTGGAGAGCCTCAGCCCCCGAACAGCTTCAAGAGATAGCTCGGCGCGGCGTTGGCGATCGACAGCGACTTGATCGCCAGCTGCTGCTTGATCTGGAGCGCCTGGAGACGCGTCGCCTCCTGGGCCATGTCGGCGTCGACCAGCCGGCCGACTGAGGCCTCCAGCGTGTCCTGCAGCTTGTCGATGAAGGTCAGGTGGGTGTCGAGCGCGTTGGCCTGGGTGCCCAGGGTCGACAGGGCGGCGGTGACCTTCTGCATCACGCCGTCCATGGCCTTGATCTCGACGTTTGTCGGCCGGGTCAGCAGGTCGGCGGGCATGCCCGACATCGTCGCGCCCGAGGTCGACAGGTCCACGTGGTCGACGTCGATGGTCGAGTCGGCCTTGGCGTTGGCCAGGGCCTTGATGGAGCCGTTCGAGCCCGACGAGATCAGGTTCACGCCGTTGAAGCTGGCGTTCTCGACCGCCCGGTCGATCTGCTTGCGCAGCGAGACGTAGTCGTCGCTCAGCGCCTTGCGGCTGGCGGTGGTCAGGCTGGCGTCGGAAGCCGCCAGCATCTTCTGCTTCATCTGGTCGAGCAGGTCGGTGACGGTGTCGCCGGCCGCCAGGGCGACGTCCGTCGTCGATTGGCCGCGTTGCAGCGAGGCGCGCACGGCGTCCAGCGATTTGGCCTCGGCCGACTGCATCTTGGCGGTCGCCCAGACGGCGGGATTGTCCTTGGGGCTCGAGATCTTCAGGCCGGTCGCGATGCGGCGCAGCGTGGTCGCCAGTTCGCCATTGATGGCGTTCAGCGACTGCAGGGCGATCATCGCCCCCACATTGGTGTTGATGCTGTTCAGCGGCATCGACCCGTTTCCCGGCGCGGCCATTCTGGCCAAGGACGCGTTTTGCATCCAAGGCGCAGTTCTGCACGCGTTGCGTTAGCGGATCGTTAGGATGCGCGGAAAAGTTATCGACCTCTATTCCCTCTCCCCTCGCGGGAGAGGGCAGCCCTGCGAAGCAGGGTCGGGTGAGGGGTCTCTCAGAACTCTCAGCGCCACTCCTCCCCCGCTTGCGGGGGAGGGGGACCGCGAAGCGGTGGAGGGGGACCGCGAAGCGGTGGAGGGGGCGAGACCGGGCGGGGCCTGTCCGCTCTCTCCCCCGTAAAATCCCCGCGAAAGCGGGGACCCAGGCTTTTTCTGCAATCCGCCGCGTTTGATCCCTCTCCCCTTGCGGGAGAGGGTGGCCCTGCGGAGCAGGGTCGGGTGAGGGGTCTCTCAAATCTCGAAGCCGTGTGCAGCGGTCAGGCCGGGCGGAAGCGTCTCCCATTTGAGAGACCCCTCATCCGACGGCCTTCGGCCGCCACCTTCTCCCGCAAGGGGAGAAGGATCGGGGGATACGCACGCTGCTCGCACGGCGTACTCGTAAAAGAGTTGAGCGAACTCAACGCCCTACAACTTTATAACCCGAACTTATCCCCACCTGCTCAACCCGCCCCATAATCATCCCCATCCCAGCCATGGGGAGGGCTCTTGGTACCGGCCCGAGTTAGCGGCTGAGATCGCATCGAGCGGGGCCGCTTGAAGCGTCATGGGAAGGGCGGGTTTGCAGGATCGCTCAGAAGGCGTGATTGGGCCGCCAAGCCGTTCCGTGACGAGACAAGCGGGTCGACAGGGCCGGGATCGTTTCAAACCGGCCTAACAGGATCAGCCGAGGCGCCGCCGGATCACCGCGGGGCTATTGGTCCTGCCCGTCCGAGGGGCAACCGGGTCCAGGGTTGAAAGAGGCCCGCGCCCCCGGTCCTTCGAGCCTACGATGCGGCGGAGCGGTCAGACGAAGCCGAAACGCTAAACCACATCACGGTCTCCGGGCTCCGCCCGGCCGCTCCGCGCCTCCCCGACCTAACGCGCCTTCGCGCGGGAGATCGCAAACCCGTGTCCCTCTCCCCCTGCGGGAGAGGGTGGCCTCCCGGAGGGAGGTCGGGTGAGGGGTCTCTCAGAACTGAAAGCGTGTGCAGCGGTCAGGCCGGGTGGAGGCGTCCCATGTCTGAGAAACCCCTCATCCGTCGGCTTCGCCGCCACCTTCTCCCGCAAGGGGAGAAGGATTTCCTCACCATCCCAGCGCCGCTTCCCCTCGCAGTATCGCTTCCGCCGCCGCCGAATGCTTGCCGCCCTCCCGGTCGTGCATGACCAGCGCCGGCAGCAGCACCAGCGGCGCCTTGCCGGTCTTCACCGCCCGCACCAGCACGCGCTTGGCCGGCGTATCCGAAAACGGCTGCACCGGGCGGATGCGGAACGAGCCGGCCTTGGGGGCCAGCAAGGCCAGCATGTCGGCCAGGCGGTCGGCGCGGTGGATCAGGGTGATGGTCCCGCCCTCGCGCACCGCCTTCAGGGCGAAGGCGGTCCAGGCCGAAAGGCCCGCGTCGGCCATCCAGGCGCCGGACTTTTCGGGGGAGGGCGCGCGTAGGGCCTTGGGGTCGTCGAAGAACGGCGGGTTGCTGATCATCGCGTCGAACACCGGCAAGCCCAGCGCCCGGAAGCCGGCGGCCACGTCGCCCTCGAATATTTCCACCCGATCGGCCAGCTGGTTGAGATCCGCGTTCTCTCGCGCCAGGGCGGCGGCGGCCGGATCGCGCTCCAGTCCGACGAATCGCGCGCCGGATCGACGGGTCGCGGCGGCCAGCAGGGCCCCGCCGACCCCGCAGCCGGCCTCGATCACGCGATCGCCGTCGCTCGCGTCGCAGGCGGCCGCCAGCAGGGCCGCGTCGAGCCCGGCCCGGTATCCCGCCGCCGATTGGCGAAGCTTGACGCGGCCGTCCAGCACGCGATCTTCGGTGACGGAGGGAACTGAGGAGGGGTCTGACAACGTTTCGGGCCTTGTGCTCGCCTTGACCCTGACCTATCCCGCCACCATTGTCGCTCGCAACGGTCCTGGCGCCGCGCGTGGCGTCGCCTGAGGAGTACATGGTCTTGGACGCAGCTGCAGCGACCCTCGCCCGACAACCGGGATCGGTGGATCGTCTCGTGCGCCTGGCCTCCGCCGACATGGCGGGCGTCGACAGCCTGATCACCGATCGCATGCAGAGCGACGTGCCGGTGATCCCGGCCCTGGCCGAGCACCTGATCGCCGCCGGCGGCAAGCGCCTGCGCCCGCTGCTGACCGTGGCCGCCGCGCGCCTGGCCGGTTCCGATAACGACCACTGCCTGAAGCTGGCCGCGGCCGTCGAGTTCATCCACACCGCCACCCTGCTGCATGACGACGTGGTCGACGGCAGCCAGCTGCGCCGCGGCAAGGTCGCCGCTCACCTTATCTGGGGCGCGGCCCAAAGCGTGCTGGTCGGCGACTTCCTGTTCGCCCGCGCCTTCGAGCTGATGGTCGAGACCGACTCGATGCGCGCCCTTCAGATCCTGGCCCAGGCCAGCCGCGTCATCGCCGAGGGCGAGGTGATGCAGCTGATGCGCAGCCACGACCTCAACCTGTCTCAGGCGCTCTATCTCGAGATCATCGCGGCCAAGACCGCCGAGCTGTTCGCCGCCGCCGCCGAGGCGGGTGCGGTGTCGGCCGGCGTCGACGCCGAAAAGTCCAAGGCCTTGCGCGACTACGGCATGAGCCTGGGTCTGGCCTTCCAGCTGGCCGACGACGCCCTCGACTACGGCGGCGCCACCGAGACCCTGGGCAAGAACGCCGGCGACGACTTCCGCGAAGGCAAGGCCACCCTGCCGCTGCTGCTGGCCATCGCCCGCTCCGGCCCGCGCGAGGCCGAGTTCTGGGAACGCGCCATCGGCCGTCGCGAACAGACCGAAGCCGACTTCCGCCGCGCCCGCGAGCTGATCATCGGCACCGGCGCCCTGGACGCCACCCTCGATCTGGCCGCCGAGCACGCCGACAAGGCCAAGGCGGCCCTGGCGGTCTTCCCGCAGAACGATTGGCGCGAGAGCCTCGAAAGCCTCGCCGACTTCGCGGTCAGCCGCCGGGCCTGATGGCGCAGGGCTACAACCCCTCCGGCGACCCCCACGGTCACGACCGTCACCACGGCGCCCACGCGGCCGGCGAGGCGGCGGGCAAGGTGATCGGCGGCGGCGTCGGGGTGCTGGTCGGCTTCGCCCTGATCCTGCTGTTCTTCGGCCCGCTGCTGTGGGCCCCGGTCTTCGCCGGTCTCGGCGCGGCGCGCTTCACGCCCGGCGCCTGGCAGCCCTGGCTGGCCGGGCTCGCGGCCGCCGGCGCGGCGCTGTTCGTCCAGTTCCTGCTGCTCGTCCAGAAGAGCCCCGTGCTGCGCTACCCCGTCGTTGCGCTGTTCTCGGTCGCCTGGGTCGGCGGCCTGTGGCTGGAGCTGACCGCCCCGCCGCACGACTGGCTGACCACGGCGCCGACCTGGCATGCGCCCGGCCCCTGGAGCTGGGTCCTGATCGGCCTGGGCGTCGTCGTCTATGCCGGCCTCTACCTCCTGGCCCTGTCGCGCTTCGGCAAGGGCCGGTGGGCCAAGCGCTGGCAACTGCTGCGGTGAATTCGCCGTAAGGTCGCGTCCGCAAGCTCGACAACGGCGCGACGACGTCCCAAATCTCGGGCGGAGACGAAAGGACCGCGATGATCCGCTTCATCCTCAACCTGCTCTGGTTCTTCCTCGGCGGCTGGCTGTCGGGCCTGCTGTGGCTGCTGGGCGGCCTGCTGCTGGCCATCACCATCGTCGGTCTGCCCTATGCGGGCGCGGCGTGGCGCATCGCCGGCTTCGCCTTCTGGCCGTTCGGCAAGGAGGTCGTCAGCCGCGACCTCGTCACGGGGCGCGGCGACCTGGGCACCGGCCCGCTGGGCTTCGTGCTGAACGTGATCTGGTTCGTGCTGGGCGGCTGGTACATCGCGCTGAGCCACCTGCTGATCGCCGTGGCCGAAGCCATCAGCATCATCGGCATCCCGTTCGCCATCAAGGACCTGCAACTGGCCTGGATCGCCCTGGCTCCGATCGGCCGCACGGTGGTCAAGCGCTAGAGCATTTTCCGACGAAGTGGATACCGGTTCGTCGTGAGAAAATGCGCCGAGCTCAGAAGCCGGTGAATAGCCGGTCGAGGGCGCGCCGGATGGCGTCTTCGTGGGCGGCGAGGGAGGCGACGCGCTGGCGGAGCAGTATAGTCGAAACGCCGACCAGTTCGGGAATGAAGGCTAGAAGCGTCTGGCCCTGGATCTCGACCTCGGCCGACAGTTCGCTGAGCGGCAGGGCGCTTTCCGGCAAATACAGCGGAGCCACGACGACCGTGGGAAGATCCCCGGCATGGTGCGACTGAAGCACGACGACATAGGGCGCGGCCGCACGGGTGCGGATCGAGGGGTTGGGAAAGACGTCGAACTGGCGGATCACCACCTGCGCAGGTCGTCCCCGAAAGCGCCGCCGGCTTCCACCCGTTCACGATAGCGCCGGATAGCCTCGGCGTTCTCTTCCGCCCACCGCCGCGCCCGTTCCTCGGCGCCGGCCGGATCCACCTTCTGCAAGTGCAGCCGCAGCTGCGTCTCGCTCATGCCGGCGACCGAAATCCCCAGCCGCTGCGCCTGCGCCAGCAGTTCCGGATCGACGCCCCCAGGCGTGATGTCGAGTTCGGGCTTGCCCATGGCCCAAGGCTATCACGCCTCGTCGTCGCTCGACAGCAGCACGTCCAGGAAGGTCTGGCGGCGGTTGAGGAAGTTGCGAGTCACCTGGAAGTGCTCGGTGTCCTCGTACTCCACCCTCTCAAGCCCGCGTTCGGAGGCCTGGTAGATCCAGGCGTCCGGATAGCCCAGCAGGATTGGCGAGTGGGTGGCGATGATGAACTGCGAGCGCGCCAGCACCAGTTCATGCAGCCGCGCCAGAAACGACAACTGCCGGGTGGGCGACAAGGCCGCTTCCGGTTCGTCGAGGATGTAGAGGCCGTCGCCGCGGAAGCGGTTGTCGAAGAGCGAGAAGAAGGCTTCGCCGTGCGACTGCTCGTGCAACGGAACCGCGCCGTAGCCCGACACGCCGACTTCCTCGATGTAGCTGGCGACGTTGAAGAAGCTTTCGGCGCGCAGGAAATAGCCGTCGATCGGCCGCAGATGTCCTCGGACGCGGCGAATGTGCTGGCTGAGTTGGGAGTGCGAGGCGCGGGTGGAGAAGTTGACGTTCGCCGAGCCGCCCTCGGCGTTGAAGCCCCAGGCCACGGCCAGGGCCTCGATCAGGGTCGACTTGCCCGAGCCGTTCTCACCGACCAGAAAGGTCACACGCGGGTGGAAGGCCAGGGTGTCGAGACCGCGCACGACCGGCAGGTTGAACGGATAGGCGGACGGGTTCCAGCCCTCGCGCCGTTCGAAACGGGCTTCGATCCAGTAGGGGCGGTCGAGAGCGGTCATGCGACCTTTCGCATAGCATCGCCGTGGCGCAACCGGGAGACGCCGTGGCCCATACGAAAGCGGGGCGGTCGCGAAATGCGCCGCCCCGTTGCGTCAGTCGATCAAGCTCAGCCCGGCGAGACCATGTTTTCCGGGCGGACGTACTGGTCGAACTCTTCGTTCGTCAGGTAGCCGCCGCCGACGGCTTCGTCGCGCAGGGTGGTGCCGTTCTTGTGGGCGGTCTTGGCGATCTTGGCGCAGATGTCGTAGCCCAGGCGGCCGTTCAGGGCCGTGACCAGCATCAGCGAGTTCTCGACGCCCTTCTGGATGTTGTCGATGCGCGGCTCGATGCCGACCACACAGTTGTCGGTGAAGCTGATCGCCGCGTCGGCCAGCAGGCGCACCGACTGCAGGAAGTTGTAGGCCATCACCGGGTTGAAGACGTTCAACTCGAAGTGGCCTTGGCTGCCGGCGAAGGTCAGGGCGGCGTGGTTGCCGAACACCTGCACGCAGACCTGGGTGAGGGCTTCACACTGGGTCGGGTTGACCTTGCCCGGCATGATCGACGAGCCCGGCTCGTTTTCCGGCAGGGCCAGTTCGCCCAGACCCGCGCGCGGGCCCGAGCCCAGGAAGCGGATGTCGTTGGCGATCTTGAACAGCGAGGCGGCGACCGTGTTGATGGCGCCGTGGCTGAACACCATGGCGTCGTGGGCGGCCAGGGCCTCGAACTTGTTCGGGGCGGTGGTGAAGGGCAGGCCGGTGATGGCGGCGATGGCTTCGGCCACGCCTTCGGCGAAGCCGATCGGGGCGTTCAGGCCGGTGCCGACGGCGGTGCCGCCCTGGGCCAGTTGCATCAGCTTGGGCAGGGTCTGCTCGATACGCTCGATGCCGTTCTCGACCTGCTGGGTGTAGCCGCCGAACTCCTGGCCCAGCGTCAGCGGGGTGGCGTCCTGGGTGTGGGTGCGGCCGATCTTGATGATCTGCGCCCAGGCTTCCGACTTGGCCTTCAGGGCCGCGTGCAGGTGCTTGAGGGCGGGCAGCAGGTCCGAGACGATCTGCTCGGCGCAGGCCACGTGCATCGCCGTCGGATAGGTGTCGTTCGACGACTGGCTCATGTTGACGTGGTCGTTCGGATGGACGGGCTTCTTCGTGCCCATCTCGCCGCCCAGGATCTCGATCGCGCGGTTCGAGATCACCTCGTTGGCGTTCATGTTCGACTGGGTGCCCGAGCCGGTCTGCCAGACGACCAGCGGGAAGTGGTCGTTCAGCTTGCCTTCGATGACCTCGTTGGCCGCCTGGACGATGGCGTCCTTGATGGCCGCGTCGAGCTTGCCGAGCTTGTGGTTGGTCTCGGCGGCGGCGCGCTTGACGATGCCCAGGGCCCGGACGACCGGAAGCGGCTGCTTCTCCCAGCCGATCTTGAAGTTGCCCAGGCTGCGCTGGGCTTGCGCGCCCCAGTAGCGGTCGGCGGCGACTTCGATGGGACCGAAGGTGTCGGTCTCGGTGCGCGTGGCGGTCATGCGGCGGATCCTCAAGCGATGATGCGGGCGGTCTACCCCCCGAGGGCCGCCTTCGCAACGCCATGGTGCGCCGCAACGACGTTAGTTATACCGGCGGACCTCAGGAGGATCCCATGCTCGTCGCCACCACCAACGATCTGCCCGGCTATCGCGTCGTCGAACATCTCGGCCTGGTGCGGGGCGTGACCGCCCGTTCGCGCAGCGTGATCGGCAATATCGGCGGCTCGATCCAGCAGATCTTCGGCGGCAACCTGTCGATCTACACCAAGCTGGCCGAGACGGCCCGGCAGGAGGCCTACGAGCTTCTGGTGCAGCACGCCCGCGAACTGGGGGCCGACGCCGTGATCGCCATGCGCTACGACGCCAATGAGATCATGGAAGGGGTCACCGAGGTTCTGGCCTACGGCACCGCCGTGAAGGTCGAAAAGCTCTGAGCGTGGCCGATCTCGACCGGGACGACTGGGTCCATCACGGCAAGGTCAGGGCGCGCGAGGCTGGCGGCGAGCTGACCATCGTCGTCGACGGCCTGACCACCCAGGCCAAGTACTACAAGCCGCTGATCTACGAGTTCTTCCGCAAGACCTGGCGCGGTTCGCGGCCGGCCTGGGGCGAATTCTCGGTCGAGATCGGCATGGAGTTCGTCGGCGAGCCGCCGTGGCTGGATCTCGACAACCTGGCCAAGGCGCTGCTCGACGCCATCAAGGGCTACGCCTTCCACGACGACGCCCAGGTCGCCCGGCTGCTGGTCGAGCGGCGTCCGGGCGAGCGCGAGCGGATCGTGATCGTGGTGCGGAAGCTAGAGTCGCGCTTTCTGCGGGGCACGCTCGAGGGCTGACGCGCCGATCGAGATGTAGAGCACGATCAGGAAGGCCAGGTAGCGGCCCAGGCTGGACGGCTCCGCGCCCGGCGCCAGGGGCACGAAGCCCAGCAGGATCAGGTTGGCGGCCGCCGCGCCCGGCAGGGCGAAGGCCATGGCCGGATAGAGTCGCCGGCTGCGGGGAATGCGCAGCAGCCGTGCGGTGGCCTGGAAGGCGAAGGTGACCAGCGCCGCCGCCAGGAAGGCGTTGGCCGCGTAGAACCAGAAGGCGCGCTCGATCAGTTCGGCCCCGAAGGCGCCGTAGAACAGCGTGACCGCCAGCCAGGCCCCAAGGCCCGTTCCGGCCAGGATGCAGACGTTCCGTTTCGACACGCGCGAACTCCCCCAGTATCGCTACTGGGGGAGAGCCTGCACGGGCCGTGCCGGATCAGGTGTTCCAGAATTCCAGGAAGCCCCAGGCCGCCAGCACGATGGAGAAGCTGGTGAAGATCAGGGCGGTGACGGTGAAGGCCAGCTTGCGCAGGTCGCTCCAGCTGTCGACGCGACGGCCGCCGCGCCAGATCACCGGCGCCATGATCAGGGTGAAGAGGCTCAGCACCGTGGCGATGAAGGCGCAGGCCGAGGCCGTCAGCAGCCAGCCGCTGGGCCAGCCGAAGACCACCGCGGCCACGTCTCCCGAGCCTGCCGCAAAGGCGGCCACGCAGGCGATGGCCACCAGCCACAGCACGGCTTGAGTGGTCTGCAGCAGGCTGGCGCGGGCCTGGCTGGTGGTCTGGCGGGTATCGCGACGGCTGCGGACGAAGACGCCGGCCAGGGTGGCGATCGAGGCCAGGGCCGCCAGGAGGGTCGCGCCGGCCAGTACGCCGGTGCGGAGAAGCGCACCGACCCGTTCGTAAGCGGCCGCGCCCGACGGCGCGAAGAAGCGCGCGGGCGCGCCGTCCTGGCGCTGGAACACCAGCAGGTCGGCGCCGTCGGCGGCCTTGAAGACGTCCTGGCGGTCGGTCGGTATCCAGAGGCGGGTGCGGCCGTCGCTGGTGATCGCCAGGCCGCCCTGGGCGCTGGCGCGGACCTTGGCGACGCCGATCAGGCGATCGACGAAGCCTTCCAGCCCGCCATAGGCGCGGCGGTCGGTCAGGTAGTCGCCTTCATAGGCCAGCGCCGCTTCCGGGTTCAGGGGCGTGAACGCGGGCACGGCGCGGGCCGGCGCGTAGAAGCGCTCGACGATCGAGGCGGGCAGGGTGGCGGGCAGGTCCTGGCCAGTGTCGGTGTTGACCGAGATGAAGACGCCGAGGCCAAGATCGGGGACCAGCACCATATTGGAATGGAACCACAGGGTCGCACCGGCGTGGCCGAAGCCGCGGCGGCCGCCGGGCAGGGGGATGTCCTGGAAGCCGGCGTTCCAGCCGGCGGCGCCGGCGGCCGGGCGATAGCCGGCCGTGCGGAAGGCCTGGGCGGCGCGCTGCGAGAAGACGGTGCGGCCGTCGATCGTCCCGCCGTTCAGCAGCAGGGTCATGTAGCGGGCCATGTCGGCCGCGGTGCTGGAGGCCGAGCCGGCCGGCGCGATCTGGCCGACGAACTCCACCGGCTGGGCCTCCAGGCCCAGCGGCGTCCAGCGGTAGCCTTCAGCCAGGTCGGCGGCCAGGGCCGGGGCCATGGGCGCGGGCAGGTCGTCGCGCCAGGCGCGCGGCTCGCGGAAGGTGGTGCGTTGCAGGCCGGCCGGCACGATCACCCGCTCGGCGATCAGGTCTTCGAACGGCTTGGCGCCGGTGTTGGCCAGGGCCGCGCCGACCAGGGCGACGCCGTAGTTGGAATAGGCCGGCAGCACGCCAGGCTCGCGCACCCGGTTGGGCCGCTCCTGGCGCAGATAGACGTCGAGCGGGCGCACGCGGCGCTCCTCGCGCTCGAACAACTGGCCCAGGACCCGGTCCTCGAACCCGGCGGTGTGGGTGTAGAGGTCGCGCACCCGGATCGGCGTCTTCTTGCCCTGGTCGCGCACCTGCAGCTTCTCGGGCAGGTAGACGTTGATCGGCGCGTCGGGACGGATGCGGCCGGCGTCGATCTCGTTCTGCAACGCGATCCAGGTGAAGGTCTTGGAGATCGAGCCGATGCGGAACAGCGTGCGGTCCGGATCGACTGGCCGGCCACGCGCCAGGCTGGCCGCGCCATAGCCCTTCTTCAGAACCACCTGGCCGTTCTGGACCACCGAGATGGTGACCCCGGCGATGTGATCCTCGGCCATGGCCCGGCGCACCGCGCCGTCGACGAAGGCTTCGAGCTCGGGGGCGGGCAGGGGCGTGACGCCTGGAACGGCGGCGGCCGGAGGCGGCGTGATCGGGGCGACAGGCGTCGCCGGCGCACGGCGGAAGGTCGGTCTGGGCGGCGTGGCGGCGGGAACCGAGGGAGCCGTGGGCGCGGGCGTCGCGGTCGCCGTCGGCGCGGCGTCCTGACTGGTGGCGGCGTTCGCCCCCATGAGCCAGAGGCCGACGATCGCCGCGCACCGCACGGCCTTGGACGACATACGCAACGTCACGAACCCCACCTCTTCGGCTAACGCGTCAGAAGGGTCTTCTTAGGCCAATTCGTCAGGCGAGGGACACCGGCGTCAGGAAGAAAATCACGCCAAGCAGTATGCAGCTGTTCAATTTTCCGCCGATGGCGGCGCGGCGTTCGGCGCGGGCGCCGGTTTGCGGGCCTTGGCGAAGGTGTAGAGGGGCAGCAGCGGCCGCAGTTCGGGGCCGATCCACAGCTGCGGCTCCGAGGGCGGGCTGGCGCCGGTGTCGATCTCCTTGCGGGCCACGCAGGCCTGAACCGCTCGTCCCAGGACGGCGAAGTCGCGCGCCTTGCCGATCTCGCCCAGGAAGCAGTCGTCGAAATAGGGGTAGCGGTCGCTCTCGCCGCAGCCGAACGAGGTGCGGTCGAGCCGGGCGGCGGTCAGGATCATCCGATCGTCGCGTTCGAGCGAGGGTACGAAGACGCCGGAGAAGCAGGCCGAGATCACCACGATCGACGGCCGGCCGGGGCAGGCGCCGTCGACCATCGCCGCCAGTTCCTGCGGGCGCAGCAGCTTCTTGCCCATGATCACGCCCTGAGGCGCGCCGTGCGAGGTGATGTAGACCAAGCAGCCGCCGGTCGAGGTCTTGGCCGCCGATCTCAGGCCGTCCTCGATCGCCTTGGCGTTCGAGACGTTCAGTGTCTGGTTGCGATAGCGCTTGGGGCGGACCGAGAACTGCGTCGGCGCCGGGAAGCCCAGGCCGACCAGGTTTTCAGCGACATCGCGGCGGGCGTTGTCGAAGGCCTCGGTCGAGCCGCCTCCGTGGGCGCGCCAGTCGCCGGCGATCACCACCGAGGCCCAGTGGTCGAACGGGCTCTCTGCCCGAGCTGGCGCGATCGCCAGACAGGCCAGGACCAGTCCGACCAGAAAGCCCGCCGCTCGCCCCATTTCCGCGTGATCCCTATTTCTTGAACTTGGCGAAGGGCGTCGGCAGGGCCGTGCCCGTGGAGGTCGCCAGCAGGCGGCCCTCGGCGTCATGGAGCTCGCCTTCCATGAAGCAGACCGTACGGCCCCACTTCACCACCCGGCCGACGCCGAGCAACGGGCCGGGCAGGGCCGGCCGCAGGAAGCTGGTCTTCATCTCGAGGGTAGGCACGACGTGGGTCATGCCCGAGGTGATCAGGCCGGCCACCGACATGCATTCGTCGAGCATGGCGCAGACGAAGCCGCCCTGGATCTGGCCCATCGGATTGGCCAGCAGGTCGGCGCGAGCGTCGAAGGCGATCTCGACGCGGCGCTCGGCCTGGCTGACGGCGATGAGCTTGAAGCCCAGCGTTAGGGCGCTGGGCGGCGCGTTCTTCGAGGCGTTGAAGCGCGCGAGGATCGCCTCGTCGGTGAGAGTGGATCGCTCCTCCGAGACGACGTCGTTCAAGGCCTACTTCTTCCGGAACTGGTCGAGGGAGATGATCTTCGGCGCTTCGTCGCCATCGGCCGGAGGCGGGGTCGGCTCGGGTTCCGGCTCGACCGGGGCCGGCTCGATCTCCGGGGCCTCGAACTGCAGGGCGAACTGCACCGACGGATCGTAGAAGCGGGTCACGGCCGAATAGGGGATCGACAGGCGCTTGGGCTGGCCGCCGAACTTCAGCGTCACCGAGAAGAAGGTCTCGCCGGGGGCGAGGTCCCAGTACTGGTGTTGCAGGATGATCGTCATCTCGTCGGGATACTTGCCGAGCAGATCCTGCGGGGCCGAGACGCCGGCCGCCTGGGTCTTGAAGGTGATGTAGAGGTGGTGCGGCTCGGGCAGGCCGCCGGGCGCGGCGGCCTTCTTCAGCGCAGCCTTCACGACGCCGCGCAGGGCGTCCTGGGCCATGGCCTCGTACTGCATCAGGTCTTCGGTCGGAGGAGTGCGGGCCATGGATCTTCGATTAAGCAAAAACGAAATTCGAAGGGCCAGCGTAACCCGTCGCGGGCCTCCGGCAAAGGCGCCCGCATGCGGTAGGCGCATACTATTTTAGAGAGTGTCGCATCTGGCCCGGCCGTCGAAGGTCCCGGCCGTCGGGAGCCTGGCCGCAATGCTCCTGCCTCGCGTGAGTTGAGCCCGACGCAAGACGCGCCGAACGAGCGGGTGATCAAATTTCAGGATGAGCAGGAAAGTGGAGGGATTCTGTTGCCAGGCTCCCCCATTCCTTCTCAAGAGAGAGGAGGGAGCCGTCTACATTCTAGGGAAGTGGAGGGATTCTGTTGCCAGGCTCCCTCCGGGCCCCGCCTAAGGATCTGAACCCCTAGGACTTAAGAGGCGAATTCACCTGCACCGCATTACGCAGCGACGGCGAACTCTTCAGCGAAGTTATCGTTCGCATTTAGTTTAATGGCCCGAAACGGTGGGCCAAGCCGAGAGAAAGCATACACCTTTACACGTCTGTCGATGCTGATCGGCCCCATGCAGTCCCGTGATAACTCGGGAGAGATTTGGTGGAGCCGCCGGGAATCGCACCCGGGTCCAGTCCGCTTATTACGTGCGCGTTTATCCCCATAGTTCGGCCGAAGCCGGACAATCCCAATATAGGGCTTCGCACCCCGGGAGGGAAGGGGATGCGTCAAACGCTCCCCAGGCTGAGGCGGCCTTCGGCCAGGCGTCCGGTGACGACCGCACCGTGGTCCTCGAATAGTTTCAACGTCTCGCCGACCAGGACGTAGGCGCCGGTGAAGACGCCGCTGGGCTCGGCGTGCACCTCGACGAAGCGGCCGTTGGGGCGAAGCTCCAGGCTGTAGCGGCCGTCGGGCGAGGACCAGACGCCGGAAACGGGGAGGTGGTCGATCATCATGGCAGGATCCTCCAGGCGGAAGCGGACGAGAACAGGGCGGGCAGGGCGGTCGCGACGGCGGCGGCCGCCAGCAGGGCGGCGGCGAACCAACGCGGAGCCGCCGTCGCGCGACGGGGCGTGTGGCGGGTCATGGCCTGGCTTTGATTTGGGGCTTTGGTTTTGGGGGAGCGCCGCAGGCGGCTGCGGCGGTACGAGGCCACTATGGCCCGGCCGGTCGTCCAATCGGTAGAGCGATGCTCCGCGTTGATTGCACGATCCTACGGATCAGCGCGGCGGGGCGACGGCTTCCGGAGGCGTGACGGGCGTATCGACGGGCGGTTCCGGCTCATCGTCATCGACCACCGGCACGGCCGGCGGCTGCGGACGGTTCGAGGTTCCGGCCTTCAGTTGGCCGCCCTGGGCGATCAGGTCGGCATAGGCCTTGGACTGGCGCGAGAAGTCGCCGCCGCGCGGCAACACCGCGTCGAACAGCGGATCGCGTCCGGCCGCCGCTCCGACGACCGCCGAGAGCACGCCGGCGATCGAACCGACCTCGGCGTCGTCGCAGGCGCGGCGCAGATGGCGGGCCTGGCCGGGGACCAGCAGGGTGACGTCCCAGGAGACGCCGTCGACGCACAGGGCTTCGATCGAGCCGCCGCCATAGTCGACGATCACGCTGCGGGGCTGGCTCCAGGCGCGGTCGCCGGCCAGGGCCTTGAAAGCGGCGATGCGTTCGCCGGGCAGTTCGGCGTTGATGTCGACCCGGCGGCCGATCTCGGGGGTGCAGCAGCCGAGACCGGCGCGGGCCTGGACGAAGGCGCGGCCGTCGCGGCGCACGGTGACGCGGATGACGGCCTGGCGTACGCCGCGGGCGGGGCGGGCCCAGGCCTCCAGCACCAGTTCGCCGCGGCGGACCAGCTGGATCTGCAGCGGTTGCAGGCCCCACAGGCGGTAGAGCAGGGGATCGACGCCGTTGTCGACGGGAACGGGCTGTTCCTTGCGTCCCAGCCGTCGGCCCGACAGCGGTTCGACCTCGGAGGCGGGGCGGGGGATCTCGTTCGACCACCAGACCACCGGATCCGGCGGCGGTGGGGCAGGGGCAGGGGCAGGGGCGACGGGCGCGACCGGCTGGGCCTGGACGGAAAGCATCAGGGCTCCCGCTAAGACGGCCGGTCCGATCACGCCCATGGCCCGTTACATCCCTTCGACGCCCCGCTCGATGGAAAGGACGCCGGTGCGGGAAAGTTCCACCAGGCCGAGCGGCCGCATCAGATCGAGGAACTTGTCGATCTTCGACGGCGCGCCCGAGATCTCGAACACGAAGCTCTCCAGCGTGGTGTCCACCGGCTTGGCGCGGAAGATCTCGGCGATGCGCAGGGCCTCGACGCGGTTGGGACCCGAGCCGCGCACCTTGACCAGGGCCAGTTCGCGCTCGACGCCGTTGGGGTCGCGGGTCACGTCGTGCACGCGGCGCACGTTGACCACCTTGTTCAGCTGGGCCTCGATCTGGTCGAGCACCTGGCGCGTGCCGCGGGTGACCACGGTGATGCGGCTGGTGTGGGCCTTGCGGTCGGTCTCGGCGACCGTGAGGCTTTCGATGTTGTAGCCGCGCGCGGCGAACAGGCCGACCACGCGATGCAGCACGCCCGGCTCGTTGTCGACCAGCAGGGCGAAGGTCGCCGTCTGCTCGGCCTGCTCGTTGGGGCTGAGGTCGTAGGCCGAGGCGGGGGCGGGTTGGACGTTGGCGGTCATCAGGCGCGCTTCTTTTCTGCTTTGGCCACGTACTGGCGGAGCACGCGGTTGATTTCGGTCTGATAGGGCTTGCCGCCCGCGTGTTCCTTGAACCAGCCCACGATGTCGGCGTCGAGCGCTACCGCGTCCGGGTGGGCCAGGGCCTGACCTTGCCCTGGACGCCGCGCCAGGCGGGCGTTTTCATGCGGCGCTTCGGGAATGTCCGTCGTGTCGATCAGGTCGTCGGGCAAAGCGTCCAACCTAGCCAGTCGTTCGCGTTGCTCTTCGCTAAGCGTTGTCTTGTTCATAGACCTTGCGCTCCCAGGGAGTCGCCTTTCGCGCGCTGATGATGCGAACGCGTTCCGCGCCAGCATCGCCGACATAGATGTGAACCACCAGCAGCACCGTCACAAGACCGACTACGCCCACGGCATGCCAGCGTTGTTCGTAGTCGACCACCCTATCCGGGTAGATCACGTGCAGCGGGTCCGTCCAGACCATGGTCGCGTCCTCGAAGGCCACGTCATGCTTGGAAAAGTTGGACTTCGCCTTTTCCGGATCCCACTCGAATATCGGCATGGGCGCATTTTCACTCAATGCGCCCATGAGTTGTCAAGCTTAGACCAGCCCTGCGCCGTCCTCGCCGATGACGTTACCGATGTCCTCGACCTCGCCCATGATCATCTCATTGTGGGCCTTGCCCGAGGGGATCATCGGCAGGCAGTTTTCGTGCTTCTCGACGCGGCAGTCGAAGATCACCGGCTTGTCGCTGTTGATCATCTCCAGGATCTTGGCGTCCAGCTCGGCCGGGTCCGAGCAGCGGATGCCGACGGCGCCGTAGGCCTCGGCCAGCTTCACGAAGTCGGGCAGGCTGTCGGAATAGGAGTGGCTGTAGCGCTCGCCGTGCAGCAGCTGCTGCCACTGGCGGACCATGCCCATCCATTCGTTGTTCAGGATGAAGATCTTGACCGGCAGATCGAACTGGATCGCCGTCGACAGTTCCTGGATGCACATCTGGATCGAGGCTTCGCCGGCGATGTCGACGACCAGGCTCTTGGGGTGGGCCAGCTGCACGCCCAGGGCGGCGGGCAGGCCGTAGCCCATGGTGCCCAGGCCCCCGGAGGTCATCCAGCGGTTCGGCTCCTCGAAGCGGAAGAACTGGGCGGCCCACATCTGGTGCTGGCCGACTTCCGTGGTGATGTAGACGTCCTTGTCCTTGGACAGTTCGTACAGGCGCTGGATGGCGTACTGCGGCTTGATGACCGTCTCGGAGCGCTTGTAGGACAGGCACTGGCGGGCGCGCCAGGCGTCGATCTGGGCCCACCAGTCGGTCAGGGCGCCCTTGTTGGGCTGGTGACCGGCGGCCTTCCAGGCTTCGATCAGGTCTTCCAGAACGCTGCCGGCGTCGCCGACGATCGGCAGATCGACGCGGACGTTCTTGTTGATCGACGAGGCGTCGATATCGATGTGGATCTTCTTACTGCCCGGCGAGAACGCGTCCAGGCGGCCGGTGACGCGGTCGTCGAACCGGGCGCCGACGCAGATCATGACGTCGCAATCGTGCATGGCGTTGTTGGCTTCGAACGTGCCGTGCATGCCCAGCATGCCCAGCCACGCCGGATCGGCGGCCGGGAAGGCGCCCAGGCCCATCAGGGTCGAGGTGACCGGCGCGCCGGTCAGGGCCTGGAATTCACGCAGCGCCTCGCTGGCCTTGGGGCCGGCGTTGATGACGCCGCCGCCGGTATAGAAGATCGGCCGGCGGGCCCCCGCGATGATCCGGGCGGCCTCGGCGATGCGGCTGGCGTCGCCCTTGATGCGCGGCGAATAGGCGTGGCTCGAGGCGACTTCAGTCGGGCCGTAGTATTCGCCCTTGGCGAACTGGACGTCTTTGGGGATGTCGATCAGCACCGGGCCCGGACGGCCGGTGGTGGCGATCTTGAAGGCCTCGTGGATGATCTGCGGCAGGTCGCGGACGTCTTTGACCAGGTAGTTGTGCTTGGTGCACGAGCGGGTCATGCCGACGGTGTCGGCTTCCTGGAAGGCGTCGGTGCCGATCAGGTGAGTAGGGACCTGGCCGGTGATGACGACCATCGGGATCGAGTCCATCAGGGCGTCCATGATGCCGGTGATGGCGTTGGTCGCGCCCGGACCCGAGGTGACCAGGACGACGCCAGGCTTGCCCGAGCTGCGCGCATAGCCCTCGGCGGCGTGGGTCGCGCCCTGTTCGTGGCGAACCAGGATGTGCTGCAGGCGCGGCTCGTGGAACAGCGCGTCATAGATCGGCAGGACCGCGCCGCCCGGATAGCCGAACAGGACTTCGACGCCCTGGTCCACGAGGCCGCGAACCACGATCTCGGCGCCGGTCATGGCGCGGTTGGCGGCATCGGCGGGAGCGTTGCTCTCGATGGTCTGATGGGCGGTCATGGCGGAAGTCCCGGATGGACGTGGAAAGCTGGGCTTTGGAGGCGGCGGAAAAGAAAAAAGGCCCCGAAGGACCTTTGTGCGCGCGACCGATCTATCAACGTGACTTCGAGGTCACGCCGTGAACGGCCGCTCCATAAGTACGATCATGGTGGTGCGCACGAGTGTTGCTCCAAATGGATGATCGGGGAATGCCATGCTCGCCTGGGGGCGTCAAGGCGCGGTTTGACGCAAGAAACGACCCGTGGCGGATAAGTCGCAACGGGTCTGGCGCGAATTTCAGCCCAAGGTCTCAAGAAGCAGGGCAAGAGCTTGCTCGGCGAAGCGCTGCATGTTCGCCTGCCGATCATCCATCCCGGTCTCGATGGTAAGACTGACCTCTCGCTCCTGGCCTACGACCGCGAAGCAGGCATGCCCCGCCGCGTCGCCGTAGCGATTGCCCTCCGGCCCGGCGGCGCCGGTCTCCGACAGGCCCCAGGTCGCCTTCAGGTTCTTGCCGGCCACGCGGGCCAGGAGCATGGCGTAGGGTTCGCTGGCCGAGCGCAGCCCGTCCATGGCCTTCTGCGGAATGTCGAGCAGGGTGAGGCGCGCCCGGGCCGTGTAGACGACCGCGCCGCCGGCGTAGAACTTCGAGGCCCCGGGCGTCGCCAGCAGCGCCGACGAGATCAACCCGCCGGCGGAGGACTCGGCGACGGCCACGGTCTCGCCGCGCTCGGTCAGACGAGCGGCGACGGCGGCGGCGAGGCGGGCGAGTTCGGTCATCGGAAAATCCTGTGGCGGGCTGGTCCAGGCCCTTACGCCAAGTCGCCCGGATCCTGCGAGCCTTTGTGCAGTGGGTCGAGCTTTTGCCAGTCCGGCGTCTGGTTCCTGAACCAGGTGAGTTGGCGCTTGGCGTAGCGGCGGGTTTCCTGGCGGGCGGCGTCGAGGGCCTGGTCCAGGCTGGTCTCGCCGCGCAGGTGGGCGGCCAGTTCGCGATAGCCGACGGCCTTGAGGGCGGGCAGGGCGGGATCCAGGCCCCGCGTCTCCATGGCCGCCACCTCTTCGAGCGCGCCGTTCTCGACCATCAGGGCCAGACGCGCATCGCAGCGGGCGTAGAGCTCGGCGCGGGGCGGGTCGAGGACCACGCCGCGCCATTCGCCGGCCTGCAGGACGGGCCGGGTGTCGGCCTGCCATTCCGACAGCGCCCGGCCGGTGGCCACGGCCACGGCGTGCGCGCGGACCAGCCGCTGGCGGTCGCCGCTTTCGATGCGAGCCTCGGCGGCGGGGTCCAGAGGGCGCAGCAGGTCGCGGAAACCCGCCTCGCCCTGGGCGGCGTAGAGCAGGCCCGAGATTTCCCGCTGGCTTTCTGGCACCGGCGGCACCTCGGCCAGGCCGTGGGTCAGGGCGCGGAAATAAAGGCCGGTGCCGCCGACGACGATGGCGGGACGGCCGCGAGCGGCGATGTCGTACAGGACCCTGACGGCGGCCGCCTGCCAGCGCCCGACCGACCAGCCGTCGGCCGCGTCGGCGACGCCGAACAGGTGATGCGGCGCGCGGGCTTCCTCCTCGGGCGAGGGGGCGGCGGTCAGCACCCGCAGGCCGGCGTAAATCTGCATGGAGTCGGCGTTGACGATCTCACCGCCCGTGCGTTCGGCCAGATCGAGGGCATAGGCCGACTTGCCGCTGGCCGTCGGTCCGGCGATCATCCAGACGCGCGAGTCGTCAGCGAAGGGCGTTGCGACGGTTGCGTATGGGGCGGCTTGGTCCATGAAGCGTACATACATGATTGCGGCCGCGATGGTCGCCTCCCTGACGGCCGGTCCGGCGTTGGCCGCGGTCACGCCCAACAAGCCCAAGGCTCCCTCGGCGGCCGCCGCCGCCATGGCGGCCACGCCGGCGCCCGACCTGACGCCTCAGGAGAAGGCTGGCTGCGGCGCGGTGCTGGTGATCCTGGGCAAGGTGGCGACCAGCTATCCGCAGGTCTTCGCCAGCAAGGGCGCCGACGGGCGCGGCATGCAGTTCGTGCTCGAAGCCTTCGGGGCCAAGGGGCGCACGATGATGGACGAGGCCTTCGAGGATGGCGCCGAGAAGGGCGTCAAAGCCAGCAAGGTCTACGAGGACGGGCTCGACTTCCTGTTCGAGAACGTCAAGCCGGCGCCGGGCGAATCCGCCGAGACGGCCGGCAAGCGCGCGGGCGTCGCCCTGCTGCAGCGCTGCACCGGGATCGAGGCGGGCTGAGCGGGTTCGCTCTGCAAGTTGCTTGACGGGGCGGGGCGACTGGCTTAGCCGCCCCGTTCATGCACGTCCTGACCCTCGTCGGCCCGGAGGCCGAAATCCTCGCCGCAGCTCTGTCGCTCGGCGAGGTCGTCGCGCTCGGCCCCGACGCGATCGACGTGACCTTCGACGTCGATCCGGCCCAGGTCCGCGAGCGCGTGATCGCCGCCATCGCCGACAAGCCCGTCGACTTCGCCATCCAGCCGGCCCTGAACCGCAGGAAGCGCCTGCTGATCGCCGACATGGACTCGACGATCATCAACGTTGAATGCCTGGACGAGCTGGCCGACTTCGCCGGCGTCAAGGACCAGGTCTCCGAGATCACCGAGCGCGCCATGCGCGGCGAACTGGCCTTCGAGGGCGCGCTGCGCGAGCGGGTCGGCATGCTGAAGGGCCTGGCGACCACGGCCCTGCAGACCTGTTTCGACGAGCGCGTGCGGCTCAACCCCGGCGCCGAGACGCTGGTCAAGACCATGGCCGCCCACGGCGCCCGCTGCGCCCTGGTCTCGGGCGGCTTCACCTTCTTCACGAGCCGGGTGGCGCAGGCCGCCGGCTTCCACCTGAACCGGGCCAATACGCTGATCGAGGCCGACGACGCCCTGACCGGCGAGGTCGGCGATCCGATCCTCGGCAAGGAGGCCAAGCTGGCCGCCCTCAACGAGGAGACCGCCGCCCTGGGCCTGACCCCGGCCGACGCCCTGGCAGTCGGCGACGGCGCCAACGACTTGGCGATGATCGAGGCCGCTGGCCTGGGCGTAGCCTATCGCGCCAAGCCGATCGTGGCGGCCCGGGCCCACGCGAAGGTCGATCATGCCGACCTGACCGCGCTGCTCTACTTCCAGGGCTATCGCGCCGAGGAGTTCGCCCAGTGAGCTTCCCACGCCGCGTCGAAGCGGTGGTCTTCGACATGGACGGCCTGCTGCTCGATACCGAGACCGTCTATCGCGCCGCGATGATCGACGCCGGCAAGGTGTTCGGCGCGCCGATCACGGCGGCGACCTACGCCTCGATGGTCGGCAAGACCAATCCCGAGTGCGCGGTGATGCTGCGCGAGCTCTATGGCGAGGACTTTCCGGTGAAGCCGTTCTTCGAGCGGCTGTGGACCGACGTCGAGCTGCTGCTCGAAGCCGAGATCCGGCTGAAGGACGGCGTCGAGGAGATCCTCGATCACCTGGACGACCTGGGTCTGCCACGCGCCATCGCCACCTCGAACGGCCTGCCGGCGGTGGAGCGGTATCTGGGCCGCTTCGACCTGCTGCCCCGTTTCCACGCGGTGGTCGCCCACCATGACGTGACGCGGCACAAGCCGTTCCCGGACCCGTACCTGCTGGCCGCCGAGCGGCTGGGCGTCGATCCGGCGCTGTGCCTGGCGCTGGAGGATTCCCATCCCGGCGTCCGCGCGGCGCACGGGGCGGGGATGATGACGATCATGGTCCCGGACATCCTCGATCCGACCGAGGAGATGCACGAGAAGTGCGTCCACATCGCCGACAGCCTGCACGTCGTGCTCGACCTGCTGAAGCGGCAGGCCTGAAGGTTCAGGCTTTCTTGGCTTGGGGATCGGCCGCCTCTTCTTCGGCGCCCCAGGCGGCCAGGAACTCGGTCAGGGCCGGCAAGCCCATCGGCCGGGCGATGTGATAGCCCTGGGCGATGTCGCAGCCCATGACCTGCAGCATGGCCAGGGCCTCGCGCGATTCCACGCCCTCGGCGACGACCTTGAGCCCCAGGCTGTGGGCCAGGTCGACGGTCGACTTGACCAGCAGGGCGTCCTTGGCCTCGCGGTCCATGCCCATGACGAAGGCCTTGTCGATCTTCAGCTCGTCGGCGCGGATCTGCTTGAGATAGGCCAGGGACGACAGGCCCGAGCCGTAGTCGTCGATCGACACGGCGACGCCGGCGGCGGCGAACTGCTCCAGCACCTGCAGCGCCACGGCGGCGTTGCCGACCACGGCCGTCTCGGTGATCTCGAAGCACATGCGCGCGCCGGCCTGGGTGACGCGCTCGATAGCCTGACGGGCGAAGCCGAGGTCGTCGATCAGTCGGCCGGAGATATTGACCGACATCAGCAGGTCGTGGCCGGCGGCGCGCAGCACCTGCTGGTCGGCGATGGCCTGGTCGATGACGTAGTCGGTGAGGGCGCGGATGTGACCGGTCTCCTCGGCCATGCCGACGAAGAGGTCGGGACCCAGGAAGCCGCGGGTGGGGTGGATCCAGCGCACCAGGGCCTCGGCCCCGGTGATCGCGCCGGTGCGCAGATCCAGCTTGGGCTGGTGGTTGAGGAAGAGGGCGCCGGTGCGCACGGCCTCCAGCATCTCGCTCATCAGGGAGAGGTTGCTGGCCGGATCGCCATAGGCCGTCTCGTCGAAGGCGGCGGCCTTTTTGCCGGCGTCGCGGGCCTGGTCCAGGGCGATCATCGCCTGCTCGATCAGGCGGTGTGGGTCGCTTTCGCCCTGGCGGCCGGCGGCCAGGCCGTTGCTGACGTGGATGTCCACGAGGTCGCCGCCCAGGCGCACGGGCGCTTCCAGGATCGGCGTTGCCGAGGTCACGACGGCGACCGCCTCGTCGAGATCGGTGAAGCTGGAGACGACGCAGAGGGTCGAGGTGGTCAGCCGCCCGACCATGACGTCGGGATTGTGCGACCGGACCCGCTCGCCGATCTCGACGATTAGTTCGGTGGCCAGGGCGTAGCCGATGGCCCCGCGCACGAAGGTGAAGCGGTCCAGGCCCAGGGCGCCGATGATCACCGGCTGGCTCGGATCGGCGGCCATGCGGGCGGCGATCTCGGTTTCCAGGGCGTGGCGGTTGGCCAGGCCCGTCTCGGCGTCGTGCATGGCCAGGTGGGTGATCCGCGCCTCGCGGTCGCGGATGCCGTCGGCCATGCGGTTGAAGCTTTCGGCCAGGCGGCCGATCTCGTCGCGGGTCTGGACGGCGACCTGGACCTCGCGGCCCTGTTCCAGCTCCCGGGCGGCGGCGTCGAGCTCGGCGATGGGGCGGGCGAGGCCCCGCGAGAGCATCCAGCTGGCGGCGATCACTAGGGCCGCGCCGACCAGGCCGGCCAGCGCCACGGCGGCCAGCAGCAGCCGATAGGGCGCCAGGGCGAGGGCGAGGGGATAGCGCAGCACCAGGGCCGAGGCGCCGCCGCCCAGCGCCTTCAGCGGCTTGGCCAGCACCAGTTCGTCGCCGGCCGGACCCTGGACGCGGCCGGGCACGCCATCGCCTTTCAAGGCCTGGGCGACGAAGGCGGTGAGGGCGGGGGTCTGGCGGTCGGCGTCCTGGGCGCGCCAAGGCTCGCCGTCGCGCCCGGTTTCGCGGCTGAAGACGTCGGCGTCGAGGCGGATCGCCGACAGTCGTTCCAGAGCCCGCATCTCACGGTCGTCGAGGCGGACGCCGAACACGACCCAGCCGGTGAGGGTGGGCGACAGGATCGGGGCCGAGATCAGCTGGTAGGGCTCGCCGCCGACCATGAAGACGCCGCCGGCCCCGTCCTCGGCGTCGAGGGCGGTCCACAGGCGTTCGGTGTCGAGTTTGGACGGATCGACGCCGGTCAGTTCGCCGTCGACGTTCATCATCACGGCCAGGTCCAGGCCCATGCGGCCGCGCAGATTGGCCAGGGCGGACGTGATGGTCGGGGCGTCGCGGGTGGCGACGGCGGCGCGAAAGCCGAAGTCGCGCGACAGCAGGTCGGCGCCGTCGCGCAGGCGCTGGGTGCGCAGCGCCCAGACGCGGTCGAAGACGCCACCGGTGGCGGCCAGCTCCTGGCGCACGGCCTGCTGGGCCGTGGCCGCGATCGTCAGGTAGACGGTGACCGCGATCGCCCCCAGCGCCAGGGCGAAGAGCCCGGCGTAGAGGACGGTCAGTCTGGTCTGCAGACGGTGAAACATCGGGCGGCCCTAGTGGTTCATCGCCGCCGGGGCGCGCAGCTCGACCGAGACGTCCTGCGAGACCGCGCCGCGCAGGGCGGCGAGCG
The DNA here is from genome assembly GCF_058807655.1 of Caulobacter sp. GW821-FHT12A07. Lineage (NCBI taxonomy): Bacteria > Pseudomonadati > Pseudomonadota > Alphaproteobacteria > Caulobacterales > Caulobacteraceae > Caulobacter > Caulobacter sp. GW821-FHT12A07. The sequence continues at coordinate 46,011 of NZ_JBXAQX010000015.1, forward strand.
GGACGGTCTTTTCGTTCTTGGGCGCGCGCAGATAGGGATGCCAGACCTTGACCACGACCGGGCCGTCCGGCGCGCCGCGGATCACGGCCTTGCCCGAGGCGTCGGTCTTGGCGGCGTACTGGGTGTCGACCACCTTGATGAAGCCGACCATCTGGTCGTGGATGTTGCAGCCGATGGCCGCCACGCCGACGGCGGGCATGCGCACGACCCGGTTCTCCTCGCGGCCGTAGAGCTTCAGCTCGAACCTGTTGCCGGCCGAGAACGAATAGACGTGGTGGCGCACCTTATCGAGGTTGGGGAACGAGACCTCGGCGCCGGCCGGGACGATCAGCACGAACGGGTTGAACTGGATGTTCTGCTGGGCGACGCGATAGGGCCAGTCGAACTTGATCGGGCCTTTGGTCGGCTGGCCGCCCGGGTAGACGGTGACGACGGCGTCGGCCACGGGCTTGCCGTCGCTCCCGCGCACCGAGAGCGTGAGGTCCGCCGCCATGGCGTGCGTCGAGAAAATCGCAACCGAAAATAGTATTGAGGCGATCTTCATCGAGCCGGCGACGATCTTGCGCATGATTTCCCCGAAGCTGATGGACAAATTGTCGCAGCGCTGAAGTCTAACCCTAGGTGAGATGTTCTAACGATTGCGTAAAGTCTTGCCCCTAGCGTCGCCTGCATGGATTTCGGGGATCGGGGCGGCATGGGCGGGACGAAGACGGCGGTGCTGGCGGGTGCGTATTGCGCCATGACGCTGGGGTGCGCGCTGTGGGGCGGATCGGCCCTGGCCGGCGAGATGGAGCCCGGCGGCAAGCTGCTGTTGACCGGCGGCGTCAGCGCCCTGGAAGGCGGCGCCGGCGGCGGCCTGTCGACCTGGGCGGTGATCGCCGGCAACGAGACCTCGCGCGGCGTCGGCGGCAAGGTCCACGCCACCTATGTCAACGTGCCCGACTACGAACTGCGCGCCTATGGCGGGGCGGTGGGGCTGTTCGACCGGGTCGAGCTGTCGCTCGCCCGCCAGGAATTCGACACCGGGGCGACGGGCGCCAAGCTGGGCCTCGGCAAGGGCTTCACCTTCAAGCAGGACGTCGTCGGCGTGAAGGTGCGGGTGTTGGGCGACCTGGTCTATGACCAGGACACCTGGGTTCCGCAGGTGGCCGTCGGCGCCCAGTGGAAGAAGAACGACCAGGGCGCGATCGTGCGGGCCGTGGGCGGCAAGGACGACAGCGGCGTCGACTACTACGCGGCCGCCACCAAGCTGCTGCTCGACAAGAGCCTGCTGCTCAACGGCACGGTGCGGCTGACCAAGGCCAACCAGACGGGCCTGCTGGGCTTCGGCGGCGACAGGAACGACAGCTACCGGGCTCAGTTCGAGGGCTCGGCAGGCTGGCTGGTCAGCAAGCGTCTGGCGCTGGGGGCCGAGTACCGCACCAAGCCCGACAACCTCGGCTTCGCCAAGGAGAGCGACTGGGTCGACGTCTTCGCCGCCTACGCCGTCAACAAGACCGTCTCGGTGACCGTGGCCTATGTCGACCTGGGCGACATCGCCACCTTCAAGGACCAGCGCGGGCTCTATGTCTCGCTGCAGGCCGGCTTCTAGGAGATCGTTCGCATGATCCGTCATAACGCCCTCCGCGCGGCCCTGGCCGCTGGTTTCGCTCTCGGCTTCTCGGGTCTGGCCCAGGCCCAGGACGCCGCCGTTCCGCCCGGCGAGCAGCCGGTCGACCCCTATGTCCAGTCCAACGCCAACGCCGGGGCGGCGCCGATGAGCGACAGGGCGGTGTTCGAGGCTTTCCATGGTCGCGAAGGCCTGGCCCGGATCACCAGCGATCTCGTCGACCGCAACCTCGCCGACCCCCGCATCAAGGACATCTTCGCCACCGCCGACGTCGTGCGCCTGAAGCGAACCCTGACCGAGCAGTTCTGCTACGTGCTGGGCGGCGGCTGCGACTACACCGGCAAGGACATGACGCAGGCCCACAAGGACCAGGGGATCACGCCCCGCGACTTCAACGCCCTGGTCGAGAACCTGCAGTGGGCGATGGACAAGGAAGGCGTGCCCTTCGCCGCCCAGAACAAGCTGCTCGCCAAGCTGGCCCCGATGGCGCGCCAGACGGTGGAGCGGCGGTAGGACCCTTCTCCCCTTGCGGGAGAAGGTGGCGGCCGCTCGCGAGGAACCTCCCCCACAGGGGGAGGTTCCTTGAGCGCATGGCTTCTCGATCTCACGCGGAGAACCGCTGAGCTGATGAAGGAGAGCGGAGCGCCCGGGCGACGCCCGGAGGTGTGTAGACAGATACCGTTTCGACGAAGCCCGTGCGCTCCGCGCGGTCGTTGGACTGCCGGCTTCCCGGGCGGCGGCGCTCTTAACGCCTTACCAGGACCGCCTTCGAGGTTTCCCTGTCGGACGGCGACGAGGAGAGGGGTGCTCTGTAGTCCTCGCCCAAGCCGACGGCGGGCGGGCCTGGCCAGCGCCAGGTCCCGGACGCGACGGATCTTCCCAATCCGCCCCAGTCCCGCTCGATCGCATCCCGCCGCCGCATGGTCGCTGGCCGCGCGCCCCTTCGGTGCGGCGAGACGGGGTTATTATGCGGCGGTTCTGAGCGCGTCTGATCTAGAGCGGTGAGAAAGTTGCAAGGGGTTGGATTGGTTGGGTTTTGGTCCGCGCTCAACGGGGATTGGCAGCGCTCTATCCCCGTCCGCGATCCTTCTCCCCTTGCGGGAGAAGGTGGCGGCCGAAGGCCGACGGATGAGGGGTCTCTCAGACATGAGACGCCTCGCCCGGCAGAACCGCTGCACGCGGTGTTGAGGTCTGAGAGACCCCTCACCCGACCTCCCTCCGGGAGGCCACCCTCTCCCGCAAGGGGAGAGGGATCAGTTGTTCCGCTTTCGCGGGGATTTTACGGAGGAGGGCGGTCGGCGGGTCGGAAGCTGAAAACGGCCCCCCTCCGTCGCTCCGCGACACCTCCCCCAGAGGGGGAGGATCTTACCCCGCCGGGCCTTTGTCGAAGTACTTGAAGAAGGCGCTGTCGGGGGACAGCACCAGCGTCGTGTCGCCCTGGCCCAGCGATTGCTCGTAGGCCTGCATCGAGCGGTAGAAGGCGGCGAAGGAGGGGTCGCGGCCGAAGCTGGAGGCGAACAGCTGGGCGCGCTGGGCGTCGGCTTCGCCTCGGATCTTCTCGGCTTCCTCGTAGGCGGTGGCGACGATCTCGCGGCGCTGCTGGTCGCCGATGGCGCGCAGTTCGGCGGCCTCCTGCTTGCGGGCCGTCTGCATGCGCTCGAACACCGCCTGCTGGTTGGGTTCGGGCAGGTCGGCGCGCTTGATGCGCACGTCGATGATCTCGAGCCCCAGCTGCGAGCCGGCGACCTGACGGGCGACCTCGGTGCGGATGTCGGCCATGATCTCGGCGCGCTTGCCGGCGATCACGTCCTCGGAGTTCCGCCGGCCGATCTGCTCGCGCAGGGCGGCGTTGACGATGCGGTCGAGGCGATCGCGGGCCACGCTCTCGCGGCCGAGCTTGCGGTAGAACTGGCGCGGATCGGAGATGCGGTAGCGGACGAAGGCGTCGACGACGAGCTTCTCCTGGTCGGCGGCCGTGACCTCTTCCTGGTTGGCGGCGATGTCGATGTTGCGCTTGTCGAAGCGCAGCACCTTGTCGATCGGGGCCTTCAGGTGGAGACCCGGATCGAGCACCACGCGCACGGGGTCGCCGAAGCGCACCACCAGGGCCTGCTGGCGCTGGTCGACCTGGTAGACGGTGGTCGACAGCAGGATCAGGGCGGCGAAGGCCGTGGCGCCGGCCGCGATCAGCGGGGTGTTGGGATTGCGGATGCGGCTCATCGGGCGGCTCCATCGACGGGCGCGGGAGCGACGCGCGGACGGAAGGTGTCGGACGGCAGGATCACCGGGGCGTTGGCGCCCTTGCTGTCGATGATGACCTTGTTGGACTTGGCCAGCACGCGCTGCATGGTCTCGATGTAGAGGCGCTCGCGGGTGACGCCGGGGGCCAGCTTGTACTGCTCGTAGACCTGGTTGAAGCGGGCCGCGTCGCCGGCGGCCTCGCGCACCACCTGCTCGCGGTAGCCCTTGGCCTGCTGGATGACGGTGGCCGCCTCGCCGCGGGCGATGTTGGCCGCCGACTGGGCGTTCTGGGCCGCGCGCTGCACGTCGCGGAAGGCGTCGAGCACGGGAGCGGGGGTGGTGGCGACCTGGATGCGGACGCCTTCGATGCGCACGCCGATGTTGTAGCGGTCCAGCGTCTGCTGCATCAGCGCGCGGGTCTGGCTTTCGACCTGGCCGCGGCCGTTGGTGAGGATTGGGGTCAGGGCGGTCTTGCCGACCACCTCGCGCATGGCGCTTTCGGCCACGTCCTTGATCACGGCGTCGGGGGCGCGGACGTTGAACACGAACTTGCCGGCGTCCGACACGCTCCACTGGATGGTGAAGGACAGGTCGACGATGTTCTCGTCGCCGGTCAGCATCAGGCGCTCGGCGGGCACTTCCGCGCCGGGCACGCCGCCGACGTCGAGGGTCTGGATCGAGGTGACGGGCACGCGCTCGACGTCCTCGATGGGCCAGGGCAGGCGGTAGCGCAGGCCAGGATCGCTGGTGCGGCTGTAGGCGCCGAAGGTGGTGACCACGCCCTGCTGGTTGGGCTGGACGACATAGACGCCCGACACCAGCCACAGGCCGACCACGGCGGCGGCGCCCAGGGCGATGGCCTTGCCGCGACCGGGGCCGCCGAAGGTCTCGCGCAGGCGGCCGGTCAGGCGGTCGACCAGTTCGGCGACGTCGATGGGCGGCGGCGGAACGCCGGGCGGGCCGGGGGGGCGGCGTGTCGGGTCGGACTTGCGCCCGCCGTCGTTCTTGTCGTCGCCCGGCGGGGGCGAGCCCCAGGGGCCGGGTCCGGCGTTGTCGTTCCAGGGCATGGGCGGCGCTGTCTTCCCGTCGCTCGTTCTTGTTGGCGGAGGTTGCGGGCAACCTCCTTGGGTTTGTTGGTGCGGAGGCCGCGGGGCGACCTCCTCAGGCTTGTTGGCTGGCGGGGTTGTAAAACAAACCCCGCACGCGGATATGAGGACCCCCACGCGACAAGGCAAGACACTGACGTGACCGCAAGCTCTTCTGCAACTCCCGATGACGCCCGCGAGGCCCTCGATCGCATCGAGGATCCGGCCACGGGGCTGGGCCTGGTGAAGGCCGGCCTGGTGCAGGGGCTGGTGGTGCGCGAGGGCAAGGCCGGCTTCGTGCTGGAGGTGCCGGCCTCACGCGTGGGCGGCTACGCGCCGGTGCGCGAGGCGGCCGAGAAGGCGCTGGCGGCGCTGCCGGGGATCACCCGGGCCCAGGTGGTGCTCACCGCCCAGGCCCCGGCCGAGACGACCCGCGTGCGCAAGGGCGCGCGGGTGGCCGACGATCCGCAGGCTCAGGTCGCCCCGCCGCCGGCCTCGGAAAAGCCCGCCCACGTGCGCCACGTGATCGCCGTGGCCTCGGGCAAGGGCGGGGTCGGCAAGTCCACGGTCTCGACCAACCTGGCCTGCGCCCTGGCGGGGCTGGGGCTGAAGGTCGGGCTGCTGGACGCCGACATCTACGGCCCCTCGGCGCCGCGAATGATGGGCGTCGACGGCGAGCCGACCTTCGAGGACAAGAAGCTGCTGCCGCTCGAGGCCCACGGCGTGAAGCTGATGTCGATCGGCTTCATGGTCGACGAAGGCAGGGCGATGATCTGGCGCGGGCCGATGGCCTCGTCGGCGGTGCGCCAGCTGATCCACGACGTGGCCTGGGGCAGCGAAGCCGAGCCGCTGGACGTGATGGTCGTCGATCTGCCGCCGGGCACCGGCGACATCCACCTGACCCTGGTGCAGAAGCTGCGCATCGACGGGGTGGTGCTGGTCACCACCCCGCAGGAGATCGCCCTGATCGACGCTCGCCGCGCGGCGGCGATGTTCGCCAAGACCGCGACGCCGATCCTGGGCCTGATCGAGAACATGGCCTTCTTCGCCGACCCGGCGACCGGCGCGCCGATCCCGATCTTCGGCTCGGGCGGCGGGGTGGCGGAAGCCGAGGCGCTGGGCGTGCCGGTGCTGGCCCAGGTGCCGATCGAGATGGCCGTGCGCAAAGCCGGCGACGCCGGGCGGCCGGTGGTGCTGGCCGCGCCGGACAGCGCGGCGGCCAAGGCGTTCGTGCAGGCGGCCAAGGCGGTTTGGGCGACGGTCGGGGGCTAAAACCCCCTCAGTCGCTTCGCGACAGCTCCCCCAGAGGGGGAGCATCTGCGCCGCGTAATCCTCCCCCTCTGGGGGAGGTGGCCCAGAGGGCCGGAGGGGGTCTCCCCCGGACAAACAAAAAGGCCGCCCGGAGCGATCCGGGCGGCCTTTCCGTTTTCGCGAGGCTGGAAAGCCTTAGAAGGTCCAGCGGACGCCGGTCGAGAGCACGGCGCCCGAACCGGTGGCTTCGCCCTTCAGGACGGTCGTCGTGGCCGCGGCGGTGCCGGCGTACGAGACGTCGGTGCGGGTGATCACGGCCTTGTCGAAGTCGATGTAGCTGGCGCCGACGTCGAGCATCAGGTTCGGCTTGGCGGCCCAGGTGGCGCCGACGGCGTAGAGCATGCGGTCGCCGTCCGGCACGCGGGCGGTGCGGCCGTTTTCCGGCGTCGGGGTCGGGTCCTTCTGGACGCCGCCGCGCAGGGTCAGGCGCGGGGTCAGCTGGTGATCGACGCCGATGGCGATGGTCGTGATGTCCTTGTAGTCCTGGTCGATCACGGTGGTGCCGGCGGCGCGGGTGACGCGGATGGCGTCGAACTCGCTCCAGCCGATACGGCTGACCGAGGCGTTCAGCGTGGTCTTCGGGGTCACGGCCCAGCGGGCGCCCAGGGTGGCCATCCACGGGGTGGTGATGGTGGCTTCACCGTCGAACGAACCGTTGCTGGCGGCCAGGACGCTGCTCAGGCCCGCGATCGTCACCTGGCCCTTCAGGGTGTGTTCGATCTTCGAGCGGTAGCTGGCGCCGACGGTCAGGGTCGAGGTCGGGCGGAACTGGCCGCCGACGGTCCAGCCGTAGTCCCAGCCGTCGCCGGTCAGCGACTGGCGGCCGGTGTCGGCCAGCAGCGGCGAGACCTGCGGCAGGGCGTTGGTCAGGTTCGCGTCGGCGTATTCGGCGCTGACGCCGACGCCCAGGTCGATCTGGTCGGTCAGGCGGTAGGCCACCGTGCCCTGGATGTCGATCGAGGTCAGGCGCGACTTCAGGGCGTCGTAGCGGGCGAAGTTGCCTTCACCGTACTTGGTGGTGAAGTTGTACGGAGCGGCGGTCGACAGGCCGACGACGATCTTGTCGTTCAGGCGCCAGGCGCCGGCGAAGTTCGGCAGCAGACCGTTCAGGATCGGGTTGCTCTCGCGGGTTTCGCCGCTGATGGCGGTGGTCGCCTGGCCCGGACGGGTGATGGTCGAACCGGTGTTCTTGACGTCCGAGTTGACCAGGATGGCGTGGAGGCCGCCATAGACTTCGGCGTGCTCGACGCTGGCGATGGCGGCCGGGTTCCACCACAGGCTGGCGGCGCCGGTGTCGGCGACTTCGCCCGAATAGGCGCGGCCCGAACCGCGGACCGATTGTTCCTGCAGGTAGAAGCCCGAGGCCGAGGCTTGCGAGGCGGCGGCGAGGGCGACGACGGCCGCGCCGGCGGCCAGGAGCTTACGCGAGAGAGACATGACTGACGCACCTTCTAAGGGAGCTTGGGGAGGCTGTTCGGTCCGCCAAACGCCTTGCAGCGCTGGAGGTTGCTGTCGCCTCTAACTGATCTTTTCAAAAAACGTTGCTATTTATTCGCTTCGCGGTGAATTTTGTTCATCGCGTCAAAGAAATGGCGGCTTTTAGGCCTCACTCTATTCGTCGTTACGTCAGAAACGCTGGCTTCCCTTAGGTAAAGCCATGTATTCGCCTAAATCGCGAATGGCGCTCTTTTGACAATTTTGTCAGCTTTGAAAAGCGACGGGCGCGAGACCTGGATCCCGCGCCCGCGCCGTAATGCTTTACCTAGGGGAAGCTTCAGCCGCCGGCGAGCTTTCTGAAGAACTTCTGGCCCTGCTCGCCGCCGTTGAAATAGGCCTGCTGGCCCGGCTCGGCGGTGATCTGCTCCCAGCTGTCGCGGACTTCCTCGGCCGACAGCCCGCCTTCGCCCAGATAGACGCCTTCGGTCTCGAAGATGCGCGAGAGGGCGAAGGCGCCGGCGCCGGCGGTCAGGATCGCGCCGGTCGGGGCGTCTTCCGACACCAGGTAGACGACGCCGGGGGTCACGTATTCCGGCTTCAGCTTCTCCAGCACTTCCGGCGGCATCAGGCCCTCGGTCATGCGGGTGGCGGCCACGGGGCTGATGGCGTTGATCTTGACGTTGTTCTTGGCGCCTTCGAGCTTCAGCGTGTTCATCAGGCCCAGCACCGCCATCTTGGCCGCGCCGTAGTTGGACTGGCCGAAGTTGCCGTACATGCCCGAGGACGAGGTGGTGACGACGATGCGGCCGTAGTTCTGGGCCTTCATGATGTCCCAGACGGCCTTGATCGGCTTGAAGGTGCCGAAGACGTGGACCTGGATCACGGCCTCGAAGTCGGCCAGCTCCATCTTGGTCAGGGTCTTGTCGCGCAGGATGCCGGCGTTGGCGACCAGGATGTCGATGCGGCCCCAGGTGTCGATCGTGGTCTTCACCAGATCGGCGACGCCGGCGTCGTCGGTCACCGAGGCGCCGTGGGCGATCGCCTGCCCGCCGAAGGCCTCGATCTCGGCGACCACGGCCTTGGCCGCGTCGGACGAGCCGCCCGAGCCGTCGACGGATCCGCCCAGGTCGTTGACCACCACCTTGGCCCCGCGCCGGGCCAGTTCCAGGGCGTGCTGACGCCCGAGCCCGCCGCCCGCGCCCGTGACGATCGCCACCTGACCGTCGAAGCGAATGTCGTCCGCCATGCCCTAAGTCTCCCTCAAACGCGTGTTTGGTTTCGCGCGTTTGTGCGGCGGCGGGGAGGGGGCGTCAAGGGCGGGTTGTCGGGGCTTGACCGGCATGGTTGAGTTGTCGGCGGAGGGCGCGCGATGACGGCTATGAACAAGGCGATGGGGGCGGGGGTTGCCGGTGTGGCGACCGTGACGTGCCTCGCCGGCAGTTGCTGGACTTCGCAAGGCTGGAGCGATTTTTCCAGCGCCTCGACCTGGGGGCTTTTCGGTGTCGCGGCCGTCGGAGCGCTGGCGAATGCGCTGCAGCTCAAGGGTTTTTTCGACGAGCGATCTGCTGGACGGCGGGACGTGATCGCTGATGGTCAGCGGACGCGTATTCAGATGGCTGGCGGGTTCGGCGATATGCAGCAGGCGCTCGCCAGCCAGGGGGAAGCGCTACGGCGGGTTGAAGCTCTGGTGGTGGCTTTCGCGGCAAGAGATGAGGGGGAGGGCGTTGGGCCTCAGGTCGGCCCGCAAGTCATGGCTCAAATCGCCGCGGTTGCCGAGAGTGCGGAGCCCGCGATCCGCGCGGCGGTCGATGAGGCCGTTCGGCATGGCGCAGGCGCTGTCGAAAAGACTGAAGAAGCCTTGCTCACGGCAATCGCCGCCAATCGACGAGAAGGAGCCGCACGTCATCGCGAATTGGGCGCGTTGCAATCTCTCTACTCTGTGGCGAAGGCGATCGAGACTTACAAGGAGGCGCTCCGACTGGAACCTGGCGACTTCTGGACCAGAGTTCTGCTTTGCGGTCTGCTCAGGGATGCCCATAGAACCGAAGCGGCTTTCGAACTGGCGCGCGACACGCGGGCGATGACCGATGCTGAGAGCTGGGAGAGAGGCGTCGCCTCCAATGTGCTCGGAGACGTGTTGAAGGTACGCAATGACCTTACCGGAGCGTCGGTGCTGTACCAGGAGAGCCTAGAGATTCATCGCCGGCTGGCTGCCTTAAATCCGACTGCTGACGCTATCAGGGACGTATCGCTGTGCCTTAACAAGGTGGGCGACGTATTGATGATGAGAAATGATCTTACAGGCGCGCTTGCGAGCTACGAGGATGGCTTGGAAATCCGCCGTTTAGCGTTGTCGGACGCGAGTGGGGCGGCGCAGGCGCGGGACGTGTCTGTGAGCCTGAACAAAATCGGTGACGTGTTGGTGGCTCGCAATGAGCTCGCCGGAGCGCTGGCTCGATACAAGGAGAGCTTAGAAATCCGTCGTCAATTGGCTGCGGCGGAGCCAACGAATGTCGAGCGCGCACGGGATATGTCGGTGAGCTTGGAGAAGGTTGGCGATGTGCTGACGGCGACGAATGATCTTGTGGGAGCGCTATCACAGTACAACGAGAGTTTAAAAATTTCTCGGAAGATAGCGTTGTCTGATACGACCAATCGCGAGCGGTCTCGAGATGTGTCGGTGAGTTTGGACAAGGTCGGTGATGTGCTGAGAATGCGCAATGATCTTGTGGAGGCTCTAGATCACTATGAGGAGAGCTTAGAGATTGATCAAGTGCTGGCGGCGTCAGATCCGACCAATAGTAATCGATACAGAGATGTGTCGGTCAGCTTGGAAAAGGTCGGCGACGTGCTCGGGGCTCGAAAGGACTTTTCGGGGGCGCTATCGCGTTACGAGGCTAGCCTCGAAATCCGCCTTAGGTTGGCTGCCCTGGATCCGGCGAACGGAGAGATTTCACGGGATCTATCCGTAAGCCTGAACAAGGTCGGTGATATGCTCTTGGCGTCCAGTGATCGGGCCGGGGCATCGAAGCGTTATCAGGAAGGATTGGCCATTCGCCAACGGCTGGCGAGTGAGGACCCTACGAACATGACGCTTCGGCGTGATGTGCTCGCTAGTCTTTCGCGGTTGGCGCCGCTCAGTCCCCATCCCGCTCAGGCATGGGCGATCATACTCCGTGAGCTCACCGCCATGCGAAGTGAAGGCGTTCTGCCTCCCGCCGACGAGTACTTAGTCGGGTTCGTTGAGGAGCGGCTCTTGCACGCCGAAACCGCAGCGGAGGGTTGATCCGCTCAGCGGCTTCTTACGTCTTCTTCGGCTTGGTCAGGCCGCCGGCCACCGGAGCGGTCGGCTTGTCGCGTTTGGCGCCGGCCTTCTTGCCGGGCTTCATGAACTTCACCAGCACGCGCTGGCCGACCAGCAGCGGGGCGCCGTCGGCGCTGACGACGACTTCGACGACGCGTTCGTCGCTGCGCTGGCTGGGGTCGTCGGAGGCCAGCTTGCGGGCGCCGAAGACGGCGGCGCGGCGCAGGACGCGGCCGACATAGACCTTGTCGGGGTCGCTCTCGGGCTGGATCTCGACCTCCTGGCCGGGCTTCACGTTGGGCAGGTCGGCCTCGACGATCTCGGCGCGGACGATGCGCTGGGTGTCGGGCTCAAGATCGAACATCGAGGTGACGTTGAGGGTCGAGGCGCCGGCGCCGGGATTGGCGTAGCGGCGGGCGATGCGGCCGTTGGCCGGCGCGCGGATCACCGTCAGCTCCTGGGTGAAGTTGGCCTGGCCGACCTGGGCGGTGGCGACGGCGATGGCGGCCTGCTGGGCGCCGATATTGGCCTGGGCCTGGGCGATCTGGTCGCTGGCCTGGTCGAGGCGCTGGGCGGCGACGAAGTTGGAGGCCGACAGGTTCTGCAGGCGCTTGTACTCGCGCTGGGCGGTGCGCAGCTGCACCTGGTGCAGGGCCAGCTGGGCGCGGGCCGAAGCGAGGTTGGCGGCGGCGGTCTGGGCGGCCAGGCGCGGCTCGTCGTCCTCCTGCTTGGCCAGGGGCTGGCCGGCGACCACGACATCGCCTTCCTGCACGAACACCTGGCGCACGATGCCCTGGCGGCGCGCGGCCACCTGGATCACGCCGCCCTCGACGTCGGCCTTGCCGTTGGCGATGGCCGCGTAGGGGGAGGGCTCCTCCTGGGCGGCGGCGACCTCGAGCTTCTTCTTTTTCTCGGCGGCCTGGCCCTTCACGTAGAAGAAGCCGCCCCCGAGCAGGCCGATGACGACGATGACGATCCAGAAGGCCGGACGGCGCAGGAACCTGGGCATGTGGAACTTCCCCCGGGAAATCAGTGGCTGAGCGGCGCGGGATCGGCGTCCGGCGTGCGGCGCACGTCGTCCAGGATCCGGCCGTCTTCGATGTGGATGACGCGGTCGGCATAGGCCTCGAGCCGCGGGTCGTGGGTCACGCAGATCACCGCCGCGCCGCGCTCGGTGGCGGCCGCGCGCAGCAGCTTGATCACCGTCTCGCCGCTCTTGCCGTCGAGGGCGGAGGTCGGTTCGTCGGCGAAGATCAGGTTGGGGTTCTTGGCGAGCGCCCGGGCGATGGCCACGCGCTGCTTCTCGCCGCCCGACAGTTCCGACGGTCGCTGGTTGACGCGGGGGCCAAGGCCCACGGACTCCAGCGCCGCCTGGGCGCGGCGGGCGGCCTCGCCCGGGCCGACGTCCTGGTACTTCAGCACCGTCATCACCTGCTGCTTGGCGGTGAGGGCGGGGAAGAGGTTGAAGCCCTGGAAGATGAAGCCGCAGTGATCCAGGCGGAAGCGGTCGATGCGGCCCGGCGGCAGCGCCCACAGGTCGTCGGCCTCCAGCGCCGAGACGTGGCCCTCGTCGGGCTTGAGCAGGCCCGACAGCGCCGCCACCAGGGTGGACTTGCCCGAGCCCGAGGGGCCCATGACCATGGTCACGTCGCCGTGGCGGGCGTTGAAGTCGACCCCCTTGAGCACCTCGATGAAGGTGCGGCCGGTCTTGAACCGCTTGACCAGGCCCTTGGCGGCCAGGGCGGTCTCGCCGCGCTTGTGGGCGTTGTTGTTTCCGCTCATCGCAGCAGGTCCGCGGGTTGGCTGTTCTTGAGGACGCCGAGCGAGAGGAAGCCCGACAGCATGGCGATGACGACGAGGAAGACGGCGACGACCGCGACCAGCACCGGCGGGAAGTACATCGGCACGCCGCCGGCGACGGCCAGCAGGCTGACCAGCCAGGTCAGCAGGCCCGCGGCGAACACGCCGACGATCCCGACCCAGAAGGACAACTCCATGACGATGTTGCGCAGGTCGCCCATGGAGACGCCCAGGGCCCGCAGGGAGGCGAACTCCTTGATGTTGGCCATGATCGCCCCGCGCAGGGTCTGCCAGGTGATGGCCACGCCGATCAACAGGCCGAGGAACGCCGAGAAGCCCAGCATGATGCCGATGATCTGGTCCTCCAGCATGGCCCCGGAATTGGCGTCGGCCAGTTCCTGGCGGGTCCAGGCGCGGAACTTGCCGTCGGCCTTCTTGTTGAGCTGGGCGGCGACGACCTCGGCGTGGGCCGGGTCGCGGATCTGCACCATCAGCGGGCCGACGCGCTGGCCGGTGTCGGCCTCGCCCAGCATGCGCAGGGTGTCGCGTGACATCACCAGGGTGGGCTGGATGATGTTGGGATAGCCGGTGGTGACCACGCCGATGGTGATGGTCTTGCCGTTGTAGAGGGCCTTGTCGCCCTTCTTGACGCCCAGCCGCTTGAGCGCGGTCTGATCGACGGCCACGGCGTAGGGGCGGCGCAGGGCCTCGATCATCGAACTGGTGTAGTCGGTCGGCACGGTCACGTAGCCGGGGATGGCGTCGATGACGGTGACGTTGACGAACTCGGTCTTGCGGCCGTTGCCGCCCTTTTCGCCGCGCTTGGCGCGGGCCTCGGCCTTGGCCGTCTCCTCGGGCGACAGGATGTTCTGGAAGCGGCCGCCCGAACCGTCGAGCGGGGCGACCTGGATCACCTCGGGGTGGCTGTAGACCAGCGGGATCATCCGGCGGGGCAGGCCCGAGGGGCCGCCGAACAGCGCCTTGGCGCCGGGGCCCAGCACCATGATGTCGGCGCGGGCGCGGTCGATCTGGGCGGTGAAGCCCTTGCCGATGCCGACGAACATGCCGACCTGCGCCAGCACCAGCAGGCCCGAGAAGGCCAGGGCGACGACGGCCGCCATGTATCGACGCCACTCGTACAGCAACGTGGCCAAGGCCAACGACATTACGGACCGCTCCCCCAATTCACGGTTGTAGGAGAACAGTGGGATCGCCGTGCGGCCAAGTTAAATCGGGGTAAGCTAAATCCCTGCGACGAAACGCCGTGTGGGAGCACGTTTGTTGCGTCGGCACGCCGACATCCGAAACAGGGCTGGCGAAACAGGGCTGGCGGCGGCGGTTCGGCTTGGCTATGAGGTGTTACATTGTACGCCGGTATCGGCATCGGCGACGCCCGGGTAATCATCCGCGTCAGGGACACGCGTTAGGCAAGGACGCCTCATGAAGATTTCGACTCTGGCCGCCTCGGCCCTGGTGCTCTCGTTCGCGGCCGCCGGCGCCGCCCAGGCCGACGAGGGGATGTGGACCTTCGACAACTTCCCCTCGGCCAAGGTCAAGCAGACCTACGGCGTCGACATCGACCAGAAGTGGCTCGACACCGTGCGCGCCTCGGCCGTGCGCCTGACCACGGGCTGCTCGGCCTCGGTGGTGTCGGGGCAGGGCCTCGTCCTGACCAACAACCACTGCGTGGCCGACTGTTCGCAGTCGCTGTCGAGCGAGGGCAAGGACTACGTCAAGGACGGCTTCCTGACCGGCGCGCGCGAGGAAGAACTGAAGTGCGCGGGCATGCAGGCCGAGGTGCTGCTGTCGATCGTCGACGTCACCGACCAGGTGAAGGCCGCGGGCGCGGGCAAGACCGGCCAGGACTTCGTCAAGGCGCGGGACGCCGCCTTCGCCACCGCCGAGCTGGCCGCCTGCGGCCAGGACAAGACCCTGCGCTGCCAGACCATCAGCTTCTACCGGGGCGGCCAGTACAAGGTGTACAAGTACCGCCGCTACGCCGACGTGCGCCTGGTGTTCGCGCCGGAATACGCCACGGCCTTCTTCGGCGGCGACCCGGACAACTTCAACTTCCCGCGCTTCAACCTCGATAGCGCCTTCCTGCGCCTGTACGAGGACGGCAAGCCCGCCGTGACGCCCAATCACCTGACCTGGCGCGCCACCGCCCCGGTCGAGGGCGAGCCGACCTTCGTGGCCGGCAATCCGGGCACCACCCAGCGCCAGCTGACCGTCTCGCAGCTGGAGACCAACCGCGACCTGATCATCCCGGTCGGCCAGCTGCAGCGCTCGGAGATGCGCGGCCGCCTGATCCAGTTCGGCGAGCGGAGCGAAGAGAACAAGCGCATCGCCAACCAGCCGCTGGCCGGGGTGGAGAACAGCTTCAAGGTGTTCTTCGGCCAGCAGTTCGTGCTCAGCGACAAGAAGTTCATGGACGCCAAGCGCGCCGCCGAGACCGACCTGAAGGCCAAGGTCGCGGCCGATCCGAAGCTTTCGGCCGAGATCGGCGATCCGTGGGGCGAGATCGACAAGGCGCAGGTCGCGCTCGCCGACCAGTTCGTGGCCATGCGCCAGCTGGAGACCTCGGCCGGCGGCGGCTCGGACCTCTACGGCTACGCCCGCACGCTGGTGCGCGGCGCTCAGGAGCGCGCCAAGCCCTCGGCCGAGCGCCTGCCGGAATATGCCGACACGCGCCTGCCGCTGGCCGAGAAGCGCCTGCTGGACGTCAAGCCGGTCGATGCGCCGCTGGAGCAGCTCTATCTCGAGCACTGGCTGCTGAAGACCCGCGAGTACCTGACCGCCGACGCGCCGGCGGTGAAGCTGCTGCTGGGCAAGGAAAGCCCCGAGGGCCTGTCGGCCCGCCTGGTCGCCGGCAGCAAGCTGGCCGATCCGGCCGTGCGCAAGGCGCTGTGGGACGGGGGGCTGGCCGCCGTCCAGGCCTCGGACGACCCGATGATCCAGTTCGTGCTGAAGACCGAAGGCGCGGGCCGCGAGGTGCGCAAGACCTATGAGGCCACCGTCACCGCGCCTACCGACGCGGCGGCCGAGCGCATCGCCAAGGCCCGCTTCGCGGTGCTGGGCGACAGCGTCTATCCGGACGCGACGTTCTCCTTGCGCCTGTCGTACGGCAAGGTCGCCGGCTGGACCCATCGCGGCCGCACGATCACGCCCTTCACCGACTTCGCCGGCTTCTACGACCGCGTCACCGGCGCCGAGCCCTTCGAGGCCGCGCCGCGCTGGATCGCCGCCAAGGACAAGCTGAACCCCAAGACGGTCTACGACTACGTCACCACCAACGACATCATCGGCGGCAATTCCGGCTCGCCGGTGATCGACGCCAAGGGCCGGGTGATCGGGGCCGCCTTCGACGGCAACATCCACTCGCTGGGCGGCGCCTTCGGCTATGACGGCTCGATCAACCGCACCGTGGTGGTCTCGACGGCGGCGATCACCGAGGCCCTGACCAAGGTCTACGGCCGCGAGGCGCTGGTGAAGGAACTGGTCTCGGGGAAATGATCCTGACCCCTCTCCCCTTGCGGGAGAGGGTGGCCCTGCGGAGCAGGGTCGGGTGAGGGGTCTCTCAGACATCGAACGCCGCGACAGCCGATCGGCCGTCGCGGCGTTTTGCGTTTGTGCGACCCCTCATCCGTCGGCCTTCGGCCGCCACCTTCTCCCGCAAGGGGAGAAGGATCGGGATGGTTCACATTTCATCCCTGCAACACGCTGAAATGTGGAATGTTTTTCGCTGGTGTCGGAGCGCGCCCGGGGCAAGGGCGCGCGTTTCTCGCGCTTCGTGCGCGTCCACCGGCACCAGGAGAAATCGCCTTGAGCGTTTCCAGCCTGAGCAGTTCTTCGATCATGCAGCAGCTGCTGCAGTCGATGCGCAGCTCCTCAACGACGTCCGCGGCCAGCGCCACGTCGTCGTCCAGTGGCTCGTCCACTGGGCAAGAAATGCAGGTCGGCAGCGGTTCACCCCCGCCGCCGCCCCCGCCGGCCATGAGCTCGCAAGGCTCCAGCGGCGAAAGTTTCAGCTCCGAAACCCTCGGCTCGCTGCTTTCCATGCAGGAAGGCGGCGCGAGCCAGATGGGGGGAATGGGCGGCGGGCAGGGGATCTTCGAATCCCTCGACACCGACGCCGACGGAACCCTGTCGAGCGACGAGCTGACCACGGCCCTGAGCAGCGCGCTCGGCGAGTCGGACGACGTGTCGTCGGCCGTCGAGAGCCTGATCTCGGACGGCGACAGCGACGGCGACGGCACGCTGTCGGGCGACGAGTTCGCGGCCCTGGCCCAGGCTTCGGGCGGCGCGGGCCCGATGGGCGGTCCGCCGCCCGGACCTCCACCGAGCGATAGCGCGGGCGGTGGTGAAGGCGGCGGCGGTGGTGGCGGCGCCGGCGGCGCAGCCGCGGCCAGCCAGGTGTTCGACGCCCTCGACACCAACCAGGACGGCACCGTCTCGGCTGCTGAACTGGCCGCGGCCGACACCGACAGCAGCGACGCGGCCTCCGCCGCCTCCAGCCTGATCTCGGCGGCCGACAGCGACGGCGACGGCAGCCTGTCGAGCACGGAATTCTCCAGCCTGCTGGATCCGAGCTCCGACAGCGCTTCCAGCGTGATGGACACCTTGTCCAGCTCGAACCTGGCGTCCGAGATGATGCAGAAGCTGCTTCAGCAGCTGGCCGATGCGATGACCACCAGCACCGCCAGCGACGACAGCTCCAGCAGCTCGACCTCGACCCAGTCGGTGAACATCGCCGCCTGATCGGACTGAAGCCCTCCCCCTCGATGGGGGAGGGTTGGGTGGGGGTGGCTCGGGCCTTGCCGGCTGAACCGCCGCGTCACCCCCATCCCCGACCCTTCCCCCATCCGCCAACGGGAAGGGAGAGCGGACGTGACTGCAATTCGGCGGTGATTGTTCGCCCGAGAGGCGCCGGCGCCCGCGACGCCAAAGGTTAAGCAAGCCGCTTGCGCCGGACGCGCTTGTGTTGGACAAACTGGCCCCTTGGTCGGCGTCGCGGGGGCGTCGCTACATAATTCAAGGTTCTGCCGTTGCTTTTCCGTCCTGAGAACGTCCAGGCCCTCGCCGGCCTGGCGCTCACCCTGGGCCTCTGCTGGCTCGTCTCCGAAAACCGCAAGCGCTTCCCGTGGGTGCTGGCCGTCGGCGCCCTGATCATCCAGGTCGGCCTGGTGGTGCTCCTGTTCGGCCTGCCTCAGGCCCAGCAGATGCTGCGCGGCGTCAACGGCGCGGTCGAGGGCCTCGGCGCCTCCACCCAGGCCGGCACGGCCTTCGTGTTCGGCTTCCTGGCCGGCGGCGACCAGCCCTATCCGGTGAGCAATCCGGGCGCGGGCTTCATCTTCGCCTTCCGCGTGATGCCGGTGATCCTGGTGGTCTGCGCCCTGTCGGCGCTGCTGTGGCACTGGAAGATCCTGAAGTGGGCCGCCCAAGGCTTCGGCTTCGTGTTCCAGAAGACCCTGGGCCTGCGCGGCCCGCCGGCCCTGGCCACCGCCGCCACCATCTTCATGGGCCAGATCGAAGGCCCGATCTTCATCCGCGCCTATCTCGACAAGCTGAGCCGCTCGGAACTCTTCATGCTGATCACGGTCGGCATGGCCTGCGTCAGCGGCTCGACCATGGTGGCCTACGCCACCATCCTGGCCGACGTGCTGCCCAACGCCGCGGCCCACGTGCTGACCGCCTCGATCATCTCGGCCCCGGCCGGCGTGCTGCTGGCCCGCATCGTCGTGCCGTCGGATCCGCTGGAAAAGGGCGGCGATCTCGATCTGGCCACCGAGGACAAGACCTACGGCAGCTCGATCGACGCCGTGATGAAGGGCACCACCGACGGCCTGCAGATCGCGCTGAACGTCGGCGCGACCCTGATCGTGTTTGTGGCCCTGGCCACCATGCTCGACAAGTTCCTGGCCATGCTGCCGGCCATCGGCGGTCAGCCGCTGAGCCTGACGCGCGGCCTGGGCGTGGTGTTCTCGCCGCTGGCCTGGTCGATGGGCATTCCCTGGAAGGAAGCCGGCGCCGCCGGCGGCCTGCTGGGCACCAAGCTGATCCTCACCGAGTTCACCGCCTTCATCCAGATGGCCAAGACCGGCGCGGCCACGCTCGACGAGCGCTCGCGGATGATCATGACCTATGCGCTGTGCGGCTTCGCCAACATCGGCTCGGTCGGCATGAACGTCGCCGGCTTCTCGGTGCTGGTGCCCCAGCGTCGCCAGGAAGTGCTGAGCCTGGTGTGGAAGGCCATGCTGGCCGGCTTCCTGGCCACCTGCCTGACCGGTTCGCTGATCGGCCTTATGCCGCGGGCGCTGTTCGGGCTGTAAGGCTCTTTCCTTCCGCTACGAAAACGAACGATCCTCCCGGCCAAAACCGGGAGGATTTTTCGTTGAAGCTCTATGACAGCCGTCGCGCGCCCAATCCGCGCCGGGTGCGGTGGTTCATGGCCGAGAAGGGGATCGAGGACGTCGAGATCGTCGAGGTCGATATCTTCTCCGGCCAGCACCGCACGCCCGACTACATGGCCAGGGCCGGCCTGCCCAACGTGCCCGCGCTGGAGATGGACGACGGGACCACGATCACCGAGTCGGTGGCCATCTGCCGCTATCTGGAAAGCGTCTATCCCGAGCCGAACCTGTTCGGCGCCGATCCGCGCGAGACGGCGATCATCGAGATGTGGGCCAGGCGGGCCGAGATGCTGGTGGCCACGCCCCTGATGCTGACCGTGCGCCACAGCCATCCGGCCCTGGCCGCGATCGAGACCCAGGTCCCCGAAGTGGCCGCCAACAACCGCGCCGCCGCCGAGAAGGGCATCAAGGTGCTGGACCGCCGCCTGGCCGACAGCCCGTTCATCGCCGGCGACCGGGTGACCATCGCCGACATCCTGGCGGTGACGGGTATCGACTTCGCCCGGATGGTGCGGTTCCGGCCGGATCCGGCGCTGGTCAACGTCAAGCGCTGGCTGGACGAGATGAACGCGCGGCCGGCGGCGAAGGCGGGGGTTTAGGAGGGGCCAATGCCGCGATCCCCTCTCTCTTAGAGAGAGGGAGGGGCCCACGCCGAAGGCGTGGGAGGGTGAGTGGTTACGACCTCTCCGATCGGAGCGCGGCCAGGATATCGGCGGCGGTCCCGCCGGGGTCCGCCAAGACCCGTTCATTGGGGAATCTGAGAACCACGTACCCAATCCGCTCCAGCGTGTCGGTACGATGATCGTCATAGACCTCACGACCGTCATGAGCCGCGCCGTCGAGCTCCACGATGAGCTTGCCCGCCTCGCAGACGAAGTCCGCGAAATAGCGGTCGATCGCAATCTGCCGCATGAACTTGAAGCCGGCGAGGCGGCGGTTGCGGACGAGCGCCCACAGAGTCTTCTCCGCCAAGGTCTGGCTTTGGCGAAGGCGGCGGGCGTAGGCGGTCCTGTCCATGCAAAAGCATGAGAGCGGCTTTCCTGCGGTCTCAAGCAGAGGAATTGGGATTTTCCTGTGGGCGGCGAAACCACTCACCCTCCCACCGCTTCGCGGCGGGCCCCTCCCTCTCTCTAAGAGAGAGGGGACGAGAATCCGGCCCCGCTTGGCTCCCGCGCCTCATCCGGCATAACCTCGTTCCATGGCCGTCTCGCTGTTCACCCATGCCGACATGCTCGACCACCGGCCGGGGCCCGGCCATGTGGAGAGCCCGGCGCGTCTCAAGGCGGTGATCGACGCGCTGGAGGACGAGGCCGGCCTCGACCTGGAGCCGTTCGAGGCGCCGCTGGTCGATCCGGCTGACCTGCTGCGCATCCATCCGGCCGCCTTCGTCGATTCGATCTTCGCCGCCGCGCCGCACGCGGGGATCCACGCCCTCGACCCCGACACGGTGATGTCCACGGGCAGCCTGATCGCCGCGCGGCGGGCGGCCGGGGCGGTGGCGGCGGCCGTGCGTCATGTGGCGAGCGGGGAGGGGAGCCGGGCCTTCTGCGCCGTGCGGCCGCCCGGCCATCACGCCGAACCGGGCACGGCCATGGGGTTCTGCGTGTTCTCCAACGTGGCGGTGGCCGCCCGCGTCGCCCAGGCCAGCGGCCTGCAACGGGTGGCGATCGTCGATTTCGACGTCCATCACGGCAACGGCAGCCAGGCGGCGTTCGAGAACGACCCGACGGTGATGGTGGCCTCGATCCACCAGTCGCCGCTCTATCCCGGCACCGGCGATCCGTCGGAGACCGGGGTCGGCAACATCGTCAACGCCACGGTGGCGCCCGGCGCGGCCCGCGAATCCTGGCGCAAGGCGTTCGACGGGCTGATGGCGCGGGTCGACGCCTTCGCCCCCGACCTCGTGCTGGTCTCGGCCGGTTTCGACGCCCACCTACGTGATCCCTTGGCGCAGCAAAGCCTTGAGGCCGAAGACTTCGCCTGGGCGACGCGGGCCATCGTCGCCGTCGCGAACCGTCGGGCCAGAGGGCGTATTGTCTCCTCGCTCGAGGGCGGGTACGACCTCGAAGCGCTGGGCCGTTCGGCCCAGGCGCATGTTCGAGCGCTTCAGGAAGGATAGGGACCCGGCGCCGCGCCTCGCGCGAGCCGGACCGTCGAGGAAAATGGCCGACGCACCGACCGCCGACCAGACCGCCTCGCCCGTGGTCCGCCCACACGGGGCGATCGTCCTGGCGCGCCACGGCGAGCCCGCCTTGTCGCGCAAGATCCACTTCAGCGCCCAGGCCTATGGCGACTGGTGGGCGCTGTACGAGGAGGGCGGCCTGCTGGCCGGACAGACCCCGCCCGACTGCCTGCTCGACATCGCCCGCAAGGCCGACGTCATCATCTCCTCGACCCGCCGCCGCTCGATCGAGACCGCCCAGGCCATCGCCGGGGGGCGCGATTTCCCGCGCGATCCGATGTTCATCGAAGCGCCGCTGCCGCCGCCGCCCTGGCCCAGCTGGATCAAGCTGTCGCCCAAGAAGTGGGGCTTCTTCTCGCGCTTCTGGTGGTGGTTCTTCGATCACCACATGGGCCAGGAAAGCCGCAAGCAGGCCGAGGTGCGCGCCGACGCGGCCGCCGACGCCCTGATCGCCCTGTCGCAGGACGGCAGGAACGTGCTGCTGGTCGCCCATGGCTTCTTCAACACCATGATCGGCGTGGCGCTGCAGAAGCGCGGCCTGAAGAAGACGCTCGACCAGGGCTTCCAATACTGGTGCGTCAAGCGTTTCGAGCGCTCCTGAAGCCTCACAGCCGTTGCCCGCACGCGCCTGCCCAACTAGGGTGCCTGCTTCTCCCTGGAGTAGAAATGACCGACGCCGCTTCCCCTGCGCATGATCTCTCGGCCCTGAGCTTCGAGCAGGCCCTGGCCGAGCTGGAGAAGATCGTGTCCGAGTTGGAATCGGGCCAGGCGCCGCTGGAGCGGTCGATCGACATCTACGAGCGCGGCGCGGCCCTGAAGGCCCACTGCGAGAAGAAGCTGGAAGCCGCGCGCCTGAAGGTCGAGAAGATCGTGCTCGGCCAGGGCGGCGCCGCGGGCGTCGAGCCGGCCGAGTTCTCCTGATGGGTCAGGCCGCCGCGAAGATCTCGCCGACGATCGCGTTCGAGGATTTCGAGCGCGTGGACATCCGCGTCGGCACGATCACGCAGGCGCAGGCCTTTCCCGAAGCCCGCAAGCCGTCCTACAAGCTGACGATCGACTTCGGGCCCGCGATCGGCGTCAAGCGTTCGTCGGCCCAGGTGACCCGCCACTACGCGATCGACCAGCTGGTCGGACGCCGCGTGGCGGCGGTGGTGAACTTCAAGCCGCGCCAGATCGGCCCGTTCATGTCGGAGGTCCTTTGCCTGGGCTTTCCCGACGACGAGGGCGAAGTCGTCCTCGTGACGGTGGATCGCGCGGCGCCGAACGGGGGAAAGCTGTTTTGAGCGACCTTGGCAAGCGCATCGCCCAGGCGGCCGACATCGTCACCGTGGCGCTCGACGAGCTGCTGCCGCGCGCCGACGGGCCCGAAAGCCGGCTGACCGAGGCCATGCGCTACGCGGCGCTGGGTCCGGGCAAGCGCCTGCGGCCGTTCTTCGCGCTGGAAACCGGCAAGATGTTCGACCTGCCCGAGCGGCCGGTGCTGCGGGCGGCCTGCGCGCTGGAGTGCATCCACGCCTACAGCCTGGTGCACGACGACCTGCCGGCCATGGACGACGACGACATGCGTCGCGGCCGCCCGACCGTGCACGTACAATATGACGAGGCGACCGCGATCCTGGCGGGCGACGCCCTGCAGACGGCGGCCTTCGAGATCATGGCCCACCCCGACACCCACGACGACGGCCATGTCCGTTCGGAGCTGGTGCGCAAGCTGGCCATCGCCTCGGGCGCGCGCGGCATGTGCGGCGGCCAGATGATCGACCTCTTGGGCGTTCGCGACGACCTGGGCGCGGTGGCGCGCATGCAGCGCCTGAAGACCGGCGCCCTGATCGCCTTCGCCTTCGAGATCCCGCTGATCATCGGCCGGGCCAAGGAAGCCGAGCGCGCGGCCCTGATGGGCTTCGCCCAGGACCTGGGTCTGGCCTACCAGATCGTCGACGACATTCTCGACGCCGAGGGCGACGTCGCCTTGCTGGGCAAGGCCGCGGGCGGCAAGGACGCGGTCAAGGGCAAGGCCAACTACGTCACCCTTCTGGGCCTCGAAGCCGCCAAGGAACGCGTCGAGCTTCTGGCCGCGCAGACCAAGGCTCATCTCGATATCTTTGGCGACAGGGCCGATCATCTGCGCGACAGCGTTGATTTCGTGCTGGACCGCCGCAACTGACCGCGCTTTCTACGAACATGCCGACGCAAACGCCTCTTCTCGACTCGATCACCTCGCCCGCCGACACGCGGGGTCTGTCGGTCGCCGAACTCAAGCAGCTGGCGCAGGAGGTCCGGGCCGAGACGATCGACGCCGTCTCCGCGACCGGCGGTCACCTGGGCGCGGGCCTGGGCGTGGTCGAACTGACCGTGGCCCTGCACCACGTCTACGAGACGCCCAAGGACATCCTGATCTGGGACGTCGGCCACCAGGCCTATCCGCACAAGATCCTCACCGGCCGCCGCGACCGCATCAAGACGCTGCGCCAGGGCGGGGGCCTGTCGGGCTTCACCAAGCGGGCCGAGAGCCAGTACGACCCGTTCGGCGCGGCCCACGCGGCCACCTCGATTTCGGCGGCCCTGGGCTTCTGCGCCGCGCGCGACGCGAAAGGCGAGGACAACGCCGTCGTGGCCGTGATCGGCGACGGCTCGCTGGGCGCGGGCATGGCCTATGAGGCGATGAACGCCGCCACCGACGCCACGCGCCAGCTGACTGTCATCCTCAACGACAACGACATGTCGATCGCCCCGCCGGTGGGCGGGATGAGCGCCTATCTGGCCAACCTCGTCTCGGGCGGCGCCTATCGCAAGGCGCGCAAGCTTGGCAAGACGGTGGTGGAAAAGCTGCCGACCCCGATCCGCGACGCGGCCCGCAAGGCCGAGGAATACGCCCGCGGCATGGTCACTGGCGGCACCTTCTTCGAGGAGCTGGGCTTCCACTATGTCGGCCCGATCGACGGCCACGACATGGACGCCCTGGTCTCGGTGCTGAAGAACGCCCGGGAATTCAAGGAAAAGCCGGTCCTCGTTCACGTCGTCACCCAGAAGGGCAAGGGCTACGCCCCGGCCGAGGGCGCGGCCGACAAGCTGCACGCCGTGGCCAAGTTCGACGTCGTCACCGGCCAGCAGCAGAAGGCGGCCGCCGGCCCGCCCAGCTACACCAAGGTGTTCGCCCAGGAACTGGTGAAACAGGCGGAAAAGGACGACAAGATCGTCGCCATCACCGCCGCCATGCCCTCGGGCACGGGCCTGGACATCTTCGAAAAGGCCTTTCCGACCCGCACCTTCGACGTCGGCATCGCCGAGCAGCACGCGGTGACCTTCGCCGCGGGCCTGGCCGCCGACGGCATGAAGCCGTTCGCGGCGATCTATTCGACCTTCCTGCAGCGTGGCTACGACCAGGTGGTGCACGACGTGGCGATCCAGCGCCTGCCGGTGCGCTTCGCCATGGACCGCGCGGGCCTGGTGGGCGCCGACGGCCCCACGCACGCCGGCTCGTTCGACATCGGCTTCATGGGGGCTCTGCCCGGCATGGTGCTGATGGCCGCCGCCGACGAGCTGGAGCTGGCCCGCATGGTCGCCACCGCCGTCGAGATCGACGACCGCCCCAGCGCCTTCCGCTATCCGCGCGGCGAGGGCGTGGGCCTGGAGCTGCCGGCCGGCCCCGCCGAGCCGCTGGAGATCGGCAAGGGCCGCATCGTCCGCGAAGGGACCAGCGTCGCCATCGTCTCGTTCGGCACGCGTTTGTCGGAAAGCCTGAAGGCGGCCGACCTGCTGGCCGCGCGTGGTCTTTCCGCGACGGTCTGCGACGCCCGCTTCGCCAAGCCGCTGGACCTTGACCTGCTGCTGCGCCTGGCGCGCGAGCACGAGGCCATCGTCACGGTGGAGGAGGGGGCCATGGGCGGCTTCGGCGCCTTCGTGCTGCAGGCCCTGGCCCAGCACGGCGCGCTTGATCGCGGCCTGAAGATCCGCACGCTGGGTCTTCCGGACGTGTTCCAGGACCAGGACAAGCCCGACGTCATGTACGCCGAGGCCGGTCTCGACGCCGAAGGCATCCTGCACGGGGCGCTGTCGGCGCTGGGCATGGACAATGTCAGCGCCGCGGGGCGGCGGGCCTAAATTGCTTGGAGAAGACGTCTTTAGGTTTGGAGACGTTCACGCCAAGAGCCTGGGCATTCTCGGGGATCTAAGGACTCGTATTCATCGCCTATTCTCTTCCTACGAGGATAGGCCTGGGATGTGTCCAGAGCCCGTTCGGAACGCATTTTATGGCGCGACGGACGCGATTTTGGACGCGGAGGAAGCCATTTTATCGTTGCGGCGAGGGTTTCCCATTCAGCAGGGTATGGGGAAACTGGCCGCGTACGGCTTTCTTCAGGCGCTCTTTATCCAGCAGGATGCCGCCCTAATAATCCATTCTAGTACCCGTGTGGGAAAGCTACCGGCCAAAGGTGGAAAACCCCATGAAGACCCCGTGTTTGGTCCTATTCGCGTATTGCGTAATCGGGTGTGTGGTCATCCCGCGTATGCAGAACACGCAGGGGGAACAGCCGCGATACCCAATATAAGAGAACCTTACTTCCTCGAGGCCGCGATTTACGGCCTCAAGGAGGGGCCGCATGTGGAGCGCTTTCCGCGTCTCCACATTGGAGAGCTTGTTGAGAAAAATGCCGGCGGGTTGATGCCTCTGCTGGAAGCTTCTCATGCTGAGCTATCCAATGAAGCTCATGCGAAGAAGGTAATTTGGGGGGCAGTCTAAGCCCCGCAGGCCTCGAAGAACGCCTTCACGCGGCCGCGCTCGTCCCCGCTGGCGGAGATGCTGTGGCGCTTGCCGGCGTTAAGGATTGAAAGATCGCCCGTGCGGCGAAAATTGCCTAGCGCGGGGTCGCGCGGGCTCGTCCGGGCCAGCAGGAAGGGCCCGGTTCCGCCGTCGTCGGCGGTTTTCGCGGCCAGGCGCGACGTCTGGTCGCGGCTGGCGAGCGCTATGGCGCCGCCCGTGATTCCGCCGGCCGAGACCTCGACCGGCCCGCCCGCCGTCGGGCAGGCCAGCATCAGCAGCACCTCGTCGCTGGAGGGGCGGCCGTAGGCCAGCTTGGGACCTTCGCCGGGCTCGTTGAGATAGGCCCAGGCATAGGCGGAATTTGCCGCCCGCTCGTGCGCGCAGCCGGCCAGCCCGAGGGCGGTCAGCAGGGCGGCGGCGATCAGGCGGAACGACATGGCGGCGGATCTCCTTCGTCAGGAGAACGCTTCGCCGCCTAGGCGGTTTCTGCCGATCCCACCCGACCACCCTGAGGCGGTCGAGCGGGAAGGGCTTGTACGCGAGCGGCCGGACCTGTCCGGAACCGCTCTCAGGCGCTTAGAACGGCGAGAACTTCTCGACCAGGGCCTGGCCGGCCGGGGTCTTCTGCACGCGGCTGATGTCGCCGCGGCCGCCGTAGCTGATGCGGGCTTCGGCGATCTGGGTGTGCTTGATCGTGTTGGCCGAGGAGATGTCTTCCGGACGCACGATGCCGGCCACCGTCAGCTGGCGCAGCTCGTTGTTGGTCTTCACTTCCTGGGTGCCCTGGATGACCATGTTGCCGTTGGGCATGACCTGCGAGACGACCGCGGCGATGGTCAGGCTGATCTTTTCCGAGCGGCTGACGCTGCCGGCGCCGGCGTTGGAGAAGCCCGAGTTGCTGTTGACGGCGTTCGACGGGTCGAAACCGCCCGGCAGAACCTTGCCCAGGCTCGACTCCAGGCCGAAGAAGTTGCTCAGGCCCGCCGTGCCCGACGAGGTGCGCGAGGACTTGCTGGTGTTGGAGGTGCTGGCGCTGTCGTCGATCTCGATCAGCACGGTGACGATGTCGCCGACGCGGCTGGCGCGCTGGTCGTTGAAGAAGGCGCGGGCGCCGACCCGCCACAGCGAGTTGGCCGAGGCGGCCTGCGGGGCCGGTTCGCGGGCCGAGACGTAGCTGGGGGTCATCGGAGCCAGCGAGGCGGGGTAGCCGACCGGGGCCAGCTCGGGGCCCTTCACGGCCTCCTTGACGCTGGAGCAGGCGGCGATCGGGGCGAGCAGGGCGAGGGCGACGAAGGCGGGACGCATGGACATCTCTGTGCTCTCTTAGCGGGCGGCGTAGCGCACGGAATTGCGGGGAGCCTTCAGGGCTTGCGCCTGAGGGCCGACGACGGCCGAACCGGGGCCGGAGGCCACCGCTTCGATGATCTTCTTGCTGGCGGTGTTCTGGATGCTGAGGGTCTCGCCCACGGCCGCACCGGTCACGGCCTTGCCCTGCAAGGTGAGGGCCACGCCGTCGTAATCGTAGGTGACTGCGACAACATCGCCCTTGGCGATGACCTGGGCGGCGGAGACGTCGCGCAGGGCGGCGGCCGCGCCTTGGCGCAGCGGGCGTTTGGCGCTCATGCCGATCATGGCGTCGGCGTCGCGGGGAGCATCCATGGGCGCGGCGGCGACCTTGATCCACACCAGGTCGGCGGGCTGCACGACCTCGCCGGCGGCGAGGCTGCGGGCATAGGCAAGAACCTCCACGTTGCCGCGCTGGACGCCGGCGGCGCCGGCCAGCTGGCCGCCGTTCTCGACGCCCTGGCGGACGATGACGCGGCGCAGGCCCTGGGGATTGGCCCAGTCGAGGCCGTTGCGGCGGGCGGTCATCTGCAGCTGGGCGGCGTCGAGCACGACGCTGGGGCCGGCGCGGCGGGCGACCACGACGCCGCCGGCCGAGCCGGCGCCCTCGAACAGTTCGCCCAGGGTGACGACGCCGTCGGCGTCGGTGGTGTCGTTGCGCAGGTCGACCGGCTGGCCGGCGAAGGCGGCCGGGGCGGCGATCAGCAGGGCGGCGGCGGCGAGGAGCAGGCTTTTCATGAGCTTACGACCTCAGGTTCGAGGTGGCCTGGAGCATCTGGTCGGCCGTGGTGATGACCTTGGAGTTCATCTCGTAGGCGCGCTGGGCGACGATCAGGGAGGTGATTTCGCTGACCGCGTCGACGTTCGAGGCTTCGGTGTAGTTCTGCAGCAGGGTGCCGAAGCCGGTGGAGCCGGGGGCGGCGACGTTGGCCGCGCCCGAGGCGCCGGTCTCCAGATAGAGGTTGTCGCCGATGGCCTCGAGGCCGCCTTCGTTCATGAAGTTGGCCAGCTCGATCTGGCCCACGGTCTGCGGGTCGGCCTGGCCGTCCAGCGTGACCTGCACCAGGCCGGTCTTGCCGATGGTGATGGCCGTGGCGTTCTCCGGGATCGTGATCCCGGGCTGCACCGTGTAGCCGTCCTCGGTGACGATCTGGCCCTGGTCGTTGGTCGAGAAGTTGCCGGCGCGGGTGTAGGCCGTCTCGCCCGAGGGCATCAGGATCTGCAGGTAGCCCTTGCCCTGAATGGCCACGTCCAGCTGGTTGTTGGTGGCCGTCGGGGTGCCTTGCTCGGTGATGCGGTAGACCGAGCCGGCCTTGACGCCGCCGCCGATCTGAATGCCGGTCGGGACCACGTTGCCGTCGCTCGACGACTGGGCGCCGGCGCGCTCGATCGTCTGGTACAGCAGGTCCTGGAACTCGGCCCGTTGGCGCTTGTAGCCAATGGTGTTCATGTTGGCGATGTTGTTCGAGATGACCTCGACGTTCAGCTGCTGTGCAGCCATGCCGGTCGTGGCGGTGCGGAGCGCTTGCATCTGTCGTTAATCCCTTACTGGACCTTGCCCATACGCTCGACGGCGGAGCGCGAGAGTTCGGCGGTTTGGTCCATCATCTTGGCGATGCTCTCGTAGGCGCGGCTGACCTCGATGAGCTTGGTGATCTGCTGGACGGGCTGGACGTTCGACCCCTCCAGCATCCCTTGGTGAATGACCGCGTCGGTGGCCGACTGCGGGGTCTCGTTTCCGGCGTTGCGATAGAGGTTGTCGCCCTGCTTGCGCAGCGAGGAGAGGTCGGAGAAGCGGGCGACGCCGATCTTGCCGACCCGGGCCGCGCCCTGGCTGACGATGCCGTCGCGGCCGATGGTGACGGCGCCCAGCTGCGGGTCGAGGGTGATCTGGCCGCCGCCGTCGTCGAGCACCGGGGCGCCCTGCTGGGTGGTCAGCACGCCTTCGGGGTTGGTCGTGAAGCGGCCGTCGCGGGTGTAGCGCTCGCCTTCGGCGGTCTGGACCTTGAAGAACCCCTGGTTCTCGAGGGCCAGGTCGAGGCTGCCGCCCGTCTGGTTGAGGGCGCCGGGCTTGAAATCGCGCACGACGCCGTCGTCCATCACGAACTTGATCGGCGCGGGGCCGCCAGCGGTGCGCGCGGGCTTGGCCGCCTCGGTGCGGACCATCAGGTCCTCGACCTTGAAGCCGGTGGTGTTGGCGTTGGCGATGTTGTTCGCGACGATGTCCAGCTCACGACGGAGCGTCATCTGCCGCGAAAGGCCCACATACAGCGCGTTGTCCATGACGATTAACTCGCAGTTTGGCGCGACAAATGCGCCGAAACCCTACAAGCAATCCTCGTGCCAACTCGAAAAGCGCAATGAAATCAGCGAAGAGGGTGGTTAACGGCGACGCTTTGAGGGGATGCGCCGGGCAGATTCAGCCTGCGACCAAATGGCCGTCAAAAGAGATCGTTAACCATGCTCGCGCACAAGTAGGACCCATAGTTTTCAAGGAACTCGCGCGTGGCCAAGAAACCGCCCAAGGAAGCTCCCGCCCCGGAAGGCGAAGAGGGCGCCGTCGAGGGTGAAGCTTCCGCCAAGAAGAAGCCGCCGATCATCCTGATCGCCGGGGCCGCCGGCGCGCTCGTGCTGCTGATCGGCGGCGGGACCACGGCCTTCCTGCTGATGAAGCCGAAGCCGGCCGCCGAGGGCGAAGCCGCGGCCGGCGAGCATGGCGAGAAGAAGGAAAAGAAAAAGGAAGAGAAGAAGGAAGGCGGCCACGGCGAGGGCGGCGAAGGCGCCAAGGCCGACGGCGGCGCCGGCGCGCCGGTCATCAAGGAAGGCCCCGACGGCGTGGTGTTCTACACCCTGCCGGACATCGTGGTGAACATGCAGTCCGCCGACGGCAAGTCGACCTTCCTGAAGCTGAAGCTGACCTTCGAGCTGCCCGACCAGGAGACGGCCGACGAACTGACGCCGAACCTGCCGCGCCTGACCGACATGTTCCAGACCTTCCTGCGCGAGCTGCGTCCCGAGGACCTCGCCGGCAGCCAGGGCAGCTACCAGCTGCGCTCGGAACTGCTGCGCCGGGTGAACCTGGTGGCCGCCCCTTCGAAAGTGAACGCCGTCCTGATCGAGGAGATGCTGATCAACTAGTCCCCTGGGGCCTGGCTGAAGCGAACCATCATGGCAGACGAGATCGACGATCAGGCCGCAATGGCCCAGTGGGCCGCGGAGAACCCTCCGGGGACCTTCGACGCCGCTGGCGGTGGCGAGATGAACAGCTTCGGCGACTTCAGCGGCGGCATGGCCGGCATGAGTGGCTGGGACGACGGCGGCGGCGACGGCATGGGCGCCGAGCGCATCCTGAACCAGGACGAGATCGACAGCCTGCTGGGCTTCGACCTGTCCGGCGACGGCTCCGACGACCGCACCGGCATCCGCGCGATCATCAACTCGGCGCTGGTCTCCTACGAGCGCCTGCCGATGCTGGAAATCGTCTTCGACCGCCTGGTGCGGTTGATGACGACGTCCCTGCGCAACTTCACGTCCGACAACGTCGAGGTCAGCCTCGACAACATCAGCTCGATCCGTTTCGGCGACTACCTGAACTCGATCCCGCTGCCGGCCATCCTGGCGGTGTTCCGGGCCGAGGAACTGGACAACTACGGCCTGCTGACGGTCGACTCCAACCTGATCTACTCGATCGTCGACGTGCTGCTGGGCGGCCGTCGCGGCACCGCGGCCATGCGCATCGAGGGGCGTCCCTACACGACCATCGAACGCGTGCTGGTGCAGCGGATGGTCGAGGTGGTGCTGAACGACGCCAAGGCCGCCTTCGAGCCCCTGCATCCGGTGGCCTTCACCCTGGACCGCCTGGAGACGAACCCGCGCTTCGCCGCCATCGCCCGGCCCGCCAACGCCGCGATCCTGGTGAAGCTGCGCATCGACATGGAAGACCGTGGCGGCCGCATCGAACTGCTGCTGCCCTACGCCACGCTGGAACCCATCCGGAAGATGCTGCTGCAGCAGTTCATGGGTGAGAAGTTTGGCCGCGACAACATCTGGGAAGGCCACTTGGCCACCGAACTCTGGACCACCCAGATGGAGGTGCGCGCGGTGCTCGACGAGCAGCAGCTGCCGCTTTCCAAGGTGCTGAACCTGCAGGTCGGCGATACGTTGATGCTGAACGCCACGCCCGACAGTCTGGTGGAGTTGCGGGCGGGGTCGATTCCGCTTACGCGCGGCCGGATGGGCCGTCGTAACCATTCCATCGCCATTCGGGCCGACGCCCCGCTGACGCCCGCGGCGAAGAAGGCGGTTCAGAAGCTGAAATGAGCCTGGTCGCGGTCGCCCTGCAGGTCTTTCTGGCGGTGCTCCTGATGGTGGCGCTGGTCTTCGGCTGGCGCCTGGAGCGCAAGCTGAAGGCGCTGCGCGACGCCCAGGACGGTTTCGCCAAGGCCGTGGCCGATCTCGACAACGCCGCCCAGCGCGCCGAGCAGGGTCTGGCCGACCTGCGCGCGGCCACCGACGAGGCCTCCGAATACCTGGCCGACCGCATCGAGAAGGCCAAGGCCCTGGCCGCCCAGCTGGACGACCGCATGACCCGCGCGGCTTCGGCTCCGCGGATCGAGACGCGCGAACCCCGCCAAGACTTGGGCCAGCGCCCGGCCCGTGATCCGCGTGATTTCGTCGCGTCCCAGGCCCCCGAGCCGGCGCCCGCGCCGAGCCCCGCCGGCGGCCGCCGCCTGAGCGCGCAGGACTTCGAAGCCATGCTGGAGCGCGAAGCCCGCGCCCGCACGAACGGCCCTGCGACCTCGCGTCCCGCGACGCCTTCGAATTCCTCGCTTAATCCGCCCGTTAATCCCTCGCGGGAAACGCCCCGTTCACGGGCGCGGGTGGATGATGACCTGTTCGACGGCCCCGACCCCTCGTCGCGGCCCGGATCGCCTTTCAGAGACCGTCGATGAAGAACGTTCCTCGCATCCTGCCGATCGTCGGCGTCGCCGTCGTCGGCGTCCTGGCCGTCAACGCCCTGGCCGGCGCCAAGTCGATGCCCGACCTGCTGGGCGGCGCCAAGGCGTTCGCCGAAGGCGTGGGCAAGACCGACAAGAAGGACGCCAAGGGCGAAGAGGCCGCCTCGGCCGACGGCGCGGGCGCTGACGCCGCCGCCAAGGCTTCGACCGCGGCCCCGCCGCGCATCTGCGCCCCGTCGGCCACGGATCTGGCCAAGGAAGCCGGCCTGTCGCCGGCCGAGCTGCGCGTGCTGCAGAGCCTGGGCCAGCGCCGCGGGCAGCTGGACCAGCGCGAGCAGGACATCGACGTGCAGCTGCAGCTGCTGGCCGCCGCCGAGGCCAAGCTCGACGCCAAGATGAAGAACCTCAACGGCATGAAGGGCGAGATCCAGAACCTGCTGGGGCAGGCGGACTCGCAGAAGGCCGCCGAGGTCGACCGCATGGTCAGCGTGTTCTCGGCCATGAAGCCCAAGGACGCCGCCGTCCGCCTGACGCTGCTGGACGACAGCGTGCGTCTGCCGATCGCCGCCAAGATGAAGGAACGCACCCTGGCGATGATCCTGGCCAACATGGCGCCGGGCGACGCCAAGGTGCTGACCGAGCGCCTGGCCACCCGCTTCTCGGGCGACGCCATCGCCAAGGGCAAGGCCGCCGTGGCCGACAACGCCGCCGCGCCGGCTGGCGCGGCCGGTGGCCAGCAGGCCGCCGCGGCTCCGCCGCTGGCCGGCGCCGGCGCGCCGAAGAAAGCCGGCTAGGGAAAGGCCAAGGGGGGCTTATGAACCTGCGGGGGGCGTTGAGGGCGAGCGTCGCGGCGATCTGCATCGCCGGCGTCGTCGCGCCCGCCGTCCAGGCCGCCGGTCCCGCCGCCGCTCAAGCTACCCAGGGCGACCTCGTCGTTCGCGCGGCCCAGGCTCCCGACTTCTCGCGCCTGGAGTTCCGCTGGAGCGGCCGCGCTCCGGCGATGAAGATGCGCCGCGAGGGCCAGCAGGCGATCCTGCGCTTCGGCCGCGACGCCAATCCCAACATCGCCGCCCTGCGTATCGCGCCGCCGCGCTGGATCCGCACGGTCGAGGCCCGCCACGCCGGCGGCGCTCTGGAACTGGTGCTGACCCTGACCGACGACGCCGACCTGCGGGTCGGCCGCGCCGACGGCGTCGATTTCGTCAACGTCTTCGCCAAGCCGCCCCAAGCCGCGACGCCGGGCGCGCCGCCGACGGCCCCGACTCCGGTTCCGCGCGATCCGCGCCGGCCCAATCCCGCCCCCGCCAGCGGCGTGGTGGCGGTGAACTACAGCAAGACCGACGGCCAGACCCAGTTCGTCACCACCTGGGCCGCGCCCGCCGCCGCCGCCGTCTTCAAGCGCGGCGAGGCCGTGTGGGTGGTGTTCGACGCCTCGGTGCGCCTGGAGCTGGGCCGCACGCCTCAGACCGGCCCCAACCACACCAAGATCCAGGTCTTCCGCGGCCCCGACTATTCGGCGCTGCGCATCGTCGCCAAGCCCGGCGTGCCGGTCTATGCCGAAGGGCAGGGGAACGTCTGGACCGTGGCCCTGGGGGCCGGCCTGCAGCCCGAACCCGATCCGATCAAGGTCGCCCGCGACGAGACCGCTTCGCCCGCCAGCCTGTCGGCCAATCTGGCCGGGGCGGGGCGTCCGGTGTGGGTCAATGATCCGGCCGTCGGCGACCGCCTGGCCGTGGTGCCGGCCCTGGCGCCGTCCAAGGGCCTGCCGTCGCGCCGCGAATATGTCGAGATGGCCCTGCTGCCGTCGGCCCAAGGCCTGGCGGTCGAGGCCTTCGCCAGCGACCTGCAGGTGCTGACCGAAGGCGACATCGTCCGCATCGGCCGGCCCAAGGGCCTGGTGCTGTCGCCGGCCTCGGCGTCGAGCGCGGGCGAGGAAGTGATCACCGGCGCGCCGCAGCCGGCGGCCATGCCGGCGGTCGTCGACCTGGAGAACTGGCCGAAGACCGGTTCGGGCGGCTTCATGGCCCGCTACGACGCCTTGCAGGCCGCCATCGCCGCCGTCGATCCGGCCGACCGCCAGGGCGACATCGCCGCCCGCATGGCCCTGGCCCGCTTCCTGGTCGGCTCCAAGCTGTCGTTCGAGGCCATCGGCGTGCTGAACGCCGCCGCCCGCAAGCAGCAGACCCTGCTGGGCGACGCCGAGTTCCGCGGCCTGCGCGGCGCGGCCAAGGCCATGGCCGGACGCTGGGCCGAGGCCGAGGCCGACTTCTCCTCGCCGGTGCTGTCGGACGATCCGTCCAGCGCCCTGTGGCGCGGCTATGTCGCCTACAAGCAGGGCCAGTGGGTGGACGCCCGCAACAAGTTCGCGGCCGGCGCCCAGGCGATGAACCTGTTCCCGAACGTCTGGCAGGCCCGCTTCCTGGGCGCCCAGGCGGAGTCGGCGGTGGCCACCGGCGACGGGATCGGCGCCGAGCGTCTGGTCAACCAGGCCCTGAAGCTGCCCAAGGTGCCGATCGTCGACCAGCTGATCCTGCGCCTGACGCTGGCCAAGGCCTTCGAGCTGCAAGGCCGTAAGGACAAGGCGCTGAAGATGTTCCAGGCGATCGGCAAGGCGCCGATCGACCGCATCGCCACGCCCGCCATCCTGCACGCTACCCGGATCAAGCTGGAAAAGAACCAGATCTCGCCGGCCGAGGCCGCCAAGACCCTGGACCAGCTGCGTTTCCGCTGGCGCGGCGACGGGGTCGAGCTGGACGTCGTGCGGGCGCTGGGCAAGCTCTATATCGACCAGGGCCGCTATCGCGAGGCGCTGGAAGTGCTGCGCTCGGCCAACAAGGTGCTGCCCGACCTGCCGCAGGCGGTGGCGCTTCAGAACGACCTCTACGGCGCCTTCCGCACCCTGTTCCTCGACGGCCTGGCCGACGGCATGCAGCCGATCCAGGCCGTGGGGCTGTTCTACGACTACCAGGACCTGACGCCGATCGGGAACGACGGCGACCAGATGGTCCGCAACCTCGTGCGGCGGCTGGTCGACGTCGACCTGCTGGACGAGGCGGCCAAGCTGCTGAAGTACCAGGTCGACAACCGCCTGAACGGCGTGCCCAAGGCCCAGGTGGCCACGGACCTGGCCTGGATCTACCTGATGGACCGCAAGCCCGAGGACGCGCTGGCGGCGATCAACAACACCCGCACCACGATCCTGCCGCCGGCCCTCAACAGCGAGCGGCGCCTGGCCACCGCCCGCGCCCTGATGACCCTGGGCCGCTACGACGACGCGCTCGAGGTGATCGAGGGCGACAAGGGCAAGGACGCCCAGGACATCCGCGGCGACATCGCCTGGAAGCAGCGCAACTGGCCGCTGGCCGGCAAGCTGTACGAGGCCGCCCTGGGCGACCGCTTCAAGAACCCGGCGGGCCTGTCGCCCTCGGACGAGGCCAAGCTGATGCGCGCCGCCGTCGCCTTCAGCCTGTCGGACGACGATGCGTCGCTGGGGCGGCTGCGCACGCGCTACACCAACCTGATCGGCACGGCGCGCAATCCCGAGGGCCTGCGCGTGGCGCTGGCCGGCGTGGACAGCGTCGGTTCGAGCGCCGACTTCGGGCGGGTGACGGCCGAGAACGAGGTGTTCAACGGCTGGGTCGCGAAGATGAAGGACCGGTTCAGGGCGGCGGCGACGCCGAAGAGCTAGCGCCGGGGAAGGCCCCCTCCGGCCCTCCGGGCCACCTCCCCCAGAGGGGGAGGATCTAGTCCGCGAAGATGCTCCCCCTCTGGGGGAGCTGTCGGCGAAGCCGGCTGAGGGGGTCTTCTACAGCCCCAGTTCCGCGATCACGCTGGCCGCTTCGGTGAAGGCCGTGTTCGCCGCCGGCACGCCGGCATAGATCGCCGTCTGCATCAGCACTTCCTTGAGTTCGTCCTGGGTGAAGCCGCCTTGCTCCAGTCCGGCGCGAACGTGGAGGCGGAACTCTTCCCAGCGGGCGAGGGAGGCGCAGATCGCGAGCACGAGGAGCCGGCGGGTCTTGTGGTCGAGGCCCGGGCGGCCCCAGATCTCGTTCCAGGCGTAGCGGGTGATCATCGCCTGGTAGTCGGCGGTGAAGGCCGTGCGCTTGGCCAGGGACTTGTCGACCCAGGCGTCGCCCAGCACCTTGCGGCGGTTCTTCAGGCCAGCCTCGAACAGCGTGTCTTTCGCCGCGCGCTCGGCCGGATCGGCGCCGAGGAAGGCGCGCACGGCGCCGGCGAAGGCGGTCGGGGCCTCGATCGAGGGTAGGTGGGCGGCGTCGATCAGGGCGGTCGCCGCGCCGGGGATGGCGGCGGCGATGCGATCGCCGTGGCCTTCGAAGGGCGTGGAGACGTCCTTGGTCCCGCCGATCACCAGGGTGGGGACGGTGACGGCCGGCAGGCGCTCGAGCAGGTCCATGTCGCGGATGGCCGCGCCGCAGGCGGCGTAGCCCTCGGCGCTGGTCGCCAAGAGGCCCGCGCGGACGGTCTCGACCTGTTCGGGATGCAGGCTGCGGAACTCGTCGGAGAAGAACCGGCCCAGGGCCATGTCGGCGATGGCGGCCAGGCCCTGGCCGCGAACCGTGTCGATCCGCGCCTGCCAGGCGGCGGCGTCCATGGCCGCCGAGGTGCAGGCCAGGACGAGGCCGGTCAGGCGCGCGGGCGCCTTCAGGGCCAGTTCCATCGCGATCATGCCGCCCAGCGAGGTGCCGACGACGGCGGCCTTTTCGACGCCGGCCGCGTCCATGGCTGCCAGGACGTCGCCGGCCAGCAGGTCCAGGCTGTAGTCGCCGACCGGGGCGTCAGAGGCGCCGTGGCCGCGGGTGTCGAGCCGCAGCAGGCGGAAGTCGGCCAGCAGCAGCGGGGCGGCGGCGTCGTAGAGGCCGATGTCGCAGCCGATCGAGTTCAGCAGCACCAGGGCCGGCTTGTCGGCCCCACCGTCGAGGCGGAAATAGAGGCGGGCGCCGTCGGCGGCTTGGGCGAAGGCCATCAGCGGTCCTTTTCGTAGTGTGCGAGGGCCCTGAGAGCGATGCTCTGGCTCTCGCCGGTGTCGGCCCCGACGCCGGCGGCGGCGAGGTTGGCGGCCATGCGATCCGGATGGACCTCCAGGCCCTCGATCACCGGGGCCATGACGGCCAGGGCGCCGTGGGCCAGCTGGAAGAGCTCGGCGATCACCGGACCCTCGGCCTGCCAGCCGCCCAGGTCGCGCTCGTGCGGCTGGGGCAGGGCGGCGACGAGGGTGGCGGCCAGGTGCGGGGCGCGGATCGCCGCCGTCAGGGCCGTCTGGCAGGCGGTGGGGTTGCGCTTGTGGGCCATGGCCGAGGAGCCGCCGCGCCCTTCGACGCGCGGCTCGAAGGCCTCGGCCACCTCGCCCTGAGCCATCAGGGAGAGGTCACGGGCGACCTTGCCAACCGCGCCGCCCAGTATGGCCAGGGCCGAGGCGAGACCCGCGATCGCTTCGCGGCGCGCGTGCCAGGGGGCGATGGCGGGGGCGAGGTCGAGGATCTGAGCCAGGCGGTCGGAGACGGCCAGGGCCTTGCCGTCCATGCCGGCCAGCGAGCCGGTGGCGCCGCCGAGCTGCACTTGCAGGGCGCTGGCGGCCTCGGTCTCGAAGCGGGCTAGCGCCGCATCGACGCCCAGCAGCCATTGCGAGGTCTTCAGGCCGAAGGTGATTGGCAGGGCCGCCTGCAACAGGGTGCGGCCGATCATCGGGGTGGCGGCGTGGGCCCTGGTCAGGAGGGCGAGGCCGGCGGCGAGGCGCCGGGCCTCCTCGACGATCAGCGCCGTGCCGGCCTTGGCCTGGAGGACCAGGGCGGTGTCGGCCAGGTCCTGGCTGGTGGCGCCCCTGTGCACCAGGGCGGCGATCGCCGGGTCGGCGATGCGGCCGCGCAGGTCCTTGACCAGGGGGATGGCCAGGGTGCCGGCGTGGGCGGCCGCCTCGGCGAGAAGCTCGACGTCGGGAAGATCGGCGCAGGCGGCGGCGATGCAGTCCGCCGCGTTCGCATCGATCAACCCGACGTCCGCCTGCGCCCGGGCCAGGCCCGCCTCGAAGCGCAGGGCCGCGCGCAGCAAGGCCTCGTCGCCAAAGATCGCCAGCATGGCGGGCGTCGAGGCCGCGCGATCGCGGATCAGGGATGGCAAGGGTTCGACTCCTGGGCGGCTAGACGTCGAAGAAGACGGTTTCGCGCTCGCCTTGCAAGACGATGTCGAAGCGCCAGGCTCCGTCCTGCTGCTTGGCGATCAAGGTGTCGCGACGCTCGGCCGGCACGAGGGCCAGGATCGGGTCCTCGGCGTTCTGGGCGGCGTCCTCGAAATAGAGCCGCGTGACCAGGCGCTTTATCAGGCCGCGGCCGAACACGCCGACGGCGATGTGCGGGGCCTGCAGACTGTTGCCGGGACCGGGAACGGCGCCGGGGCGCACGGTCTTGAAGCGGTAGAGGCCGGTCTCGTCGGTCGAGGCGCGGCCGAAGCCGACGAAGCCCTCGTCGAGCGGGATCTCGGCGCGGTCGTCGTCGGGGCTGGCGTAGCGGCCGGCGGCGTTGGCCTGCCAGATCTCGATCATGGCGTCCGGGATCGGCTTGCCGTCGGCGTCATAGACCACGCCTTCCAGGGTGATGACCTCGCCGTTGACCGCGCCGCGCGGCGGCGACAGGTTCAGCACATAGTGCTCCTCGGGGAACAGTTCCGGACGCGCGCCCATCTCCGACTGGCCGACCAGGTCGGCGCCGCCCTTCCAGGGCAGGCCGTAGTGGAAGAACGGGCCGACGGTCTGCGACGGGGTCTGGCCGAACAGGGCAGGGTCCTGGTTGTCGTGGCGGGGCGCCGGGTTGACCTGCTCAGTCGTCATGGTGGTCGTCCTCGGTAGGCGTGGCGTCGCGGCCGCGCAGCACCACGTCGAACAGATAGCCCAGCGCCCAGTTGGGCTTGGTGGTCTCGATGTCGAAGCGCGAGACCATGCGGTCGCGGTAGGGCATGGGCACGGCGTTGGCGATCGGGTCGATCTCGATCAGCGGATCGTCGGGGAAGTACATCTGGGTGACGATGCGGCTGGCGAAGGCCGGGCCCAGCAGCGACAGGTGGATGTGCGAGGGCCGCCAGGCGTTGTGGTGGTTGCCCCACGGATAGGCGCCCGGACGGATGGTCACGTACTGGTAGCGGCCTTCGCTGTCGGTGACGACGCGGCCGGCGCCGGTGAAGTTGGGATCCAGCGGGGCGTCCCACTGGTCCTTCTTGTGGATGTAGCGGCCGGCGGCGTTGGCCTGCCAGATCTCCATCACCGTGTTGGGCACGGGGCGGCCGTTCTCGTCGAGCACCCGGCCGGAGACGACGATGCGCTGGCCCTGCGGCGTGCCCTTGTGCTGGGCCGTCAGGTCGGCGAGCGACGAGCCCATCAGGTTCTCCCACTGGCCGGCCGGACCCGTGGTCTCGGTCAGGGTGTGGGGGATCTTGACCAGTGGTTGGCGCGGCGAGCGCGCCACGGTCGAGGCGTAGCCGGGGAACAACGACGGCGGCTGGCCGGCGTCTTCCCGCGCATAGGGCAGGATCAGGGTCACGAGGACCTCCTAGTCTTTCTTAGACACGTTCGATGGCGAGGGCCGCGCCTTGGCCCACGCCGATGCAGAGGGTGGCCAGGGCGCGCTTGCCGCCGGTGGCTTCCAGCTGGCGCAGGGCCGTCAGGGCCAGGCGCGTGCCGGAGGCGCCCAGCGGGTGGCCCAGGGCGATGGCGCCGCCATTGGGGTTCACGTGGGCGCCGTCGTCGGGCAGGCCCAGCTCGCGCAGCACCGCCAGGCCTTGAGCGGCGAAGGCCTCGTTCAGCTCGACGACGTCGAAGTCGCCGATCGTGAGACCCGTGCGGGCCAGCAGGCGCTGGGTGGCGGGCACCGGACCGATGCCCATGACGCGCGGGGCGACGCCGGCGGTGGCGTAGCCGACGACGCGGGCGCGCGGGGTCAGGCCGTGGCGCTTCACCGCCTCTTCCGAGGCCAGGATGATCGCGGCGGCGCCATCGTTGACACCCGAGGCGTTGCCGGCCGTCACCGTGCCGTCCGGACGGACGACGGGCTTCAGCTTGGCCAGGGTCTCCAGCGTCGTTTCGCGCGGATGCTCGTCGCGGTCGACGATGGTCGGGCCGGCCTTGCCGGGGATCTCGACCGGCGTGATCTCGCCGTCGAAGAAGCCGGCCTTGATGGCGGCGGCGGCCCGCTGCTGGCTGCGCAGGGCGAAGGCGTCCTGGTCGGCGCGGGTCACGCCGTAGTCGGCGGCGACGTTCTCGGCCGTCTCGGGCATGGAGTCGACGCCGTAGGCCTTCTGCATGGCCGGATTGACGAAGCGCCAGCCGATGGTGGTGTCCTCGATCTTGGCGGCGCGCGAGAAGGCGCTGTCGGCCTTGCCCATGACGAAGGGCGCGCGGCTCATGCTCTCGACGCCGCCGGCGATCACGAGGTCGGCTTGGCCGGCGAGAATGGCGCGGGCGGCCGTACCGACCGCCTCCAGGCCCGAGGCGCACAGGCGGTTGACGGTGACGCCCGGGACGGTTTCCGGCAGGCCCGCCAGCAGCAGGGCCATGCGGGCGACGTTGCGGTTGTCCTCGCCGGCCTGGTTGGCGCAGCCGTAGATCACCTCGTCCACCGCGGCCCAGTCGAGGCCGGGATTGCGGGCGATCAGGGCCTTCAGCGGGATGGCCGCCAGGTCGTCGGCCCGCACCTTCGACAGCGAGCCGCCGTAGCGGCCGAACGGGGTGCGGATGGCGTCGCAGATGTAAGCGGTCGTCATTGGAAGGCTCCGGGGTCGAAGGCGGCCTTGGTCTTGGCCTTGACCTCATCCAAACGAACGTTTGGAGCCAGTTCAACCAGCTTCAGGCTCTTCTGGCCGTCGGCGCCGCGCTCCAGGGTGAAGACGCAGAGGTCGGTGATGACCATGTCGACGCAGCCCGCGCCGGTCAGGGGCAGGGCGCAGCGCTCCAGCACCTTGCTCTCGCCGGCCTTGTTGGCGTGGTCCATGACGACGATGACGCGCTTGACGCCGGCGACGAGGTCCATGGCCCCGCCCATGCCCTTCACCATCTTGCCCGGGATCGTCCAGTTGGCGATGTCGCCGTTCTGGGCCACTTCCATGGCGCCCAGGACCGTGAGGTCCACATGGCCGCCGCGGATCATGGCGAAGCTCTGGGCGCTGTCGAAGAAGCTGGAGGTCGGCAGCTGGGTGATGGTCTGCTTGCCGGCGTTGATCAGGTCGGGATCGACCTCGTCCGGATAGGGGAAGGGCCCCATGCCGAGCATGCCGTTTTCGCTCTGCAGGGTGACGTGCACGCCGTCGGGGATGTGGTTGGCGACCAGGGTCGGGATGCCGATGCCCAGGTTCACGTAGAAGCCGTCCTGCAGCTCCGCGGCCGCGCGGGCGGCCATTTCATCGCGGGTCCAGGCCATTTACGCGTTCTCCTCGCGGGGGCGGGTCGTGAGCTTCTCGATGCGCTTCTCGTTGATGGTCGAGAGCACGATGCGGTCGACATAGATGCCGGGGGTGTGGATGCCGTCGGCTTCCAGGGCGCCGGCCTCGACGATCTCCTCGACCTCGACGACGGTGATCTTGCCGGCCGTGGCCATCACCGGGTTGAAGTTGCGGGCGGTCTTGCGGAAGACGAGGTTGCCTTCCGGGTCGGCCTTCCACGCCTTCACGATCGACAGGTCGGCCCGCAGCCAGCGCTCGCGGACGTAAAGCTCGCCCTCGAAC
Source organism: Caulobacter sp. GW821-FHT12A07 (assembly GCF_058807655.1). Classification (NCBI taxonomy): domain Bacteria; kingdom Pseudomonadati; phylum Pseudomonadota; class Alphaproteobacteria; order Caulobacterales; family Caulobacteraceae; genus Caulobacter; species Caulobacter sp. GW821-FHT12A07. Next base: position 88,177 of record NZ_JBXAQX010000015.1, read on the forward strand.
TCCTCGACGGGCTTGCCTTCGGCCACCACCGTGCCGACGCCGGTCTTGGTGTAGAAGGCCGGGATGCCGGCGCCGCCGGCGCGGATGCGCTCGGCCAGGGTGCCCTGCGGGTTCAGCTCCAACTCCAGCTCGCCCGACAGGTAGAGCTGCTCGAACAGCTTGTTCTCGCCCACGTAGGACGAGACCATCTTCTTGATCTGGCCGTTGTTGAGCAGCATCCACAGGCCGAAGCCGTCGGCGCCGCAGTTGTTGCTGATCACGGTCAGGCCCTTCACGCCGGTGTCCTTCAGGGCCGGGATCAGGGTCTCGGGATTGCCCGACAGGCCAAAGCCCCCGGACATCAGCGTCATGCCGTCGAAGGTGACGCCCTCCAGGGCGGCCGCGGCGCTGTCGTAGATCTTGCTCTTCATGCTGACTCCAAGGCGACTTTTGGCGCGTAGCGGGCGCCAAAACCGCTGACACTTTTGGCTGCTACGCTTCCCTAGACCAAAGGAAGACCGACATAGTTCTCGGCCAGCGTCACCTGTGCGGCGCGCGAGCCCTTGATGTAGGCGAGTTCTGCGACCTGCATCTTGCGGTCGAAGCCGTCGCGGTCGGGGAAGCGGTGGGTCAGGCTGGTGAACCACCAGGAGAACCGCTCGGCCTTCCAGACGCGGGCCAGGGCGCGAGCCGAATAGCCGTCGATCCCGGCCTTGGAGCCCTCGTTGAAGTATTCGGTCAGGGCTTCCGACAGCATGACCACGTCGGAGACGGCCAGGTTCATGCCCTTGGCGCCGGTGGGCGGCACGATGTGGGCGGCGTCGCCGGCCAGGAACAGGCGGCCGTGGCGCATCGGCTCGGCGACGAAGCTGCGCAGGGGGGCGATCGACTTCTCGAACGAGGGGGCGCGGACGATGCGCGAGGCGGCGTCGGGACCCAGGCGGATCGAGACCTCGTCCCAGAACCGCTCGTCGGACCAGTCCTCGATCCGGTCGTCCAGCGAGCACTGCACGTAGTAGCGGCTGCGGGTGGGCGAGCGCATCGAGGCCAAGGCGAAGCCGCGCTCGTGGTTGGAATAGATCAGCTCGTGGTCGCAGGGCGGGGCTTCGGTCAGGATGCCCAGCCAGCCGAACGGATAGACCCGTTCGAAGGTCTTCAGCACGCCCTCCGGGATCGCCGCCCGGCTGACCCCGTGATAGCCATCGCAGCCGGCGATGAAGTCGCAGTCCAGGCGCTGCTCGACGCCGTCCTTGCGCCAGGTGACGTAAGGCTTGTCGGTGTCGATGTCGTGCGGCTGCACCTGGTCGGCGTCGAAGACGATCTGCACGCCGCGCTCTTCGGCGGCGTCGAAGAGGTCCTTCATCACCTCTTGCTGGCCGTAGACCATCACCGTCAAGCCGCCGGTCAGTTCGGCCATGTCGATACGGAAGACCTCACCGTCGCTGGCCAGGTTGGTGCCGCCGTGCACCAGACCCTCGCGGCGCATGCGGGCGGAAAGGCCCAGGCGCTCCATCAGGTCGACGGTGATCTGTTCGAGAACGCCGGCGCGCACGCGGCCTTCGACGTAATGGCGGTCCTTGCGCTCGACGATGACGGCGTCGACGCCGGCCTGCTTCAGCAGGTGGCCGAGGAAGAGGCCAGCGGGGCCCGCGCCGATGATGGCGACCTGAGTGCGCATGGGGTCCTTACGTCTCGCTCCCTGGGGGCGCCTCACGGCGTCTTGTGTGGGAGGAGCCTAGCTCTCCGGTTTAGGATTGGGATGGACAGAGCGCGCCAAAACTTGGACATTTCGCACAGGTGTTCGCATGGCGCACAAATTCTGGATCTCCCGGGTCTGACGATGGAAAAGACTGTCGTTCCTAGCTTTTTCCTGTTCGGCGAGCCGCCCCAGGCCGCCGAGGGCAAGTTCATCCATCTGGAGGCCTTGGACGATCGCACGCGGCCCAACGACTGGAACATCCGCGCCCACGCCCATGGCGACCTGAACCACGTCTTCCACCTGACCACCGGCGGCGGGACGATGATGGCCGAGGACCGCCGGGTGGCCTTTACCGCCCCATGCCTGCTGGTGGTGCCGTCGGGCGTGGTCCACGGCTTCGCCTACGACGTGGGGACGGCCGGCTCGGTGCTGACCATCGCCGACAGCTATCTGCGCGACCTTTCCATGCGCGAACCGGCCTTCGCGGGCCTCTTCCGGGCGCCGGCGGCGCTGGCCCTGGCCAAGGACTCTCGGGTCGAGGGGGCGCTGGAGGGGCTGGCGCGCGAACTGGTCTGGGCCGCGCCGGGCCATGCGGCGGCGGTGGAGGCGCACCTGCTGACGGTGCTGGTCGAGGCGCTCCGCTTGAGCGTCTCGGCGAGGGCCGGGGAGGGACCGGCGGCGATCGGCGGCCATGCGGCCCTGGTGGCCAGGTTTCGGGAACTGGTCGAGGCCCGCTATCGCGAGCACCTGTCGCTGGAAGCCTATGCCGACCTGCTGGGCGTCACCGCCAGTCGCCTGCGGACGGCCTGCGCCAAGGCGGCGGGCGCCGCGCCGCTGAAGCTGGTGCAGGACCGCATCCTGCTGGAGGCCAAGCGGGCGCTGCTCTATTCCAACATGACGGTGGCCGAGGCGGCCTATCACCTGGGCTTCGACGACCCGGCCTATTTCTCGCGGTTCTTCGCCAAGGCGGTGGGGGCCTCGCCCAGGGCGTTCCGCGAGGGCGCGCGGGTCGAGGCCGTCTGATCGCGCGCCGCCGATTGACGTCAGTTTCGAATTAGGACTATGTCGATCGCGCGCCGCGTCCTGGCGTGGGGAGAGCCTTGTCCGTGACCAGCTACAGCGAACTGATCGGGGCCTTGCGCATCGACGGCGAGGCGGTGGTCGCCAGCGTCGGCGACGACTGGAAGCAGGGGCGCACCACCTATGGCGGACTGTCGGCGGCCCTGTGCCTGGAGGCGGCCGCGCGCCGCCTGCCGGAGGCGCCGCCGCTGCGCTCGGCCCAGTTCGCGTTCGTTGGACCTGCGGCCGGAGAGTTGTCGGCCAGGGTCGAGGTGCTGCGCCAGGGCAAGTCGGCGCTGTTCGCCAATGTCGATCTGCACGGGGAAGGGGGCCTGGCCACGCGCGGCCTGCTGACCTTCGGCGCCCCGCGGGCCTCCAAGCTCGATCACCTGGACCTGCCGGCCCCCGATGCGCCAGCGCCCGAGACGCTCGAACTCTTCATCCCGGAGGGCGCGGGCCCGGCCTTCGCGCGCCAGTTCGAGTTCCGCTACGTGGCCGGTGGCCGGCCGCTGAGCGGCGGACCGCCCGATTTCCTGGTCTGGATCCGTCACCGCGATCCGGCCGCGCGGTCGCTGGCGGCGATGGTCGCCCTGGCCGACGCTTTGCCGCCGCCGGCCCTGTCGGTGTTCGACCAGTTCGCGCCGATCTCGACCATGACCTGGTCGATGGATGTGCTGGGCGAAGTTCCGGACGACGACGGCTGGCGGCTGATGTCCAGCCGCGCGGAAACCATCGCGGAAGGCTATTCGGCCCAGGCCATGACCCTGTGGAGCCGGGGCGGCCAGCCGCTGATCTCGGCGCGCCAGACGGTGGCGGTGTTCCTCTAGGACGGGTCGGCCATTGCCTCGCGTCATCGACTGCGGCTAAGGAGAACGCCCGTTCGCGAACGCGCGCCGTTCGCCGACGTCGAGGCGCCGGCTTAGCTCAGCGGTAGAGCAGCGGTTTTGTAAACCGAAGGTCGGGGGTTCAATCCCCTCAGCCGGCACCAGCTCCCAGAAATCCCTCTCAGGCCTCGGGCTCGTAGTGAACGAAGCCGGCCGGATCGAGGGACTCGAGCACGCCGCGCACGGTCAGGCCCTCGGAATGATGGCGCTCGAAATCCTCGACCTCGTAGACCTGGCCGGTGAAGACGCCCAGGTGGGGCAGGCCGGCGCCGGTGCGCAGGATCATGTCGCCCTGTCGAAAGACGCGTTCGGTCATGGCAAAGTCCTCCCGTTCCTTATCCTGAGATTGCAGGCGAGCGGGCTCTCGACCAAGACACGATGATGTCAGCTTCCCGAGCGGAACCTCTTTCGACGTTCAGAAAGCCAGAGTCAGGCGCAGCCGTGCGCCGCCCAGGGCGTCCGGATCGCCGGGCTCGGGCGGCAGCAGCGCCAGGGCGCCGCCATGGGCCTGAACGATCTGGCGCGCCAGGCTGAGGCCGACGCCCGAGCCCGTGGCCTTGGTGGTGTAGAACGGCAGGAACACCTGGTCGGCCTGGTCGGGGGCGACGCCGGGGCCCGAGTCCTCGACGGTGATGTGCAGGGCTTCGCCCACGCGTTCGGCCGACAGCCGCACGCGCGGGGCGGGGCGCTCCAGCGCGGCCTGGGCGGCGTTGTTGAGCAGATTGCCGACCGCCAGCCACATCTGGTCCTCGTCGAGACGGACCTCCAACTCCGGCGGGACCGTGCGCTCCAGCGCCACGCCCTTGTCGCGCCACTGGGCCTCGAAGCTCTCGCAGGCGACGTCGAACCAGGCGGGCAGGCTGGCGAGCGTGCGCACCGGCGGCGGCAGGCGGGTCATGGTGCGGTAGGCGTTGATGAAGTCCTGCAGGCCGGCGGTGCGGGCCACCACCCGCTCCAGGGCCTTGATCGCCGTGGCGGTCGCGTCGTCGCCGCCGTCGCGCAGCAAATCAAGGGCGCTGCGGCTCATCGAGGCGACGGGGGTCAGAGCGTTCATCAGCTCGTGGTTCAGCACCCGCAGCAGGTCGCGCAGGGCGGCGGCCTCGGCGGCGCGGACGTCGGCGGAGATGTCGGTCAGCACCACCAGATCGGCGGCCTGGCCGTTCTCGATCAGTTCGGCGCGGCTGACGGCGTAGGCGGCGTCGCGCCAGCGGACGGGGGTGACGAGGTCGGCCAGCGGCTGGCCGTCGGTGAGGGCGCGGCGGGCGGCCGAGGGCAGGGCGTAAGGGGTGTCGAACAACCGGCGGGCGGCGCGGTTGACGGCGATGACCTGGTCGTCCTGGCCGCGCAGCAGGATCGGCGACGGGGTCTGGTCGAGCAGCAGCTGCAGCCGGCGGCGGCTGAGGTCGGCGGCGAAGGCCTCGCCCGGCAGCGCGGCGCGGGCGGCCAGCGGGCGTCCCGACAGCAGGCGCTGGGAAAGGGCGGTGGCCAGGCCCGCGGCGACCAGTACGCAGAGCAGGGCGTTGGCGTAGAGGCCGTGGGTGAAGGCCAGCCACGCCAGGGCGCCGACCGCGAACAGCGCGGCTTGGACCGCCAGCAGCAGAGCGAGCGGCCTAAAGCCCATGCTTTTCCATCCGCCGATAGAGCGCCGCCCGGGTGATGCCCAGGTCCTTGGCCGCCTGGGAGACGTTGAAGCCGTGCCGGGACAGGGCGGCCTGCACCAGGGCGCGCTCGGAGCGCTCCAGGTTGAGGTCCTTGGGCGGCAGGCCGGCGGGCACGCGGCGCGGGGCCTCCAGCGCCGCCTGGATCGAGCCCAGGAAGCGGTCGTTGTTCCACGGCTTGACCACGAAGTCCTGGGCGCCCAGGCGCATGGCCTGGATGGCGATGGCCATGCCCGAATGGCCGGTGACCACCACGACGGGCAGTTCGGGCGTTGCGGCCAGGGCCGCTTCGAGGAAAGCCAGGCCCGCCTCGCCCGAGGTGTCGCCTCGCCGGAAGTTGAGGTCGAGCAGCAGCAGGTCGATCCCACCCTGGGCCAGACGCTCGTGCGCGGCGGCCGGAGTCTCCAGCCCCACGAAGGCGAAACCGCCCCGCTGCAGCACCAGGCTGGCGGAGGTCAGGATGTCGGGATCGTCGTCGAGAAAGAGGACGGTGGGCCGGGCGTCGGACATGTTCGGAAACGTACACTCTCAAGCGGCGGTTGAGGTGGAGAATCTGCTGAAATTCCGTATAAATCAAATAAAATCAGTTATTTATGTCTATTGATCCGGTGCTGTTAGCCTAGCAGCATGACCAGGACCGTCCTGCTTTCCTCAACCCATGACGACGCCGGCGCCGGCGGCATGGACCGCCGCGTCGAGCGGCCATGGCACGCGAAACGCGCTTATCGGCTGGGCGCGGCCGCCGTGGCGGTGGTCGTGGTCGGCGCCGTTGCCTGGACCCTGTCGCCGAGGGCGGGGTCGGTGAATATCGACGCCAACCTGCTGACCATCGGCGCGGTGACCCGCGCGCCCTATCTCGACTACGCCCCGGTGCGGGCCGAGGCGGCGCCGGCCGAGACCACCCTGGTGGCGGCCGAGGCCTCGGGACGAGTCGAGAGCGTCGGCGCGGCCGACGGCGACCGGGTCAGCGCCGGCCAGGTGCTGGCGCGGCTCAGCAACGCCCAGCTCAGCCTCGACGCCGCCGCCCGCGAGGCCGACATCTCGGCGCGGATCAGCGACAACGCCAGCCGGGTGATGTCGCTGAAGTCGGCCGAGGAGAACCGCGAGCAGGCCCTGGCCGACGCTTCGCACGCGCTGAACAAGGCCCAGCAGGAGCTGGAGAAGCGCCAGGTGCTGCTGTCGCGCGACCTGCTCAGCGAGGCGGCGGTCAAGCCCTATGCCGACGAGGCCGCCTACCAGCGCCAGCGCGTGGCGGCGCTGAAGGCCGGCCAGGCCTCGGACAAGGCGTTCTACGTGTCCCAACGAGCCCAGGCCGCGCGCACGGCCGAAGACCTGCGGCGCAACCTCGTGGAGGTGGGGGCGGGGCGCTCGGCCCTGGTCGTCCGCGCGCCCATGAGCGGCCGGCTGACGGCCTTCGACCTCAAGCCCGGCCAGGCCGTGACCCTGGGCCAGAGCCTGGGCCAGGTGGACGTCGAGGACGCCTACAAGCTGCGAGCCCAGGTCGACGAATTCTACCTGCAGCGCCTGGCGGTGGGGCAGAGCGCCGAGGCGACCGTCCACGGCCGCACGGTGCAGGCCCGCGTGGCCAAGGTGTTTCCCCAGGTGACCGCCGGGCGGGTGACGGTGGAGCTGGCCTTCGCCGGCGCCCAGCCCGCCGGCCTCAAGCGCGGCGAGGCCATCGACCTGCGCCTGTCGCTGGGCCAGCCGGCCAGCGCGGTCATCGCCCCGTCCGGCGCCTGGCTGAGCGAGACCGGCGGAACCTGGGCCTTCGTCCTGTCGCCCGACGGCAAGCGCGCCGAGCGGCGGGCGGTGACCATCGGCCGGCGCAATCCCGAACAGGTCGAGGTGGTGAGCGGCCTCCTGCCCGGCGAGCGGATCGTCACCGCCGGCGCCCAGGACCTCCAGAAAACCAAGACCCTGCGACTTCGAGCGAGAGACTGAACCATGATCGAACTGAAATCCCTCTCGCGCCGCTATCGGTCGGACGAGATCGAGACCACGGCCCTGCACGACGTGTCGCTGACCATCCGCCAGGGCGAGTTCGTGGCCATCATGGGTCCGTCCGGCTGCGGCAAGTCCACGCTGCTGAACATCCTGGGCACGATCGATCGGCCGACCGAGGGGCGGTACCTGTTCGACGGCGCGGACCTGACGGCCAGCAGCGAGGCGGCCCTGGCCCAGCATCGCGCCCAGCGGCTGGGCTTCATCTTCCAGAGCTTCAACCTGGTCGACGACCTGACCATCGCCGAGAACATCGAGCTTGGCCTGCTCTATCGCAAGGGCCGCCAGGGCTCGCGCCGGGCGCTGGTCGAGGCGGCGATGGACCGGGTGGGCGTCGGGCACCGGGCGCGGCACTTCCCGCACCAGCTGTCGGGCGGCCAGCAGCAGCGGGCGGCGATCGCGCGCGCCATCGTCGGCGAGCCCAGCCTGATCCTGGCCGACGAGCCGACCGGCAATCTCGACACCGAGAACGGGGCCCAGGTGATGGAGATCCTCAAGGGCCTGAACGCGGCCGGGGCGACGATCGTCATGGTCACCCACTCGCCCAGCCACGCCGACCAGGCAGGCCGCCGCATCGACATCCTAGACGGGCGGCTGGTGGCCTCCGTCGCCCAGGCGATCTGAGGAGGCGGGGCGTGCTGCGTTCGATCCTGGTCGCCTTCTGGCGCTCGTTCACCCGGCGGCCGCTCTATGCGGCGCTGAACCTTTTGGGCCTAAGCCTGGGCGTGGCGACGTTCCTGACGCTGAGCCTGCTCTATCGCTTCGAGACCAGCTACGAGCGCTGGACGCCCGAGCGCGGCAAGATCTACGCGGGCGGGGTGGCCTACAACATCCCCGGCTTCTCCAACGCCACGCGGGTGGGGGCGATGGGCGGCCTGCTGGAGGAGATGAAAGCCGATTATCCCGACGTGCGGGGCGTGCGCGACTGGTCCCAGCAGGCCACGGTGCACAGGGGCGCGGCGGCCACGGCCGAGCAGATGGAGCTGGTCGATCCCGAGTTCCTGGAGTTCTTCCAGGTCCCGCTGCTTGCCGGCGACGCCCGCACGGCCCTGGCCGATCCGAGCCGGATGGCGATCTCCGAGGATCTGGCGCGCAAGTATTTCGGCACGGTGGACGTCGTCGGGCGGACGCTGGAGATGACCGACACCGAAGGGCGGGCGAGCTACACGATCAGCGCGGTGCTCAAGACCCTGCCTAAGAACTCCAGCCTCAAGCTCGACATGCTGCGGCCGCTGACCGCCGTCAGGACCGCCAAGGAAGAGAGCTGGCATCACTGGGGGTCGATCCAGCTCAACACCTTCTTCAAGTTCGACCGGCCCGAGCAGGCGCGCGCCCTGGAGGCGCAGTTGCCGGCCTTCGTCGACCGGCGGGTGGGCAAGACCTTTGGCGACGTCGTCCCGCATGAGATGCTGGCCCTGAAGTTCGTGCCTGCGGGCGACGTCCACCTGCTGGATCCGAAGCAGCGGGCGGCGGTCGACACCCTGGGCGTGGTCGGGATCGTGGCCCTGGCGCTGGCCCTGATCAACTATGTGAACCTGGCGACCGCACGGGCGGGCCTGCGGGCGCGTGAAGTGGCCGTGCGCAAGACGCTGGGGGCGGGACCCGGGACGCTGCGGACCCAGTTCCTGGGCGAGGCGGCGGTGACGATCGCCCTGGCGTTCCTGATCGGCCTGGCGGTGGTGGAACTGGCCCTGCCGCTGATCAACGCGGCGGGCGGGCTGTCGCTGGATCTCGACTATCGGCAGGACGGCGCCTGGGTGGCGGGCGTGTTCGGCGTGGTGCTGGCGGCGGGCCTGCTGGCGGCGGTCTATCCAGCCTTCATGCTGGCGGCGTTCAAGCCGGCCCAGGTGCTGGCCTCGAGCCGCGCGCCCAGCGGCGGCCGGTTCGGCGCGCGGGTGCGCGAGGCGCTTGTGGTCTGCCAGTTCGCCGCGGTGGTGGCCGCCTTCGTGCTGATGCTGGGGTTCCTGGGCCAGATCCGGCACATGCAGGACGCCGACTTCGGCTATCGCCGCGACGGGCTCTTTCTGGTCACGGCCACGCGCGGGGTCGGGGTCACGCCCGAGCAGCGCAACGCCTATTGGGAAGCGGTCAGGCGCATCCCCGGCGTGATCGCGGTGACGGCCAGCAGCAACGCCCCGGCCGACGACAGCTTCAACAGCAATTCGTCGGCCACGCGCCTTGACCGGGCCGCGCGCCCGGGTCTTTCGCCCACCCTGAACCTGTCGTCGATCGGGCCGGACTACTTCCAGGCGCTGGGGGGCAAGCTGATCGCCGGGCGGCTGCTGGACCTGCAGCACGGCGGCGACGAGCAGTACGATCCCAAGGCCACGCCCGACACCGTGACCAACGTGGTGATCAGCCGCGCGACCGTGAAGCTGATGGAATACGCCTCGCCGGAGGAGGCGCTGGACAAGCTGATGGACTTCGCCGGCCGCAAGGTGCGCGTCGTCGGCGTGGTCGAGGACATGCGCTTCTACAGTCCGATGGAGAAGGTGTCGGCCAAGATCTACTTGTTCAGCGGCTATCCGGCCTGGTGGCCGGCGGACTGGCCGATCACCATGGTGCGCTATTCAGGGGTGGACGACGCGGCGATGCGGGCGCGGCTGGAGGCGGCCTGGCGGCAGGCCGCGCCGAGCACGCCGTTCGAGGGCAAGACGGCGCTCGCCAATCTCGATCGCTACTACAAGCCCCAGCGCGATCGCTCCAACCTGTTCAGCCTGGGGGCCGCGGCGGGGGCGGGGATCGGCTGCATCGGCCTCTACGGCCTGGCGGCGTTCAACACCTCGCGACGGGCGCGGGAGGTGGGCCTGCGCAAGGTGCTGGGAGCGTCGAGCCCGCAGGTGGCGCGGCTGCTGATCGGCCAGTTCCTGCGGCCGATCCTTATCGCCTGCCTGATCGCCTGGCCCTTGGCCTGGTGGGCGCTGCGGCGCTGGCTGTCGCAGTTCGACGACCCCGTGGGCATGGGGCCGGGGATCTTCCTGGCCGGCGCGGCGGCGGCTCTGGCCATCGGTCTGGCGACCGTCGGCGGGCTGGGCTGGGCGGCGGCCGCGACCTCGCCCGGCAAGGCGCTGCGCAGCGAGTGAACGGCGCGCACGGTCAGGTGGAGAGCGTTGCGGCGCTCTCCCTTAGGCTTCGTCGCCCTTGATCCAAAAGGCTTTTCGTCGGGGAGGGCGCCTGCGCGGCGGGCAGTTGACTGGCCGGTCCCGGGCTTGCAGAGCTAGCCGTTGACGAGGCGCGCGCCGACAGCAAAGAAGCGCGCCATCGAGGGCGGGCAGGGGCGATCGGTGTGAAGGACGAGGGCTGGCGCGGGCTGGTGCGCCGCATCACGCGCATCACGCGCGACCCCGCCGGCGCGGAAGACGTGGTCCAGTCGGCCATGCTGCGGATGCTGGAATACCGGCGGGCCAACGCGCTGCACAACCCCGAGGCCTTCGTCGCCCGGGCGGCGGTGAACCTGGCCATCGACGAGCGCCGCCAGAGGGCGCGGCGGCCCGAGGAGGGCCTGGATTTCGTCGAGAACGCCCTGGCCGACGCCAATCCGCTGCAGGACGAGGTTTTGCGGGCGCGCGAGCGTCTGGCGCGGCTGAAACTGGGCCTGGCGCGTCTCAGTCCGCGGACACGCGAAGTCTTTTTGCTTCACCGACTGGAGGGGCTGAAGTATCGGGAGATCGCAGAGCGCCTCGGGATCACCGTCAGCGCCGTGGAAAAGCACGTGGCCAAGGCGGCCCTGTTCCTGACCGGATGGACCGAGAAGTGGTGAGCCCAGCGCGCGATCTCGACGCTGTACGCAAGGAGGCGGCCGACTGGCTGGCCCGCCTGCGCAGCGACGCGCGCGGCCCGGCCGACGAGGCCGAGTTCAAGCTCTGGCTGAGCCGTTCCGAGGATCACCGCTCCAGCTTCGACGCCCTGACGGCGACCTGGGAACTGGCCGGCGCCCTCAAGCACGATCCCGAGATCGCCGCCTCCACCCGCCGCCGCGCGCCGTCGATGGCGCGCCGCGCGGTGCTGGCCGGCGTGGGCGTCGGCGCGGTCGGGATCGGCTGGCTGGCCCTGGCGCCGGAGGTCTACGCCACCGGCATCGGCGAGACCCGCACCCTGCATCTCGACGACGGGACCTCGATCCTGCTCGACGCCGACAGCCGCATCCGGGTTCACCTGGGCGGCCGAAAGCGCAAGGCGACCCTGGTGCGCGGGCGGGCCTTCTTCCGCGCCGCGACCGATCCGGTGAAGCCGTTCGTGGTCACCGCCGAGGGCCGCGAGATCGTCGGCGAGGGCGGCGACGCCTTCGACGTGTCGCTGAACGATTCCGCCGTGGCGGTGACGGCGGTCGAGGGCCAGGTGCTGGTGATGGACGCCGGCCAGCCCTCCAGCCGCCTGACCGCCGCCGCCGGGCAGCGGATCGTGATGGCCGGGGAGGGCGCGCCTCGCCGCGAGACCGCCGACGTCCAGGCCGCCACGGCCTGGCGCTTCGGCCAGGCGGTGTTCGACGACCAGACCCTGGCCGCCGCCATCGCCGAGATGAACCGCTACAGCCGTCGCCGCATCGTGCTCTCGGAGCCGGGCCTCGAGGATCTGCGGATCAGCGGCGTCTACAAGGCCGGCGACAACGAGGCCTTCGCCCGTTCGGTGGCGACCCTGCTCGACCTGAAGGTCCAGACCAGCGCCGGCGGACTGCTGATCGAGCCGCGCGGCGGGGCATGAACGCGTCGTTTCGCGGCCCCGAAAAAAGTTGCTGAGGAAAAATCGACCGCCGTCGTCAGGCCTCTAGAGCCCGAACATGTCGGGCTGAGAGGGGACTAGATTTTCATGACGATGGGGAACGACGGCCGGCTGCGCCGAATGCTGGCCGGATCGGCGGCCGTGGGCGTGCTGCTGGCGGCCGGGGCGGCCTTCGGCCAGGCCGTGGCCGTGGACGTGCAGGCTCAGCCGCTGGACAAGGCGCTGCGCGAGCTTGGCAAGGAAACCGGCACCAACATCCTGTTCTCGCCCAAGGCCGTGGCCGGGCGTCGCGCCGGCGCCGTGGTCGGCCGCTACACCCCGATCGAGGCGGCCCGTCGTCTGGCCGGTTCGGCCGGCCTGGAAGTGGTCGAGGATGGTTCGGGCGCGCTGATCGTGCGCCAGCCGGGCGCAGCCCCGGTCGCCACCGTCCAGCCGGCCTCGTTCGAAGCCGTAGATCAAGGCCCTGCTGTCCAGGTTGAAGAGGTCGTGGTGACCGGCTCGCGCCTGCGTCGCACCACCTTCGACAGCCCCTCGCCGGTGGTCGACATCGAGCGCGAAGAGCTGCTGGAAAGCGGCTACACCGATCTGGCCGAAGCCCTGACCGACCTGCCGGGCGTCGACATCGGCGTCAACCTGTCGACCAGCCAGTCGGCGGTGCAGGACAACGGCCTGTCGACCGTCAGCCTGCGCTCGCTGGGCCAGAACCGCACCCTGACCCTGATCGACGGCCATCGCACGGTGTCCAACGCCGGCAACAAGAACGCCGTCAGCCTGAGCTCCATTCCGGAGTTCTTTGTCGACCGCGTCGAGATCAGCACCGGCGGCGCCTCGGCCGTCTATGGCTCGGACGCCATCTCGGGCGTCGTCAACATCATCACCACCAGCAAGATGGACGGCGTGAAGGCCCGCGCCGTGGCCGGCGTCACCGACGACGGCGGCGGCAGCTCCCTCGAATACTCGGCGGTCGCCGGCAAGCGCTTCTTCGACGACAAGCTGTTCGTCATGGTCGGCGGCACCTACGAGAAGCAGGACGCCCTGAACGCGACCGACCGCAGCTGGGCGACCCAGTCGGTGGCCTACGACGCCGACACCAACACCGTCTCGGGTCCGGACCTGTCGACCTACACCCCGGGCGGCCGTTTCCGCAGCAGCAGCTTCTATTATGATGAAGGCGGCCTGCAGAAGAACTTCGTCACCGCGGTGAACGGCTACGAGACCCGCAAGAACGGCACCCTGATCACCCCGGCCAAGCGCTCGTCCGCCGCCGCCAAGATCACCTACGACGTCACCTCCGACATCAAGATCTGGGGTCAGTTCCAGGCCTCGCGCGTGACCACCAACTCGGTGCGCGAGCCCTACGCCCTGAGCAGCTCGACCACCTACGGCGTCAACGACGAGTACACGATCGGCAACATCGCCCGGGCCAACCCGTACGTGCCGTCGGCGATCTATTCGTCCTCGACCTCATCGATCAGCTTCCGCCGCCGCATGACCGAGGTCGGCGAGCTTGAGATCTACAACCGTCGCACCACCCTGCGCGGCTGGGCCGGCGCCGAGGGCAAGGCGTTCGGCGACTGGGACTGGGCCGTGACCTACGGCTACGGCGAGTTCGACGGCTATCAGCTGCGCAAGAACGGCCTGAACATGGCCAATGTGAAGAACGCGCTGAATTCCGAGCTCAACACCACGACCGGCCAGATCCAGTGCAAGGACGCCACGGCCCGCGCCAACGGCTGCGTGCCGCTGAACCTGTTCGGCATCGGCTCGATCAGCGCCGCGGCGGCCGACTACATCCGCGCCGACATCTGGTATCGCCCGCAGAACCGCCAGGACACCGTCGAAGGCTACATGACCGGCGAGTTGTTCCAACTGCCGGCCGGTCCGGTCGAGACCGCGTTCGGCTTCGAGCTGCGTCGCGACAAGACCCGCACCACCACCGACGAACTGACCCAGAACGGCCTGACCAACTTCGCCTACATCCCCGAGTACACCGGGGTGGTGAAGGCCAAGGAAGCCTTCATGGAAGCCTCGGTGCCGCTGGTGAAGGACCTGCCGCTGATCAAGCGTCTGGAAGTCGACGGCGCCGTGCGCGTCGCCCACTACAATCTGGAGAACGTCGGCACGACGGTCAGCTATCGCGGCGGCCTGCAGTGGGCGCCGGTCTCGGGCCTGCGCTTCCGCACGGCCTGGAGCCGGGCCCAGCGCGCGCCCGACACCACCGAGCTCTATTCGCCGCCCCGCGACGACTATGACTCGGTCGCCGACCCGTGCACCGGCGTGACCGCCTCCTCGACCGGCACCGTGGCCCAGAACTGCCGGGCCAACCCCGGCATCGCCGCGGCCATCGCGGCCGAGGGCGTGTTCAACTCGGAAGTCACCAGCGTCAACTCGCCCAACGGCGGCAACGTCGACCTGAAGGAAGAGACCGCCGACACCCTGACGATCGGCTTCGTGCTCCAGCCGACGTTCCTGCGCGGCTTCAACCTGAGCGTCGACTACTACGACATCAAGGTGGCCGACGCGATCTCGTCGCTGTCGAACAGCCAACTGCTGGCCGAGTGCTACCAGTCGACGAGCGGCACGGACAACCGCTTCTGCAACGTCATCAGCCGTGACGCGGAGGGCCAGATCACCAAGATCCTGAACCTCACGGAAAACCTCGACGACCTGCGCGCCAGCGGCGTCGACGTGGCCCTGCGCTACCGCTTCGACCTGGAGCGCTGGAGCGTGCCGGGCGACTTCACCTTCCGCGCCAACTACAGCCGGCGCCTGAAGCTGGAGAGCCGCTACCAGGGCATCGACGGCACGATCGTCGACAACGACCTGGGCGAAGTCGGCACCTCGAAGAACGAGGGCATGGCCAGCCTGGCCTGGCGCGGCCGCCACTGGAACCTGCAGTGGACGACCAACTACATCGGCAAGGCCGTGGACGACAACGACCTGGCGGCCGCCTTCGCGGCAGCCGGCGTGACCGACCCGCTGTACCTGCACGTCGACGCTTTCTGGCGCCACGACGTGTCGGTGAAGTTCTTCCCGGATCCGAAGAACAAGGACCTGCGCGTGTTCGGCACGATCAAGAACGTGTTCGACAACCAGGGCCCGTTCCTGCCCAGCGGCACGGTGTACGGCAACGACTACAACTACAACGCCGTCTACGGCGTGACCGGCCGGGCCTACACCCTGGGCCTGCAGGTCGCGTTCTAAGCGCGACGTCTTCCTCGCCGGCGCCCTTCGGGGCGCCGGCGATTTCATTTCCGGAGCTTTTCGATGTTTCGTTTCCGCCTGGCGGCCCTGGCCGCCGGAAGCCTGCTCGCGTCCGTCGCCTCGCACGGCTGGGCCGCCCCGCGCGTCATGACCGCCACCGACCTCGTGGGCCTCGAGAAGCTCTCCGATCCCAAGGTCTCGCCCGACGGGCGGTTCGTGCTCTATTCGGTCGGTCGCGTCGACTGGAAGGCCAACGGCGTGCAGGACGACCTGTGGCGCGTGGGCCTGGACGGTTCGGATCCCCGGCGGATGGTCGAGGGATCGGCCTCGGGCGCGGCCTGGGCGCCGGACGGCAAGCGCTTCGCCTTCACCGCCAAGCGCGACGGCGACAGCGGCCGGCAGATCTATCTGTCGCCCATCGACGGCGGCGAGCCGCGCCGCATCGGCAAGCTGCGCACCAGCCCGTCGGACCTGCGCTGGTCGCCGGACGGTTCGGCGATCTACTTCCTGGCCGACGCGCCGGATCCCAAGCCGGTGGCCAAGCGCAAGCGCGAGAAGGACGACATGGTCGCCTTCGAGACGCCGCAGGCGCGCGGTCGGCTGTGGCGGATCACCCTCGCCGACGGCAAGGCCGAGCCGGTTGTCGAGGGCGACTTCGAGGTCGAGGCCTACGACCTGTCGGCCGACGGCAAGACCATCCTCTACCGCCGCGCGCCCTCGCACCTGCTGGACGACAATCCGAAATCCGAGTTGTGGGTGAAGACAGGGCAGGGGCCCGACCGTCGCCTGACCGACAACGACTTCCAGGAAAGCACGCCGCGCCTGTCGCCCGACGGCCGCTCGGTTCTGTTCCTGGCCACGGCCGAGAACGGCCGCTACGGCACGGTCAATCCGAACCTGTTCGTCGCGCCGCTGGCCGGCGGCGCGCCGCGCGAGCTGGCCCACGGCCTGCCCTACGAGATCGAGGACGCGGCCTGGTCGGCCGACGGGCGCGAGATCTACATCACCGCCACCACCGGCGTGCGGCGCGAGCTGTTCGCGGTCGACGTGAAGAGCGAGGCCGTGCGCCCGCTGGCCCGCGGCGACCACGCCGCCGGCGACGTCACCCTGACCCGCGACGGCAGGACGGTGGTCTATTTCAAGGCCTCGGCGACCTCGCCGGGCGAGGTGTTCCGCATCGACCCGGCCAAGCCGGCGCCGGTGCAGGTGACCCACCTGAACGACGACATCGCGCAGCGCTTCCGCCTGCCGCGCCAGGAGGCGATCCAGTGGACCGCGCCCGACGGCCAGGCGCTGGAGGGCCTCGTCACCTATCCGCTCGATTACCAGCCGGGCCATCGCTACCCGCTGATCGTGCAGAGCCACGGTGGGCCGCGCTCGTCGGACGTGTTCAACATCTTCGCCTATGGCCGGTTCAACCCGCTGCTGGCGGCCAAGGGCGTGATGACCCTGAGCGTCAACTACCGGGGCGGCACCGGCTATGGCGACGAATTCCTGCAGGGGATGAACGCCGGCTATTTCCGCCATGCCGACAAGGACGTGCTGTCGGGCGTCGACAACCTGGTGGCCAAGGGCCTGGCCGATCCGGATCGCCTGGGCGTGATGGGCTGGAGCGCGGGCGGCCACATGACCAACCGCCTGATCACCGTCACCGACCGCTTCAAGGCCGCGGCCTCGGGCGCGGGGGCGGTGGACTGGCCGTCGATGTACCTGACCTCGGACAACCGCTGGCAGCGCACCGAGTGGTTCGTGACGCCGCCTTACGGCTCCACCGCGCGACGTGATCTGTACACGGACAATTCGCCGCTCAGCCAGCTGGACAAGGTCAAGACCCCGACCCTGATCCTGGCCGGCGCCGAGGACGAGCGGGTGCCGTGGACCCAGTCGGTGATGCTGAACCGGGCGCTGAGGGCCCTGGGCGTGGAGAGCGAGCTCTACCTGGCCCCGCGCGAGCCGCATAACTTCCGCGAACTGCGCCACCGGCTGTTCCAGGTGAACGTGCAGATGGACTGGTTCAGCAAGCGCGTGCTGGGCCAGGACTACGTCTGGAGCGCCCCGCCGGGCGGTGAGAGCGACGAGGCCGGCGAGCCCTGAAATGGAAACGGCGGGGGCCAGGGCCCCCGCCGTTTTTCGTTCTAGCGACGCACCCGCAGGGTGACGCCGAAGGTGCGGGGATCGCCCAGCGTGCCGGTGACGGCCCCGGTGTTCGCCGCCGCCAGCGACAGGTAGTAGAGCTTGTCGAAGACGTTGCGGCCCCAGACCTGCAGGTCCCAGCGGCCGTCTTCCGAGCCGATGCCGGCCCGCAGGTTCAGAAGGGTGTAGCCCGGGATCTTGGAATATTCGGAGTCCGCCGCGGTGGTGTAGTAGGCCGAGCGGTAGTTGGCGTCGTAGCCGGCATAGGCCTCCAGCCCGTTCCCGCGCCAGATTCCGGCCGGGCGGCGGTATTCGCCGCCGGTCGACACCGCCCACAGCGACACGCCCGGCAGGCGGCGGCCGGTGAGGTCGCAATAGGTCGTCAGGTGGACCTCGATCGGGCAGGCGGCCTGCTCGTAGCTGGTGTAGCTGGCGTCGTTGTAGGTGGTCGAGCCGTAGAGGGTCAGGCCCTCGATCGGCGCGGCCCGCACGTCGACTTCCACGCCGCGGCTGCGGACGCTGCCGGCGTTGGTCAGATAGCTGATGTTGTTGATCAGGTTGACGGCGGTGGTCTGGTAGCCCTCGTCCTCGGTCCAGAACAGGGCGAGGTTGGCGGTCAGGCGGCGGTCGAACCAGGTGCTCTTCAGGCCGGCTTCGTAGCTGTCGATGGTTTCCGGATCGATGACCGGATCGACGGCGTTGGCGCCCGAGGTGTTGATGTTCGACAGGTTCAGGCCGCCGGCCTTGTAGCCTCGGGCGTAGGTCGCATAGAGCAGCGGGCCGTTGTCGAAGGTGTAGGCCAGGGTGACATTGCCGGTCAGGCTGTCGCCCGAGGTCTTGGACGAGAAGCTGTTGGCCGCGCCGAAGCGGGCGCGCAGGGCCAGCGCCGTGGCCTGTTCGGCCGTGGTCAGGCCCGAGAGGCTGGCGCCCGACGCGGTCTGGTCGAACCAGCCGGTCATCTTCTCGTAGGTGTAGCGCAGGCCGCCGGTGATATCGAAGCGGTCGGTGACGTGCCAGGTGCCCTGGGCGAAGGCCGCCGCGCTGGTGGTTTCGGGGCTGGAGTGGCTGATGATCGAGTAGTTGTTCAGCGCCGCGGCGCGCACGGTGGCCGAGGCCGCCGCCGGGGCCAGCAGCCAGTCGGCCGCGTAGGGGCCGTAGTAGTTGACCGCCTCGGCCTCAAGGTCCTGCCAGAAGTAATAAAGGCCGGCCACGTAGTCGAGCTTGCGGTCGCCTTCCGAGCGGATGCGCAGTTCCTGGCTGAACTGCTGCTGGTCGTTGTCCTGGTGGGCGTCGATGATCGCCGACAGGGTGGTGCCGTCGGCGTCGTTGTGCGGACGCCAGTGCCAGCCGCGCCAGGCGGTGACCGAGGTGATGGTGGCGTTGTCGAGGCTGTAGTCGGCGATCGCCGAGACGCCGCCGTGGGTCTCGAAATAGCTGTTCTTGGTGTTGACCGAGACCTGGCGGGCTTCCGGATCGATGGCCGGCGGCGTGAAGCCGATGCGGGCCGCGCGGGCCAGATAGCCGTTCGGATAGGCCGTGCCGTCGTCGGCGTAGGTGGTCAGCAGGCCGGTCAGCACGCTGGCGGCGGTGTTGGAGTATTGCTGGCCGTAGTCGCCCGACAGCTTGATCTTCAGCTTCTCGTTCGGGGTCAGCAGGAACTGAACGCGGCCGCCGAAGTCGTGATAGTCCTGGGTCTTGGAGCCGTCATAGACGTTGGTCATGTAGCCGTCGCGCTGGGTGTTGGCGAGGGCGACGCGGAAGGCCAGCTTGTCTTCGACGATCGGACCGGCGACGGCCAGATGGGCCTGGAAGTAGTTGTAGTTGCCGCCGGTGACGTCGGCCGCGAACTCGGGCGTGAACTTCGGCTCCTTGGTCGAGATCACCAGGGCGCCGGCCGAGGTGTTCTTGCCGAACAGCGTGCCCTGCGGGCCGCGCAGCACCTGCACGGAGTCGAGGTCGGCCAGATCGAACACCGCCTGGCCCGGACGGCCCAGATAGACCTGGTCCAGATAGACGCCGACCGCCGACTGCAGGCCGTCGTTGTAGACCGAGACGTTGTTGCCCAGGCCCCGGATGTTGATGCTGGTGTTGCGCGGGTTGGTGACGCTGACGCTGAGGCTCGGCGAGAGCTGCTGCAGGTCGCGGACATTGTAGGCGCGGGCTTTTTCCAGTTGCGCGCCGCCGAAGGCGGAGACGGCGACCGGCACGGTCTGGGCGTCTTCCTCGCGGCGGCGGGCGGTGACGACCACCGACTCCAGGCCGACGGCGTCGTCAGGCGTCGCGGCGGGCTCGGCGGGTGTCTCCGCGGCGAAGGCGGGCGCGCCGGCCATCAGGGCCGCGCAGGACGCGGCGGCCAAGGCCAGGCGACGCAGGGTCACGCCGTGGTTGTGGTCGAGGCGAGTATTCGCCTGGCGATAAGAATGTTGCGCGCCCGACATGTTGTGGAGCCCCCATAAACAGCAAGAACAACCGCAGAAGAACGACGGTCCTTGACGCCTCGGCGGGCCCTTCGCCGATGCGTCGTCGTTGCGGTGCGGAGGGAGCTTTAAATCCCAACTACTCCGATCGGCATTACAGAAATTCTCAACGGTGCGTTTCGAAATTGTCGTAAGCGCCTCCGAGCAGGGAGGCCTTAGGGGAAAGGGAAAGCTGAGGGAAAGCGTCATGAAGACCTATCGAAACACCCTGCGCGGACGGCTCCTGGCCGGCGCCATGATCGCCGCGACCTGCCTTGCGGGCGGCCTCGCCAACGCCGCCGAACCGACGGCTCCGGCCGCGACGCGCAGCGTGGAGAAGCGACCGAACTTCTTGATCATCGTGGCCGACGACTTGGGCTATTCTGATCTGGGCGCGTTCGGCGGCGAGATCGAGACGCCGAACCTCGACGCCCTGGCCAAGGCCGGCGTGCGCCTGTCGGGCTTCCACACCGCCGCCACCTGCTCGCCGACCCGCTCGATGCTGCTGACCGGCTCGGACAATCACCAGGTCGGCCTGGGCTCGATGGCCGAGATCCTGACCCCCGGCCAGAAGGGCCAGCCCGGCTACGAGGGCTATCTCAACGACCGCTCGGTGACCGTGGCCGAACTGCTGCGCGACGCCGGCTACCGCACGGTGATGGCCGGCAAGTGGCACCTCGGTTTGACCGACGACCAGTCGCCGACCGCGCGCGGCTTCGAGCGCTCCTACGCCCTGCTGCAAGGCCTGCAGAACCACTATGGCGAGGACCAGAACGAGGCCTATGCGGCCGCCGGCGCGGCCTCGACCTTCCGCGAGGACGGCAAGGTCGTGACTTATCCCAAGGGCGTGTTCTCGGCCGACTTCTACGGCGACCGGATGGCCCAGTATGTCCGCGACGGCGCCAAGGACGGCCGGCCGTTCTTCGGCTACCTGACCTTCACCGAGCCGCACTGGCCGCTGCAGGCCCCGCCCGAGACCATCGCCAAGTACAAGGGCCGCTACGACGCGGGCTACGAGGCCCTGCGCGAGCAGCGGCTGGCCAAGCTGAAGGCGCTAGGCCTGGTGGCCAAGGACGCCAAGCCGCATCCGTTCGTCGACGTGCCGGCCTGGAGCTCGCTCACTCCCGAGCAGCAGAAGGTCGAGGCGCGGAAGATGGAGATCTACGCGGCCATGGTCGATCGCCTCGACCAGAACGTCGGCAAGGTGGTCGCGGCCCTGAAGGAGACGGGCCAGTACGACAACACCATCATCGTCTTCCTGTCGGACAACGGCGCCGAGGGCAGCCGTATCGACACCGTGCGGGCGGTCTTCGATCCGGCCAAGCTGGCGGCGCTGAAGGTCGACAACAGCTTCGACAACCTGGGCCGCGCCAGCTCGCACGTCGGCTACGGCCCCGGCTGGGCCCAGGCGGCGACGTCGCCGACGCGGCTGGTGAAGGGCTATTCGACCGAGGGCGGCATCCACACGCCGGCCATCGTCGAGGGCCCCGGCGTCAAGGGCGCTGGCCGCATCGTCGACTCCCTGGCCCACGTCACCGACGTCGAGGCCACGGTGCTGGAACTGGCGGGCGTGAAGCGTCCGGAGACCTATCGCGGCCGTGCCGTCGCCCCGGCCATCGGTCATTCGTGGGTCCAGGCCCTGGCCAGCCCCGACGCCTCGGTGCGCGGCCCGCAGGACACCGTGGCCTGGGAGCTGTTCTTCCGCCGGGCGGTGCGTCGCGGCGACTGGAAGGCGGTCTATCTGCCCACGGCCCCGGGCGGGGCGGCCTATTCGCGCGAAGCGGTGCTGCCGGCCAACTGGCAGCTCTTCAACCTGAAGAGCGACCCGGCCGAAGCCGTCGACCTGGCCGCCAGCCAGCCCGAGAAGCTGAAGGAACTGGTCGAGGCCTGGAACCGCTACGCCGCCGACAACGGCGTGGTGCTGCCGCCGGCCCCGCCGGCCGCTGGAGGCGCCGCCGCGCCCGCCAAGACCAGCGGCAAATGAGCCGGCGCGGCCTTTCCTGGGCGGTCGCCGCTGGAGCCCTCGTCGCCGGCCTGGCGACGAGCGGCTTCACGGTCGCCGATCCGGCGGGCGTCGAGGTGGCGGCCATACGCGCCGCCGCCCCCGGCGCCTGCCATGCCCGCAAGGGCGAGGACAGGGAAGGCCGCGCCTTCGTTCCCGCCGGCGCCGTGGCGCTGGGCGAGGATGGTCCGGGCAAGCCGGGCAAGGCCGTGGCCGTCGAGGGTTTCTGGATCGACCGCCACGAGGTGACCAACCGCCAGTTCGCCGCCTTCGTCGACGCCACGGGCCATGTCACCCAGGCCGAGCGGGAGGGGGCCTCGGCGGTGTTCGTCCAGCCCGAGCATCTGTCCGGCGACGACGCGGCCCAGTGGTGGAAGCTGGTGCGCCGGGCCAACTGGCGTCATCCGCACGGCGGCGGGGCCGACGACCTGGCCCATGCCGACGAGCCGGTGGTGCACGTGACCTATGACGACGCCCAGGCCTACGCCCGCTGGGCCGGCGGTCGCCTGCCGACCGAAGCCGAATGGGAACGTGCGGCGCGCGGCGCCCAGTCCGGCCCGCGTTCGCCCCAGGCCTGGGCCTATGACGACGACGGCAAGCCGACCGCCAACACCTGGCAGGGCGAGTTCCCGCTGTCCCAGAGCAACGAAGACCACTTCACGGGCCTGGCGCCCGTCGGCTGCTTTTCCGCCAACGCCTTCGGCCTGGTGGACATGATCGGCAACGCCTGGGAGTGGACGTCGAGCGCCGCCGCGAGCGGCGGACCCGAACGCCTGATCAAGGGCGGCTCGTTCCTCTGCGCCTTCAACTACTGCGCCAACTTCCGCCCCGCCGCCTGGCAGGCGCAGGAGGAGGGGCTGGGAACCTCGCACGTGGGGTTCCGGGTGGCGTACGCCCGGGCGGCGTGAGCGTCAGTCGTTCCGAAGTTCGCTGGCGTCATAAAGGACGCTCGTGCTCCCGAAGTGGTGCTTCCACAGGTTCGCGCCCAAACCAGCCGAGCGATCGAGCGACGAGCCGACCGTCAGCCACTTGAGCAAGGTCGGGCGCAGGCCCGCGTCGAACAGCATGAAACCGGCGGCCAGGCAGCAGGTGTCCGCCTGGATCCCGCACACCAGCACCTGGTCAACCGCTATCGACTTCAGGTGGTCGATCAGCGCGGGCGGCGGGAGATAGCCATGCTTCACGAACACCTTGTCGGTGGGAACGAGCGGGTCGTCGGCGGGGGCAGGCTTCCACCCAAGTTGCCCCCAGAAGGGCGTCACCGCCTCGTCATGCCGCTCCACGGTCGCGACCGAATACAGGGTCGGCGCCAGTCGCGAGATCTGCTCCACCTGCCAGGTGGGCGGCTCGAAGCAGGGCTGAACGTCGATGATCAGGAGCGCTTGTTTCATGGGGCGCTCTATCAGTCTCGCCCCTCGCCGGCCAGCGGCGACCGCGGCGACCGGTCGTCCGCCGCTATCCGATCACCTCCGCCGCATCTCCGTCCAGGTCGATCCGTTGGCGGACGATCTCAAGCCGATCGCCCGCGTCGCGCATCTCGTAGAGCTTGCCGCGGGCGTTCTTGAACGGCCGGTGGACGATCATCATCAGCTGCCCATCGAAGCGGTGGAACGGCATGCCGTGGCCGCTGTCGTGGCGGACCAGCGGCGGCCACTGCTCCCACGGGCCTTCCAGCTTGCCCGTCGTCGACCGCGCCTGGGACTGGACGTAGCCGTTCCGGTCATAGCTGGACCACAGCATCAGCAACTGGCCCGTCTTGGTCGTGAAGAGCTGCGGGCCGTCGGTGACATAGGCCAGGTCGCCTTCGGGCTGTCGCTTGCCGTCGGCCCATGGCGCCTGGCTGGCGGTGAACAGGGTGATCGGCGGGCCGGCGGCGGCGAGGTCGTCGCTCAGGGGCAGGGCCTCGATGGCCCCGTCGCCGACCTGCAGCCACTCGCGCGAATAGACGTACCAGGGACGCCCGTCGGGGGTGACGTGGAGCGTGCCGTCCAGGGTCATGAGCGCCTTGGGCGCGACCGGCTCGCCGCCCCGCACGACCGTGAAGGGACCTTCGGGACGGTCGGCGACCGCCAGGATCGTGCCGCGCCGGTAGGGCCTGCGCTTGCCGACCGGCGGCAGGGCGGCGGCCTCGTCGTGGAAGGTGGTGAAGAGCCGCCAGCGGCCCTTCCAGAAATGGACCTCCGGCGCCCAGGCGCCGCCCTTGAACCAGGCGTCGGTCGGAGCCGTGAACACCGTCTTCGGCTTCTCCCAGTCCAGCAGGTCGCGGCTGACATACATCATCGTGCCCAGGCCCGGCGTTCCGCTGAGGCGAGGGATGTTCGAAGTGTAGAGCCGGTAGAGCCCGGCCTGCTCGTCGGCGACCATGAACGGGTCGTGCAGCGGCATGTTCGGCAGACGCAGCATCGGCGCGGGGGCGGTCCGCGCCTTGGCCGCCGGCGCGATGGCCAGGGCGGCGGCGGCGAGGGCCAGGGCCCGGCGCGAATGATCGACGGGCATCGAGGCTCCTACGCGACTTCACCGATCGGACGATCCGGGTTCCCGCGGCGCTTTGCAACGGCGAGGGCAGGGGGCAAGCTGGCGTGGAACGTACGGCCTTCGGCAAAGGTCATGCTGGTGTGACGGCCTTTTCGGGCATAAACGTCGGCCAACAACGAAACATGCGATGGAGGCTCTCCGAAAAGAGCCTCGTCCCGAGGAGGAATGCGTTGATCGAGTCGGTCCTGATCGCCAATCGCGGCGAGATCGCGCGCCGGATCATCCGCACCGCGCGCGAGATGGGCGTGCGCACCATCGCCGTCCACTCGGAGGCCGACACCCACGCCCCGTTCGTGATGGAGGCCGACATGGCCATCCTGATCGGCGGCTCGCCGGCTCGCGAAAGCTATCTGGTCCCCGAGAAGATCCTGGCCGCCGCCCGCCAGACCGGCGCCGAGGCGATCCATCCGGGCTATGGCTTCCTGTCGGAGAACGCCGACTTCGCCCAGGCGGTGATCGACGCGGGCCTGGTCTGGATCGGCCCGCCGCCGTCGGCCATCCGCGCCATGGGCCTGAAGGACGCCGCCAAGAAGCTCATGATCCAAGCTGGCGTGCCGACCACGCCCGGCTATTTGGGCGACGACCAGAGCGAGGCGCGTCTTTCGAAGGAAGCGGCCGCCATCGGCTTTCCCGTGCTGATCAAGGCCGTGGCCGGCGGCGGCGGCAAGGGCATGCGCAAGGTCGATCGCGCCGAGGACTTCGCCGAGGCCCTGGGTTCGTGCCGCCGCGAGGCCGCGGCCAGCTTCGGCGACGACCGCGTGCTGCTGGAGAAGTACGTGACCCGGCCGCGCCATATCGAGGTGCAGGTGTTCGGCGACCAGTTCGGCGAGGTGGTGCACCTGTTCGAGCGCGACTGCTCGCTGCAGCGCCGCCACCAGAAGGTCATCGAGGAGGCTCCGGCCCCCGGCATGGACGAGGAGACCCGCGAGGCCGTGTGCGGCGCGGCGGTGCTGGCGGCCAAGGCCGTCGGCTATGTCGGCGCCGGCACGGTGGAGTTCATCGCCGACGCCAGCGAGGGCCTGCGCGCCGATCGCATCTGGTTCATGGAGATGAACACCCGCCTGCAGGTCGAGCATCCGGTCACCGAGATGGTCACCGGTCAGGACCTGGTCGAATGGCAGTTTCTGGTCGCTTCCGGCGAGCCGCTGCCTCTGGCCCAGGACGAGATCGAATTGCAGGGCTGGGCCATGGAGGCCCGCCTCTACGCCGAGAATCCGGCCACCGGCTTCCTGCCCTCGACCGGGCCGTTGAAGCACTTCCGCCTGCCCGAAGGCGACGTGCGCGTCGATAGCGCGGTGGAGGAGGGCGGCGAGGTCACGGCCTTCTACGATCCGATGATCGCCAAGCTGATCGCCCACGGCGTCGATCGCGAGGACGCCGCCCATCGCCTGGCCGAGGCCTGCAAGCTGGTCGAGGTCTACCCCGTGAAGACCAACGCCGCCTTCCTGGCCGCCTGCGCCAGCCATCCCGACTTCGTCGAGGGCGCGATCGACACCGGCTTCATCGCCGCGCGGCTGGAGGAACTGACCGAGCGGACGTTCAGCGACGCCCCGACCCTGGCCGCGATCGGCCAGCGGCTGGAAGGCTTCATGGCCGCAGACCAGCCCAAGGCCGATCCCTGGGCCAGCGCGCCCTCGCGCCTGCTGGGCTTCCGCATGAACGCCCCGCGCGCGGCCATGGACCTGCCGCTGACCGTGGACGGGGCCAAGGTTCCGCTGCGGGTCGGCCTGGTGGCGGGCGCGGGCGACGACTGGTCGTGGGACATCACCGTCGAGGACGGCCGGGCGCTGGACGACGTCGACGTGCTGCCCGGCGTCTACGGCCGCGATCCGCTCTACGTGTTCGAGGGCGGCGACGTGCGCGAGTTCGACTTCGCGCCGAAGGTCGGCGGCGGCGCTCATGGCGCGGCGTCGGACGGGGCGATCCTGTCGCCGATGCCGGGCAAGGTGGTGTCGGTGGCGGTCGCGGCCGGCCAGGCGGTGACCAAGGGCCAGACCCTGATGGTGCTCGAGGCCATGAAGATGGAACACGCCCTGGCCGCGCCGTTCGACGGCGTGGTGGGCGAGCTTTCGGCCGTGGCCGGCGGGCAGGTCGCCGAGGGCGTGGTGCTGGCGCGGCTGGAGGCGGTTTCCTGATCCTTCTCCAAAACCGTAAAATCCCCGCGGAGGCGGGGACCTAGGCTTTTTCTGCAATCCACGGCGCTCGACGATAAAACACCTGGGTCCCCGCTTTCGCGGGGATTTTACGGGTGGGGAGCGGGGCTCGTCCGAGCCTTCCGCTTGCGCCGCGACCGCGACGCGCTACATCGGCCTCATGGCTCTGCACATGATCAAGCTGGTCGTCGGCTGCGACACCATCGACGACCTTCTCGCCTGGCACGAGGAAGGCCATCCGTGGGTGATGCACACCCGGATGACGCCCAAGCGCATCGACGAGATCCTCGACGGCGGCTCGCTCTATCGCGTGTTCAAGGGCCAGGTGCTGTGCCGCCAGACCATCCTGGCCATCGACACGGTGGGCGAGGGGCAGGCGGCGCGTTGCGAAGTGACGGTGGATCCTAACATCGTCCGCGTCGCGCCCCAGCCGCGCCGGGCCTTCCAGGGCTGGCGCTATCTCAAGCCGGAAGACGCCCCGCCGGACCTGACCGAGGGCGAGGCCGCCGACATGCCGCCGGAACTGGCGCGGCAACTGCGCGAACTCGGCGCCTGGTGAGCGCTTAGCGTATCGTCAACCCAAGGGTGCGACGCTCGATCCTCGGTCTTGTGAGGAGAGCGAAGATGCGGCTGGCTTACGTGGCGCTCGGCATGGGTCTGCTGTTCCTGGCGATGGTGATCGCCGTCGGCGTCGCCCTGGCGGTGAAGGTCTAGCCGGGCCAGGGCAGCCCTCGGCCCAAGGTCAGCACGAACGCCGCGAAGACGACGATCGCGGCGACGATCAGCGCGCGGTCCCGGGCGAGGCCCCGGGACGCGGCGTTTCCACCGATCCAGATCAACGGGGCCGAGGCCAGGCCGATCTCCAGGCCCGCGTCGCGCAGGCCAGGACCCAGGTCGCGCGTGCTCGCCAGGGCGGCCAGCAGGGCCGCGAGCGTCGCCGCCAGCCAGGCCGTCCTGGCCGTTCCGTCGCCGAGCATCGAACGGGCCAGGCGTAGCGTCACGACATAGAGGCCGACTCCCATCGTCGCCGCCAGAAAGCGCACCGCGACCGGAACCGCCCCCAAGGCGCCAGCGAGGCCGAAATAGAGGTCGCCGTCCCGCAGCAGCATGGCCTTGAGCGCGTAGCCGCCCTCCCAGAACCAGCTGAACGTGCCGACCAGGACCAGCAGGAGCCGTGGAGCGGGCGTGCGGGCACGGCTCGCCGCCGCCCAGGCCAGGGCCCCGACGACGAGGTTGGCGACCGGTCCCGCCGCGTCGACCAGGGGCGAGGGCTGGGCGCATCGGAAGATCGCCGAGCTCAGATGCTCGACCGCCGCAGGCGAAGGCGGCGCTGAGGCGGGCGAGGCCAGACCCTCTGCGGTCGCGCAGCAGGACGAGGGCGATCAGCGCCAGGAGCGCCGTGGCGCCGCCGCGCAGGACGAGGTCGAGGAGCAGCATGGCTGGAGCTCCCCGGTGGCGGCTAGGCGGCCATGTTGTCGATCAGGCGGGTCTTGCCAAGCCAGGCGGCGGCCAGCAGGCGGGCCGTGACGCCGTTGAGGGCGTCCGGACCCAGGCGCGACAGGTCGTCGGCGTCGCGGAAGTCGAAATAGTCGACCTGGCGGAAGCCGGCTGCGGTCAGGGCGGCCTTGCCGGCGGCCTCGGCGGCCTCGACGCGTTCGCCAGCCTGGACGGCGGCGATGGCGGCCTTCATGGCATTCGGCAGGGCCACGGCGGCGGCGCGTTCCTCGGGCGACAGGTAGGCGTTGCGCGAGGAGAGGGCCAGGCCGTCCTCGGCCCGGGCCGTGGGGGCGCCGACGATCTCGACGGGCAAATCAAGGTCGCGGGTGACGCGGCGGATAACCTGGAGCTGCTGGTAGTCCTTCTCGCCGAAGACGGCGATGTCCGGTTCCGCCTGGATCAGCAGCTTGGTGACCACGGTGGCGACGCCGCCGAAGAACTGCGGGCGGGCGGCGCCTTCCAGCGGCTCGGACACGCCGGTCAGGTTGATGCTGGTCACGAAGCCTTCCGGGTACATCTCGGCCCCATTGGGCGCGAACAGCAGGTCGCAGCCGACGGTTTCCAGGAGTTCGGCGTCGCGGGCCTCGCCGCGCGGATAGGCGTCGAAGTCCTCGTGCGGGGCGAACTGCTTGGGATTGACGAAGACGCTGGCCACGGTGCGTTGCACCTTGGTCTGGGCCAGACGGATCAGCGACAGGTGGCCTTCGTGCAGCGCGCCCATGGTCGGGATCAGGCCCACCTGCTCGCCGGCTGCCTTCCAGGCGCGGACTTGCTGGCGCAGTTCGGCGACGGTGCGGACGATGCGGGTCATGGCGGAACTCTGCTGCAACGCAAAAACAAGCGTTCGGACGGGGCGGCTTATGGCCGATCTGGGACAGTCGGTCCACCTGCGACGCGGAGTCTGTGGACGCCGGGCGCCACAAGATTGACGCTGATGGCGTGCAGGGCGCTTCATGCGCGTTAAGATTTTGGTTAGATTCGCCGAGTCGGGCGGAACGAAGGATGAAGCCAATGGCCGAAACGCGCGTGATCGTCGTCGGCAACGAAAAGGGCGGCGCCGGCAAGTCCACCATCGCCATGCACCTGATGACGTCGCTGCTGTACGGCGGCGCCCGGGTCGCGATCATGGATCTGGACCTGCGTCAGTGCACCAGCATGCGGTTCTGCGAGAACCGCGTGGCCTGGCTGGCCGGCAACGACATCAAGCTGCCGATGCCGCAGACCTTCCGTCTCAGCGACAACGACATCGCCCTGGCCGCGGCCTCGGAGGCCGAGCAGGTCGCCGCGTTCGAGAAGGCGTTCCTGGCCGCGCGCGAGGTCGCCGACTTCGTGCTGATCGACACGCCTGGCGGCGACACCCAGATCACGCGCATGGCCCATGGCCTGGCCGACCTGATCGTCACCCCGATGAACGACAGCTTCGTCGACTTCGACATGCTGGGCCACGTCGACCCGGTGACCATGGAGCTGCAGAAGCCCAGCCTCTATTCCCAGACGGTGTGGGAGGCCCGCAAGGCCCGCGCCATGGCCGGCCAGCGCCAGCCGCTGGACTGGGTGGTGCTGCGCAACCGCCTGGCCACCACCGAGGCCCGTAACCGCAAGCGCCTGGAAGACCGCCTGACGGCCCTGGCCAAGCGTGTCGGCTTCCGCATGGGTCCCGGCCTGCGCGACCGCGTGATCTATCGCGAGCTGTTCCCGTTCGGCCTGACCATCGCCGACCTGTCGACCCAGGTGCGTCCGGTGCCGGTGTCGCTGCAGCACCTGGCCGCGCGTCAGGAACTGAGGGCGCTGATGCACTCGCTTGGCCTGGCGGCGTTCTCGGGTGAAACTCTGCTCGCCGCCCAATAATTCATTGGGGCGGCGGCGGGACCGCTGATGCTCTTCTACCTGATCCTCGGCGGCGTGGTCGTCGCCTGGCTGCTGTGGGGCAAGCGCAAGCCGCTGCTGGCCGGCGAGGGCTGGCGCGTCGGCGCGGGCGTGGCCTCGGCCGCGGCCTTCGCCGCGGCGGCCTATGCCGGCGTGCGCAGCCAGTGGCCGGCGACCCTGGCCCTGTGCGTGCTGGGCCTGTGGTGCGCCACCTCGGCCCGCCAGCGTCCGGTGATCCGCAAGGTGGCCGAGCCGGGCAAGGCCCAGCTGTCGGCCAGCGAGGCGCGCTCGATCCTGGGCGTCGACGCCCAGGCCGGCGCCGAAGAGATCCAGGCCGCCTATGCCCGGCTGATCCGCCTGGCCCATCCCGACAAGGGCGGCACGGCGGGGCTGGCGGCGCAGCTCAACGCGGCGCGGGACCGGCTGCTCAAGGGGCGGTGAGGCCTCGGCGCCCATACCTCTGCACACCCATCACCGTTCAATCCCCGCGAAGGCGGGGATCCAAGCTGACTTTCAGGATGAAGCGCGCTCGGTGATAGACCCGCTGACTCTGCTTGGGTCCCCGCCTTCGCGGGGATGCTCGGAGGAGGGGGCGACCCGTTCAAGCGCAAAGAAAAAGCCGGCGACCGCGAGGTCGCCGGCTTTTCAAATTGCAGCTCAAAGAGCCCGCAAGGGATCAGCGCGGGGCGATGACCATGCAGGGCTGGCGCTTGGCGGTGATGGCCGAGCAGGCGGCGCGGGCGGCCTCGGCGGTCATGCCCTGGAACTGGGCGCGGAAGGCCCCGCCGGCGGCACCGACCACGGCCCCCTCGGCGTCGGCCACGGCCTTGGCGAAGCGGTCGCGCACCAGGCCCAGTTGCTTGTTGGCCAGGCTCTTGGACTGGAAGGCGCCGACCTGGACGCTCCACTCGCCCTTGACCTTCTTCGGGGCCGGCTTGGCGGCGTCCTTGGCGGCCTTGAGGGTGGGGGAGACCTTCACTGGGACGGGCTTGGGGTTGTCGGTCAGGACGATCTTCAGGCCGGCCTGGTCGCCGTCGCCCTCTTCGGACGAGGGGCGCATGATCGGGCCGGTCGGCTCGTCCTCATAAAGGTTGGCGGCGATGGTGGTGCGCTCGCCGTGCGAACGGCGCTTGAGCACGTCGAAGCCCGTGGTCAGCAGGTCTTCCATGTTGTTGTCGCGCCAGGCGGTCGAGGAGCCGCCCAGGACCACGGCGATCAGGCGGCGGCCGTCGCGCACGGCCGAGCCGGCGAGATTGTAGCCGGATGCATTGGTGTAGCCGGTCTTCAGGCCGTCGAAGCCGTCCATGCTGTTGAGCAGGCGGTTGTGGCCGCGGACATAGCTGCCGCGGAACTCGAAGCCCTTGAGGCTGAAGTAGGAATAGTACTGCGGGAAGTCGCGCATGGTGGCGCGCGACAGGATGGCCAGGTCGCGGGCCGTGCTGATCTGGCGGCTGTCGGGCAGGCCCGAGGCGTTGACGAAGCGGCTGTTGCGCATGCCCAGTTCCTGACCGCGCAGGGTCATCAGGGCGGCGAAGCGGCTTTCGCTGCCGGCCAGCTTCTCGGCCATGGCGGTGGCGATGTCGTTGGCCGACTTCACGGCCATGGCGCGAATCGCTTCGTCGACGCTGAGGCTGTCGCCGGGACGCAGGCCCATCTTGGTCGGGGCCTGGGCGGCGGCGCGCGGCGAGATCGGCACGCGGTCGGTCAGCTTCAGGCGGCCTTCGCTGAGCGCCTCGAAGGTGAGGTACAGCGTCATCACCTTGGTGACCGAGGCCGGATAGCGGGGGCTGTCGGCGCGCTTGTCGTAAAGGACTTCGCCCGAATTGGCGTCGATCACGATGGCCGCGTACTTGGGTTCCGCGGCGTTGAGCTGCAGGTACGGGATCTGGGCCGAAGCGACGGTGGGAGCAGCGACGCCGACCAGCGCGGCCGCGGCGAAGCCGACGGCGACGAGGAGGCTACGGGCGGAGTTAAGCTTGGCGAACATGCGACAAACGTCCGTCATTTGAACTGAGCGGTTCCGCACCGCCACACGCGTGAACCTAGCATGCGCGTTGTCGCCTTACGCCAAAGTAAACAACTGGTGAGCGATTTCGCCGCAGAATGAGATAAAACTTGGGCGTTGCGGCAACGCTTCGCCTCCGTTGGTTCATCGCCGCGTCGCGTTCGCGCCATGCGGGAACTCAGCGCACGGAGCAGCTTCACCCTAGGTTATGGTGCGCTGCACAAAAACGTTTGACTGCTGCACTGCAACATGAGAAAACCATGTCGTCCCAACGCATGGGGCAGGGCCGCGGAACGTCTCATTCCACCCGTCGCTCGAACCCGTGCCCCGCCACCTGCCCAGGAGCCTTCCCCATGGCCGTCACCGAGACCCTGAAGAGCACCGTCGAGCAATACACCTCCGCCGGCAACCAAGCGTTCAAGGACGGCGTCGACAAGTCGCTCGCCGCCCTGGCCGAGGCCAACACCCATTCGAAGAAGAACCTCGAAGCCGTCGTCGCCTCGGTGACCGCCGCGACCAAGGGCGCCGAAGCCCTGGGCGCCGAAGCCTTCGCCTACTCGAAGAAGGCCGCCGAGGACCAAGTCGCCGCCGCCAAGGCCCTGGCTTCGGCCAAGAGCGTGCAGGAAGCCGTCGAGCTGCAGACCGCCTGGGCCAAGTCGGCCCTGGAAGCCTACATCGCCCAGGTCAGCAAGGCCTCGGAGATCGTCTCGGCCTCGATCAAGGACTCGGTGAAGCCGCTGAACGAGCGCGTCACCGCCACGGTCGCGAAGTTCCAGGCCGCTCGCTAACCAAACCGAATTCGGAACGGCCCCGCTTGCGGGTCGTTTCGCGGATCTACCCAGCCTTTCGGCCCGGACCTCGCGTCCGGGCCTTTTTTCTTGCGCCCTTTGGCCCGGACGGTGCGTCCGGGCCTTTTTTCTTGTGCGAAGGCTTCCCCTTGCTAAGCATGCGCACTCGGTAAGGGAGCGTTTGAATGTCGAAGGTGGAAGAGCGTCTGGCGGGTCTCGGGATCACGCTGCCGGAACCGGTGGCGCCGGTGGCCAACTACGTGCCGTTCGTGCGGTCGGGCAACCTCGTCCACATCTCCGGCCAGATCTCGCTCGACGCCTCGGGCGGCATCAAGGGCACGGTCGGGGTCGACGTCGACCTGGAGACCGCCCAGAAGGCCGCCCGCCTGTGCGGCATCAACCTGCTGGCCCAGATCAAGGCCGCGACCGGCGACCTCGACAAGGTGGCCCGCATCGTCAAGCTGGGCGGCTTCGTGCAGGCCGGCCCGGACTTCATCGACATCCCCAAGGTGATCAACGGCGCCTCGGACCTGATGGTCGAGGTGTTCGGCGACGCCGGCCGCCACGCCCGCTCGGCCGTCGGCGTCTACAAGCTGCCGCTGGGCTTCGCCGTCGAGGTCGACGCCGTGGTGGAGGTCTTCTGATGCGCGCCCGTCCGCGTCCCGGGACCGAGGTGTTCGGCGAGGCGTGGGAGCGCCTGTTCGATCCGCCCGTGGCCCATCGCGGACTGTGGACGCCTGGCGGCGCGCCGGAGAACTCCCTGGCCGCCTTCCAGGCCGCCTGCGCCAAGGACTACGCCATCGAGCTGGACGTGCAACTGACGGCTGACGGACAGGCGGTGGTCTTCCACGACGATCGCCTGGAGCGCCTGACCGGCGCCGAGGGCCGCCTGCGCGACCACACCGCCGCTGAACTGGGGGCGCTGAAGCTGTCGGGCACGGACGAGACCATCCCGACCCTGGCCGACGCCCTGGCGGTGATCGGCCACCGGGCCATGGTCTATATCGAGCTCAAGACCCCGTTCGGCGAAGTGGGGGAACTGGAAAAGAAGGTCTCCGAGATCCTGATCGACCACAACGGTCCGATCGCGGTGATCGGCTTCAATCCTTATTCGCATGCCTGGTTCGCCGACCATCATCCGCAGATCCTGCGGGGTCTGGATTCCTACGGCTGGAACGACGACAACGCCCGCAAGCTGGCGCCGGAGCTGCGCAAGTCGCTGGCGGCGCTGGAGCAGGTGGAGCTGGCGCGGCCCGATTTCCTGGCCCTGGGGCTCGACATGCTGCCCAGCGCGCGCGCCGACGTGTTCCGGGGCAAGGGGATGCCGATCATCGCCTGGACGGTGCGTTCCCAGGACCAGTGGGACGCCGTCTCCGACCATTGCGACAACCTGATCTTCGAGGGCTTCACGGCGTGAGTTCGCTTAAGGCGGAGGTGCGCATCCACCGCCGCATCGCCGATATCGGCAAGGAAGCCTGGGACGCCTGCGCCGGTCCGTCCGGCGACCCCTTCGTCAGCTTCGACTTCCTCGACATCCTCGAAGAGAGCGGCTGCGCCAGCGATCGCACCGGCTGGGCGCCGCATCATGTCAGCGTCGCCGACGTGGATGGCGCCATCGGCGGGGTGATGCCGCTCTATCTGAAGAACCACAGCCAGGGCGAATACGTCTTCGACCACGCCTGGGCCGACGCCTACGAGCGGGCGGGAGGCGACTATTATCCCAAGCTCCAGTGCTCGGCGCCGTTCTCGCCGGTGACGGGCCCGCGGCTGATCGCGCGGCCCGACGTCGATCCCGACGAGGCTCGCTCGGCCCTGCTGGGCGGGGCGCTGACCCTGTGCGACCGCCTGAAGGCCTCGTCGCTGCACGTGACCTTCCCGACCGCCGACGAGTGGGACTGGATGGGCGATCGCGGCCTGCTGCGCCGGCAGGACCAGCAGTATCACTGGGAAAACGCCGGCTACGGGACCTTCGACGACTTCCTGGCGGCCCTGTCGTCGAACCGCCGCAAGACCATCCGCCGCGAGCGGCGCGACGCCCAGGACGGGCTGGAGATCGTGGCCCTGTCGGGCGACGAGCTGAGGGCGGAGCACTGGGACGCCTTCTTCGGCTTCTACATGGACACCGGCGCCCGCAAGTGGGGGCGGCCTTATCTGAACCGGCGGTTCTTCTCGCTGCTGCACGAGCGGATGGCCGACAAGGTGCTGCTGATCCTGGCGCGGCGGCCGGGCGGGCCGTGGCTCGCCGGGGCCCTGAACCTGATCGGTCGCGACTGCCTCTATGGCCGCCATTGGGGCTGCGCCGAGGACGTGCCGTTCCTGCATTTCGAGCTCTGCTACTACCAGGCCATCGAGCATGCGATCCGGCTTGGCCTGCCGCGCGTCGAGGCCGGCGCCCAGGGGCAGCACAAGATCGCCCGCGGCTATCTGCCGAGCGCGGTCTACTCGGCGCACTGGATCGCCGACCCGGCCCTGCGCGAGCCGGTGGCGCGCTATCTGGAGCGCGAGCGCGAGGCGGTGGAGCAGGAGATCGAGATGCTCACCGAGGAATATTCGCCGTTTCGCGAGGCGCGCTGAAGCGCTCGGCGGATCGGCTTTCAGAAGCTAGAGCCCATTTCCACCGAGCATCCCCGCGAAGGCGGGGATCCAAGCCGAGCCGACGGATGACCTGCTGCCGGGCCTCCTCCGGAACGTCAGTTTGGATCCCCGCCTTCGCGGGGAAAGACGGATTGGGGGGGGCGGGCAATGAACGTCGATCCGGACTAATGCAGCACGACCTCGGCGACCTTGTCGCGGTAGTCGCGCTTGGGATCGCGGCCGAGCATCAGGCGCATGCCGGCGAACAGGCTGTTCTCGTTCAGCCAGATGCGGGCGTGCTCGGGCTCGAAGCGCAGAAGGCGCAGCTTCGGGTCGTCCATGCCGTCGAACCAGGCGGCGATGAACGGGTTCCAGAGGCGCTCGACGGTGGTGAAGTCGGTGTCGATGCGCAGATGGCCGTCGATCTGGGCGAAGAGATCGTGGCCCTTGGACGAGAAGTGCATCACCGCGTCGCGCTCGTGGGGCAGGGCGGCGACGAGGTCGCTGTCGGCCGAGGTGAAGATCCACATC
The DNA here is from genome assembly GCF_058807655.1 of Caulobacter sp. GW821-FHT12A07. Lineage (NCBI taxonomy): Bacteria > Pseudomonadati > Pseudomonadota > Alphaproteobacteria > Caulobacterales > Caulobacteraceae > Caulobacter > Caulobacter sp. GW821-FHT12A07. The sequence continues at coordinate 123,920 of NZ_JBXAQX010000015.1, forward strand.
GGTCCGCTGTGATCGCCGTCCATCAGGACGGTCATCGGCTGGCTGTGGCCGCCCTCGACGTCGGGCAGTCCCAGCATCACGGTGCGGTCGTTCTTGAGGGCTTTCCAGAACTTGGCGGTGAGATCGGCTTCCTTGGACATGGCTCTTGTCCTCCCGCCGTCAAAAACGTGGCTGTGGCCTCCCGCGTTCCCGTTCAGGAGCGGTCCCAGGCCGCTTTCAGCAGGGCCGCGACCTCGTCGTCGACCTCGGCCGGGGAGGCGAGGGCCAGCTTGGCCTTCAGCCGCTCGGACCAGCTTTCGTTCTTCGGTTCGGAGAGGCGAGGGGAGGCGTCGGGCGTCAGGGCCAGGCCCAGGGAGACGGTTCCGCCCTTCACCGGCTTGGCGGCGGCGAACTGGACCTTGGCGGACCAGGCGGTGAAGCTCTTGCGCTGACCGGTGACGAGGCCTGGGAAGTCGGCGACGGCCGCCTCGATCGCTTCCAGGATCGCCGTCGAGGCCGGGTCGGTCCATAGCGCCGCGCGCAGGCCGCTCGCGTCGTCCCAGCCCAGTTCCGACGGGAAGGCCTCGCCCAGGATGTGGGCGCAGCGATTGACGCCCAGGCCGTAATTGGCCTTCAGCCAGTCGACGCGGGCCTTGGGTCTGGTCTCCTTGCAGTCGCGACGAACGATCTCGACCCACTCGGCGAGGGTCTTGCCGGTGTCGCGCTCGAGGCTGGCCTGCACCGAGGCGAACCACTTCTTCTGGCGGTCGGTCAGGCCTTGTCCGGCCTCGTCGGTCTTGCCCACGCTTGCGCCCCCCTCGTGGTTTGCTAGGACCTGTCCCACGCAATGGAGACGGTCATGAGCCTTCACGGAACCTACGACCCGGACAACATCTTCGCCAAGATCGTTCGCGGCGAGATCCCGAGCGTGAAGGTGTTCGAGGACGACGAGGTCCTGGCCTTCATGGACGCCTTCCCGCAGTCGCCGGGCCACCTGCTGGTGATCTCCAAGACGTCGAAGGCGCGCAACGTGCTGGAGGCCGAGCCCAAGACCCTGGGGCGGCTGATCGGCGCGGTGCAGAAGGCGACCCGGGCGGTGACGCAGGCCTTGAAGCCCGATGGCGTCGTCGTCACCCAGTTCAACGGCTCGCCGGCCGGCCAGACGGTGTTCCACCTGCACTTCCACGTCATCCCCCGCTACGATGGCCAGGCGCTGGGCCGTCACGGCGAAGGCATGGCCGACGCCGAAGAGCTGAAGGCCCTGGCCGCGAAGATCGCCGCGGCGCTCTGAAGCCTGAAGTTGCGACCCCGCGCGAACGCCTGCATAGGAGGCGCGGGGGCTGCATGAAACTTCATCCGATCACCTGGATCCTGCTGGGGGCGGCCGGTTTGCAACTGGTCGTGCTGGCCGGCTATTTCGTCGGCGTCGCTTACGCGGCCGGCGAGGCGACGCGCATGCCGTCGATCGGTCCGGCCGATATCGGTTTCCTGCAGGCCTGGCTTGCCCGGTGGCTGGGCGATGGATTGCTGCGGCTGGGCGCGATCGTCGCCAGCGTGGCGGGCGCGGCCTGGGTCGAGTTCCTCGCCCGAACCTATCATCAGTTGCGGGCCATGGGCGCGCAGGGAGAGACGACGTGTCCGACGCTCTGAACGCACCGGCCGACCGCGTGGCGGGCTTCTTTGGCCGCCTGCATCCGGTGACCCGCATCGTCGCCGCCGCGGCGATCGTCAGCCTCTTTGGCGACATCGTGCAGCTGATCGGCGTGATCTCGGCGCTTCAGCAGGGCTCGGCCCTGGCGCCGCTCAGCCAGTCGATCTCGACCTTCCTGAACAGCCTCGGCTACTCGATCGGCTTCATCGGCGGCGCGGCGAGCGTGGAGTACCTGTTCCGCATCTGGCGCGAAGTGAAGGCCATCCGCGAGCGCGGCCAGGGCTGAGCCCCGAAGGCTGCTGACTAGGGCAGCAGCTTGATCAGGGCGGTGGAGATCGACACCAGCACGGCCATGCCGCCCAGCAACGCCCAGCCCTGAAGACGGATCTTCTCGCTGAGGTCGGTGCGGATGCGGGCCTCGGTGAGGGCGATGTCGCTCTTGAGTTCGTTGCGCACCGAAGTGATCTCGCTCTTCAGCTCGCCCTTCACCGCCTGCAGTTCCGAGCGCGTCGCCAGTTCGCTGATGTCGGGGAGCACGGTCGTCTGCTGCACCAGTTCCACGATCGCCTCGGCCGCGCGTTCGTTCAGGCCCGCTTCACGCAGACGCTTGGAGGCGCTCAAGGTGTCGAAGGCCGCATGGGTCACGCCCTCACGTTACGCGTTTGTTCTTGTTTTGTCTACAGCTGGCGCGCGAGCGGAGTGAACCTTTTAACGGTTCCGCGACTTTACCCTCCGGCCCAAGCTTCAGTAGCGGCCGAGGACCGTGAATGACCGATATCCTGGCCCGGCGCGGCCTCTATCGCCTGGTCTATGCGAGCCGGGCCGCACATCCCGAGCAGTTGGACGAAACCCTGCGCGCCGTGGTCGCCAGGTCGATCCAGAACAACCGCGTCGACGACATCACCGGCTTCCTGGCGGCCGGGGAGGGGCGGTTCCTGCAGGTGCTGGAAGGGCCGGGTCAGACCGTCGCCGAGGCCTTCGCGCGCATCGGCCGCGACCCGCGCCACGACGAGATCGTGCTGATCGCCGACGGCCCGGCCGAGCGGCGGCTGTTCCGCGACTGGAACATGGGCCAGCGTCGGCTGGAGGTGGAGGACGCCTCGGCCCTGTCCGAGGTGGGGCTGGAGCACTTCACGCCCGCCGGCCTCGACGAGGAGCGGGCCTTGCGCCTGCTCACCACGCTCGGCGCGCGTCACCTGCGCTAAAGAAAAAGGCCCGGATCGCTCCGGGCCTTTTCCCTGATCATTTGGCGACTGGCCTTATTCGGCCAGGGCCGGCTCCTCGGCCTCTCCTTCGTCGGAGGGCGACTTGCCGGACTTGCCTTCCGAGGCGCTTTCGATCTCGAAGCCGATCTTGCCGTTCTCGAGCACCACCTTGACGTGGCCCCCGCGGATCAGGCGGCCGAACAGGATGTCGTCGGCCAGCGGCTTCTTGATGTGCTCCTGGATGACCCGGGCCAGCGGACGGGCGCCGTAGAGCTCGTCGAAGCCGTTCTTGGCCAGCCAGTCGGCGGCGTCGTCGGAGAGTTCGATCGTGATGTTGCGGTCGGCGAGTTGCGCCTCCAGCTGCATGACGAACTTCTGCACGACCTGGCGGATGATCTCCGGCGTCAGCGGCTTGAAGGCCACCGTCGCGTCCAGGCGGTTGCGGAACTCCGGCGTGAACAGGCGCTTGAGGGCGGCCTCTTCCTCGCCTTCGACCTTGGAGCGGCCGAAACCGATCGACTGCCGCTGGGCGTCGGAGGCGCCCGCGTTGGTGGTCATGATCAGGACCACGTTGCGGAAGTCGACCTTCTTGCCGTTGGAGTCGGTCAGGGTGCCGTGGTCCATGACCTGCAGCAGGATGTTGTAGATGTCGCTGTGGGCCTTCTCGATTTCGTCGAGCAGGACGACCGCGTGCGGGTGCTGATCGACGGCGTCGGTCAGCTGGCCGCCCTGGTCGTAGCCGACATAGCCGGGAGGGGCGCCGATCAGGCGGCTCACGGTATGGCGCTCCATGTACTCCGACATGTCGAAGCGGATCATCTCGATGCCGAGCGTCGAGGCCAACTGCTTGGCGGCTTCGGTCTTGCCGACGCCGGTGGGGCCGCTGAACAGATAGGAGCCGATCGGCTTGTTCGGATCGCGCAGGCCCGCACGCGCCAGCTTCATGGCCGAGGACAGCTGCAGGATAGCCTCGTCCTGGCCGAACACGGCGCGCTTCAGGTCGGCCTCGAGTTCCTTGAGGGCCTCGGTGTCCGACTTGCTGACCGACTTCGGCGGGATGCGGGCGATCTTGGCGACGACGGCCTCGATCTCCTTGACGCCGATCATCTTCTTGCGACGGCTTTCCGGCAGCAGCATCTGGCCCGCGCCCGCCTCGTCGATCACGTCGATCGCCTTGTCGGGCAGCTTGCGGTCGGTGATGTACTTGGCCGACAGCTCCACCGCGACCTTCAGGGCCTCGGCGGTGTACTTCAGCTTGTGGAAGTCCTCGTAGTAGGTCTTCAGGCCCTTGAGGATCTTGATGGTGTCTTCCACCGTCGGCTCGTTGACGTCGATCTTCTGGAAGCGACGGACCAGGGCCCGATCCTTCTCGAAGTGCTGACGGAACTCCTTGTAGGTGGTCGAGCCCATGCAACGCAGGGTGCCCGAAGCCAGGGCCGGCTTCAGCAGGTTGGAGGCGTCCATGGCCCCGCCGCTGGTGGCGCCGGCGCCGATGACGGTGTGGATCTCGTCGATGAACAGCACCGCGTTGGGGTGGTTCTCGAGTTCCTTGACCACCTGCTTGACGCGTTCCTCGAAGTCGCCGCGATAGCGGGTGCCGGCCAGCAGCGCGCCCATGTCGAGCGAGTAGATGGTGGCTTCCGCCAGGACTTCGGGGACCTGGTGGGTGATGATCTTGCGCGCCAGGCCTTCGGCGATGGCGGTCTTGCCGACGCCGGGGTCGCCGACGAGCAGCGGGTTGTTCTTGGTGCGGCGGCACAGGATCTGGATCGCGCGTTCCACTTCGTTCGCGCGGCCGATCAGCGGGTCGACCTTGCCCTGGCGGGCCTTTTCGTTGAGGTCGACGCAGTAGGCCTCGAGGGCCTCGCCGCCGGTCTTGGTGTTGGGCTTTTCCTGGTCCTCCTCGACCGCGGTCGCGCCCTTGGCGGCCTTGGGCTCGGAAGCGCCGGCCTTCTTGGCGATGCCGTGGGCGATGAAGTTCACCGCGTCGTACCGCGTCATGTCCTGCTCCTGCAGGAAGTAGGCGGCGTGGCTCTCGCGTTCGGAGAAGATGGCGACCAGGACGTTGGCCCCGGTGACTTCCTCGCGGCCGGACGACTGGACGTGGATGACGGCGCGCTGGATGACGCGCTGGAAGCCCGCCGTGGGCTTGGCGTCTTCTTCGTCGTCGACCACGAGGGACGAGAGCTCGACGTCGAGATAATTGACCAAGCTCTTCTTGAGAGCGGTCAGGTCCACGTCGCAGGCTCGCATGACCCCGGCTGCGTCGTCATCGTCGGTGAGCGACAGCAGCAGGTGTTCGAGCGTGGCGTAGTCGTGCTTTCGCTGGTTGGCGTAAGCCACCGCGCGGTGGAGGGATTCTTCGAGAGGACGCGAAAAAGAGGGCAAGGGGAGGCTCCTCAATCCTTTTCCATGGTGCACTGCAGCGGGTGCTGATGTCTGCGGGCTGAGTCGATCACTTGGGCGACCTTGGTCTCGGCGACTTCGTAAGTGAAAACGCCGCAGACCCCGACACCGTTCTGGTGAACGTGCAACATAATCCTAGTCGCGTCTTCGCGCGACTTGTTGAAGAACCGTTCGAGCACGTAAACGACGAACTCCATAGGGGTGTAGTCGTCGTTAAGGATCAGTACGCGATACAACGAGGGCTTCTGCGTCTTCGGCTTCACTTCCGTGACGACCGAAGAGCCCGCGCCGTTATTTTGTCCGCCTTGCTTTCGCTCGGCCATCGACCGCTTTCTCCCGGCGGGCAAATCACCCGCCTTCATGAATTAGATATGGAAAAGCGGCGGCTTTGGAAGAGGCCGCCGCCCAACTGCGCCGCTTTAACACAGGGGCGCCGTCGAAATCGGCTTCACGTTTGGGAGAGCGGCGAAGGTGGCCCGAGCGTTCCCGCGGCGAGGCGGGGAAATGGTGTGCGGCGTGGTGTCGCGCAAGGGGGCGGCAAGCACAGTTGTCCTTCTCCCCTTGCGGGAGAAGGTGTCGGCGATAGCCGACGGATGAGGGGTCTCTCAAACGTCTGGGGCCGTGTCCGGGCGCGCCGACTTTGCTGCGGCGCCGGTCATCGACCCCTCACCCGACCCGCTTCGCGGGCCACCCTCTCCCGCAGGGGGAGAGGGAAGCAGGGCGTCAGCCCGTCACCGTATAGATCATGATCCCGGTGGCGACCGACAGGTTCAGGCTGTCGGCGCGGCCGCGCATGGGGATCTTGACGTTGACGTCGCAGGCGGCGGCCAGTTCGGGCGGCAGGCCCTGCTGCTCGTTGCCCATCAGGATCAGCGACGGCTTTACGTAGTCGGCGCTTTTGTGGTCGACGGTGGCGGTCAGCAGGGTGCCGACCACGCTGCCGGGCCAATCCTCGCGCCAGGCCAGGAACTCCTGCACGCTGGCCTTGGCGATCTTGACGGCGAAGACCGAACCCATGGTCGCCCGCACGCCTTCGACGGAATAGGGATCGACGCAGTCGCCGACCAGGATGACGCCGCCGGCGCCGGCCGCGTCGGCCGTGCGGATGATGGTGCCCAGATTGCCCGGATCGCGGACGGCCTGCAGGGCCACCCAGCAGTCGGCGCTCTGCGGCACGATGGCCGACAGCGGCGTGTAGACTTGGCGGAACACGCCGACGACCGCTTGCGGGTTGTCGCGACGCGAGACCTTCTCGAGGATCTCGCGGTTGACCTCGATGACTTCGCCGCCGGCGGCGGCGCAGGCCTTGGCGGCCTTCTGCAGCATCGGGTGATCGGCGGCGTCGGGGCCGTACATCAGGATCTTCGGTGCGTGGCCGCAGTCGATGGCCTCGATGACGATCTTCAGGCCCTCGGCCAGGAACAGGTCGCTGTCCTCGCGCTCCTTGCGCATGTGCAGGGCGCGGACGGCCTTGACCGTGGCGTTGGTCAGGGAGGTGACGGTCTTGACGTTGCTCATGTCGCTCAGGCCTCCGACGACCAGCGGGCGAAGAAGGACAGGCCGATCTGGCGGTCGCCCTTGTCTTCCACGAGGGACAGCTCGCCCCAGTCGATGACGCCGGCCCGGCCTTCCAGCGCCTGGGCCAGCAGGCCCGACATGGCCGCGCCCGAGACCCTCGCTGCGTAAGCGTTCATCAGCAGGAAATCGGCGTCTTCCGCCAGCAGCTGGGCGCAGTCGGCGGTCAGGGCCGGCAGGTCCTCGAACAGGCGCCAGACCTCGCCGTCGGGGCCGCGGCCGAACTTCGGCGGATCCAGGATGATGCCGTCATAGACGTTGCCGCGACGGACCTCGCGGGCGACGAAGCGGCGGGCGTCCTCGACGATCCAGCGGATCGGCTTTTCGGCGAGGCCGGCGAAGGCGGCGTTCTCGCGCGCGAAGCCGACCGACTTCTTGGAGGCGTCGACGTGGGTGACGTGGGCGCCGGCGGCGGCGCAGACCAGGCTGGCCACGCCGGTGTAGCCGAACAGGTTGAGGATCCGGGGCTGGCGGCCGCGGGCCTTGACGAAGGCGCGCACGCGCTCGTCCTGCCAGGCCCAGTTGGCGGCCTGCTCGGGGAAGAAGGCCAGGTGGCGGAACGGCGTGAACTGGCCGTGGAACTTCGCCTCGCCCCAGGCGAGGTCGAACTTCTCGATCGGCTTGCCGTGGAAGCGCCAGCGGCCGGCCTCGTCCTCGTCGGACGGATCGAACACGGCGTCGGCCTCGTCCCAGGCCTGGGCGGGCAGGCGCGGCTCCCAGAAGCACTGCGGCTCGGGGCGGACGACGGTGTAGCGGCCGTAGCGCTCCAGCTTCTTGCCGCGCCCGCTGTCGAGCAGGGCGTAGTCGGCCCAGCCGGCGGTGCGCATGACGATGGGAGAGGCGGCGATGGTCGGATGCATGGCCACGCCATACGCGCTCAGCCCAAGCGTCGTCCAGCCCGAGGCGCATGCGGGGTCTTGTCCCAGTGGTGCGGACGCAGGACGAACTGGACCAGCGCGTGGCAGCCGGCCCAGCCCTGGGCCAGCCAGATCAGGGGCAGGCCCAGCAGGTCGAGCCACTTGGCCCGGCCGCCCGCGCGCCGGCGGCCGACGACCGCGGCGATGGCCGAAGCGCCCCACGCATAGAAGAAGAGCACCAGGCCCGCGCCGTCGATCGCGGCCTGGCCGTCGGGCAGCAGGTCGAGCGCGAGCATCAGGATCACGCCGGCGAAGATCGGCGCGTGCAGGTGCGTCGAGGCCAGCGACAGGACCAGCGTGAGGAAGAGCGCCAGGGCCACGCGCGGCCGGCGAACGGCGGGACCGCGCAGATGAACCGCCAGGGTCTGGAGGTGTCCCTTGATCCAGCGGGCCCGCTGCGGCCGCCAGGCCTTCCAGCTGGTCGGGGCGGTTTCCAGCGTCGGCGGGGCGATGACGTCCAGGCCATAGCCGGCGGCGGCGAGGCGGAAGCCGACATCTGCGTCCTCCGTCACGTTGAAGGCGTCCCAGCCGCCGACGGCGTGCAGGGCCTCGACGCGGAAGTGGTTGCTGGTGCCGCCCAGCGGGAAGGCCAGTCGCCAGCGGGCCAGGGCCGGCAGCAGCACCTCGAAATGGGCGGCGTATTCCTGCTGGAACTGGCGGGGCAGGAAGCCGGAGATGGCCGGGATCTCGATGCGCAGCGGCGCTTGCAGGCAGGCGAGGTCGGAGGGACCGGCGGCGAAGCGGGCGGCGGCTTCGCGCAGCTGGCCAGGATCGGGGGCGTCCTCGGCGTCGTAGATCACCAGCAGTTCGCCGCGGGCGCGGCCCAGGGCGTGGTTGCAGGCGCGGGGCTTGGTCTTGGGCGCGCCGGGCGGAACGATCAGCACCTGGATGAAGGCCGGCAGGTCCAGGGCGTGGAAGGCGGCGATGGTCTCGACGTCGTCGGCCTCCAGCATGATCAGGGCCTGGAGGCGGTCGCGCGGATAGTCCAGGCGGTCGAGGCCCGCCGCCAGTTCGGCGGCGACCGAGGCTTCCTTGTAGAGCGGGGCGATCACCGTATAGGCGGGCAGGTCGGCGTCGGGCAGGGGCGGGACCGGGATCCGCCGTGGCGGCGTGCAGGCCGCCACGAGCCGCAGCGAGGCCAGCAGGGCGAAGAGCGCCAGGCCCGTCCAGCCGAGCGCGGCCAGCGTGATCTTCGGCGCCAGCGCCGCGCTCGCGGCCAGGGCGACGGCGATCAGGATCAGCACGACGCCCTGGCCGGGGCTCAGCCGGCGATGCGCCCCGTCGGTGAGCGGCAGGGGCGCGACGAGCGGCGGATCGGCCAGGACGTGATGATCCTGCTCCTCGACGTGCAGCCGCCGGTCTTCGCGCGCCATGTCGTTCCCCCACAACCAGGCCTGATCGGTGGGAGCGACTCGATTAACTCAACCATAAAGTGTCAAACAGAAAAATACGCGTTCTACGCAAAAGCTGCGGCGCGCTTGTCGGCCCTGGGTGATTCCCGTTTACTGTCAGATCGGGGAAGAGGGAGGAAGTACCGTATCGTGACCGTTGCGTTGAAGAAGCCGACCAGGTCCGCCCGCAAGCCGAAGGGCGACGGGCACATGCGCCGGGGCGAGATCCTGGCCGCCGCCGAGAAGATCTTCATCGCCGAGGGCTACGCCGGGGCGACGATCCGCAAGATCGCCGACGCCGTGGGCGTGTCCTCGACCGCGCTCTACATGCACTTCCGCGACAAGGACCAGATTCTGCTGGAGATCGGCCGCGAGGCCATCGAGCAGCTGCTGGCCATCAACGTCGCCCTGTCGCACGAGCCGGTGGACGCCGTGGAGAAGGTGCGGCGCATGCTCGACGCCTACATGCGCTTCGCCCTCGACAATCCCAACACCTACCAGCTGGTGTTCTGCGGCTCGAGCGAGGCGATCTCGGTGGAGAAGCAGCAGGCCGTGTCCGACCTCGGCGACGCCTGCTTCGACGAGTTCAGCGGCCCGATCCGCGAAATCGCCGCCGCCGGCCGGCTGAAGACCGGCACCGCCGAGAGCGCCGCCCAGGTGCTGTGGGCGGCCTGCCACGGCATCGTCTCGCTGGTCATCACCAAGCCGAGCCGCAACTGGGCTCCGCACGAAGAGCTGATGCAGGTCACGCTCGACGGGGTGCTGCACGGGCTGATCACGGAGTAGGGCGCCCCCGTTCCAATTTTTCGTCATCCCGGCCGTAGCGCGCAGCGCGGAGAGCCGGGACCCAGGGGCCGCCGCAATGCAGCGGCGACAGCCTTCATGGTCGATCTGACCACTGCGCCCAGTCCCCTGGGTCCCGGGTCTACGGTCCGCTGCGCGGCCCTCCGCCCGGGATGACGCGTGGGGGATCGGGCGAATTAGGTCGCAAGCGCGCCAGCGTCCGCCCGACTCCACGCCTCCCTTCCGGTAACCGGATGCCTTCAAAGCCTTGCGTCGCCAGGGATTGGCGAAGGCGAGTCCCCGCCGGTCATCGTCCGTGAGGGGAGGGTGGCGCCTGCTTTCCGGGCGCCGCCCAAGCTTTGGGCGCCGTGCTGCTGCGCAGAAACGGGCGCCGCACCCGCGAAATGGTCGATAACGCCGGTTTTCAGATTGTCGGCGTCCCGACGTGGTGCGTCCCTGATGACGACACGCGGGGCAACGACGTCCTGCGAGGGTCCTTGAAGGACCTACGCCGACGACGGGGTCGGCGACTGTTTTGGACAACGACGTCCGGAGGGGGCTCACGCCCTCGCCGGGCGTTTTTTTTTGGCCTGAGGGGAAGAGGCATGAACACGAAGAGGGCCGGGCTCACGCTCGGCGCTGGGCTCGCGGCGCTGCTGTGGGCGACGGGAACCTACGCCCAAACGGCGGCGACGCCGGAGCAACCGGCGGCCACGGAAGCCGCGCCGGAAACGGTTGCGGAGCCCGCGCCGGAGCCGGCCGAACCGCCGCCTCCGCCCGCGCCGCCGCCGACGTTCAGCGACCAGGTCGCGGCCGGCAAGGTGATCCTGGAGGTCCGCGCCCGCTACGAAAGCGTCGACCAGGCCAACCTGGCCGACAAGGCCTCCGCCTTCACCGTCCGCACGCGTCTCGGCTGGGAGACCGCCGAGTTCCACGGCCTCAAGGGCCTGATCGAGTTCGAGGACGTCCGCCAGATCGGCGAGGAGCACTACGCCGTCAACGTGCCGGGCGCGACGACCGCCCCGCTGAACGGCGCCGACAAGGCCCGCTATCCGATCGTCAACGACCCCGACGTCACCGAGCTGAACCGCGCCCAGGTGACCTGGACGCCGAGCGCGGCCTTGCAGGTCACCGCCGGCCGCCAGCGCATCCTGATCGACGACCAGCGCTTCGTCGGCGCCGTCGCCTGGCGCCAGGACGAGCAGACCTTCGACGGCGTGCGCGCCGACTTCGCCCTGGGCCGCGTGAAGGGGACCTACGCCTACATCAACCACGTCAACCGGGTGCTGGGCGAACTGAAGGACTGGGACAGCGACAGCCATCTGCTGAACGTCACCTGGTCGCCGGCCGAGGCGCTACGCCTGCAAGGCTTCGTCTACGCACTGGACTTCGGCAATTCGGCGATCAACTCGTCGATCACCAAGGGCGCCAAGGCCTCGGGCAAGACCTGGGTCGGGCTCTACCAGCTGGCCTACAACGCCACCTTCGCCCGCCAGAGCGACTATCACGGCAACACCGCCGCCTATGACCTCGACTATGTCGGCGGCGACGTGGCTGGCACGTTCGACATCTACACCCTCAAGCTCTCCTACGAGTCGCTGGAGGGCAACGGAACGCGGGGCTTCACCACGCCGCTGGCCACCGCCCACGCCTTCAACGGCTGGTCGGACGCCTTCGTCACGGGGGGCGGCAACAAGGGCTTCGCCGACGGGCTGGAGGACCTGAACCTCAGCCTCAACGTCAAGCCGCGCTTCAAGCGGACCTGGTTCTTCAACAGCGACGTCGTGGTCCGCTACCACGACTTCAACGACCAGCGCACCGGCGCCGACCTCGGCAGCGAATGGAACGTGCAGGTCACCGCGGCGATCACGCCCAAGCTCTCGGTGCAGCTGAAGTACGCCGACTTCCAGCGCGAAACGACCGTGCCGGCTGGGACCCTGGCGCCGCCAGCCTCGCGGACCAAGGCCTGGTTCACCCTCGAATACAAGCTCTGAGACGGAACGCCGATCATGACCAAGACCGACAAGATCCTTTCGCAGGGCGCTTCCATGGGTGTTTCCCGGCGCACCGCCCTGATCGGGGCCGCCGCCACCATGGCCGCCGTCAAGGCCGCGTTCCCGGCCGGGGCTCACGCCGCCGGCGCGGGTCCGGAAACCGCCAAGGCGCGCCTGGGCTTCATCGCCCTGACCGACAGCTCGCCGGTGATCATCGCCAAGGAGCGCGGCTTCTTCGCCAAGCACGGCCTGCCCGACATCGAGGTGGTCAAGCAGGCCTCGTGGGCCGCCACCCGCGACAACCTGGTGCTGGGCTCGGGCGGCGGCGGCATCGACGGGGCGCACATCCTGTCGCCCATGCCGCTGCAGTTCAGCCTGGGCGTCCAGACCGGCGGCAAGCCGCTGCCGATGTACGTTCTGGCCCGCCTCAACACCAACGGCCAGGCGATCTCGGTCGGTAACGACCTGAAGGCCGTGAAGGTCGGGCTGCAGGCGGGCGGCGCCAAGGCCAAGTTCGCCCAGCTGAAGGCGGCCGGCAACATCGCCAAGATCGCCATGACCTTCCGGGGCGGCACCCACGACCTGTGGGTCCGCTACTGGCTGGCGGCGGCCGGCATCAATCCGGACATCGACGTCTCGACCATAGTCATCCCGCCGCCGCAGATGGTGGCCAACCTCAAGGCCGGCACCCAGGACGCCTTCTGCGTGGGCGAGCCGTGGAACGGCCAGACGGTCAACCAGAAGATCGGCTACACCGCCACGACCACCAGCGAGATCTGGATGAACCATCCGGAGAAGGCGCTGGGGATGCGGGCCGACTGGGTGGACAAGTATCCGCGCGCCGCCCAGGCCCTGACCGCCGCCGTGCTGGAAGCCCAGATGTGGTGCGACAAGCAGGCCAACAAGGCGGCCATGTGCTCGATCGTCTCGGGCCGACAGTACATCAACGTGCCGATGGGCGACATCCTGCCCCGCCAGCAGGGGACCATCGACTACGGCGACGGCCGCAAGGTCAGCGGCTCGCCGCACGTCATGAAGTTCTGGGCCGACAACGCCAGCTTCCCGTTCAAGTCGCACGACCTTTGGTTCGTGACCGAGAACATCCGCTGGGGCGTGATCCCGCAGAACACCAACAAGCAGGCCCTGGTCAACAAGGTCAACCGCTCGGACATCTGGCGCGCGGCGGCCAAGAGCATCGGCCAGACCGGCCCCGCCGGCGACAGCCGCGGCCCCGAGCGGTTCTTCGACGGCAAGGTGTTCGATCCGGCCAATCCGGGCGCGTACCTCGCCAGCCAGCCCATCAAGAAGCTCGCCTGAGAAAGGCCCGAGGGGAGGAAAGCTCATGACCTATCCCAAGCCCGACTTCGCCGAGGCCGCGCCTGTCGCGGCCCCGGTGACGGCCCAAGGAGCGTCCCCGCCGCCGGCAACGGCGTCGGCGGCGAAGGCCGGGTCGGCCGCCCCAAGAGTCCCAGGGGCGGCCGACTTGGCGCGGCGGGCGGGAGCGGTCGCGGCCGCCGTCCTGCCGCCGGCCCTGACCGTGCTGGTCATACTGGCCGTGTGGCAGGGCGTGTGCGGCGACTCCTATGACGGCCTGCCGTCGCCCTCGCGCATCTGGCTGGAGTCGAAGGAGCTGATCGTCGATCCGTTCTACGACCGGGGCGGGGTGGACAAGGGTCTGTTCTGGCACGTGCTGACCAGCCTCAAGCGGGTGGCCTTCGGCTTCTCGATCTCGGCGGTGGTCGGCGTCGGCCTGGGCGTGCTGATCGGCGCCAATCGCTGGGCGCATCGGGGTCTCGACCCGATCTTCCAGGTGCTGCGGACGGTGCCGCCCCTGGCCTGGCTGCCGATCTCGCTGGCGGCCTTCCACGAGGCCAATCCGTCGGCCCTGTTCGTGATCTTCGTCACCTCGATCTGGCCGATCATCATCAACACCGCCGTGGGCGTGAGGAACATCCCCGAGGACTATCGCAACGTCGCCCGGGTGCTGCGGCTGTCGCCGATCGAATACTTCTTCAAGATCCTGCTGCCGGCGACCACGCCCTACATCTTCACGGGCCTGCGGATCGGGGTGGGCATGAGCTGGCTGGCCATCGTCGCCTCGGAAATGCTGCTGGGCGGCGTCGGCGTCGGCTTCTTCATCTGGGACCAGTACAACGCCTCGCGCATCTCCGACATCGTCGTGGCCCTGGCGTGGGTGGGCCTGACCGGCTTCGCCCTGGACCGCATCGTCGCCCTCGCGGGCCGCATCGTCTCCCGCGGCAACGCGGCGAGCTGAGAAGGGGAAAGATCATGGGCAAGGCCTATCTCTCCATCGAGAACCTCTGCGTCACCTTCGGGCATGGCGCGGGCGCTTCCGAAGTGCTGCGCGGCGTCGAGCTGCAGGTCGACAAGGGCGAGTTCGTCTCGATCATCGGCCACTCGGGCTGCGGCAAGTCCACCCTGCTGAACGTGGTGGCGGGCCTCGTGCCGGCCACCACCGGGGCGGTGATCCTCGACCGCGAGGCCGTCAGCGCGCCGGGGCCCGAGCGGGCGGTGGTGTTCCAGAACCATTCGCTGCTGCCGTGGCTGTCGGTGCGCGAGAACGTGCAGCTGGCGGTCGACAAGGTGTTCGGCGGCAAGAAGTCGGCGGCCGAGCGCCGCGACTGGACGCTGCACAATCTCGAGCTGGTCAAGATGACCCACGCCAAGGACAAGCGGCCCTCGGAGATCTCGGGCGGCATGAAGCAGCGGGTCGGCATCGCCCGGGCCCTGGCCATGCAGCCCAAGGTGCTGCTGCTGGACGAGCCGTTCGGGGCGCTGGACGCCCTGACCCGCGCGCACCTGCAGGACAGCGTCATGGAGATCCAGGCGACCCTGAACAACACCGTGCTGATGGTCACCCACGACGTCGACGAGGCGGTGCTGCTGTCGGATCGGATCGTGATGATGACCAACGGCCCGCGCGCGACGATCGGCGAGGTGCGCCCGGTGGATCTGGCCAGGCCGCGCGACCGCCTGGCCGTGGCGGAGGATGCCTCCTACGTCCACGCCCGGGCGGCGGTGATCGAGTTCCTCTACACGCGGCGGGCGGCGTAGGGGGCGGGGAGCCTTAGGCCGCCAGCTGCTGGCGCAGGTCGTCGAGCGTGCCTTGGATGTGCTCGGCGACCACAGCCTCGACGGTGGCGGCGTCGCCGGCCTTCCAGGCTTCGAGGATCTGGCGGTGCTCGCGGCTGGCGCGCTCGTCGCGGCCGAAGGGCTCCAGGTGGATGCGCACATAGCGCTCCGACAGGATCTGCAGCCGCTCGACCAACTGGCTGGTGATGTGGCCGCCGGGGCGGACCAGCGACATGTGGAAGGCGTGGTTGAAGGCCACGTGGTCGCCGTCGGGCTTGCCCAGCTCGGTTTCCAGCGCGGCCAGCGCGGCCTCGGCGCGGACGTGGTCCTCTGGGCCGGCCTTGCGGGAGGCTTCGGCGGTGGCGCCCGGCTCCAGCTTCAGGCGCAGGGCGAAGACCTCGCTGGCCTCCTCCGTGGAGGCCGGCCGCACCACGTAGCCGCGGTTGGGGTAGGAGTTGAGCAGGCCGTCCTGCTCCAGGCGGCTGAGCGCCTCGCGCAGCGGGATCTTGGAGACGCCGAGCTCGCCGGCGATGGTGTCCTGCCGCACGGCCGCGCCCGGCGGCATGGCGCCGGTGAGAATACGTCGACGTACGATCTCGTACGTCTGGTCGGACAGGGTGCGGACGACGATGCTCATGAGCTGCGAACTATAACCCCTGGGTCGGCGCCCCCCGCGCCGAGAGGGCCTCCCTATATCAGATTATCAGGCGGCTCGGATTAAACCTGGGTCATTTCAAATGACCTGGAATCCTGCCCAGAACGGGTCGGCGCGATCGATCCAGATGGTGTTGAACCCTGTTGCGATCGCCGAGCCCTGAACCGAGGGAATGATCGCCTGGCGGTCGCCCAGGGTGGTCTCGGCCTCCACCCGGCCGATGAAGCGGCTCTTGATGTAGCTTTCGTGCACGAAGGCGTCGCCGACCTTCAGGCGGCCCTTGGCGTGCAGGTGGGCCAGGCGCGCCGAGGTGCCGGTGCCGCAGGGGCTGCGGTCGATGGCGCGGTCGCCGTAGAACACCGCGTTGCGGCCGTCGGCGCCGTCGCTGGCCGGGGCGTCGGCCCACAGCACGTGGCTGACGCCGCGGATGGTGGGATCGAGCGGATGCACCGGCTCGACCTTCTCGCGCACCAGGGTGCGGATGATCGGGCTCAGGCGCAGGATCTCGGCCGCGCCCAGGGCGTCGACGCCTTTGTAGGCGCCTTGCGGTTCGACGATGGCGTAGAAGTTGCCGCCGTAGGAGACGTCGATGGTCAGCGGACCGAAGTTCGGAACCTCGATCTCGATCCCGGTCTCGGCCAGGTAGCTGGCGACGTTGCGGATCTTCACCGAGGTGACCTTGTCGCCTTGCGTCTCATAGGCGATGTCGATGACGCCGGCCGGAACCTCCAGCCGCAGCTTGCCCGGCTCGCGCGGGGTGACGAGGCCGTTCTCCAGCGCGAAGGTGACCATGCCGATCGTGCCGTGGCCGCACATGGGCAGGCAGCCGCTGGTCTCGATGAACAGGATGCCCGCGTCGCAGTCGGGCAGGGTGGGCGGATAGAGGAAGCCGCCCGACATCATGTCGTGGCCGCGCGGCTCGAACATCAGGCCGGTGCGGATCCAGTCGAAGCGGGCGAGGAAATCCTGGCGGCGTTCGCTCATGCTGGCGCCGCTCAGCAGCGGCGCGCCCCCGGCGACCAGACGCACGGGATTACCGGCGGTGTGGCCGTCGATGCAGAAGAACGTGTGACGCATGGACTTCCTCGGGACTCAAGAAGAGCCGATCCAATCGGTTTCGAATGGGGTTGTCATCCCGGCGCGCGGATGCGGCCGGGATGACGGGCAGTCGGATCAGGCCGCTTCGGCCTTGGAAAGCACCGGCCGGGTGGCGGCGGCTTCCTCGACCATGGCGACGACCTGGGCGCGGCGGGCGCCGGCCAGGGGCAAGCGGGGCATGCGCACGCGCTCGGAACCGCGACCCATGATCTCCTCGGCCAGCTTGATCGACTGGACGAGGTCGTGCTCGGCGTCGAGGTGCAGCAGCGGCATGAACCAGCGGTAGATGCTGCGGGCGGTGTCCAGGTCGCCGGCGTCGACGGCCGCGACCAGGGCCACCGATTCCTGCGGGAAGGCGCTGGTCAGGCCCGAGACCCAACCCTTGGCGCCCAGCAGCAGGCCTTCCAGCGCGACGTCGTCGAGGCCGGCCATCAGGATGAAGCGGTCGCCGAAGGCGCGGGCCAGGTCGGTGAAGCGGCGGGTGTCGGGCGCGCTTTCCTTGACCGCCACGACGGTCGGCTCGTCGGCCAGGCGCTCGAGCACGCCCAGGCTGATGGCGGCGCGGTAGGCCGGCGGGTTGTTGTAGAGCATGATCGGCAGGCCAGAGGCCCGGGCGACCGTGCGGAAGTGGGCTTCCAGCTCGGCTTCGGTCGGCACGTAGACCATGGCCGGCAGCGCCATCAGGGCGTTGGCGCCGATGGTCTCGGCGTCCTTGGCGAAGGCGGCGGCGCGGGGCGTGGTCAGCTCCGAGCAGCCGACGATGATCGGCACGCGGCCGGCGACGACCTCGACGGCGGCCTTGAGCAGGCTGCGCTTTTCGTCGGCTTCCAGCGAGTTGTTCTCGCCGCAGGTGCCCAGCACGACAAGGCCGTGCACGCCGTCGCGGACGAGGTTATCCAGCACCTGTTGGCTGGCGTCGTAATCGATCGAGAGATCGGACTTGAATTGAGTGGTAGCGGCGGGAAACACGCCCGACCAACGCATGGAACTCATAGTGCTTGCGCCTCCTGCTGATTTGTCTACCGTATACGATATTGAGTGCGAGGGTAAAGCCCGACGATGAAGGCGGCAGGAACGGCGGTTATAGGAGGCGGGATCGTGGGCACGATCTGCGCGCTGGCTCTGCGGCGCGCGGGCGAGGATGTGCTGCTGATCGATCCGCGGCGCGATCCGCCTCCGGCTTCTTACGGAAACGCCGGTCACATCGCGGTGGAGCAGGTCGAGCCGCTGGCCTCGCCGGCGGCCCTGGCCTCGGCTCCTAAGCGCCTGTTCGCCCTGGGCGGGGCCCTGGATTTCCGACTCGCCGACGCCGCCGCCTGGATGCCTTGGGCGGCGCGCTATATCCGCGCGAGCACGCCGGACGGCGCGGCGCGCGGCCGGGTCGCGCTGAGCGGCCTGCTGGCCGACGCCCTGCCGGCCTGGAAGCGGCTGGCGGCCTCGGTCGAGCGGCCCGATCTCGTCATCGAGCAGGGCCACGTCGTGGTCTGGGAAAGCCAGGAGACCGCCCGCAAGGGCATGGCCGCCTGGAGCGCGGCCGACATCGGCCAGACAAAACTGGCTCCCCTCGACGAACCGACCCTGCGGCGCGTGGGCCGGCAGGTCTCCACGCCCCTGGCGGGCGGGGCGCGATTCGAGGGCTCGGCCCAGGTCAGCGATCCCGGCCAGGTTCTGAAGCTGCTCGGCGAAGCCTTCGAGGCGGCGGGCGGGCGGCGGCTGACGGCCAGCGTTTCGCGTCTGGCGCCCAGCGGCCGGTTCGCGCAGATCGTGCTGGAGGGGGGCGAGCGCATCGCCGCCGGCCAGATCCTGGTGACCGGCGGCGTCGGTTCGGGCGCGCTGATGCGCAGCCTTGGCCATGTCGCGCCGATCATCGCCGAGCGGGGCTATCACCTGGAAGGCGGGGCGGGCGACTGGGTCGGTCTGCCGCCGGTGGTGTTCGAGGACCGCTCGCTGATCCTGACCCGTTTCGGCGATCGCCTGCGGGCCGCCAGCTTCGTCGAGTTCTGCCGCGAGGGCTCGCCGCCCGATCCGATGAAGTGGGACCGCCTGCGCGGCCACCTGGACGCGCTGGGGATCAAGTTGCACGGGCAGGTCGCCCAGTGGTCGGGCGCGCGGCCGACCCTGCCGGACTATCTGCCGGCCATCGGCGCCAGCACGCGGGCCGACAATCTCTATTATGCCTTCGGGCACCAGCACCTGGGCCTGACCCTGGCGGCGACCACCGGCGAGATCGTGGCTAGGCTGATTGCCGGCCAGGCGCCGGATCTCTCCGCTTTCGACATAGATCGCTTCGCCTCCGGGCGCGGCAAGACGAGGACTACCGCATGACCCTGGGCGTGGGCGTTTCGACCATGGCCGCCGAACTGGCCGACCTTTCGCCGCGCGCCGGCCGACCGCCGGCGATCACGGCGGCCGAGTACGAGGCCCGGCTGGAGAAGGCGAGGGGGCTGACCCGCGCGCTGGGCGCCGACGCCCTGCTGATCGGGGCCGGCGCGTCGCTGCGCTATTTCACCGGCGTGCCGTGGGGCGCGACCGAGCGGCTGGTGGCCCTGCTGCTGCCGGTCAGCGGCGCGCCGCTTATGATCTGCCCGGGTTTCGAACTGGGCTCGCTGCAGGCCGACCTGAAGATCGAGGTCGAGATCCGCCTGTGGCAGGAGCACGAAAGCCCCGCCGCCCTGGTCGCCCATTCACTGGCCGACGTCGGCGTCGACACCCTGGCGCTCGATCCGGCCGCGCCGTTCCTGCTCTATTCGTCGCTGAAAACGGCCGCGCCGTCGTTGTCGGTCAAGGACGCCACGGCGGTGGTCGACGGCTGCCGGGGCGTGAAGTCGCCGGCCGAGCTGGCTTTGATGCGCTACGCCAAGGCCATCACCCTCGACGTTCACCGCCGCGCGGGCGCGGTGCTGGCGCCGGGCGTCAAGGCCAGCGAGGTCAAGCGCTTCATCGACGAGGCCCATCGCGCGGCCGGCACGACCGGCTCGACCTTCTGCGCGGTGCAGTTCGGCGAGGCCACGGCCTATCCGCACGGCCTGCCCGGCGACCAGGAACTGGCGCAGGGCGATCTGGTGCTGATCGACACCGGCTGCCAGGTCGAGGGCTACCAGGCCGACATCACCCGCACCTACGTGTGCGGCGAGCCGAGCGCGGAGCATCGGCGGATCTGGGAGATCGAGCACGAGGCCCAGGCCGCGGCCTTCGACGCCGTGAAGCCCGGCCTGCCGTGCGAGGTGATCGACACCGTCGCCCGCCAGGTGCTGGAGCGCCATGGCCTGGGTCCCGACTACGCCCTGCCGGGTCTGCCGCACCGCACCGGCCACGGCATCGGCCTGTCGATCCACGAGGGGCCCTATCTGGTGCGCGGCGATTCCACGCCGCTGGCGCCGGGCATGTGCTTCTCCAACGAGCCGATGATCGTCGTTCCGGGCCGCTTCGGCGTGCGCCTGGAAGATCATTTTCACGTCACAGAGGACGGCGCGGCCTGGTTCACGCCGCCTTCGCCGTCAATCGACGACCCGTTCGGCCTGAAGGCCTGATCGGGAGACGCTTCGAGTTCTGATTTGGCCAATGTCTCCGCGGCGCCGGGAGGAGTGCGGCGCGGAGTTCCTTCAAGGGGGATCGAATGAGCTTCTGGACGCGCCGCAAGGCGCTCGACGCGATCGTGGCGGTGGACGCGGGCCATAGGCTCAAGCCCACGCTCAGCTGGCCGCACCTTCTGGCGCTGGGCATCGGCGCCATCATCGGCACGGGGATCTACACCCTGACCGGCATCGGGGCCGAGCGCGCCGGGCCGGCGGTGATCCTGGCCTTCGCCGCCTGCGGCGTGCTCTGCGTGTTCGCCGCCCTGGCCTATGCCGAGGTCGCCACCCTGATCCCGGCGGCGGGCAGCGCCTACACCTACGCCTATTCGGTGCTGGGCGAGGGTCTGGCCTGGATCGTCGGCTGGAGCCTGGTGCTCGAATACGCCGTCACCTGCGCGGCCGTGGCCGTCGGCTGGTCGGGCTACATGGTCGGCCTGCTGAAAAGCGTCGGCATCATGCTGCCGCCCGAACTGCTGGCCGGACCGCACGCGGGCGGGATCATCAACCTGCCGGCGGTGCTGATCACCGTGGCGGTGACGGCCCTGCTGGCCAAGGGCGCGCGCGAGAGCGCCACGGTCAACATCGTGCTGGTGATCATCAAGATCATCGCCCTGGCGGTGTTCGTGGTCCTGACCATCGGCGCGATCAAGGCCGCCAACTTCCACCCCTTCATGCCCTACGGCTTCGTCTCCCACACCGAGGGCGGCCATCCGCGCGGGGTGATGGCGGCCGCCGCCATCGTGTTCTTCGCCTTCTTCGGCTTCGACGCGGTCTCGACCTCGGCCGAGGAGGTCAAGAACCCCAAGCGCGACCTGACCATCGGCATCATCGGCTCGATGCTGATCTGCACGGTGATCTATATGATCGTCGCCGCCTGCGCCGTCGGCGCCTGGCCCTATGCCGAGTTCGCCAAGTCGGGCGAGCCGCTGGCCTTCATCCTGCGCTCGCTGCAGCACCCGGTCGCCGCCGTGGCCATCGCCGTGGCCGCCATCCTGGCCCTGCCCAGCGTCATCCTGGTGATGATGTACGGCCAGACCCGGGTGTTCTTCGTCATGGCCCGCGACGGCCTGCTGCCGAAGGCGCTGGGCAAGCTCAGCGCCAACCACGCGCCGGTGCGCCTGACCCTGATCACCGGCGTGGTCGTGGCCCTGGTCGGCGGCTTCCTGCCGCTGGACCAGATCGCCGAGCTGTCGAACGCCGGCACCCTGCTGGCCTTCATCTGCGTCGCCGTCTGCGTGATGGTTCTGCGCAAGACCCGTCCGGACCTGCCGCGCCTGTTCCGCTGCCCGGCGGTGTGGATCGTCGCGCCGCTGGCGGTGGTCGGCTGCCTCTACTTCATGGTCAGCCTGCCGGTCGGCACCCTGCTGCGCTTCGCCGGCTGGAACGCCATCGGCCTGGTCGTCTACCTGCTCTACAGCCGGCGCACGAGCCTGCTGGCCAAGGGCGTCGAGGCGCCGCCGCTGACGGAAGCCGAGGTTCCCTGAGGCCTATCGGTCGTCGAGCGGCGGCGAGACGTCGAACTGCTCGATGAAATAGTCGGCGAAGCCCGCCGCGCCCGGCGCGTGGCGGGCCAGCCAATCCTGAAGCCGGCGGACGAAACCGGTGAAGGCCGCGTCGGCGGCGATCCGGGCCGCCGACAGTTCGGCGTAGTCGACGGCGATGGCCTCGGCGTCCGGCGCGGCGTCGGCGTGGATGATCGCCCGCTCCGTCGCGCACTCGACATAGGCGTCGGGGTCGTGGCCCAGCCAGGGCGAGTCTCCGTCCGGCTTGACGCCGAACCACTCCCGCCAGCTTTCCAGACCGCAGCAGCAGCCGGGTTCGATGACCACCCCGTCGCGCTCGGCGCGCAGGCCGCCGGCCACGACCCTGTTTTCCTTGGCCATCATCGACCGCAGGACGTGTTCCAGGGTCTCGCCCTCGGGCTCGTCGCCGTAGCAGGCGAGAGCGGCCACGGCGTTGGCCACGTCGGCGTCCGTGACCTGTCCCGTCAGATCCACCCATTGGTATGGGGCGTAGTCCGGCGCCCAGGCATAGGCGCGGCCGGGGTTCATCTGCAGGACGGGCGTCAGCTTGAGCATGGCGCGAAGGTGGCCGCCGCGCCGGCTTCAATCAAGGCTGGCTTCAATCAAGGGTGTCAGCCCAGGCCCAGGATCACCGCATTGGTGGTGCGCACCAGGGCGCGGGGCGGGGCGTCCTGGGTCTTGACCGTCAGCTTGGCGGCGTCGGCGGTGCTGACCGTCTGGCCCTTGGCGTCGACGAACTCGGCGGCCAGTCCCCGGGTCGCCATCAAGGCGACGGCGTCGGCGCCGGTCAGGCCCCGCACCTCGGGCATCGGCGCGGCGTCGTCGAGGGCGGCCGGGGCCGGCACCGGCACGATCTTGAAGGTCAGCTTGGCCGCGCCGCTGGCCTGGAAGCCGTAGCGCTGCTGGAAGGCCGCATCGACCGGGGTGACATAGGTGCGGGCCTGGCCGATGGCGCCGCCGCGGCCGGTCGTTCCGGCGCTGCCGTCGGCGCCGCCCGTGCCGCCGATCCGCATCGAGACCTGCACCTCGCAGGTGGTCTCGGGCAGGACGTAGAAGGTGGGCTGGTAGCCGATCGAGCGCAGCATCTCCAGGCCCTCGTCGCCGTCGGCCTCGTAGATGGCCAGGCTGGCGTTGAGCGATCCCTGGTCGAGCGCCGCCTGGGCCTCGGCCACCCCGCGCCCGACGGCGGCGATCACTTCGCCGAGCGGCGTCGCCAGGCTTTCGCTGAGCAGTTCGGAGGCGTCCTGGGCCATGTCAGGCTCCCTGTTCGTCGGCGGCGGCGAAGATCACCATCACCCGCGCCCCGCGGGCGATGACCGAGCCGGCCGTGGGCGACTGCACCATGGCCTGGCCGGGGGCGACGGCCGGATTGAGCGCGTGGGGGCCGACGCTGGCTTCCAGCACCAGGCCGACCGAGGTCAGCACCCGCCGGGCGGCGCTTTCGGTCAGCTGCAGCACGTCGGGCGCGCGCGGGCCGTCGCTCGCGTCGGCCGGTTTTTCGGGGATGAACTGGAATTTGACGTCGCTGAGCACGTCCTGCTTGAGGTCCCGGGCGGTGTCGGCGTCGATCAGCTGCACCGCGCCGGCGTCCTGCAGCAGGACCTTGGCGTTGACCTGGATGGCGCCCAGCGAGAAGCCGCGCGGCTTCAGGGTGATCTGGGCGTCGTCCAGCTGGGTGGCCATGGTGGTGGCCAGATCGGTGACGGCGACGCTGCGCAGTCTCAGCGGCGCCGTGGCGGCGGCCGCCCCCGTGGCGTCGGCGCCCAGGCGTCCTGGCGTCGCGGGGCGCGCGGCGGCCGCCTGGGCCGCGGCTGCGGCGGCTGCGGCGGCCTGGGTCGCCGCCGTCTCCTGGGTGGCGACCACGCCGCGCAGGCGGGTGATCTCGCTCTGCTGCTCGGTGACGATGCGCGAGCGGTCGGCCAGCTGGCGGTCGCGATCGGCCAGGTCCTGGTCGCGCTGGACGAGCCGGGCGGTGAAGGTCTTGGTGGTCTCCTCGGCCGCCTGGGCGCGGACGGCGGCGACATCGACCTTGGCCGAGCGCAGGGTGGCGATCTCGGCGTCCTTGTCGGCCAGCTGCTTGTCGCGGTCGGCGACGTCGCGGGCGGCGGGACTGTCGGTGGCGATGACGCCGCCGACGGGCGTGATCACCGTTCCGGCGCGCAGCACCCGGGCGGCGACCGTGGTGCGGGCCACGACCTTCTCCTCGACCGCCAGGCGGCGCACCTGGCCAAAGTCGATGGTCAGGCCGCCGCCGCGCGCGGCCCGGCCGAACTCGGGGCTGACCGACATCGCCGCCGCCCCCTCGACCAGCCGGAATGCGGGGGCGAAGGGCAGGGTGTCGTCGGCGATCGCGCCGGTTCCCCGGGCCAGACCGTCGGCGTCGGTCTTGGCGCTGGAGACGGCGGCCCAGGCGTTGGTCTTCAGGTCGAACAGCTGGACGTCCAGGCTCGCCCCGACGGCCGGCTTGCCGTCGGCGTCGGTCAGCCTGGCGCTCCAGGTGAAGGCCGTGCTCATCCCACTTCCTCCAGACCGACGACGGCCCGCGCATTGAACGCGCCGATCGAGGCGACGACCACGACGACGGCGCGGGCCGGCTCCTTGGCGGCGATCGACAGGGTGGTCGCGGCCTTGCCCGAGGCGTCGGTGCGCAGCAGGGCCTGGTCGAGGCGCGTGCCGGCCTGGCGCTTGTAGTTGGCCGCGCCGCGCGCGGCCGACAGGGTGGCGCCGGCCTCGTCGTCGATGTTGAGCTCGACGGGCTGGTCGGCCAGCACCTCGCCGGCGCTGTTGGCGACGGTGATCGACAGGGTCGCCTTGCCGCCGATGTTCTGGCCGACGACGAAGGCGATGCGCGGCGTCGGCAGGCCCTCGCCGGGCGGGGTGGCCACGAGGCGGCCGCTGATCGTGCTGCTGACCTGCTGGTTGCTGGAGCTCTGGTCGCGGGCGGTGAACAGCAGGGCCACTGGCCGGCCGCCGGCGTCGGCCTTGGTCTGCATGTCGACCTTGATCGAGAAGTCGAGGAACGGCAGCTGGTAGCCGCCCAGCGGCGCGCCCGAGGCGTCGACGCGCGGGCCGGCGTTCAGGGCCAGCTGGGCCTCGCGCACGCCCTCGGCCAGGGCCACCAGCAGCTCCTCGATCGAATTGCCGACGAAGCGGCTTTCGGTCGTCATCAGTCGCCTCCCTCGGAACTGTCGCGGGATCCTTCGGCGCGCTTGGCCTTCAGCTTTTCCAGGGCGCGGTCGCGGCGGGCGTCGTCGCGGGCCTCGTCGGCCTCCTTCAGCTCGCGCACGTCGCTGGCCATCTCGCGCATGCGGTCGGCCTTCTCGGCGTAGTCGGCATATTCGCTCACCGTGCCGACGCCGACGGCCAGCTTGCGCGCCGTCTCGCGGACATAGGGGTCGGCGCGGCCCAGGCCCGGGATCTTCTCGCGCGCCTTTTCGACCCAGTCCTTGGGGATGGCGTCGCGGGCCCCATCGAGGGCGCGTTCGGCGGCGGCGTAGGCCTTGCGGCCTCGGCTGACCATGTCGCGGGCCTTGGCTAGGCGGCGGTCGAGCGGGTCGCTGGCGGCGGCCGTGGGGCGAGGGCGCTCGTCGGGACCGGTCAGGGCGCGGCCGGCGTCGCGCAGGCTACGGCCGGCCTGGCCCAGCGAGGCCAGCCGGCGCGAGGGCTCGGCCAGCGGATCGGCCTCCCGGCGTGAGGCCAGGCGTTCCCAGGGGGCTTCGCGGGCCGCCGCCGCCGGACGCTCCCACGGCGCCTCGCGCGGCGGGGCGGGGGCGCGTTCGAACACGTCCGAAGGCGTGAAGCGACGCAGGTCTGGCGGCAGGCCGCCGGGCGTCGGCCGCACCTGCTCGCCCGGGGTGCCGCGTACGCCTTCGCCCGGCGTCGCGCGCAGGGCGTCAGCGGCCGTGCCGCGCAGGGCCGGGGGCAGGGCGGGCGGATGCGAGGG
>NZ_JBXAQX010000016.1:0-137858 GCF_058807655.1 Caulobacter sp. GW821-FHT12A07
GGCCGGAGGGGGCCAGCGCCGAGCCCAGCCTCGCCCCCTCCACCACTTCGTGGTCCCCCTCCCCCGCAAGCGGGGGAGGAGAAGGAAACTCAGGTTCAAAACACAAAACTAGACGACCGGTCTATTATCTGCCATACAGCCCTCATGACCGCCGCCCGCAAGAAGTCCGAGCTCACCCGCGAACACATCCTCGCCACCGGCCGCGAGCTCGTGCTGCGCCAGGGCTTCGGCGGCATGGGGCTGAAGGAGCTGCTGGACGCCAGCGGCGTGCCGAAGGGCTCGTTCTATTACTACTTCGCATCCAAGGAGGCGTTCGGCTGCGCCCTGCTGGACGACTACTGCGCCGAATACGGCGTCAAGCTCGCCGGCCTGTTCGACACCGGCGCCAGCGGCCGCGACAAGCTGATGGCCTATTGGGCCGTCTGGCTGGACACCGACGCGGCCTGCGGCATGGCCGACCGCTGCCTGGTGGTGAAGCTGGCGGCCGAGATTTCCGACCTGTCGGAAGACATGCGGCTGATCCTCAACACCGGCGTCGAGCGACTGGTGCGCCGCATCGCCGCCGTCATCGTCGAGGGCCGCGACGACGGCTCCCTGCCCGGGTCCGGCGACCCGGTCGCCACGGCCCGGGCGATGTACGCCCTGTGGCTGGGCGCGGCCATCCTGGCCAAGCTTTCCAAGGACCAGGGTCCGCTGCGCGAGGCCCTGACCACCACCGAGACCATGCTCGCGGCCGCCTGAGCCGCATCCCCCACAACAAGCAACAAGAAGGAAGACCCCATGCGCAGCGCGATCCACGACGTGTTCGGCGACCCGGCCGAAGTCCTGGCCCTGGCCGACAGCCCGATCCCCGAGCCCGGCCCCGGCAAGGTCCGCATCCGCACCCTGCTGTCGCCGATCCACAACCACGACCTTTGGACCGTGCGCGGCAACTACGGCTACAAGCCCGCCCTGCCCGCCATCGGCGGCAGCGAGGCGGTCGGCGTCGTCGACGCCGTGGGCGACGGCGTCGACGCCGCCCTGGTCGGCCAGCGCTTCGCCGTGGCCGGGGTGCACGGCAGCTGGGCCGAATACTTCATCGCCTCGGCCGCCGGCCTGGTGCCCGTGCCCGCCGCCATTCCAGACGAAGCCGCCGCCCAGCTGATCGCCATGCCGTTCAGCGCCATCACGCTCCTTGAGTCGCTCGGCGTCGCAGAAGGCGACTGGGTCGCTCAGAACACCGCCAACGGCGCGGTCGGCAAGACCCTGGCCATGCTGGCCAAGGCCCGCGGCGTCAATGTCGTCAACCTGGTGCGCCGCGACGCCGGCGTGGCCGAGCTGGCCGAGTTGGGCATCGACAAAGCCGTCTCCACCGCCGACGCCGACTGGAAAGCCAAGGTCGCAGAACTGACCGGCGGCGCACCGATCAAGGCGGCTGTGGACTCGATCGGCGGAACCGCCTCGGGCGACATGGCCGACCTGCTGGGCGAGAACGGCCTGCTGGTCTCGTTCGGCTCGATGACCGGCGAGCCGATGCAGATCTCGTCGGGCGCGGTGATCTTCAAGCAGCTTACCGTGAAGGGCTTCTGGGGCTCGACCGTCTCGGCCACCATGGCGCCGGACCTGCGCCGCAAGCTGATCGGCGAGCTGCTGACCCAGGTGGCGACCGGCAAGCTGAAGCTGCCGACCGACGGCGTCTACGGCCTGGACCAGGTGTCCGACGCCGTGAAGGCCTCGCTGACCCCGGGCAAGACCGGCAAGGTGCTGCTGCGGCCGTAAGGCGACCGGGAAGGCGGCCCCACGGCCGCCTTCCCGAGCTTCACCCCTGGCGCGAAGCGCAAGGCGCGCTACAACCGGAGCATGGCGAACCGTCGTTCCTTCATGCTGTCCGCAGCCGCCCTCGTCGCGGCGCCCCTGCCCGCCCTGGCGCGCGAGACCGCCAAGCAGACTGAAGGCGAGCGCCTGACCGCCGTGCTCGAACGGCTGATCCAGCGGGCGATGCTCGACTCGCCGCAACTGATGACCCTGACCGGCCTGGACGCCGGCCCCAACGCCGCCGCCCGCGGCAAGCTCGACGACCGCTCGCCGGCCGGCCTGCTGCGCACCCGCCAGATCTTCGAAGACCTGCGCAAGGACCTGGCGACCTTCGACGCCAAGGCCCTGACCGGCATGGACCGGGTCAACCTGCGCTCGGCCGCCTACATGGCCGACACCACCCTGCGGAGCTTCGATACGCCGTACGGCAATCCCGACGTCGGGGTGGCCGCGCCCTATGTGATCTCGCAGCTGACCGGCGCCTATCGCAGCGTGCCGGGCTTCCTGGCCGACACCCATCCGGTCAATGACGCGGCCGACGCGCAGGCCTATCTGTCGCGCCTGTCGGCCTTCGCCGTGCTGCTCGACCAGGAGACCGCCCGGGCCCGCGCCGACTTCGCCCGGGGCGCGACGCCGCCGGACTTCGTGCTGCGCACCACCCTCTCGCAATTCCAAGCCATGCTCGCCCCCGCCCCGGCCAGTTCGGAACTGGTCGTCGGCCTGACCCGGCGCACCAGCGCCAAGGCGATCGCCGGCGACTGGGAGGCCCGCGCCGCCAGGATCGTCGAGGCCGAGGTCTATCCCGCCCTGCGCCGCCAGGCGCAGCTGCTGAACGCCGCCCTGCCGACCGCGACCCACGACGCGGGCGTCTGGCGGCTGCCCGACGGCGAGGCCTATTACCGCTTCGCCGTACGCGCGGCGACGACCACCGACCTGGCCGGCGACGAGATCCATCGTCTAGGCCTGGAGCTCGTCGCCCGCTTCTCGGCCCGCGCCGACGCCATCCTCAAGGCCCGCGGCCTGACCAAGGGCTCGGTCGGCGCCCGCATCGCCGCCCTGCGCCGCGACCCGGCCAACCTCTATCCCAACGACGACGCCGGGCGCGCCGCCCTGCTGGCCGATCTGGAGACCAAGGTCGCGGCCATGCGCGAGCGGCTCCCCGCTTACTTCGGCCACCTGCCCAAGGCCGGGGTGAAGATCCAGCGCATCCCGCCGTCGATCGAGGCCGGCGCGCCCGGCGCCTACTACACCCCGCCCAGCCTGGACGGCTCGCGGCCCGGCCTGTTCTCGATCAATCTGCGCGACATGGCCGAGCAGCCGCGCTTCGACCTGCCGACCCTGGTGTTCCACGAGGCGATCCCCGGCCACCACCTGCAGAACGCCCTGATGATGGAGGCGCCGGGCATCCCCACCCTGCGCCGCCTGCCGATCTTCTCGGGCTATTCCGAGGGCTGGGCGCTCTATGCCGAGCAGCTGGCCGACGAGATGGGCGCCTATCGCGACGACCCGCTGGGCCAGCTGGGTTACATCGCCTCGATGCTGTTTCGCGCCAGCCGCCTGGTGCTCGACTCCGGCATCCACGCCAAGCGCTGGAGCCGCGAGCAGGCCATCGCCTACATGTCGCAGACCCTGGGCGACGCCGAGACCTCGGTCACCCGCGAGGTCGAGCGCTACTGCGTCCAGCCTGGCCAGGCGTCGAGCTACATGCTGGGCTGGCGCACCTGGACCGACAGCCGCGCCCGCGCCGAAAAGCGCCTGGGCTCCAGGTTCAGCCTCAAGGGCTTCCACGACGCCGGCCTGACCGCCGGCACCATGCCGCTCGACGTGCTTGCCGACATGCTCGACGAATGGCCCGGCGCCTGACGCCCGCCCTGGCGACTTGAACGACTTTCGAAGGATCTACGATGAACAAGACCGGTGTGCTGGGCCTGCCCATGGGGCTGATCGTCGGCGTGATCTTCGGGGCCATCATCCACAACATGGCGATCGGGATCCTGCTGGGCATCGCCCTGGGCGTGGGGATCTTCAAGTTCGGCGGCAGGAAGTCGTAGGCGGAGGAGCCTCGGCCTGAAAGGCGACGTCGCCCCAGGACGGAAGCTCGCCCCACGGAAGCCAACAGCTTGAATTCGACTTTAAGATGCCATATTGAGCGTCGCAGCCAAGCTCGGCCTGTTTCTGAAACTGGAAAGGAGAAAATCATGCGAGCGACTTCAGCCCGTCAAGAAAACCTCCTCGTATTCCAGACTCTTCAGGAACAGATTGCATGGGCAATTTGCTGTCGGGCGACGTCAGTCGCCTGATCCCTTTCGGCTGGGTGAAAGCACCTCGCCGTTTCATCAGAAATCCGCTGTTCAGCCCGGCTTCGTCGGCCTCCGTTTCTCGGGAGGGCCGCCATGCGCGCTGACATGTTCAAAGTCATCGTCGAGCGACCGCGGTGGGGCGCTGGGCATGCGCCGTCACCGAAACTGAAAAGGACACCCGATCCGCACATCCAGTTCATTGGCCTGAAACGCCACGCGTACATCGCCGCGCGCTATTCGAAATCGCTCAACGAAAACCTCGCGCCGCTCGTGCGGTTTTTGCGAAGCCGGAGAGGGCGGCCGTGGGACGACGTGTTCAGCGAGATCTGCGCCACCCTCGACACCGGCAGCACGATCAAGATGCATGTGCGCGAGCACATCGACGACTACGTCCTGACGCGCATCTCGGTCGGCCGGCGCGGCGAGTGGATGCATGAGGGGCAGGTGCTCGGGCACGAGAACCGATGGCGTCGCCGCCGGGCGTTCTTCGTCGATCCGCGTGACGGGATCCTCAAGGACATCGAGGGCCTCGCCCAATACCTGCCCGCAGCCAACTGCGGCGGGAAAGGCGGTGCGCTGTGAGCCAGTCTCCCAAAGTTACGCTGATCTCGGCGGAGCCCTCCCGCCTGGATCCAGCCGCCGTCGACCAGCTTGAGGCGTCGGCCCGCTATGAGGGGATCGAGCGCGTCGTCGGCCTGCCCGATCTGCATGTCGGCGCCGGGATCGCGGTGGGCGCCGCATTCTGGTCGCCGGATCGGATCTGGCCGCATCTTGTGGGCGGCGACATCGGTTGCGGCATAGGCCTGTGGGAACTGGGCAGCCCGGTGCGCAAGTTCAGACTGGGGTCCGTGGAGCGCAAGCTTCAAGGCCTCGACGAGGCCTGGTCGGGCGACACCCTGGCCGCCGTGACGGGTTTCGGTCTGCCATCGCATCTGGCCGGTCCGACGCTGGGCACGATCGGCGGCGGCAACCACTTCGTGGAGTTCCAGCGGATCGAAGAGGTCGTCGACGGCGACCGGTTCGATGGGCTGGGCCTGCAGGCGGATCGCGTGTGGATGATGGTTCACAGCGGATCGCGGGGATTGGGGCAAGCTGTTCTTCAGGCGCACAAGACGGACCCCGTCGGCGCCGGAATGCTCGCAGCCAGTCTGGCGGGACAGGCCTATCTGGCCGAGCATGATCAGGCCCAGGCCTGGGCTGTGCTGAACCGGCGGATCATCGCGCAACGCTTCTGCGACGCCATCGGCGCCGAGGGGCGGCCCGTGCTCGACATCTGCCACAACTGCGTGACGCCCCACCTTGGCGGATGGCTGCACCGCAAGGGCGCCGCCCCGGCCGATCGTGGACTGGTCGCCATTCCGGGATCGCGCGGCGACTTCAGCTACCTGGTCGAACCCATCGCCGACGGCGCCGACCAGGCCCTTTGGTCGCTAGCCCACGGCGCCGGTCGCAGGTGGAGCCGCTCGGACGCGCACGCAAGGCTGTCCCCGCGTTTCCGCGTCGCCGATCTGCAGCGGACGGCGCTGGGCAGCCATGTCATCTGCGAGGACCGCCGGTTGATCTACGAGGAAGCGCCACAGGCCTACAAGGACATCCAGCGGGTCGTGGCGGACCTGGAGCACGCCGGCCTGGTGCGTGTCATCGCGCGCCTGCGCCCCTTGCTCAGCTACAAGACGAGGGCGGGATCATGAGCGAGGTCATCTTGCACCTGACGTCCGGACAGGGACCGCAGGAATGTCGGTGGGTGGTCGCCCAACTGGCGGCCGCCTACGCCCGCGAGGCCAAGGCTGACGGCGTCGTCTGCGAGGCCCTGGATGGCTTCGAGGATCTTCCCTCGTCGCTGCTGATGCGCGTCAGCGGCGACGAGGCGCCGGCGTTCGTCGCCGGGCGGATCGGCACGGTCCTGTGGATCGGCGACAGTCCCTTCCGGCCTGGCCACAATCGCAGGAACTGGTTCGTGGGCGTCGCCCTTGCGCCGGAGCCTGACCTTGTCCCAGATCTGAAGGCTGAAGACATCGACTACCAGACCCTGCGCGCCAGCGGCCCAGGCGGTCAGCATGTCAACAAGACCGACAGCGCCGTTCGGGCCACACACCGCCCCACCGGTCTGGTCGCCACCGCGCAGGAACAGCGCTCGCAGCACGCCAACCGCAAGTTGGCGCGGCTGAAGCTCGCCATGATGATCGAAGAGCAGCGGAGCGCGTCGCGCGACAAGACCCGCCGATCGCAATGGAGCCTCAACCAGCAGCTCGAGCGCGGCAATCCTGTCAGAACCTACACGGGGGTCCGCTTCTCGCCGAAACCCCCGGGTTGAACTCCAAAAAACGGGCGGGGCGGAATCTTGCGGATTTCGCCCCGCCTTCAACCGGCGCCGCTTCCGCCCCCTCCCCCAACATTCCCGCCCCGCCACCACCCGTTATTGAGAGTCACTTGCATTTAAGCGAAAAGGGGGCCAGAAGCGTCGCCGTTCGGCGAGGCGCTCTGTCGGGAGTCGCTCGCCCATAGTCTGCGAATGATTCTTATTCGCTTATTTTGGGGATATTCCATGCGCATGTCCAAGCGGACGCGCGGCCTGTTGCTGGCCGGCGTCGCCAACCTCGCCCTCGCGGGCCTCGCCCACGGCCAGACCGCTGAAACCTCCGAAGAGGCCACCACCACCGCGACCGCCAGCAAGCTGTCGCTGGGCAAGGTCGTCGTCTCGGCCGGCCAGGAGAAGGTGGCGATCGATACGCCGCAGGCGGTGACCACGATCGACCAGGAAGCCATCGACAACGCCCAGGCCTCGACCATCGGCGACCTGCTGGCCGGCATCCCCGGCGTCAACACCATGGGCGGCGTCGGCGCCCTGGGCCAAGGCTTCAACATCCGCGGCATGGGCACGGGCCTGGCCGACAGCGACAGCCGCATCCTGATGCAGATCGACGGCGTCACGAAATTCTACGAGCAGTACCGGATGGGCTCGTTCTTCAGCGATCCCGAGCTCTACAAGCGCGTCGAAGTGCTGCGCGGCCCGGCCTCGTCCACCCTCTACGGCGCGGGCGCCCTGGCCGGCGTGGTCAACTTCACCAGCAAGGACGCCGGCGACTTCCTGAAGGACGGCGACCGCTTCGCCGTGCGCCTGCGCGGCGGCGTCGAGAGCAACGCCAACGCCCGCTTCGGCTCGGGCATCCTGGCCCTGAAGCCGACCGCCAACACCGAGCTGCTGGGCATGTACACCAGCCGTCGCAGCGACAATTACGAGAACGGCGACGGCGTCGAGGTCGCGGCCTCGGAGGCCAGCTCCGACAGCTACCTGATCAAGGGCCGCTACTTCATCGGCGGGGCCAAGGGCCACAACGTCTGGGCCTCGTACCAGAACTGGAAGAACGACAGCACCCAGATCTATGACCAGTCCGAAGCCCTGGCCACGACGCCGGTGCGCCGCAAGACCACCGACGACACGGCCGTGATCGGCTACAACAACGACTTCAATGGCAGCGACCTCTTCGACGTCGCCGCCCAGGTCTCCTACGCCAACACCAAGGTCAACCAGACCGACACGACCTTCCTTTCGGGCGTGTTGGAGTCGGAGTTCTCGTACAAGACCCTGCAGGCCCGCACCCAGAACGTCTCGAAGTTCAGCCTCGGCGGCGACAACGTCGCCTTCCTGACCGTCGGCGCCCAGGCCTACAAGCAGGAGCGCCGCAACCCGCGCCGCACCGCCACCGGCACGAACCATGGCGCGGCCACCCACCCCGAAGGCGACATGGAGAAGTACGGCCTGTTCGCCCAGGGCGAGGTCGTGCTCGGCAAGCTGACCCTGATCCCGGGCGTCCGCGTCGACTGGACCAAGCTGCAACCGGGCGAAGGCGTCACCACCACCACGGTGGTCAAGGACAACGGCGTCTCGCCCAAGATCGCCGCCCTCTACAGCCTGACCGAATGGGCCTCGGTGTTCGGTTCGGTCGCCCACACCGTGCGCATGCCGGTGCTGGACGAGATCTACAGCCGCACCGCCACGGCCTCGACCAACTACAGCCTGAACCTCAAGCCCGAGGAGTCAGACAACATCGAGGTCGGCGGCACGCTGCAGTTCCGCGACCTGTTCGGCCAGGGCGACCAGTTCCGGTTCAAGACGACCGTGTTCCGCAACGACGTGAAGAACCTGATCACGCGCGGCACCTCCACCTCCAGCTACTTCGTCAATGTCGGCGAGGCGCGCTATTCGGGCGTCGAGGTCGAGGCCGAATACGGCGCCAAGCAGTTCTTCGCCCGCGGCTCGGTGTCGGTGATCGACGGCGAGAACCGTCTGACCGGCGCCTATCTCAACACCATCCCGGCCGACACCCTGAACCTGACCCTGGGCTATGTCTTCCCGACCCAGAACCTGACGGCCGGCTGGCGCGGCGAGTTCGCCGACGCCCAGAACCACGTGACCTCCACCTCGCTGGCCACGCCGGGCTACGCCGTCCACAACCTGTTCGTGACCTGGAAGCCGCAGGACGGCCTGCTGCAAGGGCTCGAGGTCCAGGCCGGCGTCGACAACCTGTTCGACAAGACCTTCCAGCGGCACCTGCTGTCGCTGGACGCCGAAGGCCGGACGTTCAAGCTGACCCTCGGCAAGACGTTCTGAAAATGAAGACGCCCTGGCACGTTCGAGCCTGGGCGACGGGGGCGTCGTTGATGATCAACGGCGCCCTTGGCCTTGCCGTGATCCAGTGGGAGCAGAAGCCGGTCCTCGCCGCGATGGACGAGACGGCCATGCTGATCTCGCTGGGCGACCCGGCCCTCGACCAGACCGACAACGCGGCCTCGCCCGACGCCGATCCCGCCCCGACGCCGATAAGCGAACCCACGCCGCCGCAGCCGGCCCAGCCGGAAAAGCCGACGCCCAAGCCGCTGCCGCCGCGTCCCGACGGCTGGTTGACGGCCGCCGCGCCGAAACCGGCGCCGCCCTCCCCTACACCGCCTTCAGAGGCCCCACGCCAGACCGCCCCCGCAGCGGCCCAGGCCGCCGTGCCCGCCGCCGCCCGCGCCATGGAAGCCTCGGCCGCCAAGCCGCCGGCCGGCCAGCGCGACGCCGACAGCGTCCAGGCCCATGTCGGCTCTTCCAGCAGCTACGCCGCCCGTGTCCGCGCCTGGCTGGAGGCCCACAAGACCTATCCCAAGGCCGCCCGCATGCGGAAGCAGCAGGGCACAGCCCAGGTGACCTTCGTCATCGACCGCGCCGGCCACGTGCTGGAATGCCGCCTCACCGGCCCCACCGGCCACGCCCTGCTCGACGCCGAGGTCCGCGCCATGGTCGCCCGGTCCGACCCGTTCCCCGCGCCGCCGCATACGGTGAAGGGCGACCGGATCGAGATGGACGCGCCGGTGGAGTTTTCGCTGGCGAACTAGGAACCTCCCCCTGTGGGGGAGGCGGCCGAAGGCCGGTGGGGGGACGTTTTCAGCTTTCGAGGCGTCGGCCGAGCTCGCAGCCGCTCCCCCCACCGATCGCTTCGCGATCACCTCCCCCACAGGGGGAGGTTCCTTGCTAGTTCGCCCGCGTCCCCTCCACCGGCCCGAGATAGCTCCCCGGCGCCGGCCCGCGCGAAATCACCAGCCGCTGGAACACCACGCCCGGATCCACCCGCCACAGCCGCACCCGATGTGCGCCCGCCGACGGGACGCCCAGCGATGTCGTCAGTACACGGATATTATCCGCCACCGCCTTGTCCCACGCCTTCTCCGACGGGTCAGGAATGGTGTTGACCACCACCGGCGCGCCGTCGTCGATCGACACGGCGAAGCGCGGTCCGCCGCCGCCCGTGACGTCCAGGCCCGGCGAGACGAGGACCGACAGGTCCACCGGCCCCGCCGCCTCGAAATCCACCAGATAGTCCAGCACAGGCCCCTTGCCGGGTTCACTGGCCGGGGCCGTGGTCGGCGAGGTGGTGACCCCCGAAAGCGTGCGGCCGAGATTGGGGATCACCGTCCAGCCGACGCCGCCCACCGCCGTCGCCCTGGCGTGGTGCGCGGCCTCGATGGCCAGCGGCTGGCCGGCCTCGACGAAAGCGCCCTTGGCCGGCTTGCGGGCGAGATTGTCGACCACGGCGGTGATCACGACAGCCTCGGCGGCCGTCCCCTTCACGGTGATCGGCACGCGATGGCGACCCGTGGGGGCCTTGTCCCAGTCGACCGACACCTCCAGCCGCGTATCGCCCCCGAGCCCGACCGGGCCGCGCGCGACCTTCAGCCAGGACGCGCCGGACGTCGCCTCGAACGAGATCTGGGCCGGACCGCGATTGAACACGTCGATCCAGCGCGAGGCCGCGCCCCAACGGCTCAGCGGCGGCAGGTCGGCCGCACCGTCCACCGACGCTTCGCGCCCCTCGACGGCGACGCCCGTCACCGCCGCGTGCGGCACGGCAGGGCGCGCCAACTCCGGCAGGATGTTGCGGTCGGGCTGCTGCCAGCCGGTGTAGCCGATGTGGGTCTGGTCCATCATGTGGACCCACTTGCCGCCGGCGATGGCGTCGTGCTGGCGCGTCAGCTCGGCGTCGCGCGCGAACAGGGCCTCGACCTTGTCGGCCTGCGCGACCGCCGCGCTGCGCCCCTGCTCGGCGTAGAGCCGGTTGCGACCGACGGCGATATAGAGCCGGTTGAAGTTGGCCGAGGCCGCGATCGGGAACCAGACCAGCTGGAAGAAGGCGTCGTCCTGGGCCTTGGGCAGGGCCTTGCGCACGGCCTCGGCCCGGCGCTCCAGCTCGCTCCACTCGGCCTCCACCCGCTCGGCCTCGCGGAAGTTCACCAGGCTGAAGGTCGACCCGTCGATCAGCTCGGGCTTCCGCCGCGCGTTGAGCTTGGTGTAGCCGTCCAGCAGGGCGGCGATCTCGCCGGCCCGCTCGGCCCCGAACTGCGCCGCCGCCCAGTCGCGGGTGTAGGTCGCCAGTTTCTCGACCGGCATGGCGTCGGGATCCCAGGCCATGTCGAGGAAGAACTCGGTCGGCAGCTCCATCGGCTTGAGGTCGCCGACATTGACGATCCACAGCCGGTCGGCGCCGGCATCATTGGCGCGCCGCATCTGCTCCCAGGTCCGCTCGACCTGGTTGGTGTTGAGCCACTTGTAGTTCCGCGGCCCGCCCACATAGTCGAAGTGGTAGTAGACGCCGTAGCCGCCGGGGCGCTTTTCACCGGGCTTGGGCAGCCGCCGGATGTTGCCCCAGTTGTCGTCGGCGAACAGCAGGGTCACGTCGTCAGGAACCCGCATGCCGGCGTCGTAATAGTCCTGCACCTCCTTGTAGAGAGCCCAGACCTGCGGCGTGGCGGAGGGGTCCTTGCCGGTGACCTCGCCGATGATCTTGCGCTGGTCGGCGACGATGGTCTCCAGCAGGCGAGTGGCGGTGCCTTGCGTCATCGGCTCGTCGCCGTCGCCGCGCATGCCCACCGTGACCAGGCTCTCGTTGGCGCCCATCCGCTCGATTCCCTCGCGCCAGAAGCGGCGCAGGACCTCGGGGTTCTTGGAATAGTCCCACGGCCCCTGGCCGTAGCGCTCCCATTCGACGTGGTAGCGCATCATCGGCTCGTGGTGCGAGGCGCCGATCACCACGCCCATCTCATCGGCCAGCACGGCGTTCAGCGGGTCGTCGTCATAGAGCGACTTGCCCCACATGGCCGGCCACAGATAGTCGCCCTTCAGCCGCAGGATCAGCTCGTAGACCCGCTCGTAGAAGGCGTGGTTGAAGCCGCCGAAGGTGGTGTTGGCCCAGCCGTAGAGGGCCGGGTTCTCGTCGTTGAGGAAGATGCCCCGGTACTTGACCTTCGGCGCCTGCAGGTTGGCGCCCGGCGCGACGGAGAGCTCGCGGCGCACCGGAACTGGCACGTCGGCCCACCAGGTCCAGGGCGAGACGCCGGCCCGTTCGGACAGGTCGTAGGCGCCGAAGATCGTCCCGCGCTTGTCGGCCCCGACGATGACCAGGGCGCGGGCGACGCCCGGACGCGGGTTCTCCACCACCTGCTGGACGAAGCCTTCCCAGCGGCCCTTCAGGCTGGAGACGTCGAGCTTGCCGGCCGCCACCAGGGCGTCGATCTGGGCGCTCCTACCCAGGGTGCCGACGATGACCAGCGGCGCGTCCTTGGCCGGCTGGCCGCCGCCGGAGAGCTTGGACAGGTCGCCGCGCAGGCCCTGCACCGCGCGCAGCACGCCGGGCCAGTCGGTGACGTCGGCCTCGACCCGCGCGGGCTTGCCGCCTTCAATCAGGGCAAAGCCGCCGGCCACGGGCGTCGCCGAGACGGCGGCCGGCTGGGCGGCCTGGGCGGCGACGGGCGCCGCCAGCGCCACGGCGGCGGCCAGGGCCAGGGCGGAGCCGGCCGCGCGAAGTCCCGCGAGGTTCATTGCGTCACCGCCAGCTCGAACGGCCCCAGCGGCAGGCCCGACAGGTCGAAGACGTTGAAGGTGGGGGCGTCGGCCCAGGCGAAGCGCACCCTGGTCGGGGTCAGGCCGGCCGGGACAGCGACCACCGCCTTGTCGCCCTCGACCCGGGCGTCGGCGAAGCGGCAGGCGGCGGCGTCGCACAATTCGAAGCCGATGGCGCGGTCCGAGCCCCGCGCCGCCAACCGGTCGGCGACCTGTTCGAACTTCACCTCGACCGTCTCCCCGACCCGACGGGCCGAGACCGGCGACGGGCCGTTGGTGACAGCTTGGCCGGCCAGGCGGCGCGCGCCCCGCGCCAGGCGCCTGCCGACGTCCTGCTTGTTGGTGGGGTGAATGTCGGACGGATCGCCGATGTCGGTGATCACGGCGATGGCGGCGTGGCCGTCCTTGGCCACGGCCAGGCGCTGCCCCTCGCGCAGCTGGGCCCACCAGGAGTCTTCCGGCGTCAGTTGCGGCTTGCCGTAGTTGGCCAGTTGCACCACCAGGGCCGGCATGTCTGCGGGCTGGCCGGCGCGGCGCTCGGCCAGGAACTGCGTCAGCAAAGCCTGATAGGTCTGCGGCCGCCCGGCGTTGGTCTCGCCCTGGTACCAGGCCAGACCCTTGAAGGCCCACGGCCCCATCGGCGCCAGCATGCCGTTGTAGAGGGTCGACAGGCCCGACAGCGTGTCCCACGGCGCGCGCGGCGGCTCGCCGCTGGTCTTGGGCTCGATCTGGTAGCGCCAGTCGGCCAGCGGGATCCGCGTCCCGTCGGCCAGGACGAGGGCGCGGGGCGCGTCGCCGTACATGCCGCCGTTGGCGTAGCTGTCGAAGGCCGAGACGACGATGCGGTTGGCGCCGGCCTTCAGGCGTCCGGCCGCAAGCGGATAGACGCGCACCGTGCCCGCACCGGAGGTCGAGCCGATGCCGACGCCGTTGACGAAGGTGGTGTCGACCTCGTCGACCATGCCGATCTCGAGGCTGGCCGCGCCTTTCGCCTGGGCGGCGGTGAGCGTCACCGATGTCTCGAACCAAACGATCCCGTCGAAGGCGGCCAGGGCCGGCACGCCCCAGCTTTCCCAGACGCCAAGGCCCTTGGGCGCGGGCGTCCAGGCGCCGTCGCCGAGCCAGGGGCCGCCGTCCGCGCCGTTGTGGCGCAGGCTCCACCAGGCCTTGATCGTCTCGCCCCAGCGGCGGTCGGCGGCCGGACGGTCCTTCAGCGACAGCTCCAGGGTGGTCAGGCCGTCCTCGTAGTTCCCGGCCTTGCGCAGGGCGGCCGGGCTCATCCAGGCCTCGATCGCCGAGCCGCCCCACGAGGCGTGGACCAGGCCCAGCGGCGTCTTGTCGGTCTTCCGCAGTTCGCGGGCCATGTAGTAGCAGGCCGCCGAGAACGACCCGACGGCCTCGGGCTTGGCGGCCTTCCAGGTCGACGGCTTGGAGAAGGCGGAAAGCGGCGTGCGGCTGTCGACGTGGTCGACATAGGCCATGCGCAGGCCATCGTCGTTGGCCGAGCGGATCTCCGACCACGAGTTGTTCCCGCGCTCGACCGGCAGCTCCATGTTCGACTGGCCCGAGCACAGCCAGACGTCGCCGACCAGCAGGTCGCTGACCGTCTGGGCCGCGCCCGAGGCGGTCTTTGCCTGCAGCGTGTAGGGACCGCCCGCCGCGAAGGCCGGCAGGTCGGCGCGCCAGGCGCCGTCCGGGCCGGCCGTGGCGGTCGCGGTCTTGTCGCCGAGGGTGATCGTCACCGCCTCGCCCGGCTTGGCGCGGCCGAACACCGGCAGCGGCCGGTCGCGCTGCACCACCGCATGGTCGGCGAACAGGCCGTTGAGCAGCGGGCCTTGAGCGGCGGCGGGCGTGGCCATCACGGCGGCCAGCAGGATCGGCGCGACACGGCGCATGCGGATACTCCCTCGCGGCCGCCTGAGGCGGCTCGTTCGTTATAGATCCTCCCCCTCTGGGGGAGGTGGCCCAGAGGGCCGGAGGGGGTCTGCGCGGCGCTTACCCCCTCAGTCGGCTTCGCCGACAGCTCCCCCAGAGGGGGAGCATCTATTCCCTAAACCACCGTCAGCTTCGTCGCCTTCAGGTCCACCGAGTTCGGCCCCACGAGGATCGAGAAGTCCCCCGGCTCGACCACCCGCTTCATCGCCAGGTTCCACATCCAGAGATCCGACGGCCCCACCTCGAAGGTCACCGTCTTCTTCTCGCCCGGCGCCAGGGTCACGCGCTTGAAGTGCTTCAGCTCCAGCACCGGACGGGTCACCGAGGCGGCCTCGTCGTGGATGTAGAGCTGCACCACCTCGTCGCCTGCGACCTTGCCGGTGTTGGTCACGTCGACCGACACCGTCGTGCTCTCGCCCTGGCCGATGCTGGCCTTGGAGAGGCGCGGGGCGGCGATGTCGAAGCTCGTGTACGAAAGCCCGAAGCCGAACGGATAGAGCGGGCTGGTCTCGCGGTCGAACAGATAGCCGCGCCGGGCCGTGGGCTTGCGGTTGTAGTAGATCGGCAACTGGCCGACGTCGCGGGCGATGCTGACCGGCAGCTTGCCGCCCGGATTGGCCCGGCCGAACAGCACGTCGGCCGCCGCATTGCCGGTCTCCTGGCCCAGGTACCAGCCCTCGACCAGGGCGTCGGCCTTCTGCGCCAGAAGGTTCACCGACAGCGGCCGGCCGTTGAGCAGGAACACCACGGTCGGCTTGCCCAGGGCGAAGATCGCCTGGGCCAGGTCGTTCTGCTGACCGACGAGATCCAGGCTGTCGCGGTCGCCCAGGTGATGGTCGGCCCAGGCTTCGCGGCTGGTCTGCTCGTTGTCGCCCAGCACCAGGACGACGACGTCGGCCTTCTTGGCCACCTCGACGGCTTCGGCGATGAGTTTGGCGTTCACCGCCGGATCGACCAGCTTGACCTCGTCGGCGGCCCAGACGCGCTTTTCGGTGATCCGCACGGCCTCGGCGTAGTCGAGGGCGAAGCCCTGGGCCTTGGCCTCGGCGGTCAGGCCCTCCAGCACCGAGACCACGTGGCGTGGCTCGTCGGAATAGCCGCCGATCGGGGTGTCCTTGGCGTGCGTGCCCAGCAGGGCCAGGCGCTTGATCTTCTTGCCGTCGAGCGGCAGCAGGCCCTTGTCGTTCTTCAGCAGCACCACCGCCTTGCGGGCGGCTTCGCGGGCCAGGGCGACGGCCTGCGGCGTCGCGGTCTTGGCGTCGGCGGTCTTTTCATCCGCATACGGATTTTCGAAGAAGCCGCCTTCGAACTTGATCCGCAGCACCCGCGCCACGGCCGCGTCGACCTCGGCTTCGGGGATACGGCCGGCCCGCACCAGCTGCGGCAGCAGCACATAGGCCTCGCCGTCCGGCAGTTCGACATCGACGCCGGCGTGCATGGCCATCACCGCCGTATCGGCGACCTGGTCGGTCAGCTTATGGCGGCTGATCAGCTCCTTGATGGCGAAGTAGTCGCTCTGCACCGAGCCCTGATAGCCCCATTCGCCGCGCAGCACGTCGGTCAGCAGCCAGCGGTTGGCGTGCGAGGGCACGCCGTCGATCTCGTTGTAGCTGGGCATGACCGAGCGCACGGGCAGCTCCTTCACCGCCCGTTCGAACGGCGGGAAGAAGTTCTCGCGCAGGGTGCGCTCGGCGATCTGGGCCGGGCCGACATTGGTGCCGTTCTCGGGCTGGCCGTGACCGGTCATGTGCTTTAGGGTGACGAACACCTTGTCGGGGGCCAGCGGCAGGGTCTTGCCCTGGAAGCCGCGGATGGCGGCCAGGCCCATCTCGGCGCAGATGTGCGGGTCCTCGCCATAGGTCTCCTCGATGCGGCCCCAGCGCGGGTCGCGGGCCACGTCGACGACGGGCGCGAGCGCGATGTTGGAGCCGCGGGCGCGCATCTCCTTGGCGGCGGTCGAGAACACCTTCTCCACCAACTCCGGATCGAAGGTCGAGGCCAGGGCGATGGCCTGGGGGAAGCTGGTCGCATCGCGGGCGACGTAGCCGTGCAGGGCCTCGTCGTGCATCAGCATCGGGATGCCCAGGCGGGTCTTCTCCACCGCCCACTTCTGGGCGGCGTTGACGTAGCGGGCGGTCTGTGGCGCGTTGCGGCCAACCGAGCCGTCGTCGGCCCCGGCGGCGGCGTTGACCTCCTTCGTGGGCTTCAGGCCCTTGCGGTCGGTCGGACGCGAGATCTGGCCCAGGCCATTGGGGAAGTTCTTCGACGCGGTCTCGGGCGAGAAGTCGCCTTCCGGCGTCTGGATGGCGGCCTTGGTCAGCCAGATGCCGATCAGCTGGGCGGCCTTCTCCTCCAGGGTCATGCGCCCCAGCAGGTCCTTGACCCGCGCCTCGACCGGCTGGGCGGGGTCCTTGTAGAGCGGCTTGTCGCCTACAGCCTTCGGCGCGGCGCGGACCACCGGGGCCATGGCGGCGCCGAGAGCCGCCAGGCTGACGCCCAGCGTGCGGCGGGTAAGGGTGGTGGTCATCCTTGCGTTTCCCCAGCATTTCGTCACGGCGGCTTCGCGCCGTCTTGCCTGACACTATGGGAGAGCTTGTCAGACCACTCAAGCCCAAATGTTACCGGTCACTTTCGTTTACCCCTCTCCTTGAGGGAGAGGGAGGGGCCCGCGCCGTCAGGCGTGGGAGGGTGAGGGGTTTAGACGGCCGACGGCGTACCCCCTCACCTCCCCGCCGCAAGCGGCGGGTCCCCTCCTCTCCCCATGGGAGAGGCGTCTTTTCGTCACCCCGACCAGGCGTCCACCACCCCCTCCAGCACGGTCAGCGGCGTCGGCCCCACGAGCAGCGCCGTGTCGTGGTAGCGGCGGATGTCGAACCTGGCGCCGAGCCGCGCCTTGGTCCGCTCGCGCAGGGCCGCCCAGACGGTGTGGCCGACCTTGTAGGAGCAGGCCTGGGCGGGGTTGGCGCAGTAGCGCTCGACTTCGCGGATGATGCGGCCTTCGTCGTCGCCGCCGGTCTCGACCATGTAGGCGATGGCCCTCTCGCGGCTCCAGCCCTTGGCGTGGATGCCGGTGTCGACCACGCAGCGCGAGGCCCGGAAGAGGCGCGCCTGGTACATGCCCAAGAGGCCCAGGTCGTCGTTCTCGTAGAGGCCCATCTCCATGGCCACCTGCTCGGCGTAGAGCGCCCAGCCCTCGGTGTTGGCCGAAAAGAACATGTTTTGGCGCAAGCGCGGCAGGCTGCCCTCGGCGGTCAGGGCCAGCTGGAAGTGATGGCCCGGCGCGGCCTCGTGATAGGTCAGGGTCGGCAGGGCGTAGCGCGGACGCTCGGCCGTGTCGCGCAGGTTGATGTAGAAGGCCCCGGGCCGCGAGCCGTCCAGCGGCGGCCGCTCGTAATAGCCGCCCGACGAGCCGGCCTCGGTGTAGGGCGGGATGCGGCGCACCTCGACCGGGATCTTCGGGGTGATCCCGAACCATTGCGGCAGCTTCGGCTGCATCTCGGCGATCAGCCGGTTGCAGTAGGCCAGGATCTGGGCGCGGCCTTCGTCCGTGTTGGGATA
This sequence comes from Caulobacter sp. GW821-FHT12A07, assembly GCF_058807655.1. Lineage (NCBI taxonomy): Bacteria > Pseudomonadati > Pseudomonadota > Alphaproteobacteria > Caulobacterales > Caulobacteraceae > Caulobacter > Caulobacter sp. GW821-FHT12A07. The sequence goes on from NZ_JBXAQX010000016.1 coordinate 17,962, forward strand.
GGCCTCGCCCGGCAGGTCCTTCAGCGCCGCCATGCGCTGGCCGACCGACCCTTGCGTGAAGCCGCGTTTCTTCAGGATCTCGTCCATCCGCGCCTGGATCTGCGCGCCCTCGTCCAGGCCCAGGCGGTGAACCTCGTCGGGGGTCTTTTCGGTCGTGGTGTAGATGCGCAGCAGGGCCGCGTAGAAGGCTTCGCCGTCCTTGAAGCGGCTCATGCCGGCGTCGTGCACGGCCTTGGCGCGGACGGCGGTCAGGGTCTCGATCTGGCGGTCCAGCGCCGGGTGGATGGCGCTGGCCAGCAGGGCGGCGGCCTTGGCGTCGTAGTCGCCATAGGCCTTGGCGCGGCGGGCCAGCGAGGCGACCAGCACGTTCTTTTCCGGGGCCAGGCTACGGAACTGCTTCAGCTGGCCGATGGCCTTGTCGAGGATGAAGTCCGACGGGATCACGCCCTTGGCGGCGTCGGCCCGCACCCGCTCGCTTTCCTGGTCGAGCACCGTGGCGAAGCCGGCCATGCGGGCCAGGTAACTGTCGGCGTCGGCCGCCGAGGCCACCGCGTGCTTGCTGTCCAGGAAGCTCGGCACCGACGAATAGCCGCCATAGAACTGGGTCACCACGAACGGCCGCGACACCGCGCCGTAGTCGAAGCCCGAGGCCTTGTCGCGCGCGCCGTAATAGTAGGCGGCGGTGTCATAGTTGACGGCGTCGTCGCCGGAGAGCGCCTTGCGGTCGATCGCCTTGAGGCGCTTGAGCCGAGCCGCCGGCTCGCGACGCTCCTTGATCCAGCCGGCGATGGAGCGGTCGCCCAGCTTCGTGCGCGCGCCGGCGTGGGCGCCGGTGTCGAGGCCCAGATTGGTGGCCTGCTCGGGGCTCTCGGTCAGGTCCTCGTCGAAGAAGGCGTCGAACAGGGCGTAGAGCTTGCCGCGCTCGTCCTCCGGGGCGGCCATGGCCGGCAGAGCCGTGGAAACGGCGGCGGCGGTCGCCCCGGCCAGCAGCTGGCGACGATCGAAAGTGTTGGAATCGGACATGAGAGCTTCCAGGACAGGCGCGGCCGCGCGTCTGGAAGACAAAGCCGTCCGGCGCCTCGCGGCCCCGGGCGCCGGACGGCTCTATGGGCTTACTTGCGGGCGGCCAGGATGTCGTCCAGGCGCGCCGGGGTCCCGGCCACGCGCTCCAGGCGCGGGTAGCGAAGGCCGCCGGTGTAGTCGAGCTTCACGGTGCGGTAGCGCGAGCCTTCCTTGACCAGCAGCTCGACCGGTTCGCCCTTGGCCGTGGCCTTGACGGCGGCCTTCAGCTTGTCGGCGTCATAGGCCTCGCCGTTGACGGCCACCAGGGTCAGGCCCTGGGTCAGGCCGGCCTTGAAGGCCGGACCATCCCACTGCACGTCGCTGAGCACGCCGTCCGAACCGACGGTCAGGCCGATCGAATAGGCCAGGTTGGTGACCTTGCCGCGCGTCTCGGAGACCTTGAAGTAGTCGGTCGGCGCATCGGTATAGACCAGCTTGTAGCCGCCGCGCGTCAGGCCATCGAGCGGGGCCTTAGGGTTCACGCCCTCGATGCGGTCCTTCAGGAAGGTGGACCAGTCATAGGCCACCACGCCGTTCAGCGCCGAGACCACGTCGTCGAAGGTGTAGGTGTGCGAGACGTACGAGCCGTCGGCCACGCCGAAGAAGGCCTTGGCGAAGTCGTCGAGCGACTTCTTGCCGCCGGTCTTCTCGCGGATCAGCGTGTCGGCGTCGAGCCAGACCAGCTGGCCTTCCGAATAGTAGTCCTCGCTGCGCTGGTAGGAGAGCCAGGACAGCGGCTTGCGGTTAGCGATGATCGGGTCGTTGGTGGTGTCCTGCACCGGGCGCCAGTCACGGCCGCGACGGCTGTCGTAGGCGGCGGCCGTCATGGCGATGGCGTCCAGCGTCTGCTCCTTGTTGAGCAGGCCCGAGCGCGACGACAGGACATAGCCCCAGTACTGGGTCTGGCCCTCATAGACCCACATCAGGCTGTCGCGCATCGGGGTGTTGAGGGTCGGGGTCCACAGGTCGGCCCCGCGGCGGAACTTGCCGTTCCACGAGTGGGTGTATTCGTGGGCCAGCAGGTCGCGGCCGACATAGGCCTTGTCCCAGTCGGTGAAGTACTTGGGCGCGACGCGGTTCTCGCTCGACTGGTGGTGCTCCAGGCCGATGCCGCCCAGCTGGTCCGACAGGGCCACCAGGAAGTCATAGTGGTCGTAGTGGTGCGAGCCGTAGAGCTTGTAGGCCTGCTGCACCAGGTTCTTGTGGATCTGGATCTGCTCGGGCTTGAACTCCAGAAGCTCGGGCTTGTCGGCGATCATGTTCAGGCGCACCGGAACCTTGGCGCCCGGATCCAGATCGACCGACTTGAAGTAGCGGCCGGCGAACATCGGCGAGTCGACCAGGGTCTCGACCGTGGTCGGCTTGAAGGCGGTGGCCTGGCCCTCGGTCTTGGCGACCTCGAGGGCCGAGGCGAACTGGAAGCCTTCCGGCAGCTTGACGGTCGGCTCGACGGCGATGCGGCGGGTGAAATGGCCGGCCGGATACATGGTCATCTGCAGCCACTGCAGGTTCAGCATGTCCGGGGTCATGACCATGCGGCCGACCTTGGTCTCGACCGGCGACAGGAACTTGTAGGCGATGTTCAGCTCGCTCACGCCGGCCGGCACGTCGATGTGGAAGGCGTTGACCTCGACCACGTCACGCTTCCAGGGGATCACCTGGCCATTGGCGGTGATCATCAGGCCCGCCAGCTTGTCGATGTCGTTGCGCGGCGAGTGGCCGCCCGGCACCCACTCCGGATAATAGAGGGTCAGCGGGCCGGGCTTGGCCACCGGCAGGGTCAGCTTGATGTCGAAGATCTTGCGCTCGAGGTCGGTGGCGTCGACGTAGAGCTTCAGCACGCCCGGATAGGCCACGTCCTGCGGGGCGGCGATCGGCGGGGTCGGCGGGGCCGGCTGGGGCAGGTAGTCCTGGGCGAGAGCGGCGCCGCCCACGAGCGACAGAAGCGAAACCGAGAAGAAAAGCGCTTTCACGAAACGACCCCAATGCAGCCCGCGAAGTCCCCTCGCGGCAGGAAGCCTGGATGTTTCTTTTGTTGAGCCCCGCTTGTCGAGGCCAAGTTGGCCGCACGCTGTTATAATATAGCCCCAAACTGATCCCGGCCCGGGCGACGGCGCGAGGCGCCTGTTTCGTCGAGAGGGATGCGCCTTTCCGCAGCAGGATCGACGGCCCCGCATGCAGAGTTCCGCACCGCCTGCTTTCCGACCGTACGCAGAACCGATCACGGGCGCTTTGTTTCCAAGCGGCGCTGGAGCGATATCGGGTCTTGTAATTGCAAGTCGCTCTCAAGTATGGACGGCGACACCAAAGCTCGTCCGCCCTGGAATCCCGTGAAAGCCGCCGCCGAACAGAACCGCCGCTCCTTCTGGCTGAAGCAGTTGCACCAGTGGCACTGGATCAGCGCGGCGCTCAGCCTGGTGGGCATGCTGCTGTTTGCGATCACCGGCTTCACCCTCAACCACGCCGGCCAGATCGAGGCCGAGCCCAAGGTCGTCACCCGCAAGGCCACCCTGCCCGCCGACCTGCTGGCCGAGCTGGCCAAGGGGCCGGTGGAGGGCAAGCGCCCGCTGCCGATCAAGGTCGAGACCTGGCTCGACAAGGCCGTCGACGCCGACATCGCCCGCCGCGTGGGCGAATGGTCCGACGCCGAGGTCTATCTGGCCCTGGCCCGTCCCGGCGGCGACGCCTGGATCGCCATCGACCGCGAGACCGGCGCCGTCGAGCACGAAAAGACCACCCGCGGCGCGGTCAGCCTGCTCAACGACCTGCACAAGGGCCGCAACGCCGGCAAGGCCTGGGGTTGGTTCATCGACATCTTCGCCGGGGCCTGCGTGATCTTCACGGTCACCGGCCTGATCCTGCTGCAATTCCACGCCCGCGGGCGGCCGATGACCTGGCCGCTGACCGCCGCCGGGCTGGCCATACCGCTTCTCCTCGTGATCCTGTTCGTCCACCTCTAGAGAAAGGCCGCCTTCCGTGAAGCGCACCGTCTCCCTGCTGACCTTCGCCGGCGCCGCCGTCGGCGCTCCGGCGATGGCCGCCGACCTCAACGTCACCGTCGAGATCCCGCGCCTGACCGTGGCCGAGTACCACAAGCCCTACGTCGCCATCTGGGTCGAAGGCCCCGACGCCGGCGCCGCCGCGACCCTGGCCGTCTGGTACGACGCCGACTCCCGCGAGGACAAAGGCCAGAAGTGGCTGAAGGACATGCGCCAGTGGTGGCGCAAGGCCGGCCGCGCCATGAGCTTCCCGGCCGACGGCATCACCAGCGCCACCCGCGCCCCCGGCCCGCAGAAGCTGGTCTTCAGCGGCGCCAAGAGCGAGCTCTCCAAGCTGAAGCCGGGCGAATACACGCTGGTGGTCGAGGCCGCCCGCGAAGTCGGCGGCCACGAGGCCGTCCGCGTCCCGTTCACCTGGGGCAAGCCCGGCAAGACCGCCACCGCCAAGGGGACCGCCGAACTCGGCGCCGTCTCGGTCACCGTCAAGTAAGAGGGGATAACGCCATGAACATCCGCAAGCGCCTCCTGGCCCTCACCGCCGTCACGGCGGCCCTGGCCGCCCTGCCTCTCGCCGCCAACGCCCACCGCGGCTGGATCGTGCCCTCCGCCACCGTCCTGTCGGGCGACGGCGCCTGGGTGACGGTCGACGCGGCCGTCTCGAACGAGCTGTTCTACCCCGACCACCGCCCGATGCGCCTGGACGCCGTGGTCATCACCACGCCGGACGGCACGACCGAACCGCTGAAGAACGGCTCGACCGGCCAGTACCGCTCGGTGTTCGATGTCGAGCTGGCCAAGCCCGGCACCTACCGGATCGGCACCGCCTCGGCCAACATCGTGGCCAGCTGGACCGAGAACGGCCAGGTCAAGCGCTTCCGCGGCACGCCGGAAGAGTTCGCCGCCCAGGTTCCGGCCGGCGCCGCCGACCTGAAGACCATCAAGAGCTTCAGCCGCAACGAGACCTTCGTCACCCGCGGCGCGCCGACGGCTGTGAAGCCGACCGGCAAGGGCCTGGAACTGGTGTCCGTCACCCACCCCAACGACGTGGTGGCCGGCGAGGCCGCGACCTTCAAGTTCGTGATCGACGGCAAGCCCGCCGCCGACCTGGAAGTGACGATCGTGCCGGGCAACTCGCGCTATCGCGCCAATCCGGGCGAGATCAAGGTCAAGACCGGCCCCGACGGCGCGGTGAAGTTCACCCTGCCGGAAGCCGGCATGTACTGGCTGAACGCCAGCGTCCGCACCGGCGAGACCGGCCGCGGCGGCGGCATGGGCGGCCCGGGCGGCGGCGCTCCGGGCGGCCAAGGTGGTCCCGGTGGTCAGGGCGGCCCGCAAGGCGGTCCTCCCGGCGGCGCGCCCCAAGGCGGCCCGGGTGGTCCGGGCGGCCCCGGCGGCGGCCAGACCGGCCCGCTGGCCGGCAACGGCTTCAGCGCCAGCTACACCGCGACGTTCGAAGCCCAGCGTCCGTAGCGCAGCGGCCTAGCTCCTCCCCCGTGCAACGGGGGAGGTGGCGCGGCGCTATCAGCGCCGTGACGGAGGGGGCGAGTGACAGAGCGCCGTGCGCGCCGCCGCCCCCTCCACCGCTTCGCGGTCCCCCTCCCCCGCTGCGCGGGGGAGGAGTTTGGAAGACCTCCCCCATGACCCGCGTCCTCGTCCCCCTGATCTCCGAACCGCCGGCCCGGCCGGTGGGCGGGGTCGTGCGCGGGTTCGACGGGGCGACCATGGGCACGACCTGGTCGGTCAAGGCCGTGCTGCCCGCGACCACCGACCTTGCGGCCATGACCGCCATGGTCCAGCGCGCCCTCGACCAGGTGGTCGCGCAGATGAGCGCCTGGGACCCGATGTCGGCGCTCTCGCGCTTCAACCGCTCGGCCGCCGGAACCTGGACCGCCCTGCCCGCCGGCTTCGCCGCCGTGCTGCGCCGCGCCATCGAGGTCGCCGCCGACAGCGACGGCGCCTTCGACCCGACCCTGGGCGCGGTCACCGATCTCTGGGGCTTCGGCCCCCGCCCCTTCTCCGGCGAGCCGCCGAACGCCGACGCCCTCGACGCCGCCCGCGCCCCCATGGGCTGGCGCCGCGTGACGCTGGACGGCGACGCGCTGTTTCAGCCGGGCGGCCTGTCCATCGACCTCAACGGCATCGCCAAGGGCTTCGGCGTCGACGAGGCCGCCCGCGCGCTCGAACGCTCGGGCGTGCGCTCCTACCTCGTCGAGGTCGGCGGCGAGCTGCGCGGCACGGGGGCCAAGCCCGACGGACAGCCCTGGTGGGTCGAGTTGGAGCGCCCGCCGGTCGCTTCGGCCAATGACGAAGCCGCCCCGCGCACGGTGCTGGCCCTGCACGGCCTGTCGGTGGCGACCTCTGGCGACTATCGCCGCTTCTTCGACCATGCGGGTAAGCGCTACGCCCACACCCTGGACCCCGCGTCGGGCGCGCCGTGCGACGCCGGGGTGGTCAGCGTCACCGTGCTGCATCCCGAGTGCATGACCGCCGACGCCCTGGCCACCGCCCTGACCGTGATGGGTCCGGACGCGGCCCAGGCCTTCGCCACGGCGCGCGACCTGCCGGTCCTGATCGTCACGCGTGGTCCGGGCGGCCTCAGCGAGCGCCTGTCGCCGGCCCTGCAGGCGATGCTCGACGAATGACCGACCTGCTCTCCAGCCTGCCGCCGGGCTCGCGCCGCCTGGTCCTGGCCGCGATCGTCGTCGGCCTCTACCTGCTGCTGTGCGCCGGGATCGTCCTGAAGGTCGCGCTGCGCAAGGCCAAGGCCCGCCGCGAGGAAAAGGCCCTGGCCGCCGGCGCCGGCGAGCCGGTGCTCGTGGCCTTCGCCAGCCAGACCGGTTTCGCCGAGGAACTGGCCCTGGCCACCGCGAAAGCCCTGCAAGCCGCAAGCTTGCCGGTGCGCCTGCGCGAACTGGCCGCCGTCGAGCCGGCCGACCTGACCGGCCGCGCCCTCTTCATCGTCAGCACCACCGGCGAAGGCGACGCCCCCGACAACGCCCGCCGCTTCATCCGCGACGTCATGGCCACCGAGCCGGACCTGTCGGGCCTGACCTACGCCGTGCTGGCCCTGGGCGACAGCAGCTACGCCAACTACTGCGCCTTCGGTCACAGCCTGGACGCCTGGCTGGCCCGCAACGGCGGCGCGCGCCTGTTCGACACCGTCGAGGTCGACGACGGCGAGGCCGCCGCCCTGCGCCACTGGCAGTCGCAGCTTTCGGTGCTGACCGGCCCGACCGACACCCCCGACTGGAGCCGCCCGGCCTATGGCCGCTGGAAACTGGCCGACCGCCGCCTGCTCAATCCCGGCTCGGCCGGCGAAGGCGCCTTCCATGTGCGCCTGGAACCGCTGGACGGCGACGTCGCCTGGCAGGCCGGCGACATCGTCGAGATCGGCCCCCGCAACGCACCGGCCGACGTGGCCGACCTGCTATCGCGCCTGTCGCTTTCCGCTGACGCACCGGTGAAGGCCGACGAGGCCCAGACTCTGGGCGAGGTGCTGTCCTGGCGCCGCCTGCCGCACGAAGAGGCGGCCATCAGGGCGCTGGCCGGCGCCGCGCCCCAAGCCCTGGTCGACGCCCTGCCCGCCCTGCCCCACCGCGAATACTCCATCGCCTCGCTGCCGGCCGACGGCGGGGTCGAGCTGGTCGTGCGACTGATGCGTCGCGCCGACGGCAAGCCGGGCCTCGGCTCAGGCTGGCTGGTCGAGCATGCGAGCGTCGGCGGCGAGATCGCCGGCCGCGTGCGCTCCAACCGCAGCTTCCATGCCCCGGCCGACGACCGGCCGATGATCCTGATCGGCGCCGGCACGGGCCTGGCTGGTCTGCGCAGCCACCTGAAGGCCCGCGCCGCCCTGGGCCGCCAGCGCAATTGGCTGGTGTTCGGCGAGCGCTCGGCCGCCCACGACTTCTTCCACCGGGAGGAAATCCAGGCCTGGGTCGCCTCGGGTGTTCTGGCGCGGCTGGATCTCGCCTTCTCCCGCGACCAGGCCGACAAGGTCTACGTCCAGCACCGCCTGCGGGCGGGCGCCGACGAAATCCGGGCCTGGGTGGCGCGGGGGGCGGCGATCTATGTCTGCGGCTCGCTGGAAGGCATGTCGCGCGAGGTGCATGCCGCCCTGGCCGAGATCCTCGGCGCGGCCGCGCTGGAGGACCTGGCCGACCAGGGACGGTATCGGCGGGACGTCTACTGAGGGGTTACGGCTTCAGCCGCGCCCGCTCCTCCGGCGTATTGGCCCCAAGGATTCGCGCCCGCGCGCCCTCCGGACATTCCAAAACCACGAGCCCCGCCCGCTCGACCAGCCGCCGCAGCGGCCAGCCCGGCAGCGCCCCTGCCGGCACGGCCCCGAGCGGCAGCACCATCGGCACGGGCGAGACGTCGAACGTCGCGCCCGCCTCCGCCGCCAGCAGCGGCGCCAGGTCGTCCACCGTCAGGGTCGGCGCATCGACCGCCAGCACCAGCGCCCGCGAGCAGCCCCGCGCCCGCAGCGCCTCGGCCCCGGCCAGCACCCCGCCGACCGGACCCGCCCCGTCCTCCGGATCGGGAACCCAGTCGATCCCGTAGTCGCGCCCAGCCGTAAGCACCGCCTCCGCCCCCGCCGCCCGGGCCAGGGCCGCGACGCGGTCGATGGCGCGCACGCCGTCCCAGTCCAGCAAGGCCTTGTCCCGCCCCATCCGGACAGAGCCGCCGCCGCAGAGAATGATGGCGCCAAACGCAGTCATGACGCCCTCCTTACGCCCGCCCGGAGACCGCTACCAAGGCCGCGCTTCCCCATGGCGCGAGAAACGGTCTAGACTCGCCCAAAAGGGACGGACTTCTCAGTCATGAACGAACGCACCGAGCGCACGCGGCGCCGCAGCAGCCAGAGCGCCACGATCCGCGACGTCGCCGCGCGGGCCGGGGTGTCGCCCATGACCGTCTCGCGGGTCATCAACCGCGAATCCACCGTCAAGGAAGAGACCCGGGCCCTGGTCGAAGCGGCCATCGCCGAGCTCAACTACGCCCCCAACCCGGCCGCCCGCAGTCTGGCGGGCAGCGCGCCGTTCCGCATCGGCCTGCTCTACGACAACCCCTCGACCGGCTATCTGTCGGAGTTCCTGGTCGGGGCGCTGGACGAGAGCAGCCGCACCGGCTCACAGATCGTCATCGAGAAGTGCGCCGAGCCGGAGCTGGCCGGCGCAACCCTGGCCCGTCTGCTGAAGACCGGCGTCGATGGCCTGATCCTGCCCCCGCCCCTTTGCGAATCCCAGACCGTACTGGCCGAGGTGAAGGCCGCCGGCGCGGCCGCCGTGGCCGTCGCCCCCGGCATGGCCAGCAGCGACATGGCCACCATCCGCATCGACAACGAAGCCGCCGCCTTCGAGCTGACCCAGCACCTGCTGAGCCTGGGCCACAAGCGCTTCGGCTTCATCAAGGGCCACCCCAACCAGACGGTCAGCCAGCAGCGGATGGACGGCTTCATGACCGCCCTCAAGGCCGCCGGCATCCCGCAGGAGGACGTCCGGATCGAGCAGGGCTACTTCACCTATCGCTCGGGCCTGGAGGCGGCCGAGCGGCTGCTGAACGTCAAGGACCGGCCGACCGCCATCTTCGCCGCCAACGACGACATGGCCGCCGCCACCGCCGGCCTGGCCCACCGCCTGGGCCTGGACGTGCCGGGCGACGTCTCGATCGTCGGCTTCGACGACACCTCGATCGCCGCCAACATCTGGCCGGCCCTGACCACCGTCCACCAGCCCATCGCCGCCATGGCCCGCGCCGCCGTCGACCTGGTGCTGGAAGAGATCCGCCGCCACCGCGACGGCACGGGCGAGCCCCGGCAGCTGATGCATCCGCACACGCTGATCGTGCGGGACTCGGCGGGGCCTGCGCCGACCTAGAAACACCTCTCCCAGAGGGAGAGGGAGGGGCCCAGGCGATAGCCTGGGAGGGTGAGGGGTTACGCGGCCGGCCGCCCTTCCCCTCGCCAAAACCTCCAACGTCTTACCCCCTCACCCTCCCACGCCTGCGGCGCGGGCCCCTCCCTCTCCCCATGGGAGAGGTGGACTCAGTACGGCGCGAACAGCGTCCGGCAGACGTGAGTTTTGAGTTGTCAGACAACTCCCTTGCGCCCCTCCACATGTTAGCGCTAACAAGTCGGGGAGTTACGAAGCGTAGCGGGCGTTCGCAAAGATCCGCTCGCGCGACAGGGAGAAAACGCGGTGGGCGTGACGCAATACCTTCCCGAGGACTGGCGGGAAGCGACCCTTCTGGGCCGCATCGATTTCGGCCAGGGCCCGACCCCCGTCCTGATCCGCGGCGGCCACGTCGAGGACGTCAGCAAGATCGCCCCCACCGTCGCCGACCTGATGAACGCCTACGCCCCGGGCGACGCGATCCCGCGCGGCGAGGACAAGGGTCCGCTGGAAAAGCTCGACCTGCGCCCGGTCTGGGACGACCGTGAAGGCAACGCCGCCGCCAAGCTGCTGGCCCCCGTCGACCTGCAATGCCTCAAGGCCGCCGGCGTCACCTTCGCCGTCTCGACCCTGGAGCGGGTGATCGAGGAGCGCGCCCGCGGCGACGCCGCCGCCGCCCTGAAGATCCGCGAGCAGCTGTCCGAAAGCATGGGCGGCGACCTGCGCAGCGTGAACCCGGGATCCGAAGGCGCCGAGCGCCTGAAGCAGACCCTGATCAAGGACGGCCTGTGGTCGCAGTACCTCGAGGTCGCCATCGGCCCCGACGCCGAGATCTTCACCAAGGGCCCGACGCTGTCGTCGATGGGCTGGGGCGACCAGGTCGGCGTCCGTTCCGACAGCCACTGGAACAACCCCGAGCCGGAAGTCGTGCTGCTGTGCGACGGCCAGGGCGAGATCCGCGGCGCCTCGCTCGGCAACGACGTCAACCTGCGCGACTTCGAGGGCCGCTCGGCCCTGCTGCTCAGCAAGGCCAAGGACAACAACGCCTCCTGCTCGATCGGCCCGTTCTTCCGCCTGTTCGACGCCTCGTTCAGCCTCGACGACGTGCGCGGCGCCGAGGTCGAGCTGAAGATCACCGGCCGCGACAACTTCGTGCTCGACGGCAAGTCGAACATGAGCCTGATCAGCCGCGACCCCGCCGTGCTGGCGAGCCAGGCCTACAGCCGGCAGCACCAGTATCCGGACGGCTTCGCCTTGTTCCTGGGCACCATGTTCGCCCCGATCCAGGACCGCGACACCGCCGGCCAGGGCTTCACCCATAAAGTCGGCGACCGCGTCCGTGTCTCGACCCCCAAGCTGGGCGTGCTCGAGAACGAGGTGACCACCTGCGACCAGGCCAAGCCCTGGACCTTCGGCATCTCGGCCCTGATCCGCAATCTGGCCGGCCGCGGCCTGCTGTGACCCTCGTTTCCTCTTTCCAGGCTTAAGCGCATGTCCTCCGCCATCTATCCCAGCCTCCAGGGCAAGCGCGTCGTCATCACCGGCGGCGGTTCCGGCATCGGCGCGGGCATCACCACCGCCTTCGCCAAGCAAGGCGCCGAAGTGATCTTCGTCGACATCGCCGTCGAGGATTCCGAGGCCCTGGTCGCCGACCTGGCCGACGCCCCGATCAAGCCGGCCTTCAAGAAGGTCGACCTGACCGACCTGGAAGCCGTGAAGGCCTTCTTCGCCGAGATCGGTCCCATCGACGTGCTGGTCAACAACGCCGGCAACGACGACCGTCACAGCCTGGCCGACGTGACCCCGGCCTACTGGGACAACCGCATGAACGTGAACCTGCGGCACATGCTGTTCTGCGCCCAGGCCGCGGCTCCGGGCATGAAGGCGCGCGGCGGCGGCGCGATCATCAATTTCGGCTCGATCAGCTGGCACCTGGGCCTGGAGGACCTGGTCCTCTACGAAACCGCCAAGGCCGGCATCGAGGGCATGACCCGCGCCCTGGCCCGCGAACTGGGCCCCGACGACATCCGCGTCACCTGCGTGGTGCCGGGCAACGTCAAGACCAAGCGCCAGGAGAAGTGGTACACCCCGGAAGGCGAGGCCGAGATCGTCAAGGCCCAGGCCGTCAAGGGCCGCATCCTGCCGGCCAACGTCGCCTCGCTGGTGCTGTTCCTGGCCTCGGACGACGGCAGCCTGTGCACGGGCCACGAGTACTGGATCGACGCCGGCTGGCGATAAGATAGGTCGGCGAAGGACCCCCTCCGGCCCTCCGGGCCACCTCCCCCAGAGGGGGAGGATTTGAAGCGCTAGATGCTCCCCCTCTGGGGGAGCTGTCGCGGAGCGACTGAGGGGGTCTAGCGCCGTAGGAGGAGACGAAGCGCTATGACTGCCCCCACCTGCGTCTGGGACCTGAAGGCCACGCTCGGCGAAGGGCCGATCTGGCATGGCGACGCCGTCTGGTTCGTCGACATCAAGGGCCACCGGGTCCACCGCTACACCCCCGCCACCGGCGAGACCGCCAGCTGGGACGCCCCCGACCAGGTGACCTTCGTCGCCCCGCGCGTCGGCGGCGGCTTCGTGGCGGGCCTGAAGAGCGGCCTGCACCATTTCACGCCCGAGCTGGGCTTCACTTTCATTTCCGAAATCGAGGACGCCGGCCTCGACAACCGCCCCAACGACTCCACGGTCGACGCGGAAGGCCGCCTGTGGTTCGGCACCATGCACGACGGCGAAGAGGCCGACAGCGGCGCGCTCTACCGGCTCGAAGCCGACGGTTCGCTGACCCGGCACGACGCCGGGATCTGCATCACCAATGGTCCGGCGGTCTCGCCCGACGGCAAGACCTTCTACCACACCGACACCCTCGCAAAGGTGATCTGGGCCTTCGACGTCACGCCCGAAGGCGCGCTCTCCAACAAGCGCGAGTTCTTCCGCCTCGAGATCGAGAACGCCTGGCCCGACGGCTCGGTGGTCGACGCCGAGGGCTACGTCTGGACGGCCCTGTGGGGCGGTCAGGGCGCCCTGCGCATTACGCGGACCGGCGAGATCGAACGCCGGGTCCTGCTCGACGCCATCAACGTCACCAAGCCGTGCTTTGGCGGCCCCGACCTGAAGACCCTCTATTTCACCACGGCCCGCAAGGGCCTCAGCGACGAACAGCTGGCCGCGGCCCCGCTGTGCGGCGGCTTGTTCGCCCTGCCCGTCGACGTCGCCGGCCAGCCGCAATACGAGGTGCGCCTTGACCTCCGCTAATCGCACGCCCCGCCGGTTCCGCTCGCGCGACTGGTTCGACAATCCCGACCATATCGACATGACCGCGCTCTATCTGGAGCGGTTCATGAACTACGGGATCACCCCGGAAGAGCTGCGCAGCGGCAAGCCGATCATCGGCATCGCCCAGACCGGCAGCGACATCTCGCCGTGCAACCGCATCCATCTGGACCTGGTCACCCGGATCCGCGACGGCATCCGCGACGCCGGCGGCATTCCGATGGAATTCCCGGTCCACCCGATCTTCGAGAACTGCCGTCGTCCGACGGCGGCCCTGGACCGGAACCTCTCGTACCTGGGCCTCGTGGAGACCCTGCACGGCTATCCGATCGACGCCGTGGTGCTGACCACCGGCTGCGACAAGACCACCCCGGCCGGCATCATGGCCGCCACCACGGTCAACATTCCGGCCATCGTGCTGTCCGGCGGACCGATGCTGGACGGCTGGCACGAGGGCGAACTGGTCGGTTCGGGCACGGTGATCTGGCGCTCGCGCCGCAAGCTGGCGGCCGGCGAGATCGACGAGGCCGAGTTCATCGAGCGCGCGGCCTCCTCGGCCCCCTCGGCCGGCCACTGCAACACCATGGGCACGGCCTCGACCATGAACGCGGTGGCCGAGGCTCTGGGCCTGTCGCTGACCGGCTGCGCGGCGATCCCCGCCCCGTACCGCGAGCGCGGCCAGATGGCCTACAAGACCGGCCAGCGGATCGTCGACCTGGCCTACGAGGACATCAAGCCCAAGGACATCCTGACGAAGAAGGCCTTCGAGAACGCCATCGCCCTGGTGGCCGCGGCGGGCGGCTCGACCAACGCCCAGCCGCACATCGCGGCCATGGCGCGGCATGCGGGGCTCGAAGTCACCGCCGACGACTGGCGGGCGGCCTACGACATCCCGCTGATCGTCAACATGCAGCCGGCCGGCAAGTATCTCGGCGAGCGCTTCCACCGGGCCGGCGGCGCGCCGGCGGTGCTGTGGGAACTGCTGCAGCAGGGCCGCCTGCACGGCGACGTCCTGACCGTCACCGGCAAGACGATGGGCGAGAACCTGCAGGGCCGCGAAACCGGCGACCGCGAGGTGATCTTCCCCTACGCGCAGCCTTTGGCCGAAAAAGCGGGTTTCCTCGTTTTGCGCGGCAATCTGTTCGACTTCGCGATCATGAAAGCCAGCGTCATCGGCGCCGACTTCCGCGAGCGCTACCTGTCCAAGCCGGGCCAGGAAGGCGTGTTCGAGGCCCGGGCCATCGTCTTCGACGGCTCGGACGACTATCACGCCCGCATCAACGACCCGGCCCTGAACATCGACGAGAGCTGCATCCTGGTGATCCGCGGCGCGGGTCCGATCGGCTGGCCCGGCTCGGCCGAGGTGGTCAACATGCAGCCGCCCGATCACCTGCTGAAGAAGGGGATCATGAGCCTGCCGACCCTGGGCGACGGCCGCCAGTCGGGCACCGCCGACAGCCCCTCGATCCTCAACGCCTCGCCCGAAAGCGCGATCGGCGGCGGGCTGTCGTGGCTGCGCACCGGCGACACCATCCGCATCGACATCAACACCGGCCGCTGCGACGCCCTGGTGGACGAGGCCGTGATCACCGAGCGTCGCAAGGAAGGCATCCCCGCCGTGCCGGAGACCATGACCCCCTGGCAGGAGATCTACCGCGCCCACACCGGCCAGCTCGACACCGGCGGGGTGCTGGAATTCGCCGTGAAGTACCAGGACCTGGCGGCCAAGCTGCCCAGGCATAATCACTGAGCCAGCACTGCGGACCTCGCCCTTCGACAAGCTCAGGGTGAGGTCCTTCTGCTCCGGCGGTTCGACTGAAAACCTCATCCTGAGCCTGTCGAAGGACAAGGTTTTCACGCCGCCCAAGAAACCGATCGGGAAGAGGAAACGAAGCCATGTTCTCGCGCCGCCGCCTGATGGCCGCCGCCGCCAGCCTGACAGCGCTGCCGGTCCTGCCCGCCTTCGCCGCTTCCGAAAAGCGCGTCATCGCGCTGGACGTCGCCAAGGCGACGAGCCCGGTCGACCGGTTCTTCGACCTCTCCATCGGCTCGGACTATCCCGGCACCCTGCTGCGCGACGACAGCCTGGCCCAGCTGAAGACGGCGTCCGACGAGCTGAAGTTCCGCTACATCCGCTTCCACGCCATCTTCCACGACGTGCTGGGCACGGTGAAGAAAGGTCCCGACGGCAAGATCGTCTACGACTGGACCAAGATCGACCAGCTTTACGACCGCCTGCTGGCCATGGGCCTCAAGCCCTTCATCGAGCTTGGCTTCACGCCCGAGGCCATGAAGACCTCGGACCTGACGATCTTCTGGTGGAAGGGCAACACCTCCCATCCCCAGTTCGAGCCCTGGGCGCACCTGATCGACGCCTTCGTCAAGCACCTGCGCGGCCGCTATGGCGAGGCCGAGGTCCGCAGCTGGTTCTTCGAGGTCTGGAACGAGCCCAATCTCGACGGCTTCTGGGAGAAGGCCGACCAGAAGGTCTATTTCGACCTCTACGCCCTGACCGCCAAGACCATCAAGGCGATCGACCCGACCTTGCGGGTCGGAGGCCCGTCGACGGCCGGCGCGGCCTGGGTTCCGGAGTTCCTGGCCTACTGCAAGGCCAACAATGCGGCGGTCGATTTCGTCACCACCCACACCTACGGCGTCGACGGCGGCTTCCTCGACGAGAACGGCAAGGACGACACCAAGCTGTCGCCCTCCCCCGACGCCATCATCGGCGACGTGCGCAAGGTGCGCCGCGAGATCGAGGCCTCGGCCTATCCGGGCCTGCCGCTCTACTTCACCGAATGGAGCACCAGCTACACGCCGCGCGACCCGGTGCACGACAGCTATCACAGCGCCGCCTACATCCTGGCCAAGCTGAAGGGCGTGAAAGGCGTGGTCCAGGGCATGAGCTACTGGACCTACAGCGACCTCTTCGAGGAGCCCGGCCCGCCCACCGCGCCGTTCCAGGGCGGCTTTGGCCTGATGAACCCGGAGGGGATCCGCAAGCCCTCGTGGTTCGCCTACAAGTATCTGGCGGCCCTGCGTGGCAAGGAAGTTCCGTCCACGGACAATAGCGTTCTGGCCTCGGTGGACGGCGGCAAGGTCGCGGCCCTGGTCTGGGACTTCACCCAGCCGGTGCAGCCGACCAGCAACCGCTCGTTCTACACCAAGGTCCAGCTGACGACCGACGCCCCGGCCGCCGCGCTCAGCGTCGCGGGCCTCAAGCCCGGTCGCTACCGCCTGAAGGCCCAGCGCACCGGCTTCCGCGCCAACGACGCCTACACGGCCTATGTCGAGCTGGGCCTGCCGCAGAAGCTTTCGGCCGATCAGGTGGGCAAGCTCCAGGCCCTGACGACCGACAAGCCGGAGGTCGAGAAGACCATCACCGTCGGCAAGGACGGCGTGGCGACGATCGACTTCGCGATGCGCCGGAACGACCTGGTGCTGGTGACCCTGGAGCGGGCGTAGCGATCGGACGGCGTCGATGCTCCCCCTCTGGGGGAGCTGTCGGCCAAGCCGACTGAGGGGGCCGGCGCCGCACTTACCCCCTCCGGCCCTCCGGGCCACCTCCCCCATAGGGGGAGGATCTCAGGCCGCCAGCCGCCGCCGGCGGCGCAGACCCGCGCCCAGCGTCGCCGCGACATAGCCCAGGCCCAGCACCGTCAGCATCCCGGCCCATTGCAAAGCCGTGCCCGGATCCACCTGGTCCAGATGCCGGAAGCCGTCGATGCGCGCGAGTCCGACCAGGATCGGGCCGACGCCCAAGGCCAGGGCGCTGACCAGGCGGCGGTCGGGCCGCTGGAAGCCCAGCAGGCCGCTCAGCGCCAACTGGACGACGGCGATGAGCTCCGTCTGCCGCCCGAACAGCACGTCGAACGACACCAGGCCTGACGCCATGACCTGCCAGAGCAGCCAGTACATGGTCGTGCTGAGGAAATAGACGCTCCCGGCCAGCGCCGCCCCATAGGCCGCCTCGCCCGGCGCCCGCCAGCGCAGCGCCGTCGCCAGGCAGCCCAGGGCCCAGGACAGCCGCCCAGTCTCCAGCGCCGCGAACTCGGCTTGCATGGCCTTGGCCCAGTCGCGCCGCTCGGCGGGCGCATAGCGCGTCGCCAGGGCCATGAGCGCGTCGGCGAGATCCCCGCGCCGGCCGTTCATCGCGCGATCCTCACCGTCCGCAACCGACGCAGGCCGGCGGCGGTCAGCAGGCCGACAAAGCTCATCAGCGTCATCATGGTTCCCACGAAGAGATAGGCGACGAAGGCGTCGGTGATGCTCGACCCAATGGCCGAGCCCAGCGCGGCGAACATGACCAGGTTGATCGCCTGCGGCCCCATGCCGAGCACCAGGGCCGACAGCAGCTTGCGGTCGGCGCGCCAGGTCCCGACGACGAGGCCGGCCAGCAGCGGCGCGCCGGCGATGACCATGGGCAGAAGCTTGAAAACCACCTTCGGGTCGCCTGGCCTGACGGCGGCCGAGGCGGCGATCACCAGCGGCAGCGCGGCCATGACAATCACCAGGCCGACGGCCAGCGCCGCTGCATAGCCGGCCTCGCCGGCCGCCCGCCAGCGCAGGCTCGTCGCCAGGCAGCCCAGCGCCCAGGACAGCCGCCCCGTCGCGAGCGCGGCGAACTCGGCCTTCATGGCGTGCGCCCACTCCTCATGCGCGGCGGGCGGATTGCGGGTCGCGAGCGCCATGATGGCGGCGGCCAGGTCACGGCCGGTCATCGCGCGATCCTCGCCATACGGCGCCGGCCCAAGGCAGAGCCCGCCAGGGCGCCGAGATAGGCCAGGCCCACCAGGGGCAGGACGATCAGCATCTGCGGCCCCATGGGACGAAGTCCCGGCCCCTCGACCAGGAGCATGGCGTTGCCGATCAGCGAGGGCCCGATGCCCAATGCCACCGCGGTCGCCAGCCGGCGGCCGGGCCAGTTCAGAGCGATGACGAAGCCGGCCAGCACCAGGGCGGCGACGATCAGCGGCATCACGATCTGCGCCATCTCGGCCCTGGAGGCCAGCCCCGCGCCGCTCACCCCGAAGTATGCGAGAGGCGCCAAGCCCCCGACGAAGGCGACGCCCGCCGCCAGCGACGCAATGTAGGCCGCCTCCCCTCTCGCCCGCCAGCGCGCGGTGGCGGCGAGGCACCCGACCGCCCAGGACAGACGGTCCCTGTCGAGCGCGGCGAACTCGGCCTGCATGGCCTGCGCCCAATCCTCCCGTCCCGCGGGCGGCTTGCGAAGCGCCCGATCCATGATCCAGGCGGCGAGGTCTCTACGGTTTCCAGTCATCAGGCTCCCCCAAGGGCCAAGGATGTGGACGGACGGCGGGCCGCTGCCAGGGCCGAGCGGCCGGCGCCGGTGATGCGATAGGCGTGACGGGCCGGCCGGCCGGGGCGCTCGGGCTCCAGCCAGCGGCTTTCCAGCAGGCCGCGATCGGCCAGCCGGATCAGGATCGGATAGAGGCTGCCCGACTTCAGGCCCGTGGCGGCCGAGACCTCCAGGCCATAGAGCCACTCGCGTCCGTGCAGGACCTCGAGCACGGCCAGGGACTGGGGCGAAAGCTTGCGGGGGGCGGCGGGCATGAACGTGCTCCGTTGCGACGCCGGCCAGGGCGTCGGTCAAAACTCTACATATGTTGCAAAGATCGTCAAGCGGCGCCCTTGCCCCCGCTGCGCGTTCACGCCATTTCGGCAGCAACAGTGCAGGAGCCCGCATGAGCGTCGTCGCCGCCTACGCCTATGTCGATGGAAAGCGCGTGCGCGAGCTCAGCCTCGACGACCCCGACGGCCTGACGCCGCGCAAGGGCGAGTTCGTCTGGATCGGGCTTGTTGAGCCCACGCAGGACGAACTGCGCATCCTGCAGGAACGCTTCGACCTGCACCCGCTGGCCGTCGAGGACGCCCTGCACGCCCGGCAGATGCCCAAGGTCGATCTCTATGGCAACCAGCTGTTCGTGGTCGCCAAGACCGCACAGCTGGAGGCCGGCCGGGTCGTGTTCGGCGAGACCGAGATCTTCATCGGCGACCACCACCTGATCAGCGTGCGCCACGGCTCGGCCCGCGCCCACCTGGAGCTGCGCGCCCACCTGGAGGCCACGCCCGCCCTGCTGGCCAAGGGCGGCGACTACGTGCTGCACGCCATCCTCGACTTCATCGTCGACGGCTACCTGCCGGTGGTCGATGCGGTGGAAGAAGAGCTGGCGCAGATGGAGCACCGGGCGCTGGACGCCTTCCTCAGCCGATCCGAGATCACCCGCCTGTTCACCCTGCGGCGCGAGCTGACCAAGTTCCTGCGACTGCTGGGGCCCATGGCCCAGGTGGCCGGCTATCTGGAGCACCACGACACGCCGTGCATCGACGCCGACGTGAAGCCCTATTTCCGCGACGTGCGCGACCACATCGCCCGCATCGACCTGCTGATCGGCAGCCTGGGCGACGTGCTCAATTCGGTGTTCGAGGTCAGCTCGCTGCTGGAGCAGCAGCGCCAGGGCGTGATCACCCGCCAGCTGGCCGCCTGGGCCGCCATCCTGGCGGTACCGACGGCGGTGGCCGGGATCTACGGCATGAACTTCGAGCACATGCCCGAGCTGAAGTGGGCGTTCGGCTATCCGGCGACGGTCGGCGTGATCGCCATCGTCTGCACCCTGCTCTACCGCCGCTTCAAGAAGGCGGGGTGGCTTTAGGGGGCGCTGCGAGAAGATGCTCCCCCTCTGGGGGAGCTGTCGGCGAAGCCGACTGAGGGGGCCAGCGCCGCGCTTACCCCCTCCGGCCCTTCGGGCCACCTCCCCCAGACGGGGAGGATCTATCGTTACCCCCCAACGGCCCCCGAGCCGAAGTCGAACTGCTCGGGCTTGGGCTTGCCGCCGCCGAAGGTCCAGGTGAAGCCGAAGAACGCCGCCCGCACATTGGCGGTGCGCACGGTCACGTCCTTCAGGGTCGGGGTGTCGGTGACGACCTTGTCCTCGAAGCTGTCCAGCGCGTCCTGCACCGTCACGACCAGCGACAGCCGGTCGTTGACCTTCCGGCGGTAGCCCAGATTGACCATCTGGAACGGCTCGCGGTGGCCCTGCGGGGTCAGGCGCTTGCCCGAGCTGAAGGCGTTGATCTGGAAGAAGTCCTTGGGCGTGGCCTGCCAGTTGACGTTGGCGCGGCCCGACAGGGTGGTGGCCGAGCGCGTGCCGGCGAAGCCCAGGTTGGTCGCGTCGATCTCGTTCCAGAAGGCGTTGGCGCTGACGTTGTAGCTGATCTTCGGCGTCAGCCGGCCGTTGGCCACCAGCTCCAGCCCCCCGTTGCGGCTCTGGCTGAGGTTCTCGCGCGTGGTCAGCAGCACGCCATTGCCCAGGTCGCGGACCACGTCGGTCACCACCCCGTCGCTGGTGCGGTAATAGGCCGTGGCCAGGTAGTAGGCCGGACCCTTGCGATACTGCCAGCCCAGCTCGAACGAGTCGGTGACCTGCGGCTTCAGGAAGGGGTTGCCGGCCCGGTAGTTCTGCGGGTCCTGATAGACCGGATAGGGGTTCAGGTCCTGCACCTGCGGGCGCTGGACGCGGCGGCTGTAGCTGGCCTTGAAGCTGTTGTTCTCGTTGACCGTGTAGCCCAGGTGCAGGCTGGGATAGACCTTGAAGTAGTCGTTCGAGACCTTCTGGCCGCTGGTCACCTGGTTGGCGTCGAACTGCACCTGCTCGGCCCGCAGCCCGCCCTGGGCGGTGAAGTCGCCAAAGGCGTGCTCGTAGGTGACGTAGCCGGCGTAGACGTCCTGGTCGTACAGGAAGCGGTTGGTGCGCGCGGCGCTGACCGTCAGGGCGTTCCAGGACGGGCCGGTCTCGCCGTGATTGTCGTAGTCGTTCTTGGTCCACTCGAAATCGACGCCGGTCTTCAGCGTGCCGCCGCCGACGCCGGGCTGGGCGTAGTCGGTCTTGAAGTTGGTGCGCTTCTGCTTGGCCCCGAAGCCGAACCGCTCGTAGAGATCGCTGGCGGCGGCGTAGTCGTTGACGGCGCTGGAGTCGCGCGAGAATTCGGTCTCTTCGTACTCCAGGTGGGCGGTCAGCAGATGCTCGGCGCCCTTGAACTGGCGACGCCAGTCGGCGCTGACGCCGGCGTTGTCGCGCGTCATGGCCGCGTCGGTCGAGCGCGCATAGTCGGAGGCCGAACCGACATAGTCGTAGGTCTCCTCGCCCGTCGTATCGAACTTCATGCGGCGATAGCGGACTTCGCCGCTCAGGCGGTCCTTGGGCGTGACGTCGTAGTCGACGCCGCCGCGCAGATTGACCATGTCGCCCTTGTTCTCGAAGGCGCCGTCCTGGCTGCTGGCGCCGGCGGCGGTCTGGCGCTGGATCGACTGCCAGGCTTCCTGCTTCTCGTGGCGCAGGCCGACATCGCCCGACAGGGTCAGCTTGTCCTTCACGTAGTTGCCGCTGACGCCGCCGTTGTAGCGGCCGTCGGTGCTGGCGTTCAGGCGCACCGTGCCCGTGCCGCCGGGCTTGCGGGTCTTCTTGGTGACCAGGTTGATGATCCCGGCCGTACCGTCGGGACGGAAGGCGGCCGAGGGGTTGGTCATCACCTCGACGCGGTCGATCTGGTCGGCCGGCATGGCCTGCAGGGCGTCGCCGCGGCCGTCGCCGTTGAACATGCCCGAGGGCTTGCCATCGATCAGGATGGTGACGCTGCTGTCGCCGCGCAGACTGACATTGCCCTGCACATCGACCTCGACCGAGGGGATGTTGCGCAGGGCGTCGGCGATTGAGCCGGTGCGGGCGGAAAGGTCGTTGGCGACGCTGTAGCTGCGGCGGTCGATCGAGCTGCGCATGGCGGTGCTGTCGCCGGTGACGGTCACGCCCTCGACGGCGGCCGGGGCCGCGCCCTTCGGGGCGGCGGGCGCGGGGGCCGGGGCGGCGGTCTGGGCCAGGGCCAGGCACGGCGCCGCGATCATGGCGGTGGCGGAAAGCAGGATGATCTTCAGGCGCAAGGCGCGCTCCCCCGAGGTCGTCGGTCGAGGCGCCGCGAGCGGACGTTCCGCGCTGGTCTCGACCTCCAGCCGTAAAGCGCGGCTTTGATCGCGGAGCAAATTTCTTTTCGGCAATGTTCTTGCGCGGCGGAGACGATACTTGCGATCACCTCGCAAATTCTTGCCCAAACGCGTTGCTGGCCGACGCCGGATGACAACGTTGCCATCGCCCCTTGCGAGGCGCGCCGGACCTGACACTATCCCCCGGCGACGAGGGCGGCGCCGGAAGCGGAATCCCGCAAAAACGGCCGCTTGCGCGCTGATACCGGTAACACTAAGGTCGCCGGCAACTAAGGTCCCTACGGGGGCGCGTTAGGGATCAAACATGGCTCCTAGAGGGAGCCAGTTCGGGGAGGACTCCAGTGGCATCAGTTTCCAGCGCCGGACCAAGCGCCGGCATGAGCGCCGACGGCGCGAAGGTGAACATGGCCTTCGTCGCCGCCATCGTGGCCGTGGCCACCATCGGCGGCTTCATGTTCGGCTACGACAGCGGCGTCATCAACGGCACCCAGGAAGGCCTCAACAGCGCCTTCAAGCTCACCGAGTTCGGCACCGGCCTGAACGTCGCCGCCATCCTGATCGGCTGCGCCGTCGGCGCCTTCGCGGCGGGCCGCCTGGCCGACGTCTGGGGCCGTCGCACGGTGATGATCATCTCGGCCCTGCTGTTCGTGATCAGCGCCCTGGGCACGGGCGCGGCCCACACCTCGACCGTCTTCGTCATCTTCCGCCTGATCGGCGGCCTGGGCGTCGGCGCGGCCAGCGTGCTGTGCCCGGTCTACATCTCGGAAGTCACACCCGCCAACATCCGCGGCCGCCTGTCGTCGGTGCAGCAGATCATGATCATCACCGGCCTGACCGGCGCGTTCGTGGCCAACTACGTGCTGGCCCACACCGCCGGCAGCTCGACCGCCGAGTTCTGGCTGGGCCTGCCCGCCTGGCGCTGGATGTTCTGGATGCAGGTCATCCCGGCCGGCGTGTTCTTCCTGGCCCTGCTGACCATTCCGGAAAGCCCGCGCTTCCTGGTCGCCAAGGGCAAGGACGCCCAGGCCGAGGCCATCCTGTCGCGCCTGTTCGGGGCCGGCACGGGCGCGGCCAAGGTCGCCGAGATCCGCGCCTCACTGAGCGCCGACCACAAGCCGAAGTTCTCCGACCTGCTCGACCCCACGACCCGCAAGATCCGTCCGATCCTGTGGGCCGGCCTGGTCCTGGCGATCTTCCAGCAGTTCGTCGGCATCAACATCGTCTTCTACTACGGCTCGGTGCTGTGGCAGTCGGTGGGCTTCACCGAGGACGACAGCCTGAAGATCAACATCCTGTCGGGCGCCCTGTCGATCGTGGCCTGTCTGGCCGCCATCGCCCTGATCGACCGCATCGGCCGCAAGCCGCTGCTGCTGATCGGCTCGGCCGGCATGGCCGTGACCCTGGGCGTGCTGACTTGGTGCTTCTCGACCGCCACCACGGTCAACGGCGCCCTGCACCTGGACGCCTCGGTCGGCCCGATCGCCCTGGTCGCCGCCAACCTCTACGTGATCTTCTTCAACCTCTCCTGGGGTCCGGTCATGTGGGTCATGCTCGGCGAGATGTTCCCCAACCAGATGCGCGGCTCGGCCCTGGCCGTCGCCGGCTTCGCCCAGTGGATCGCCAACTTCGCCATCTCGTTCAGCTTCCCGTCGATGGCGAAGCTGAGCCTGTCGGCGACCTACGGCTTCTACGCGGCCAGCGCCGTGGTCTCGTTCTTCCTCGTCCAGAAGCTCATCCACGAGACCCGTGGCAAGGAGCTGGAGGCGATGGAGGGTTGAGGCAAAAACCTCCCCCTGTGGGGGAGGCGACCGCGAAGCGGTCGGTGGGGGGATGAAGGCCAGCGCCTCGGCGGCTGAAAACGTCCCCCTTCCGTCGCCTTCGGCGACACCTCCCCCACAGGGGGAGGTTCCTCGACAGACAAACGCCCGGGAGCCCCGCTCCCGGGCGTTTTCTTTTGCCCTCGCCAGTGACAGCGTTATCGTCGGAAAATGGGTTATGACACCGGTAGACAAAGCCGCTCCACGCCGCTTAAGTGACCGGTAACAGGCCAGCGCGACGCAGGATGCGCGGCCCAGTCTTCGGGAAGGAAACACATGGCCGACCTCAGCCGCCGCGGAGCCCTGATGCTAACGGGGGGCTCCCTACTGACCGGAGCGGCGGCAGCCGCCGCCCTGCCCTCCGCGGCTTCGGCGCAAGGCGTCGGCGCCCTGCCCGCCAAGACCGCGACCGGCCCGACCTGGACCAAGGGGATCGAAGGCCAGCGCAAGGCCGACCTCGGCGACGGGACCTTCCTCAATCCCATCCTGGCCGGCGACCATCCCGACCCGTCGATCCTCAAGGACGGCGACGACTACTACATGACCCACTCGTCGTTCGACGCCTATCCGGGACTGCTGATCTGGCATTCCAAGGACCTGGTGAACTGGACGCCGGTGGCGCCGACCCTGAAGACCAACATCGGCTCGGTCTGGGCGCCGGAGCTGTGCAAGCACAAGGGCCGCTACTACCTCTACATCCCCGCCAAGTTCCCCAAGAACAACACCAGCTACGTGATCTGGGCCGACAGGATCGAAGGCCCGTGGTCCGAGCCGATCGACCTGAAGCTGCCCGGCTATATCGACCCCGGCCACGTGGTCGACGAAAACGGCGAGCGCTGGCTGTTCCTGTCCGGCGGCGACCGCATCAAGCTGGCGCCGGACGGCTTGTCGACCGTCGGCAAGCCCGAACACGTCTACGACCCCTGGCGCTATCCGGACGACTGGGACGTCGAGGGCTTCTCGCCCGAAGGCCCCAAGGTGATGAAGCGCGGCGACTGGTTCTACATGATCACTGCCGTGGGCGGCACGGCCGGCCCGCCGACCGGCCACATGGTCATCGCCGCCCGCGCCAGGTCGCTGGCCGGCCCGTGGGAGAACCATCCGAAGAACCCGCTGGTCCGCACCGTCGACAACGCCGAGAAGTGGTGGTCGCGCGGCCACGCCACCCTGGTCGAGGGTCCGACGCCCGGCGACTGGTGGACGGTCTATCACGGCTACGAGAACGGCTACTGGACCCTGGGCCGCCAGACCCTGCTGGCCCCGGTCACCTGGACCAAGGACGGCTGGTTCGAGATCGGCGGCGGCGATCTGGCCAAACCCATCAAGAAACCCAAGGGCGGCAAGAGCGGCCCGCACGGCATGGCCCTGTCGGACGACTTCAGCGCCGACAAGTACGGCGTGCAGTGGAACTTCTTCGATCCCAAACCGGGCGAGCAGGACCGCATCAGCCGCGCGAACGGGGTGCTGACCCTGAAGGGCGCGGGCGAGGCCCCGTCGACGGGCTCGCCGCTGATCTTCGTCAATGGCGACCAGGCCTATGAGATCGAGTGCGAGATCGAGGTCGATCCGGAGACCCGGGCGGGGCTGATCCTGTTCTACGACCGCCAGCTCTATTGCGGCCTGGGGTTCGACACGAAGAACTTCGTCACCCACCAGTACGGCATCGAGCGCGGCCGGCCCGCCAATCCGCACGGGAGCAAGATGCTCCTGCGCCTGCGCAACACCCGCCACATCGTCGCCTTCCACACCTCGGGAGACGGCGGGGCGACCTGGAAGCGGTTCGACCGCGGCATGGAGGTCAGCGGCTACCACCACAATGTGCGCGGCGGCTTCCTGATGCTGAAGCCGGGGCTCTACGCGGCCGGCAAGGGCTCGGCGCGGTTCCGGAACTTCAAGTACCGGGCGCTGGCCTGACCGTAGATCCTCCCCCTCTGGGGGAGGTGGCCCAGAGGGCCGGAGGGGGCCAGCGCCGGCGCTAGACCCCCTCAGTCGCTCCGCGACAGCTCCCCCAGAGGGGGAGCATCTTCCCTCCCAGACCTCGGAGCTGACATGCGCCTGAAGTCCCTCCTCCTCGCCGCCGCCCTCATTGCGGCTCCACTCGCCGCCCACGCCCAGGAACCCGAGCCGCCCGTCTTCCGCGCGGTGAAGGTCGTGCTGGTCGGCGACTCCACCACCGCCGTGATCGGCGGCTGGGGTCCCAGCTTCTGCGGCCAGCACCTGACGTCGTTCGCCGCCTGCATCAACCTGGCGCGCGGCGGCCGCTCCAGCGGCAACTACCGCGCCGAGGGCTCGTGGCGCGTGGCGCTGAAGGAGATCGGCTCGGGCGGCTTCACCGACACCTACGTGCTGATCCAGTTCGGCCACAACGACCAGCCGGGCAAGCCGGGCCGCTCGACGGACCTCGCCACCGAGTTCCCGGCCAACCTCAGGCGCTATGTCGAGGAGGTGCGCGCGGCCGGCGGCAAGCCGGTGCTGGTCACGCCGCTGACCCGGCGCCAGTTCAAGGACGGCAAGCTGATCGACGATCTCGCCCCCTGGGCCGAGGCGACCCGCAAGGTCGCCGCCGAGACCGGGACGCCGCTGGTGGACCTCCACGCCAAGTCCTACGCCGCCGTCCAGGCCATGGGCGCGGCGGAAGCCACGCGCTTCGCCCAGCAGCCGCCGTCCGCCGAAGTGCTGGCCGCCGCCCGCACCGGCACCACCATCAGCGCCCAGCCGGCGGCTCCCCCGGCGCCCGGCGCGGCCCCCGCCGCCCAGGCCCAGAACAACGCCGCCGTCGAGCCGATGGGCCAGGCCAAGCTGTCGTTCGACTACACCCACCTGGGCCGCGACGGCGCCGACTACTTCTCGAAGATCGTCACCGACGAACTGGCCGTCGCCGTGCCGGCGCTGCGGCGGTATCTGGTGCCGTAGCGACAGGGGCTGGCGCTTTCCAGTTACGCGCGTAATCTGCACACATGATCCGCCCCAGCCTCGCCCTCGCCGCCCTGACGCTCGCCCTCGGCCTGGCCTCGCCGCCGCTGGCCGCCGAAAAGCCTTCGCCACGACAGGCCCAGGCCTGCGCGGCGGCCAGGACCTTGGTGGAGGACGTGTTCCGTCGGTCTACGCCGGGAAAGACGGCCTTCAGCAACGGCGCCGCCGACAGCGTCCGCCGCCTCGTCGCCGATCCGCAGCTGGATATCGCCGCCTATCCGCCTTCCCGCTGGCGTCCGGCGCAGGACGGGCCCGACATCGTCAAGCCGCCCGCCGCGGCGACCATCCGCGCCTTCAAGGCGGCGACGCCCGCCAACGCTCTCGACTGCGCGGCCGTGCGCGACGAGGCCGGGAAGCGCGGCGCCCGCCTGGACGCGACCGTCGAGGCCGTCGCCGGCCCCAAGCCGACGGGACCCTATACGCACCTGATCTACGGCCTGAGCCTGCCGGTGGTCTCGCCGGACGGAACCGAGGCCCTGGCCTATGCCGGCGTCGCCGGAGCGCCGCTGGCGGGGTTCGGCGGCCTCGTCCTCATGCGGCGCGATCCCTACGGCGACTGGCGGATCGTCGGCAGCCTGGGCCTGTGGATCTCCTAGGAGGTCTCGAAGGACGCAGGAAACGGACCCCCTACCCCAGCAGGCAGGTGAGGACCGCCTTCATCGTCTGGGCGATGGCCGTGCGGTCCTGGTCGGGGTGGTTGACGCTGCGCATCACCAGGCCGTCGAACATCGCGCCGATCATCTCGGTGCGGGCAGCGAACTCCTCGTCGCTCCATTCGGGCTTGCGGCTGCGCTCCAGCATGCTGCGGGCCAGGAGGCGCTCCTGCTCGTCGGCGGCGCGGACGATGGCGGCGACCTTGGGATTGCGCGAGGCCTCGGCCATCACCTCGAGCACCAGCGGCGCGCGGCGCGGGTCGTAGCACTTGCCCACGGCGTCATCGATGTGCTCGAGCATGGCGTCGAGCAGCGTGCCGGGCCGGCTTTCCAGCTCGGCGAACTTCTCGCGCATCTCGGCCAGGTCCTGGGCGACGATCGCCGCGACCATGGCTTCCTTGTTCTCGAAATAGCGGTAGATCTGCCCCACGCTCAGGCCGGCGGCCTTGGCGATCTCGGCCATGCTGGCGCCATGGAAGCCCGAGCGACGCACGATGTCGCAGGCCGCATCCAGAATCTGCTGCCGCCGCGCCTCGGGCGTCGGCTTGGCGCTTGAACTCACGTCGACCATCGAGGGTCTCGCTCTCCATTACATTTCCGTCAGGTCAACCGAGCCGGCCTGCCGGGGTGTTGACTTCGCCTTACCCCGGGCCTATGTCCAGCGCAATTGAGAATGAACGTTCATTCTCAAATTGTTCATCATAGGCGCGTCGTCAAGGGTCCCTCCCTCCTTGCGGCGCTCTGACGCTCCGGGGATATCCATGGCTATCAAACGTCCGCTCGCCGCTTCGGCGGTTCTTCTGGCGGCTGTCTCGCTCACCCTCGTCGCCTGCGGGCAAGGCAAGGGCGGAGCCGCGGGCGGCATGGGCGCGGGCGGTCCGACGCCCGTGGGCGTGGTGGTCGTGAAGACCGAGCCGGTGACCCTGACCAGCGAACTTCAGGGCCGCACCTCGGCCTATCTGGTCTCGGAAGTGCGTCCGCAGGTCGGCGGCATCGTGAAAGCCCGCCTGTTCCAGGAAGGCGGCTACGTCCGCGCCGGCCAGCCGCTCTATCAGATCGACCCGGCCACCTTCCAGGCGGCGGTCAACAGCGCCCAGGCGGGCCTGGCCCAGGCCCAGGCGACCTACACCGCCGCCAAGCTGAAGGCCGACCGCTACAAGGAGCTGGTCGCCGTCAACGCCGTCTCCAAGCAGGACAACGACGACGCGCAGGCCGCCGCTCAGCAAGCCGCCGCCAACGTCGCCGCCCAGAAGGCCGCCGTCGACAGCGCCCGCATCAACCTCGGCTGGACCCGCGTGGTCGCCCCGATCTCTGGCCGCATCGGCAAGAGCTCGGTGACCCCCGGCGCCCTGGTCACCGCCAGCCAGACCACGGCTCTGGCCACCATCCAGAACCTCGACAAGATCTATGTCGACCTGACCCAGTCGTCGGCCGAGCTGCTGCAATTGCAGCGCGACCTGGCCGGCGGCCAGATCGGCCGCTCGGGCTCGGCCCAGGTGACCCTGAAGCTGGAAGACGGCTCGACCTACCCGGTCGCCGGCCGCCTGGAGTTCGCCGACGTCACCGTCGACCAGACCACCGGCTCGTTCGGCCTGCGCGCCACCTTCGACAACCCGAACGGCACCCTGCTGCCGGGCATGTACGTGCGCGCCACCCTGGGCAAGGGCGTGGCCTCCAACGGCGTGCTGATCCCGCAGGCCGGCGTCAGCCGCGACCCGAAGGGCGCCGCCACCGTGACCGTCGTCAACGCCAAGGGCGCGGCCGAGACCCGTCCGATCACCGTCGGCCAGACGGTCGGCGACAAGTGGCTGGTCACCTCCGGCCTGAAGGTCGGCGACCAGGTCATCGTCGAAGGCCTGCAGAAGGTCCGTCCCGGCGCGCCCGTGAAGGCCGCCGTCATCACCGCTCAACGCTAAGGCCGGACCGTCATGTTGTCCCGTTTCTTCATCGACAGGCCCATCTTCGCGTGGGTCGTCGCGATCGTGATCATGCTGGCGGGGGCGCTCGCCATCCGCACGCTGCCGATCGCCCAGTATCCCGAGATCGCCCTGCCGCAGGTCTCGGTCTCCGCCAACTATCCCGGCGCCTCGGCCAAGACGGTCGAAGACAGCGTCACCCAGGTCATCGAACAGAAGATGAAGGGCCTGGACGGGCTGGACTACATGTCGTCGACCAGCGACAGCTCCGGCTCGGCCACCACGACCCTGACCTTCAAGGCCGGCACCGACATCGACATCGCCCAG
Source organism: Caulobacter sp. GW821-FHT12A07 (assembly GCF_058807655.1). NCBI lineage: Bacteria > Pseudomonadati > Pseudomonadota > Alphaproteobacteria > Caulobacterales > Caulobacteraceae > Caulobacter > Caulobacter sp. GW821-FHT12A07. The sequence goes on from NZ_JBXAQX010000016.1 coordinate 47,886, forward strand.
GTGCAGGTGCAGAACAAGCTGTCGAGCGCCGAGGCCCTGCTTCCCCAAGAGGTGCAGCAGCAAGGCCTGACGGTCGCCAAGTCGGCCCGTAACTTCATGATGGTCGTCGGCCTCTATTCCGAGGACGCCAGCACCACCAACACCGACCTGGCCGACTACATCGCGTCCAACATCCAGGACCCGCTGAGCCGCGTCGACGGCGTGGGCGACGTGCAGCTGTTCGGCGCCCAGTACGCCATGCGCATCTGGCTCGACCCGAACAAGCTGGCCTCCTACAGCCTGACCCCGGCCGACGTTTCGAGCGCCATCACGGCGCAGAACGCCCAGGTCTCGGCCGGTCAGCTGGGCGGCACGCCCAACGTCCAGGGCACCGCGCTGAACGCCACGATCACGGCCCAGTCGCGCCTGCAGACGCCGGAAGAGTTCGAGAACATCATCGTCAAGAACAGCACCGGCGGCGCCATCGTCCACCTGCGCGACGTCGCCCGCGTCGAGCTGGGCGCCGAAAGCTACGTCTCGAACGCCAAGTTCAACGGCAAGCCGGCCGCCGGTCTGGCCATCAAGCTGGCCCCCGGCGCCAACGCCCTCGACACCGCCAAGGCGGTGAAGGAGCGCATGGCCCAGCTCGAGAAGAGCTTCCCGACCAGCTACCGCTACGTCGTGCCCTACGACTCCACGCCGTTCGTGGAGCTGTCGATCCACGAAGTGATCAAGACGCTGATCGAAGCGATCATCCTCGTCTTCATCGTCATGTTCCTGTTCCTGCAGAACTGGCGCGCGACCCTGATCCCGACCATCGCCGTTCCGGTCGTCCTGCTGGGCACCTTCGGCATCCTCGCGGCCTTCGGCTACTCCATCAACACCCTGACCATGTTCGGCCTGGTGCTGGCCATCGGCCTGCTCGTCGACGACGCCATCGTCGTGGTCGAGAACGTCGAGCGGGTGATGAGCGAGGAAGGGCTTTCGCCCCTCGAGGCGACCCGCAAGTCGATGACCGAGATCACCGGCGCCCTGATCGGCATCGCGCTGGTGCTGTCGGCGGTGTTCGTGCCCATGGCCTTCTTCAGCGGCTCGCAGGGCGTCATCTACCGTCAGTTCTCGATCACGATCGTCTCGGCCATGGGCCTGTCGGTCATCGTCGCCCTGATCCTGACCCCGGCCCTCTGCGCCACCATGCTGAAGCCGTCGAGCCGCGGCCACGGCGAGCCGCTCCAGACCGACCACAAGGGTCCGCTGGGCGCGATCGTCAATGTCTTCAACACCTTCTTCAACTGGTTCAACCGCAGCTTCAACGACGTCTCGGGCCGCTATCAGAACAGCGTCCGCGGCATCCTGGGCAAGAGCATCCGCTGGATGGCCATCTACGGCGCGATCATCCTGGTCATGGGCCTGCTCTTCGTCCGCCTGCCCAGCGCCTTCCTGCCGGAAGAAGACCAGGGGATCATGATCACCCTCGTCCAGCTGCCGCCGGGCGCCACCGAGGAACGCACCCAGGGCGTGCTGGACCAGGTCCGCAGCCACTTCCTGGAAGGCGAGAAGGACGCCGTCCAGTCGGTGTTCACCGTCTCGGGCTTCAGCTTCAGCGGCGCGGGCCAGAACGCCGGTCTCGCCTTCGTCCGCCTGAAGGACTTCGACAAGCGCAAGGCCGCCAACCTCAAGGCCGCGGCCGTCGCCGGTCGCGCCATGGGGGCCTTCGGCCAGATCCGCGACGCGATGGTGTTCGCCGTCGTGCCGCCGGCGGTGCCGGAACTGGGCACCTCGTCGGGCTTCGACTTCCAGCTGCAGGACATCGGCGGCGTGGGCCATGACGCCCTCACCGCCGCCCGCAACCAGGTTCTGGGCATGGCCGCCCAGGATCCCAACCTGGTCGGCGTGCGTCCCAACGGCCAGGAAGACACCCCGCAGCTGAAGATCGACATCGACCAGGCCAAGGCCGGGGCGATGGGCCTGACCACCTCGGACATCAACGCGGCCCTCAGCGCCGCGTGGGGCGGGTCGTACATCAACGACTTCGTCGACCGCGGCCGGGTCAAGAAGGTCTATCTGCAGGCCGACGCCCAGTACCGGATGAAGCCGGAAGACCTCAACAACTGGTACGTCCGCAACAGCACCGGCCAGATGGTGCCCTTCTCGGCCTTCGCCACGACCCACTGGATCTACGGCTCGCCGCGTCTGGAGCGCTACAACGGCCTGTCGTCGATGAACATCCAGGGCTCGCCGGCCCCGGGCAAGAGCTCGGGCGACGCGATGAACGCCATGGAGAAGATCGCCGCCCAACTGCCGGCCGGCATCAGCTTCGAATGGACCGGTCTGTCGGCCCAGGAACGCGAGGCGGGCAACCAGGCTCCGGCCCTGTACGCCATCTCGATCCTGGTGGTGTTCCTGCTGCTGGCCGCCCTCTACGAGAGCTGGGCGATCCCGCTGTCGGTGATCATGGTCATCCCGCTCGGCATCGTCGGCGCCCTGCTGGCGACCACCCTGCGCGGCCTGTCCAACGACATCTACTTCCAGGTGGGCCTGCTGACGACCATGGGCCTGGCGGCCAAGAACGCCATCCTGATCGTCGAGTTCGCCAAGGAGATCTACGAGCGCACCGGAAACCTGGTGGAAGCCACTCTGGAAGCCGTCCGCATCCGTCTGCGTCCGATCATCATGACCTCGCTGGCCTTCGTCTTCGGCGTTCTGCCGCTGGCGATCTCCAACGGGGCTGGATCCGGGAGCCAGCACGCGATCGGCACCGGCGTCATCGGCGGCATGCTGTCGGCGACCATCCTGGCGATCTTCTTCGTCCCGCTGTTCTTCGTGATCGTCGAACGGATCTTCAAGCCCAAGCCCCGTCACCACGACGAGGCCCCCGTTGCTCCGACCGAGAGCCACTGAGATGCTGCTTCGTAACCTGACCCTCACCCTGCTGGCGGCGAGCGCGCTTTCCGCCTGCACCCTGGCTCCCCCGCACGAGCGTCCGGCCCTGCCGGTCGCCACCACCTGGCCGACGGCTTCGGCCAACGGTTCGAGCGTGAGCGCCGGCGACCTGGCCTGGAAACAGGTCTTCGAGGATCCCCGCCTGGCGGGGACGATCGAGCTGGCGCTCGCCAACAACCGCGACCTTCGGGTCGCGGTGCTCAACATCGACAAGGCCCGGGCGACCTACCGCGTCCAGCGCGCCGACCTGCTGCCGGGCGTCAACGCCTCGCTCAGCGAGACCCGCAGCCACACCCCGGCGGCGACCTCGCAGACCGGTTCGGCGCTCGAGGTCGAGGCCTATTCGGCCGGCATCGGCGTCACCTCCTACGAGGTCGACCTGTTCGGCCGGGTCCGCAGCCTGTCGAACGTCGCCCTGCAGAGCTATCTGTCGACGGCCGAGACCGCCCGCGCGACCCAGATCAGCCTGATCGCCGAGACGGCCAACGCCTGGCTGACCCTGGCCGCCGACCAGGATCTGCTGGCCCTGGCCAAGGACACGCTGAAGAGCCGCGAGGACAGCCTTGCCCTCACCCAGCGCCAGTTCGACGCCGGCGCCGTCTCGCAGATCGACCTGCGCACCTCGCAGACCCTGGCCGAGACCGCCCGTTCGGACGTGGCGACCTACACGGCCCAGGTCGAGCAGGACAAGAACGCCCTGCGCCTGCTGGCCGGGACCGACGTGCCGGCCGACCTGCTGCCGGCCGGCGGCCTGATCACCGCGCAGATCCTCCCCGATCTGCCGGCGGGCGTGCCGTCCGACGTGCTGACCCGCCGTCCGGACGTGCTGTCGGCCGAGCACAGCCTGATGGGGGCGGAAGCCAACATCGGCGCGGCCCGCGCGGCCTTCTTCCCGCAGATCAGCCTGACGGGTTCGTACGGCAGCGCCAGCACCGACCTGGGCGACCTGTTCAAGAGCGGCGGCAAGGCCTGGAGCTTCGCGCCCAGCATCACCCTGCCGATCTTCGCCGGCGGGGCCAACAAGGCCAATCTGGACGGCGCCAAGGCCAGCCAGAAGATCGCGGTGGCGACCTACGAGAAGACCGTGCAGACGGCCTTCCGCGAGGTGGCCGACGCCCTGGCGACCCAGGCGACCATCGGCGACCGCCTGGCCGCCCAGGAACGCCTGGCCGCCGCCGCCGCCGACACCGCGCGCCTGACCAAGCTGCGCTACGACCGCGGCGTGGACAGCTCCCTGACCCTGCTGGACGCCCAGCGCACGCAGTATTCGGCCCAGCAGGGCCTGATCAACGCGCGCCTGGCCCGCGCCAGCAACCTGGTCACGCTCTACAAGGTCCTCGGCGGCGGCGCCCCCCAAAGCGGCGCTCCGAAGGCCTGAGTCAAAGGGGAGGGCTTCGGCCCTCCCCCACCAGACCCCCGCGCGACGGTGCGGGGTTGATCGCGGCGGCCACCCCCGGACACGTCGCGACCAGGAAGGGGCGCGTCACCCCCCCAATCCCAGGCGCGCCCCTTCCACCCCTTCCCCTTCATTTCCAATCGATCCTGCCTCCAGCCGCTCATGCAGGCTGTCGAGCCAGCGGACGCAGGCCGTCCGGATCGCGACATCCACCTCCGCGCGCTTGCCCGCCCCGTCAGGACGGAAGACCCGGCCGGCCGCCTTGGCGTCGATCGCCGCGGCCGCGCCGATCGCCTCGGCCTCTTCCTTGGTCGGCGTCCAGCCAAAGTGCGGCAGGATCCGCTCGGCCACCGCCGCCGGCAGCGCCTCGTAGCCGATCAGCAGCCCCGCCCCGTCGCGCGCCTTGGCCGCCAGCATCGCCTCGCCGATCGCCGCCAGCACCCGCGCGCGATAGTCGGCGTCGGGAACGGCCGGCTCGTCCAGGCCGAACACCGACGGCGCCACCACCTGCGGGACCATCTGCATGCCCACGTCCCGGGCATGCGAGACCAGCACCTCCTCCGGCGCGCGGTGCAGGTGGACCCACGGCGTTCGCGGGAAGGCCTCGCGGAACAGGTCGAACGTCATCGCGTGCCAGCAGTCGAGCTTGAGGAACAGCCGCGCATCGCCTGCGCCGCGCGGACGCCCCAGGGCGGCGACCACGCCGCGCAACAGCACGACCCGCCGCGCCCACGGCAGCCCGGAACGGACCACCGCGTCGATCGGCGCGGCCTCCGACAGCACGGTCGAGCCCTGCGCCGCGCCCAGCATCCGCCCCACCAGGGTCGAGCCGCAGCGTGACATGTGGAAGACGAGGCCGTCCGGCGCCGGTCCCGCCAGTCCCTCCAGCGCCGCCAGCGGCGTGCGCAGGCGCAGGAAGCGGTTCAGGGGCGAGGAGCGCACCGGCGGCAGGCTCTCGCCGAAGAACGACTCCGTCAGCCGCCGCGCCCCGAAGAAGGCCCAGTCGACCGCGTCCTCGCCCGGGGCGACGGCGATCGGCAGCCAACCGGCCGGCGGGGCGACGGGGCGGTGCACGAACAGCCGCTGTTCCAGGCGCTCGCTGGCGACGGCGTCCGGCGAAGCCAGGCCCCAGTCAGCGGCGAGCCTCTCCAAAGCCGCGCTGAAATCCGCATCGCGAAACAGCCCCGCCAGGTCCGCGCAGGCGCCCGGCTCGCTGAGCAGGCGCTCGATCAGGGCCTCGCCCTCTGGAAGTTGCACGCCTGGACCCGGCCCTTGTCGGTTGAGAAGCGGCACAATAGGCTCGGGCGATGAGATTGCCAGACCGCCTTCGCCTGCCGCTGACCTTCGATCCCGGCCGGCTGCGCGCGGACCTCGAGACCCTGGCCGCCTCCACCGACTGGATCGCCCACTTCGTGAAGCAGAACTACGAGGGCGACTGGAGCGTCATCCCCCTGCGCAGCAAGGCCGGCGCGACCCATCCGGTGATGATGATCTATTCCGACCCCGAGGCCACGGAGTTCGAGGACACCCCGTTCCTGGCCCCCTGCCCCTATTTCCGCGAGGTGATCGCCGCCTTCCCGATGCCGGTCACCAGCGCCCGGCTGATGAAGCTGGCGGCCGGCTCGGTGATCAAGACCCACACCGACCTCGAGCTCGACGCCGAGTCGACCCACGTGCGCTTCCACGTGCCGGTCGTCACCAACCCCGACGTCGACTTCCGCCTCAACGACCGCCGCGTGGTCATGGAAGCCGGCAGCGCCTGGTACCTCAAGCTCTCCGACCCCCACAGCGTCGCCAACCGCGGGACGGAAGACCGCGTGCACCTGGTCATCGACGGCCGGGTCGACGACTGGGTGCGGGGGTTGTTCGCGCAACCGCTCCCCTCTCCCCTTGCGGGAGAGGGTGGCCCGCGCAGCGGGTCGGGTGAGGGGTCGAAAGCCCTCTCCGCTGCGACAGCCGACCGACCAGGCGCGGTCGTCGAGGTCTGAGAGACCCCTCATCCGTCGACCTTCGGTCGCCACCTTCTCCCGCAAGGGAAGAAGGATCCTGGCTACGCCCCCAGCAACGTGAACTGCGCGTTCAGCCCGTCCACCGAGCTGTTGGCCACCCACAGGTCGAACAGCCCCGGCTCGGCGATCCAGCCGTTCTCGCCGTAGAAGGCCAGGCTCCCGCGCTGCAGGACGAAGGTCACCTCCCGGGTCTCGCCGGGCCTCAAGTCCACCCGCGTGAAGCGCTTGAGCTCGCGCACCGGCCGCGTGCGGCTGGCCACCCGGTCGCGGACATAGAGCTGCACCACGTGGGTCCCGGCCAGCTTGCCGGTGTTCTTCACCTTGGCGGTGATCCGCAGCGGCTCGTTCCAGGCCAGGCTGGTCGTCGACAGCTTCAGGTCCGACAGGGCGAAGGTCGTGTAGGAAAGCCCGTGGCCGAACGGATAGAGCGCCTCGTTCTTCACCGTCCGCCAGCGGGCCTTGTACTCCTGGATCTCGCTGTCGGCGGGCGCGGGGCGACCCGTGGTGCGGTGATTGTAGGCGTAGGGCTGCTGGCCGCTCTCGTACGGAAAGCTGACCGGCAGGCGGCCCGAGGGGTTCACCGTCCCGAACACCACGTCGGCCACGGCGTGGCCGGTCTCGGTGCCCAGGAACCAGGTGGCCAGGATCGCCGGGGCGTTCTTGACCGCCCCGTCCAGCACCAGGGCCCGGCCGTGACGCAGCAGCACGACGGTGGGCTTGCCGACGGCGGCCACGGCCTCGGCCAGCAGCATCTGGGGTCGCGGAACGCCGATGTCGGTGCGCGATTGGGCCTCGCCCGACATGTTCTGGCCCTCGCCGATCGCCAGCACGACGATGTCGGCGCTCTGGGCCGCGGCCACGGCCGCCTCGATCCCGCCGCGGATCGAGGCCTCGACCTCGCAGCCCTTGGCGGTGCGCAGGAGGTTCGGATCCTCCAGCGCCTGGCGGAAGCCGGAGGCCAGATCCACGCCCAGGCTCTTGTCGCCGAAGAAGGCCCACGGTCCCAGGATGTTGTCGCGGTCCTCGGCGAAGGGGCCGATCAGGGCGATGCGCTTGCCCGATCGCGGCAGCGGCAAGAGGTTCCCGTCGTTCTTCAGCAGCACGATCGAGCGGCCGCCGGCCTCGCGGCTGAGGGCGCGCATCTGCGGCGTCGCCGTGCGGGCGGCCTGGGCCTTGGGGTCGATCGAGCGGAACGGCTGATCGAACAGGCCGATGGCCTCCTTCAGCATCAGCACCCGGCGCACGGCCTGGTCGACCACCGCGATCGGCACCGCGCCGCTGGCCACCAGCTCGGGCAGGTAGCGGCTGTAGAGCCCGCTCTGCATGCTGATGTCGACGCCGGCCAGGATCGCCAGCCGCGCGGCGTCGCGGTCATCGGCGGCGTAACCGTGGGCCACCAGCTCCTGGTCGGCGGTGTAGTCGGAGATCACCACGCCGCGGAACTTCCACTCGCCGCGCAGCAGGTCGGTCAGCAGGGCCTTGTTGGCCGTGGCCGGCACGCCGTTGATGTCGTTGAAGGCCGACATGGCCGTCAGGCACCCGGCCTCGAAGGCGGCCTGGAACGGCGGCAGGTGCACCTCCCGCAGCGTCGCCTCGGAGATCTCGACGGTGTTGTAGTCCATGCCCGCGGCCACCGCGCCGTAGGCGGCGAAGTGCTTGGCGCAGGCCAGCATCGAATCCGGCGACTTCAGGTCCGGTCCCTGGAAGCCGCGCACCCGGGCCTGGGCCAGCGCCTCGCCCAAGAACACATCCTCGCCCGAGCCCTCGGCCACCCGGCCCCAGCGCTCGTCGCGGGCCACGTCGACCATCGGCGCGAAGGTCCAATGCAGGCCGTGGGCCGTGGCCTCCTGCGCGGCCGCGCGGGCGGTCCGCTCGGCCAGCGGCGGGTCGAAGGACGCCGCCTCGGCCAGCGGGATCGGATAGACGGTCTTGAAGCCGTGGATGACGTCGGCCGCCAGCAGCAGCGGGATCCCCAGCCGCGAATGCTCCACCGCCGCCGTCTGGGCCAGCAGGGCGCCCTCGACGCCGACGCCGTTCATCAGCGTGCCGATCTTGCCCGCCCGGGTCTCTGCCAGCAGCTGCTGGGTGTTGCGCAGGTTCACCGCCGGGTTCATGTCGCCCACCGGCGGGCGGATCATGTCGGCGTAGCAGGACAGCTGCCCGGCCTTCTCCTCGATGGTCATCTGGGCGATCAGCGCCTCGACGCGATCAGAGCCCCGGCCTTGCGCCGCCGCCTTGCCGGCCAGGGCCAGCCCCGCGATCCCGGCGCCGCCCGCCATCAGTCCGCGACGGCTGATCCCTTCAAGCCGCGCCTCACGCCGATCCATAGAATCCCTTCCGACTGACCTTTCGGCGGGCAACCTCGCCGAGGACGGCCCGCCGCGCAACGCCTCGCAACCTGCCAGGCGAGCCCATTCCGAACTTGAACCGTCCGCTTGCGTTATCAGTCTGGCTGAAGGGAGACACGACCATGACCGCCCAATGGCGCATCGAGATCCGACTGGGCGAAGGCCACGCCCCCCTGCGCAGCGTGCTGGTCGAGGCCGACACCGAGGTCGAGGCCCTGCGCCAGGTGCTCGAAGAGGCCGAACGCGACCACGTCGCCGCCGAGGAGCTGCTGCTCGACGGCCAGGAAGAGGTGTTCTCCCGCACCGAGGTCAGCGAGGGTCACGTCAAGCATCAGGGCGAGGCCTGAGGCGTCGCCGAAGGGTTGAGGCGCTCGGTCGCCACAACTTCGTTGACAGCGTTGTCAAAGCATAGTGCTCTCCCAGCCCAACGACCGCATTCGACGATCGAGGGAGGCCCATGCACGACGCCCAGGCAAACAGCGCCCAAGGACCCAGCCGCCGCGCCCTGCTGGCCGCCGCCGCGCTGGGCCTCGCCCCCGCCCTCCCCGCCCTCGCCGCCGACCAGGAGGCTCGCGTCCGGTCGCTGCTGAAGCAGATGACCCTCGACGAGAAGATCGGCCAGACCCACCAGCCGGCCGGCGGGCGGCAGAAGGCGCTCAATTCCAAGATCGACGCCACGGCGCTGGACCTCGTCCGCAAGGGCGGGGTCGGCTCGTACCTGCACGTGGCCGGGGCGGCGTTCCTGCGCGAGCTGCAACGCACGGCGGTCGAGGAGTCGCGGCTGAAGATTCCGCTGCTGTTCGCCATCGACGTGGTGCACGGCTTTCGCACCCTCTACCCCGTGCCCCTGGCCATGGCGGCGACCTTCGATCCGGAGATCGTGCGGGCGACGGCGCGGATGGCGGCGGTGGAGACGGCGGTCAGCGGCCTGCACTGGACCTTCGCCCCGATGGTCGACATCGCCCGCGACCCGCGCTGGGGCCGCATCGTCGAGGGGGCCGGCGAGGACCCCTATCTCGGCTCGGTGATGGCGACGGCCCAGGTGCGCGGCTTCCAGGGCGAAGGCCTGTCGAGCAAGGACTCCATCCTGGCCTGCGCCAAGCACTTCGGGGCCTATGGCGCGGCGGCCGGCGGGCGCGACTACGACGCCGCCGAGCTTTCGGACCGCACGCTGAACGAGGTCTATCTGCCGCCGTTTCACGCCGCCGCGAAAGCCGGCGCGGGCACGATGATGACCGCCTTCAACGACCTGAACGGCGCGCCGACCACCGCCAACGCCGCCCTGGTGCGCGGCGTTCTGAAGACCCAGTGGACCTGGCCGGGCCTGGTGGTCAGCGACTGGAACGCCATCCTCGAACTGATCAACCACGGGATCGCCGAGACCCCGGTCCAGGCCGCCGCCCTGGCCCTGAAGGCCGGGGTCGACATGGACATGGCCAGCGGCGTCTACGCCGCCCACCTGAAGACCGCGATCGCCGCCGATCCGTCGCTGGCTCCCCTGCTCGACCAGGCCGTGATCCGGATCCTGACCGCCAAGATGCGGCTCGGTTTGTTCGACGACCCCTACCGCTTCGGCGATGTCGAGCGAGAGAAGACGGTGTTCCTCAGCCCGCCGCACCGCGCCATCGCCCGCGAGGCGGCGCGCAAGGCCGTGGTGCTGCTGAAGAACGACGGCGGCCTGCTGCCCATCGCCCCCGCCAAGAAGAAGATCGCCGTCATCGGCGCCCTGGCGACCGACAACCTCTCGCAGCTCGGCTCATGGAAGGCGCGCGGCCAGGCCGCCGACGTCGCCCCGCTGCTGCCCGCCCTGCAAGCCGCGGCCCCGGCGGGAACCGAGATCGTCCATGTCGCCGGCGCCTCGCCGCGCAGTCTTGATGAAAGCGGCATCCCCGCCGCCGTCGAGGCCGCCAGGGCCGCCGACCTCGTGCTGCTGATGGTCGGCGAGGACTTCGACCACAGCGGCGAGTCCCGCAGCCGCTCGGACCTGTCGCTGCCCGGCGCGCAAAGCGCCCTGGCCCGCGCCGTGCTGGCGACCGGCAAGCCCGTGGTCGTGCTGCTGCCGTCAGGCCGTCCACTGGTCGCGCCCGAGGTGCTGGAGAAGGCGCCGGCGGTGCTGGCGACATGGTTCCTCGGCGTCGAGGCGGGGCCGGCCCTGGCCGACATCCTGTTCGGCAAGGCAGCCCCCGGCGGCCGCCTGCCGGTCGGCTTCCCGCGCGCCACGGGCCAGTCGCCGACCTTCTACGCCCACACGCCCAGCGGCCGCCCGGCCGATCCGGATCTGGCCAAGGACACCGCCCGCTACCACGACGTCGACATCGGCCCGCTGTTTCCGTTCGGCCATGGCCTGAGCTACGCGCCCTTCGCCTATTCCGACCTGGCGCTCGACCGCGAGACCGTCGCCCCCGGCGGCGCGGTGAAGATCGCCCTGACCGTGGCCAACACCGGCTCGGTCGCCGCCGACGAGGTGGTGCAGCTCTATGTGCGCGACCCGGTCGCCAGCGTCGCCCGGCCGGTCAAGGAGCTGCGCGGCTTCATCCGTGTGACCCTGGGGCCCGGCGAGAAGAAGCGCATCGCCTTCACCCTGTCGCCCGCCCAGCTGGCGATCTGGAGCCCGACGGGCTGGGTGATCGAGGCCGGCAAGGTCGAGGTGATGATCGGCTCGTCATCGGCCGACATCCGCCTGCGCGGGGCCTTCACCATCACCGCGCCCGGCAAGGGCCGCGATCCGGCGACGGCGATCCTGACGCCCGTGAGCGTAGCGTGAGCGGCCCGCTCTGGACCCTGCTGGTCGTCGCCGCCGGGGTGGCCCTGGTGGTGTTCGCCACGCTGAAACTGCGCCTGCCGGCCTTCTTCGCCTTGTTGCTGACCGCCATCGCCGCCGGGATCGCCTTCGGGGCCGAGCCGGTCAGCGTGCTGGCTTCGGTGAAGAAGGGCGCGGGCGAGGCCCTGGGGTTCGTGGCGGTGATCCTGGGCCTGGGCTCGATCTTCGGCGCCCTCCTGGAAGCCGGCGGCGGGGTCGGCGTCATGGCCCGCGCCCTGCTCGACCGCTTCGGCGTGCGGCGCGCGCCCTGGGCCCTGGCGACGATCGGGATCCTGGTGGGCATTCCCCTCTTCTTCGACGTCGCCCTGATCATCCTGGCCCCGCTGATGCTGGGCGTGGCCCAGCGCTCGGGCAAGGCCGTGGCCTTCGTCGCCCTGCCGGTGCTGGCGGGCCTGGCGGTGATGCACGGCCTGCTGCCGCCGCATCCCGGCCCAGTCGCCGCCGCCGAACTGCTGCACGCCGACTATGGCCGCATCGCTCTCTGGGGCCTGGCCTGCGGGATCCCGGCCGTGCTGGTCGCAGGCCCGCTCTACGCCCTGGCCGCTTTCCGCAAGGGATCCTACGTCGCGCCGGAGACCTCTCCGGTAGCGGACGACGGCGCCGCCGACGTCCTGATCGGCCTGTGGCCGGCCCTGGTCGGCATGCTGGCGCCGCTCGTCCTGATCGTCGCCGGCGCCGTGGCCCACGCCGCCCTGCCGCAGGGACCGGTCCGAACGGGGCTGGAGTTCTTCGGCCACCCGTTCGTCGCCCTGGCCGTGGCCTGCGGCTACGCCTGGGTGCTGCTGCGCCGACGCGGCGTCGAGCGGCAGCGGCTGCTGGTCATCGCCGGCCGGGCGCTGGAGCCGGCCGGAGCCATCGCCCTGGTCATCGGGGCCGGGGCGGCCTTCAAGCAGGTGCTGATCGACAGCGGCGCCGGCGCCCATCTGACCGCCGCCGTCGAGGGCGCCCGGCTCTCCCCGCTGGTCTTCGGCTTTCTGATCGCGGCGATCATGCGCATCGCCCAGGGCTCGGCCACGGTGGCCATGGTCGCCGCCGCCGGCCTCGCCGCCCCGCTGGCGACGGCGGCGGGCCTGGACGCCAACCAGGTCGCCCTGGTGGTGATCGGCATCGGCGCGGGCGCGACCGTGGTCAGCCACGTCAACGACGCGGGGTTCTGGCTGGTCGGCCAGTACCTGGGCCTGTCGGAGACCGAGACGTTCAGGAGCTGGACGGTGGCCTCGACGATGGCGGGGCTCGTGGCTTTCGCGGCGGCGGCCTTGGCGTCGGCGCTGGTGTGACGCTCCCTCCACCGTAAAACCCCCGCGAAAGCGGGGGTCCAGGCTTTTTCTGAAACGCGTGGCGCTCGACGATAAAACACCTGGGTCCCCGCTTTCGCGGGGATTTTACGGGTGAAGGGCGTGCTTCAATGCAGCACGCCCCGTCGCGCCTGCCAGCCGGCGTAGAGCATGAACAGCGCCAGCAGCACGGCGATCACCGCGCTGGTGACGGCCATCTGCTGGCCCATCACCTTGCCGCCGTCACTCAGCACGTAGGTGTAGACGAGGCTCAGCAGGAAGGCCGCCAGCGACGCGGCGAACACCGGCGCAGACAGCCTGTTACGCAGCAGGATCAGCACCGAGGCGGCGAAGGCCCCGAACACGCCGATCGCCCATACAGCGGTCATCCAGCCCGGCATCCGCTGGTAGTGATCGATCTGGGCCTGGGTCATGCCGGCGCTGGCCATGTAGGCCGGCCCCTGCGCCATGCTCATCACGAAGTCGAAGACGCCGACGGAATTGAACAGCACCGCGACCGCGCCCACCAGCCACAGGTGCCAAGGCGTCTTGCTCTTGATCTGGCTCATCATGCCCTCCCCAGGTCATGGTTTTCTTCTGGGGACGAGACTGCCTCAGGCGGCCCGGCGGCGATAGAGATAGTCGTCCGGCAGGCCCATGCGCCGCGAGGACTCGACGGCCGGCGAGCCCTTGATCGGCACCTTGTCGGCGCTGGCCCCGGCCAGGCGCACCAGGCGCCGCTCGACGCCGTTCAGCTGCCAGGTCTCGCCCAGGCCCAGCCGCGCGCGCACCTCGACCGGGGTGATCGCCACGGCCGCCCGCACCAGCGGCTTCTGGATCAGCCGCAGCGGCCCCGGCAGCAGCGGCGTGGCCGTCATGATGTGGAGGAACTCAAAGACGATGTCCGAGGGCTCCAGGCTGGGCAGCATCAGGGCCATCTGCCGCTTCCATTCGGCCTCGCTGGTCGGGGCCCCGGTCGCGCCGTAGAGCCGCGCGCCGGGGGCGGCCTCGGCGAAGGCGGCGTCGCGCTCGGCCGCCGTCAGGGCGTGGGCGTAGGCGTGATAGGCCTCGATGAAACCGAAGCTGGCGGTGGCCTGCACCCAGTCGAGCAGCACCGGGTCGTTGGCCTGGTAGGCGACGCCGCCCGGCGTTTCCCCCGTCACATGGCCGTGCATGCGCACCACGCCGGCGATCATCTTCTCGGCCGTCTCGCGCGGACCATAGACCGTGACCATGGCCGCGAGACCCGTGCGCTTGAGGCGCTTCAGGGGCTCGGCCTTGAAGCTGGAATGGTCCCAGACGCCCGAGCGCACGCGGGGCTCCGCCAGCTCCAGCAGCACCGCGGTGATGCCGCCGACGAACAGCGACACCGGGTTCTTGAACACCCGCCATGACACCGAGTCCGGCGCGATCAGGGCGGCCGCGCCCGGCGGGGCGGAGAAGTCGATCGCCGGTCCCCCGTCCGGCGTCAGCAGTCGCGCGGCGGCCCGCGAAAGGGGATCGGCCATCAGTTCACCCGTCGTTCGCGCCCGACCCAGTAGGGCTCGCGCAGTTGGCGGCGCAGGATCTTGCCCGAGGCGTTGCGCGGCAAGGCCTCGACGAAGTCCACGCTCTTGGGGGCCTTGAAGTGCGCGATCCGCGTGCGGGCGAAGGCGATGATGTCCTCGGCGTCGGGCGTGATCCCGGGCTTGGGCGCGACCACCGCCTTGACCGCCTCGCCCCACTTGTCGTCGGGCACGCCGATCACCGCCACCTCGGCCACGTGCGGATGGCCGTAGACGGCGCTTTCCACCTCGGCCGGATAGATGTTCTCGCCGCCGGAGACGATCATGTCCTTCACCCGGTCGTGGATGAAGAGGTAGCCGTCGTCGTCCAGATAGCCGGCGTCGCCGGTGCGCAGCCAGCCGTCGGCGTCGATGGTCGCGGCGGTGGCCGCGTCCAGCTTCCAGTAGCCGGCCATGTTCGAGGCGCTGCGCACGGCGATCTCTCCGACGGTGTTCGCGGGCAGAACGCGCCCGGCCTCGTCGAGGATGCGAAGTTCGACGCCCGGCATCGGCAGGCCGGCCGAGCGCATGCGGGTGTTGCCGGCCGGGTCGTGGTCTTCCGGCGGCAGATAGACCACCGTGCCGGTGGTCTCGGTCATGCCGTACTGCTGGACGAAGCCGCAGCCGAACACCTCGATGCTCTCGCGCAGCAGATCTAGCGGGATCGGCGCGGCGCCATAGAGAATGTAGCTCAGCCGCGAATAGTCGATCTGGCGGGCCCGGGGCAGGCGCACGACGATCTGCAGGGCGGCCGGCACAAGGAACATCTTCGACACCCGGTCGTGCTCGATGAAGTCCAGCACCTTGAAGGGATCGAACTCCCGCGCCACCACGCCCTTGGCCCCGTTGAACAGGCCCACCAGCCCCCAGCCGGTGCCGCCGATATGGGCCACCGGCATGGCCACCAGGCTGACGTCGTCGGGACCCCAGACGTTCCAGGGCATCGCCGTCTGTTCGGCGGCGGCCTTGCGCATGGCCAGCAGGTTGTCGTGGGTCAGCATCGCGCCCTTGGGCTTGCCCGTCGTGCCCGAGGTGTAGAGCTGCAGCACCACGTCGGAGGGGCGCAGCGGCACGGCGGGATCGGCGTCATCCTGGGCGTCGCGCCAGGCGGGGAAGGCCGGCAGGTCGCCGCCGCCTTCCATCGCCACCACGGGCGGCTGGGGTCCGGCCAGCAGCTTGGCCACCTCGCCCACGTGCTCGACCAGCTCGCGGCCGACGAAGACCATCTTCGCCTCGGTGTCGGCGACGATGTAGGCGATCTCGGCCGGGGCCAGGCGCCAGCCGACCGGGGCCATCACCACCCCGGCCTTGGCGGCGCCGAGCAGCAACTCGAAATAGCTGTCGCTGTTCTTGCCGACATAGGCGATGCGGTCGCCGGGCTTCAGCCCCTCGGCGATCAGGGCGCGGGCCACCTGGTTGGTGCGGCGGTCGAGCTGGGCGAAGCTGGTCTCGCGCCCCTCGAAGGCGAAGGCCACGGCGTCGGGCCGCACCTGGGCGTGATAGCGGGGCACGTCGCCCAGCGTCGGCATGCGAGCGAAATCGACGGCGTCCTGGATCATCGCTGCTCTCCCGGTGAAGCCGTCTGACGCGGCCGTTCGAAGAACATGGTTTTCGGCGTGACCCCGGGTAAGTCAACGTCGGGTGGAGGGGCCGAGTCGAAGACCGGTGGAATGGCGCGTTGAGTCGTCCCCGCGACCGGCCGTAAGCTGTGACTCGAAAGCCGCGAGGAAAAGCACACCCATGACCAGCTTCCTCCTGCGCCGCGAGCAGCGCGGCCTGCTGATCTCGGTCATCCTGGGCCTGGTGGTCGCGCCGCTGCTGCTGCTGCTGACCACCTGGGAGATCCAGCGCGAGTTCACCCGCGGCCGCATGCTGCGCGACGCGGTCGACCACTCCTACGAACAGCGCATGCAACTGCAGACGGTGTTCTCGCTGATGCAGGACGCCGAGACCGGCCAGCGCGGCTTCGTCATCACCGGCCAGGATCGGTTCCTGGAGCCCTACGACGCCGCCCAGCGCCGCCTGCCCAGCCAGCTTGCCTCGCTGCGCGCTCTTCGCCAACGAGACGTCGGCGACCTGATCGCCAACGACGATCCGGTCTTCGATCGCCTCGAAGCCCTGATCGAGCAGAAGCAAAAGACGATGGCCGAGGGCATCCGCCTGCGCCGCGAGCAGGGGCACGACGCGGCCCGCACCCTGATCTCCAGCGGCAAGGGCAAGGTGATCATGGACGAGATCCGCCTCGTCACCCGCGAGCTCCAGGCCTCCGACAAGGCCGCCCTCGACCGCCGGATCGCCGCCAACGACGCCCTGACCCTGCGCACCGAACGCCTGACCCAGACCCTGTTCGCGGTGCTGGTGGTGTTCCTGCTGGCCGCCTTCATCCTGCTGTCGCGCCAGATCCGCGCCCGCCAGCAGCTGTTCACCGTGGCCCAGGCCACGGCCGGGCGGCTGGACGCCATCCTCGACAACGCCCAGGACGCCGTCATCACCCTCAATCCCAGCGGCACCATCGAGACGGTCAACAAGGCCGCCGAGACCATGTTCGGCCTGCCGCGCGAAACCTTGGTCCGCCGGGCGCTGTCGCAGTTCGTGGACCTGCCCGACCGCGGCCAGCTGTTCGTCCAGCACCTGGCCGGCGGCGACGACCTGTCCAAAGGCGTGCTGCGCGAGTTCGTCGCTTACCGCACCGATGGGAGCACCTTCCCCGTCGAAGCCTCGATCGGCCTCGTCCGCCTGCCCGAGGGCGAGCGCATCACCGCCTCGGTGCGCGACATCTCCGAGCGCCGCCGGGTGGAGAAGCTGAAGGCCGAGTTCGTCTCGACCGTCAGCCACGAGCTGCGCACGCCCCTGACCTCGATCGCCGGGTCGCTGGGCCTGCTGGTCGGCGGGGCGGCCGGCGCCCTGCCCGAACGCGCCGCGCGCCTGCTCGGCATCGCCCACAGCAACTGCCAGCGGCTGGTGCGGCTGATCAACGACATCCTCGACATCGAGAAGATCGAATCCGGCCAGATGGAGTTCGACCTCCGCCCGCTCGACCTCGGCGAGCTGGCCCAGCGGGCGGTGGACGGCATGGGCGGGCTCGGCGGCCAGATGGGCGTGGCCTTCAAGCTCGACGTCGCGCCGAACCTGCCGCCGGTGCGCGGCGACGCCGACCGCCTGACCCAGGTGGCCGCCAACCTGCTGTCGAACGCCGCCAAGTTCTCACCGCCCGACGGGGTGGTCGAGGTCAGGGTCTACGCCCCGCGTCCCGACCTGCTACGCTTCTGCGTCCGCGACCACGGGGCCGGCGTGCCCGAGGCCTTCCGCGACCGCATCTTCTCGAAGTTCGCCCAGGCCGACGCCTCCGACACCCGCGCCAAGGGCGGCACGGGCCTGGGCCTGGCCATCTCGCGCGAGATCGTCCAGCGCCACGGCGGCCGGCTGTGGTTCGAGTCCGAGCCCGGCCAGGGCGCGACCTTCCAGTTCGAGCTGGCGACCGTCGAGACCCGCCCCAGGACGATCGAGGCGAGCGACGGCGGCGCCCGCGTCCTGCTGTGCGAGGACGATCCCGACATCGCCGAGATCCTGTCCCAGGCCCTGCGCGAGGCCGGGGTGCGGGTGCACACCGTCGGCGACGTGGCCTCGGCCCGGGCGGTGCTGGAGATCGGCGGCTTCGACGCCTTCGTCACCGACGTGCGCCTGCCCGACGGCAGCGGCCTCGACTTGCTGCGCCGCCTGCGCGCCGACGCCAACACCCGCGACATCCCCGCCCTGGTGATCTCGGCCGAGGCCGCCGAGGGCCGGGGCGAGGCGCTGGACGTGGTCGACTGGCTGCAGAAGCCGATCGACCTGGAGCGCCTGCGCACCGCCGTCCATCGCGCCGTCAACGGCCATGCCGACACCCGACGCATCGACGTGCTGCACGTCGAGGACGACCGCGACGTCCACGCCGTGGTCCGCGACGCCCTGCTGGACCGCTGCACCGTCCGCCACGCCGACAGCGTGCGGACCGGACGCGCCGCCCTGTCGCTGGCCAGGCCCGACGTGGTGATCCTCGATCTCGGCCTCGGCGACGGCAACGGCGTGGAGCTGCTGGGCGATCTGCACGACGGCGACGATCCGGTTCCGGTCATCGTGTTCTCGGCCCAGCCCATCGAGGACAAGGCCCTGGCGGCCTCGGTCGACGCGGTGCTGACCAAGTCCAAGACCACTCTGGACCAGCTGGCCCGAACTGTGCGCAAGCTCGCCGCGGACGCCGATTCCAAGAGACGCCGATGACCGACCTGAAGCTCCTTTACGTCGACGACGAGGCCGACATCCGCGAGGTGGCGACCTTCTCGCTGGAGCTGGATCCGGGCATCGAGGTGCGGGCCGCCGACGGCGGCGCCGAGGCCTTCGCCATGCTCGACCGCGACGCCTGGCGCCCCGACGTGGTGCTGCTGGACGTGATGATGCCCGACATGGACGGCCCGGCCGTGCTGGCCAGGCTGCGCGAACGGGGCGACCTCGACGGCGCGCCGGTGATCTTCATCACCGCCCGCGCCCAGGCCGAGGAGCGCGCCCGCCTGCTGGGCTTCGGCGCGGCCGACGTCATCACCAAGCCCTTCGACCCGATGACCTTGGCCCAGGACGTGCGGGCGATCCTGGCGCGATGAACGACCCCCTCGCCCCGCTGCGCGCCAAGTTCCTCGCCCGCGCGGCGCAGGACCTGGCGCTGCTGCGCTCGGACGAGGCCTCGATCAAGGACCGCCACTACGTCGTCCACCGCCTGGCCGGCGCGGCGGGCGTGTTCGGCTATGGCGAGGTCACCGAACTGGCCCGAGAACTGGACGACCTGCTACTGGCCCAGGGCGACGCCCCGCCGGAGGCGTTTTCCGCGCTGATTTCGGCGCTGGAAGGCCTGGAAGCCTAGCCCCCCGCCCATTTTCATCGAAATCGGCCGCGCCTTAACGTTATAGGCGGGGTTGCGCCCGATTTTGCCCCCGAGTTCGAACGGGACGAGCGGGTACGGCGTCATGTTTGCAGTAAAGCGTTTCGAGGGCGAGGCGAGCCAGACCCGTCTGCTGCTGTCGCTGATCGCCGCCTACGCCGTCGCCATCGCCTATTGCGACCTGCTGACCCGGGGCCCGTCGGGCATGGCCTCGATGTGGCCCTGCAACGGCCTGCTGGCCGCCGGACTGATGCTGCTGACGCCCGGCCGCAGCGCGATCCTGCTGGTGCTCAGCGCCGCCAGCCACCTGCTGCTCGACGGCCTGGGCGGCACGCCGCCGGCCATGACCGTGCTGTTCACGACGCTGGACTCGACCGAGGCGGTGCTGATCGCCCTGGTGCTGTCCAAGGCCTTCGGCGGGCCGCCGCGGCTGAAGAACCTGGGCCGCGCCGCGCGGGCGGTCGGCCTGGCCCTGCCAGTGACGGTGACCCTGGCCGTGGTCGGCGCCTTCGCGACCGCGCCGATGCTGCACGTGCCCCTGCCCGTGCTGATCAAGAACTGGCTGTTCATCAACATCCTGGGCATGAGCGTCGGCCTGCCCGCCGCCCTGATCCTGTTCGATCCCCGGATGAAGCGCGGCTTCGAGCGCTCGCCCTGGGAGAAGGCCGCCTGCTACGCGGCGGTCGGCGTCGCCGCCCTGGCGGCGTTCGGCCGCCCCGGCCACACGCTGCCGTTCCTGGTGTTCCCGGCCGGGGTGCTGGTGGCCTTCCGGCTGGGCCCCAAGGGCGCGGCCTGGTCGACCCTGATCACCGCCGCCATCGCCACGCCGCTCAGCGTGCTGGGCATCGTCGCCGAGGCCGCGACGAGAGCCCAGGCGTCCGAGCGCGCCCACGCCCTGCAACTGCTGGTCAGCGCCCTCTTCTTCACCTGCCTGGCCGCCGCCCTGGTGCTGGCCAACCAGCAGCGCCTCAAGCAGCTCCTCGTCCGCCGTCAGGCCCTGGCGCGGCAGGCCCAGGCCCGCGCCCAGGCCGCGAGCCTGGCCAAGACCGAGTTCCTGGCCACCATGAGCCACGAGATCCGCACGCCGCTGAACAGCGTGCTGGGCTTCACCCGCCTGCTGGCCGACCGCGACGACCTGGCCCCCGAGGCCCGCCGCCACGTCGCCCTGATCAACGGCTCCGGCGGCGCCCTGCTGACCCTGGTCAACGACGTGCTCGACTTCTCGCGGGTCGAGGCCGGCCGGGTCGAGCTGGAGATCGCGCCGGCCCGGGCCGAGACCGTGCTGCGCGACGCCGCCGCCATCGTCGCCCAGGACGCCCAGGCCAAGGGCCTGGCGCTGGAGATCGAGGTCGTCGGCGACGCCGATCGCCACCACGGCCTGGACGGCGCCCGCCTGCGCCAGGTGCTGCTCAACCTGCTCAACAACGCCGTCAAGTTCACCCCCGCCGGCAAGGTGACCGCCCGCCTGATCGTGACGCCCGGTCCCGACGGCGACCACCTTCGGATCGAGGTCAGCGACACCGGCATCGGCGTGCCGCCGCAGCTGCGCGACCGGCTGTTCAAGCGCTTCTCGCAGGGCGACAGCTCGGTCACCCGCGCCTTCGGCGGCGCGGGTCTGGGCCTGGCGATCAGCAAGGCGCTGGTCGAGCTGATGGACGGGCGGATCGGCATGGAGGCCAACGCCGACCAGGGCTCGACCTTCTGGATCGAGCTGTCCGCCGAGGCGTGCGACGCGCCGCGCCACACGCCGCTGGCCGCCGCCGGCCGGATCGCCGGGACCCGCGTCCTGCTGGTCGACGACCACCCGATGAACCGCGAGATCGGCGGCGCCTTCCTCACCCTGGCCGGCTGCGAGGTGACCACCGCCGACAACGGCCGGCAGGCGGTCGAGATGGCCCAGGCCGGCGGCTTCGACGTCGTGCTGATGGACATCCACATGCCCGGCATGGACGGGCTGACCGCCACCCGCGCCATCCGCGCCCTGCCCGGTCCGGCGGCTAGCGTGCCGATCATCGCCATGAGCGCCGACGCCCTGCCCCAGCAGGTCGCCCAGTGCCGCGAGGCCGGCATGGTCGACCACGTCGCCAAGCCGATCCAGAAGGACCTGCTCTACGCGACGATCGAGACCTGGGCGGGGGAACGCGAGGCGGCCTGACGCCTGTCCCTCGCTCGTCATGGATCTGGGGTCGAAAAACCCAAGTTCAAGAATTGCCGGCCGGCGAATTATGCGCAGGTTGTAGCGCCTTCGACGCGGGGCCGCGGCCCCATCGACAAGGGCCCCGACCATGACCTCCACGACCGCGTTCTATCACGGCACGAAGGCCGACCTGCGAACCGGCGACCTGATCGGCGCCGGCTACGCCTCCAACTACGGCGCGGGCCGGACGGCGGCCCATGTCTATTTCAGCGCCACCCTCGATGCGGCGACCTGGGGCGCGGAACTGGCCCGGGGCGAGGGGCGCGGCCGCATCTACATCGTCGAGCCGACGGGTCCGTTCGAGGACGACCCCAACCTGACGGACAAGAAGTTCCCCGGCAATCCGACCCTGTCGTACCGCACCAGGGCCCCCCTGCGGATCGTCGGCGAGGTGACCGACTGGACGGGCCATCCGGCCGAACAGCTCCAGGCCATGCGCGACCACCTGGCCCGCCTCGACGCGCAGGGGATCGAGGCGATCGAGGACTGAGGCTTCCTGGCCCCGGCCCTTTTTCTCCGAGTATCCCCGCGAAGGCGGGGAACGGCGGAGTTGGGGTGGCATGAGGGGCGTAGCTTCGCCCCCATCCGCCGCAACCCGCCCCAGGCCGCTGTCGCAGTCCCCGCCCGCCGGCCATCACGCCGGCCATGGACAGCCTCTTCTCCCCCGCCCTCGCCCTGCATGTGACCTGCGGCTTCATCGCCGTGGCCGCCGGCCTCGTTCCGCTGCTGACCCGCAAGGGTTCGCGCCTGCACCGGCTGTCGGGACGGGTCTATGTGGCGGTGATGGGCACGCTGCTGGCGGCGGCCTGGGTGATGACGGTCCTGCACTTCAACGCCTATTTCGCCGCCCTGTCGGCGACGGCCAGCATAGGCCTGTTCTCCGGCTTCCGGGTGCTGGGCCGCAAGCGCCCCGACCTCGATCCGCGCCAGCGCGCCCGGCCCCTGGACTGGGCGGCGGCCCTGGCCGTGGTCGCCATCGGCGCCTGGGTGGTGGTCCTGCTGCTGACCGGCGCCTCGAAGAGCCCGCGCCTGCCGACCCTCGGCCTGGCCTACGCCGCCTTCGCCTTCGGCGGCTGGGACCTCTGGCGGTTCGCGCGGCCCGCCGGCTGGCCGTTCAGCCCCGACCTCTGGACCTACGAGCATCTAGCGAAGATGCTGTCCGCCTACGGGGCGGTGATCAGCGCCTTCTCGGGCAACTTCCTGACCTTCCTGCCGACGCCATGGAGCCAGCTCTGGCCGACCCTGCTGTTCCAACCGCTGGCCATGGGCTGGATCGCGGTGCTGATCATCCGGCGGCGGCGACCCCCATTGCCCGCTTGATGGGCGCCCGCTTGATGGGCGCCCGCTTGATGGTCGCCCGCCTGAAGGCCGCCCCGACCAGCGCCTGGGTCTGGGCCTTCGTCGCCTACAGCTGGACCATGACCACGGTCAGCGCCGCCTGGTTCGCCCGCCGGTTCGCCGCCGATCGCGGCGAGGCGCTGGGCGTCGTCCCGTCGCTGGTCTGGCAGGGCTCGATCTACGCCGCCTGGCTGCCGGCGGCGGCGATCGTCTGGCTGATCCTACGCCGGTTCGGGGCCGGGGCGCGCGGCGTGGCGGCGAGCTTAGTCGCGGGAGCCGTCGTGGTTCCGGCGGAAGCGGCGATCTCCAGCCTGGTCGACGCCGGCTTTCTCGGCGCGGGCGATTTCGGGGCGCGGATGCTGGGGCGCACGCCGGTCTGCCTGCTGCTCTATTCGGCCATCGTCGCGGTCGGGCTGGCGGCCGTCCACCACCGCCGCGCCGCCGAGGCCAGGGCCCGCAACGCCCTGCTGGAGAGCGCCCTGGCCGAAGCTCGCGCCGTCTCCCCCGCGCCCGAGAGCGAGCGGCTGATGGTGATGTCGGGCGCCCGGCGCATCCCGGTCGAGGTTTCGGCCGTCGAGTGGTTCGGCGCGGCCGACAACTATGTCGTCGTCCACTGGGCCGATCGCGAGGGGGCCGGCCGCGAGGGCCTGCTGCGCGCCACGCTCCAGGGACTGGAGACGCGGCTGGACCCCCGCCTCTTCGCCCGCGCCCATCGCTCGAGCCTGGTCAACCTCGCCCACGTGCGCGAGGCCCAGCCGCTGTCGGACGGCTCCTGGCGGCTGACCCTGGCCAGCGGCGGCGAGGTGGTGACCAGCCGGACCTATCGGGACGCGCTGCTGGAGCGGCTGGGCGGTCGGGGCGGCTGAGCAGCTTCACCGCCCTCCCCCTTTTTCCCGTCATTCCCGCCCTTGTGGCGGGAAACCCTCTGTCAGCCGCAAGGGCAGTTGGGGCGACGTGCTCAGCACGTCGCTTGCGCCTCACTTGCGAGCGGAACCAGGGGTTCCCGCCACAAGGGCGGGAATGACGGGAGGATAAGGATCAGATCGCCACCCTACTGCCCCGGGCATGCCACGTGCGCATCCGTCGGTTCCAGGCGGATCTCGCGGAAGGCCAGCTTGAAGCCGGCCTGCGCCGACAGCACCACGGGCGAGGAGATGCGGCTCATGTCCGCCCCCGCCGCCTTGAGGCACGAGAGCTTGATCTGGGTCTTGCGCCACTCGCCCACCGGGGCCTCGGCGAAGATCTTCGTCACATCCACCCCGCCGGCGCAGCCCTCGCCGCACGACACCGAGAAACCCACCGGACCCGCAGCCTTGGCGTCGACGCGGTAGGTCAGGGCGATCGACAGGTCGCCGGTGGTCTGGCGGGTGAGGTCGGCGGGCGGGCCGTTGACCAGCAGCGCGCCGGGACCGGTCCAGGCGGCCAGGCGGGCGTCCTCCTGGGCGGCGGCGTCGATGGCGGTCAGGGTCACCCCGCCGGCCGTCGACAGCAGCCACGGGGCCGGCGAGCGACCCGCGACGAAGTACTTGTCGACATTGGCGCTGGCGCCGCTGACGCCCGACACTTCCGACAGCTGCGCCACCTTGCCGGGCTTGGCGTAGGACAGGCCGTAGCCATAGGCGAATTGCGGGTCGTAGCCGGCGTCGCCATGGTTCAGCGGCCCCTGGTCGGCGCGCCCCGGCCAGCTGAACGACAGCTTGCCGGTGAAGTCGCGCCTGGACTTGCCGTCCTTGCCGGCCATCAGCACGTCGGCGATCCCGCCGCCTTCCGAGCCCGGCAGCCACGCCGCGACGAAGGCGTCCGAAGCGTTGATCTCCGGGTTCGCCCACAGCGGCCGGCCGCTGAGGAACACCGCCACCACCGGCACGCTGGCGGCCTTGAGCTTCTTTAGCAAGGCCAGATCGGTCTTGTCGCCCGGCTGGTATTCCAGGTGCTGCAGGTCGCCCTGGAACTCGGCATAGGGCGTCTCGCCGAACACCACCACGGCGACGTCCGGCTTGTCGGCGAATGAGCCGTCCTTCGACAGGGTCGCCTTGCCGCCCGAGGCCTCGACGGCTTCCTTCAGGCCGCTCCAGATCGACTGCGCATTGGGGAAGTCGGCGTTGGTGTTGCCCGTGCCCTGCCACGACAGGGTCCAGCCGCCGGCCGCCTTGCCGATGTCGTCGGCGTCGCCGGCCACCAGCACCTTCGCTCCTGATTTGATCGGCAGCACGCCGTCGTTCTTCAGCAGCACCAGCGACTTGGCCACCGCCTCGCGGGCCAGGGCGCGATGGTCGGGCGCGCCGACGCGCTCGAAGCGGCCCTGCACCGGCGGGGCGACGCGGTCGAAGAGGCCGGCCTTGAGCTTGACCCGCAGGATCCGGCGCACGGCGTCGTCCAGCCGCGCCATCGGGATCTCGCCGGCCTCGACCTGCTTCAAGGTATTGTCGAACAGGCCCTGCCAGCTGTCGGGGGCCATGTACATGTCGAGGCCCGCGTTCAGGGCCTGCGGGCACGAGACGTTGGAACAGCCGTCGACCTGGCCGTGGGCGTTCCAGTCGCCGACCACGAAGCCGGTGAAGCCCAGGCGGTCCTTCAGCACGTCGGTCAGCAGAGTCTTGTTGCCGGTGTGCTTGACGCCGTTCCAGCTGGAGAACGAGGCCATCACCGTCAGGATGCCGGCGTCGATGCTGGGCGAGTAGCCCTGGGCGTGCAGGCGGACGAGGTCGGCTTCCGACACCGCCGCGTCGCCCTGGTCCTTGCCGCCCGTGGTGCCGCCATCCGCCAGGAAGTGCTTGGCGCTGCCGGCGATGTGGCCGGCCTCCAGCGCCTTGCCGGAAACCAGCCTGCCCTGCAGGCCCAGCGTCATGCGGCCGGCGTAGCTTTTGACGATCTCCGGATCCTCGCCATAGCCCTCGTAGGTGCGGCCCCAGCGGTCGTCGCGCGGCACGGCCACCGTCGGACCGAAGGTCCAGTCGCCGCCGCTGACCGCCACCTCCTCGGCCGTGGCCTTGCCGATGCGCTCGATCAGGTCGGGATCGCGGGTAGCGCCCAGGCCGATGTTGTGCGGAAAGAGGGTCGCGCCGACCAGGTTGTTGTGGCCGTGCACGGCGTCGATGCCGAACATGATCGGGATGGCCACGTGGCCGTCGCGCTGTTCGAGCGACACCGCCCGGAACAGGTCGATGAAATCGGCCCATTCCTTGGCTATCGCCTTGTCGTTACCGTTCGGACCCGAACTGCCGCCGGCCAGGATCGAGCCCAGCGGATAGTCGCGCAGCTGTTCGGGACGGATCGAGCCGATGTCGGCCTGGATCGTCTGGCCGACCTTCTCGCGCACCGACATCCTGGCCATCAGCGCCGTGATCTTCGCTTCCGTCGCCGCGTCGGTCAGGGCGGCGGGGCTCCTGGCCGCCGGCCAGGCGGCGACGTGGGCCGCGGCCTTGCCCGCCGGCGTGAGCGTCTGCGCGCCGGCGAGACCGGTCAGGCTGGTGGCGGCCAGCAGGGCCAGGGCGGAAACACGGAACGGCGTCACGGCGACCTCGATCGAAAAAGAGGCGCGGCGGCAAAGGGGAAGGAGCCGCCGCGCCCAAAGCACGCCGCGGGAGCAGCGTCATGGGATGAGGCGTCGAGGGCGGACGACGCGCGCGGAAGTCCGCACGCGCGATCGCGCATGGCCTTGGCCTCCCGTCGCGGGGTCGTCTGCTCGCGACCGCCTCACATCGACACGAGACAACGTTGTCTTACTTGATGTCAACACGATTCAATTTGTCCACTTGAGGACAAATCGGCCGATATCCTTTGCGGGAAAGGCGAAGATGCAGCAGAGAATTTTTCTGACAATGATGTCTTACTGAGATTTTCGCGTACTCTATTGAAGGCCGAAGACCGCGAACCGGCTCGACTCGGCCGCCGGGGCCGGGCTATCGCTAGGTCAGCGCGCCGACAGCCGGCGCCGGGGGCCCGATGCGCAACGTCACCATCGTCCATGTGGCCGAAAAGGCCCGGGTCTCGGTCAAGACCGTCTCGCGCGTGGTCAACAACGAGCCGACGGTCACCCCCGACCTGCGCGCCCGCGTCGAGGCTGCCATCGAGCAGCTGGGCTACAGCCCCAACATCGCCGCCCGGCGGATGGGCGGCGGCCGCTCGTTCCTGATCGTCGCCTTCAACGACCGCACCCTTACCCTGGAGAACTGGCGCAGCGACCGCGGCAACAACTGGATCGACCGCATGCAGTACGGGGCCATGCTCCGCTGCGACGTCCACGGCTACCACCTGCTGTGCGAGCTGATCGACCTGGAGTCCGACCAGCTGGCCCGGCGCGTGCAGCACGTGCTGTCCACCCTGCGGCCCGACGGGGTGATCCTGACGCCGCCCAACTGCGAGGACCCGACGGTGCTGGCCGCCCTGAAGAAGGCCCAGATTCCGTTCGTGCGCCTGGGCTCGGCCCAGGCCGGCCCCGGCGCGCGGGTGCGGATGGACGACCAGGCGGCCGCCCGCGACCTGACCCGGCACCTGCTGGCGCTTGGCCACCACCGCATCGGCTTCGTCACCGGCAGCCCGCGCTTCCTGGCCAGCCGCGCCCGCGAGGACGGCTATCGCGACGCCCTCGCCAAGGCCGGCCTGCCCGTCGACGAGACGCTGCTGGTTCCGGGCGACTTCACCTTCGAGGGCGGGGTCGCCGCCGCCGAGGCCCTGCTGAGCCGCGCCGACCGGCCCACCGCCATCCTGGCCGGCAACGACGAGACGGCTCTGGCGGTGATGCACGTCGCCCGGCGGCTGTCGGTCGCCATCCCCGGCGAGCTGTCGCTGGCCACCTTCGACGACACCCCCAGCGTGCGCCTGTCGCTGCCGCCCTTGACCACGGTGCGCCAGCCGGTGGCCGAGATGGCGGCCGAGGCCGTAGACATCCTCGTCGCCAGCGCAGCCAAGGACGGCAAGCCGCCGCGCGGCGATCGCCTGCTGCCGTTCGAACTGGCCCTGCGCGCCTCGACGGCGCCGCAGTCGGCGAGCTAATCAGCCCCCGCGACGGGATGTCGCGGGGAGCTTGACCAGCGGGTCAGCGCACCCTTTTCTCTTGCCACTTCAAGTTGGAGCCGCTCGCGTTTGGCCAGAGACATGACCCAGGTCGACGCCGCAACCGCCGCAGCCGGGCCGCCCACCGTAAGGCGGCGCCTGCTGATCATGGCGCTGTGCCTGGTCGCGCCCGCCATCGTCTTCATGGCCCTGCTGGCCCGCGCCGAATACGGCCAGAGCCGGGGCCGCTACGAGCAGCAACTGGTGGCCACCACCCGGGCGCTGGGCCTGGCCGTCGATCGCCAGCTGGCCCAGGGCCAGAGTACGCTGCAGGCCTTGTCGGTCTCGCCCGCTCTCGCCTCTGGCGACCTGGAAAGCTTCGAGCGCCAGGCCCGCGCCGCCATCGGCGCCGACGCGGCCTGGATCGTGCTGATCTCGCCCCACGGCCAGGTGGTCAACACCCGCCTGCCGCCCGGCCAGGCCCCGCCCCGCAGCGCCGGCCTGCCGCCCGAACGCTGGGCGGCCGTGCGCTCGGGCCGCACCACCGTCTCGAACCTGACCTTCGGCAAGGTGGTCAAGCAGCCGATCGTGGCCATCGACATGCCGGTGATCGTCGCCGGCGAGCTCTACGACCTGGCCTATATCCAGACCCCCGCGGCCTTCGCCCCGCTGTTCGCCGCCCAGGGCGTGCCGCACAGCTGGACGGCCAGCATCGTCGACCGCAACGCCAAGCTGGTGGCCCGCTCGCGCGACCAGGAGAAGATGCTGGGCCGCTCGGCCAGCCGGCCGATGCTGGACGCCATGGCGCGCGACAACGACGGCGTGCTCGAGACCTACACCCTCGACGGCACCCCCACCCTGTCGGCCTTCAGCCGCTCGGCCGCCTATGGCTGGACCTTCATCGTCGGCGTGCCGCGCGCCGAGCTGGATCGCGCCAACCTGTCGTCCCTGGCCCTGCTGGTCACCGCCGGCCTCGTCCTGCTGGCCATCGGCGCCACGGCCGCCCTGCTGTTCTCGCGCGGGATCTCGGGCGAGGTGCGGGCCCTGGTGACCGACGCCCGGATCATGGCGGCCGGCGGCGAGATGCCGGCCCAGACCAGCGGCGGCCTGCGCGAGATCGGCGAGGTGCGCGAGGCCCTGCACGCGGCCTCCAACCAGCTGCGGGCCCGCGAGGCCGGCGAAAAGCGCGCCGCCGCCCGCCAACAGCTGATGATCAACGAGCTGAACCACCGGGTGAAGAACACCCTGGCGACGGTGCAGTCCCTGGCCTTGCAGAGCCTGGGCCGCGGCGAGGCCGCCCCGGGCTTCAACGCCTTCAACGAGCGGCTCTACGCCCTGGCCCGCGCCCACGATCTCCTGACCCGCACCGTGTGGGAAAGCGCCGACCTGACCGACGTCGTGCGCCAGACGCTGGAGCCCTATGGCGACCGCGCCCGCTGCGAGGGGCCGCCGGCCGCCCTGCCGCCCAGCGCCGCCCTGGCCCTGTCGATGGTCTTCCACGAGCTGGCCACCAACGCCAGCAAGTACGGCGGCCTCTCCACCCCCAACGGCCGGGTGGAGGTGACCTGGCGTCGCGATCCGCTCGATCCGCAGCGCCTGGCCCTGCGCTGGGTCGAGAGCGGCGGACCCAAGCTGGACGGCCCACCGCAGCGCAAGGGCTTCGGCTCGCGCCTGATCGCCGCCAGCCTGCGCAACGAACTGAAGGGCGAGGCCGTGTTCGAATACCTGCCCACGGGCCTGGTCTGCGCCCTGTCGGTGCGCCTGCCCGACCCGTCCGGCGCCCAAGCTTTGGGCGACGAGCCCTCGCTGTCCGACGCCTGAACAGGCAGCCGCGGGCGCGGGCGCGAAGCGCCGGCCCGGCGCTTGACCGCCGTTCTTCCGCTCATGGTGATGGTCGATCCGCTCTGCACCCATCCTGGGGCGCCGTCGGATCGATCGTATTGCGTCGCCGCGTAGATTGATCTTCCATGACGCTCAGGATGCACGCCGCAGAGCCGCACCTGAGGGAAGAGCGTTCATGATCGCCACAGATGACTCCGTGATGCTGCCGGCCCGGCCCGAGCCGATCCCGCTGGCGCCCGAGCGCACGGCCGTCATCGTCATCGACATGCAGAACGCCTACGCCTCGCCCGGCGGCTATCTGGATCTGGCCGGCTTCGACATCAGCGGCGCGGCCGCCTGCATCCAGCAGATCAAGGGCGTGCTCGAGACGGCCCGCGCGGCCGGCATGCAGGTGATCTATTTCCAGAACGGCTGGGACGACCAGTATGTCGAGGCCGGCGGCCCTGGCTCGCCCAACTGGTGGAAGTCCAACGCCCTGAAGACCATGCGCGCCAAGCCCGAGCTGCAGGGCAAGCTTTTGGCCCGCGGCCAGTGGGACTACGAGCTGGTCGACGAGCTCGCACCCCAGCCGGGCGACATCCAGCTGCACAAGACCCGCTATTCCGGCTTCTTCAACAGCCAGCTCGACAGCGTGCTGCGGTCGCGGAACATCAAGAATCTGGTCTTCGTCGGCATCGCCACCAACGTCTGCGTGGAGTCGACCCTGCGCGACGGCTTCTTCCTCGAATATTTCGGCACGGTGCTGGAGGACGCCACCCACCAGGCCGGTCCCGACTTCGTTCAGAAGGCCACGCTCTACAACATCGAGACCTTCTTTGGCTGGGTCTCGACCGTGGCCGACTTCAAGGGCGCGTTCGGCCAGATCGCGCCGAAATAGGCGCGTCGAGCGCTTGGCCAGCAAGGTTTTCCGTCTTCGGACGGAATGAAGAACTTAATTATTAGAAGGACAGGACCCGATGCCCAAGACCGTCATCACCCCGCCCGGCACGGGCACGCCGATCGCGCCGTTCTCGCCGGGCACGCTGGCCGACGGGATCGTCTACGTCTCGGGCACCCTGGCCTTCGACAAGGACAACAACGTCGCCCATGTCGGCGACGCCGAGGGTCAGACGCGCCAGGTGCTGGAGACCATCAAGTCGGTGATCGAGACGGCCGGCGGCACGATGGAGGACGTGACCATGAACCACATCTTCCTGACCGACTGGGCCAACTACCAGACCATCAACAAGGTCTATGCCGAGTACTTCCCGGGCGACAAGCCGGCCCGCTACTGCATCCAGTGCGGCCTGGTGCGCCCCGATTTCCTGGTCGAGATCGCCACCGTCGCCCACATCGGCAAACGCTGATCCGTATGATCCTGGCCCCGTCACTTTTCCTCCGAGCCTCCCCGCGAAGGCGGGGACCCAAGCCGAGTCTGCGGATCTCGGCTCGGCCGCGCCCGCACCCGCGAGTCAGCTTGGGTCCCCGCCTTCGCGGGGATGAGCGGATTGGGGTGCGGGCATGACGTCGGGCACAGTCGACGGCCTCCACTACGAACTCCACGGCGGGCCGGTGGCCGGCCGCGAGGTCGTGCTGCTGTCGTCGGGCCTGGGCGGTTCGGGCAGCTTCTGGGGGCCGCAGATGGCGGCGCTGACGGCGCGCTGGCCGGTCGTGCTGTACGACCACCGCGGCACGGGCCGCAGCGTCCGCGAACTGCCGGCCGACAAGCCCTACGCCGTCGCCGACATGGCCGACGACATCGTCAAGGTCCTGGACGCCCTGGGGATCGCCAAGGCCCATGTCGTGGGCCACGCGGCCGGCGGCAACGCCGGCCTGGCGCTGGCCCTTTCGCACCCCGACCGGCTGGGCAAGCTGGCGGTCGTCAACGGCTGGTCGCGGCCCGATCCGCACATCAAGCGCTGTTTCGACACCCGTCTGCACCTGCTGAACGACACCGGCCCGGCGGCCTATGTGCACGCCCAGGCCCTGTTCCTCTATCCGGCGACCTGGATCTCGGAAAACAGCGAGCGTCTGGCCGCCGAGGAGCCGCACCACGTGGCCGGCTTCCCGCCCAAGGCGGTGATGCTGGCCCGCATCGGCGCCCTGCTGGCCTTCGACGTCGACGCCGACCTGCCGCGCATCACTCATCCGGTGCTGGTCAGCGCCACGGCCGACGACATGCTGGTGCCCGTCACCTGCGCCCACCGCCTCGCCGAGCGCCTGCCCAACGCGACGCTCGATGTGCTGCCCTGGGGCGGCCACGCCTCGAGCGTGACCGACGCGGAGAGGTTCAACGCCTCGCTGGTGCGGTTCCTGGAGGGGGCGTGACGAGGCCCTCCGCTCAAATCCTCCCCCTCTGGGGGAGGTGGCCCAGAGGGCCGGAGGGGGCCAGCGCCGGCGCTAATCCCCCTCAGTCGCTTCTTCGCGACAGCTCCCCCAGAGGGGGAGCATCTTTCTCGTCGCGCCACTCACATCACAGAAGGGGGCAGTAATCCCATGCAGGTCGGCGTCTTCATCCCCATCGGCAACAACGGCTGGCTCATCTCCGAGACCTCGCCGCAGTACATGCCGAGCTTCGAGCTCAACAAGACCATCGTCCAGAAGGCCGAGGAATACGGGCTCGATTTCGCGCTCTCGATGATCAAGCTGCGCGGCTTCGGCGGCAAGACGCAGTTCTGGGAGCACAATCTCGAGAGCTTCACCCTGATGGCGGGCCTGGCGGCCGTGACCCAGAAGATCAAGATCTTCGCCACCGTCGCCACCCTGACCATCCCGCCAGCCATCGTCGCGCGCATGGCCTCGACCATCGACTCGATCGCTCCGGGGCGCTTCGGCATCAATCTGGTGACCGGCTGGCAGAAGGCCGAATACAGCCAGATGGGCCTGTGGCCCGGCGAAGGCCACTACACCGATCGCTACAACTACCTGGCCGAATACGCGACCGTGCTGAAGGACCTGCTGGAGACCGGCGTTTCGGACTTCAAGGGCAAGTACTTCACCATGGACGACTGCCGGGTCAGCCCGCACCCGCAGGACACCAAGCTGATCTGCGCCGGCTCGTCCGACGAGGGCCTGGCGTTCACCGCGCAATACGCCGACTACAGCTTCGCCCTGGGCAAGGGCACCAACACCCCCACGGCCTTCGCCTCGGTCAACAAGCGGCTGGAAGCGGCCGCCGCCAAGACCGGCCGCGACGTGGCCTCGTTCATCCTGTTCATGATCATCGCCGACGAGACCGACGAGAAGGCGCTGGCCAAGTGGCAGAAATACCGTGACGGCGCCGACCAGGACGCCCTGGCCTGGCTGACCAACCAGGCCGCGCCCAACGCGGCGGCGGGCTCGACCACCAACACCGCCCAGCTGGCCGCCCCGGAATCGGCGGTGAACCTCAACATGGGCACGCTGGTGGGCAGCTACGAAAGCATCGCCCGCATGCTGGACGAGATCGCCGAAGTGCCCGGCACCGGCGGCGTGCTGCTGACCTTCGACGACTTCGTCCAGGGCATGGACGATTTCGGCACGAAGATTCAGCCGCTGATGAAGTCGAGGAAGTAGGGAACCTCCCCCTCTGGGGGAGGCGGCCGAAGGCCGGTGGGGGGACGTTTTCAGCTGCCTCGGCGCTTGCCTGGCCTGCGGTCACGCCCCCCACCGATCGCTACGCGATCCCCTCCCCCACAGGGGGAGGTTTCTCTTTAGTCCGCCGTCATCATGTCGATGAGCTTCACGCGGAAGATCATCACGCTGTTGGCCGGGATCGGGCCGGCGTCGCGGTCGCCGTAGCCGAGGCTCGGCGGCACGAACAGCGTCCATTCGTCGCCGACCTTCATCTTCGGGATGGCCTCCATCCAGGCCGGCACCAGGCCGCCCAGCGGCGCGATCATCGGATGGCCGCGCTCGAACGAGCTGTCGAACACCGTGCCGTCGACCAGCTTGCCCTCGTAGTGGACCTTGATGATGTCGCCCTCCTTCGGCGACGGCGCGGTCTTCGCGCCCGAGGTCGTGACCTTGTACTGCAGGCCCGACGGCAGGCTGATCACGCCCGGCTGCTTGGCGTTGGCGGCCAGCCAGGCCGTGGACTTGGCCAGGTTGTCGCCGGCGGCGTTGACGGTGACGTCCGGGGCCGGCGACGGCGTCTGGGCCAGGGCCGGACCAGCGGCGAGAATCAACCCCAGGGCGATGAGAGCGGTGCGCATATTCGGCGACTCGTGTTATTTGTGCGACGAAATGTCAGAATAGACATCCGACCGAACGAGAGCACACTAAAAACCGAGGGCTCTCGTTGGTCTGAGAAGAAGAACGGCTATTTTCTACTTAGACCGTTCTTCGCTCGTCGGGAAGGAAACGTCATGGCCAGGTCTTCTGGCGGCGCGCTGAACGGAGCGCATTGGTGGCAACGCCATCCGATGTTCGCGCTCTTCGTCGGCTGGGTGGTGATCGGCTCGCTGGCCTTCGCCGCCTACCTGCAATGGGGCCCGCGCCTTACGCCGCCCGCCTGAACGCGCGCTCGGCGAACATCAGGAAATTAGGCGGCCCAGACGTATGCGCTTCCGCATGCCGCCGCCGTCCCCTCCCCCGTGGGCCCGCCCCTATCGCGACGGCGCGGCGGCCAGGGCGGCGGCCACCGCCTCGCGTAGCGGCTTGGGCCGATAGGCGTCGTCATAGAGCGTCGGCCGCTTGGGGGCCTTGTCCTGGCGCAGCCACTGGTTCTGTAGCCAGGAATATTTGTCGACCAGCCCCCAGGCCAGCAGTTCCCGGGTCTGGCGGTAGTCGAGCATCAAATCCAGATACGCCTTGCCATAGGCGGCCACGGCCGCGTCGCGCGCGGCGAAGTCGGCCGGCAGCCCTTTGTCGTGGACGTCGAACTCGGTCAGCGCCAGGTCGTAGCCCAGGCCCGTCACCGCATCGACGAAGGCCCGCCAGTCCTTCTCCTGCGGCCGGCCAAAGCCGGTGAAGCTGTCGGCGTTCTCGGCCCCGATATGGCTCTGGATCCCCAGGGCGTCGACGGGCGTGTTCCGCTTCCTGAAGCCCTCCAGCAGCTTGAGCACGCCATGGCGGTGCTTCTCGTTGCCAGCCTCCCAGCTCATGTAGTCGTTGTAGACGAGGCGGGCCTTTGGCGCGGCCTTGCGGGCGGCGTGGAAGGCCAGGTCCAGCACCGGCTCGACCCCGCCCATGGCGTCGGAGAAGACCGTGCGGCGCAAGGCGCCGTCGGCCGGGTCGACGGTCTCGTTGACCACGTCCCAGGAATAGACCTGGGGATAGCGGGCGCAGACCCGGTCGATGTGTTCGCTGATCAGCGCCTGCGCCTTGGCGGCGGGCCTGGCCCCGAAGTCGTAGGTCTTCAGCCAGCCGGGAAACCACTGCGGGTGATGCCACAGCAGGGTGTGGCCGCGCAGGGCCTGGCCGTGTTCGGCCGCGAAGGCGGCGATGCGGTCGGCGCGCGCGAAGGCGAAGGCCTGCTCGGTCGGGCGCAGCACGTACCACTTCAGCTCGTTCTCGGGCACCAGCGCCCCGCACTCGGCCGCCAGCAGCGCGCGGTAGCGGGCGTCCTCGAACGAGCCGGTCAGCGATCCGGGCGGCCCCGCGCCGACGGCGCTGCCGAAGACCAGCCCCTTGGCGGCGGCGAGGTCCTTGAGCGCCTTCCCGTCGGCCAGGGCCGGCGACGCCAGGGCGGCGGCTCCGGCAGCCAACAACACGCGGCGGCGGTTGATCATGAAAGCCTCGCACTCAAAAGAAACCGCGCACCGCCAAGGACGATGCGCGGACAAAGTCGGCAGGAAGGCGGACGCGCGGCGGTAAGCTGCCGCGCGTCCCGTCGAAGATCTAGAAGCTGGCGCGGAACACGATGGTGTAGCGCCGGTCGTTGACGAACCAGGAGCGGCCCGTCTTCAGCAGGTTGCTGTTGAGCACCTGGGTCGTGCGGGTGGTCTCGTTCAGCAGGTTCACGCCCTGGACGCCGATCTTCATCTTCGGATTGATCGTGTAGAAGAACGAACCGTCCAGCTGCCCGGTCGCCTCGTTCATGATCGGGGCGTAGGGCACGATCACGTCGCGGACGGTGAGCAGGAAGTCCGAGCGCCAGTTGTAGGCCAGGCGCGCCGACACCGGCCCCTTCTCGTAGATCGCCGCGAAGTTGACGTTGTGCTTCGAGAGGCCCTGCAGCGGCAGCTTGCTGGTGTCGACCGTGGTGATGCGGCCGGCGGCCACGTCGGGGTCGGTCGCCGACAGCGTGCTTTGCGGCACCCCGCTGCTTTCGATGTAGCTGTAGTTGGCGTTGATGCCGAACCCGTCCAGCGGCTTGGGCAGGAAGTCGTAGAACTGCTGGTAGCCGATCTCGAAGCCCTTGACCGTGGCCTTGACGTCGGAGTTGCCGGGCTGGGTGACAACCACGTCGAACGTCGCGCCGTTGTTGGTGAACGGCACCCGGCTGGTCCTGTTGTAGGCGACGTCCGTCAGTTCCTTCCAGAAGGCCGCGAAGGTCAGCGAACCGACCGGCGCGAAGTACCATTCCACCGAGGCGTCGATATTCTTGGACTGGGTGGGCTTCAGGTAGGGATTGCCGACGGGGACGTTGCCGCTGGGCACGCCGTTGGTGATGCCGTCGGCGTTGGTGTTGAGGGTCAGGTTGTAGAAGTTGCGGGTCAGGCCGATGTCGGGCGGCGTGATCGTCTTCGACAGACCCAGGCGATACTGCAGGCCGTGCGGCGCCATGACCTTCAGGTTGAAGCTCGGCAACAGGTAGTCGAACGAGGTCCTGACCCGGCTAGGCACGAGCGCGCCGTTGGCCCACAGGCGCGAAGCCGCGCGGACCGCCGGCGTCAGCTGGCAGAACGGCGAAGGCGTCTGTCCGGCCGGAACCGACGCGCAGTCGAGCTCGGTCGGCAGGCTGGAGACCAGCGGGAAGGCCAGGTAGCCGTCGGCGACGCGCTCGGTCCTGGTGTAGCGCAGGCCGACATTGCCGCTGACCTTGTAGTCGCCGGTCACGCCCTTGAAGCGCGCCATCAGGTAGGCCGACTCGGTCTGTTCGTTGACCGGGTTGATCTCCTGCGGACGGAAGGGCGTGCCGGAGACGACGTTGCAGCGCTGCGCCAGCGGCACCCAGTTCTGCGGACAGCCGTTCACCAGGCGCGTGCGCCACTCGTCGCCCACCGACAGGGCGAACTGCGAGACCGCCGCGTAGTTCTCGATCAGGTTCTGCGAATAGAACAGCCGCCCGTCGGAGCCGGTGGGGACGGCGACCTTGCCGCGCATGAAGTTGTCGAAGACGTACTTCTCGATCAGGGCGGTGCTGTCGGAACCGCCGGCGGTGGACGGGTTGCTGTTGATGGCGTCGGTCATCCACACCGGGCCGCCGCTGCCCCAGATCTCGCTGATGACGCCCCAGTTGT
This sequence comes from Caulobacter sp. GW821-FHT12A07, assembly GCF_058807655.1. Classification (NCBI taxonomy): domain Bacteria; kingdom Pseudomonadati; phylum Pseudomonadota; class Alphaproteobacteria; order Caulobacterales; family Caulobacteraceae; genus Caulobacter; species Caulobacter sp. GW821-FHT12A07. The sequence goes on from NZ_JBXAQX010000016.1 coordinate 84,848, forward strand.
AGGCCGAGAAGCGGGTGGTCTGGTCACGCTCGGACCAGCGGACGCCGCCCTTGATCGAGTCCAGCCAGCTGTCGTTGTCGAACTTGTATTCGACGTCGATCTTGACCGCGTCCTCGGTGCCTTCCGACTGCTCGATGTGGTCCATCGCCGAGCGCCAGAAGCTGTTGTACGGGTCGCTCAGGCTGGTGTGCGTACCTTGGGCGTAGGACGGGCAGCTGGCGCTGTAGGTCGTGCAGGTGACCACAGAGGTGCCGTTGGCCGGCGGCAGGAAGGTCACGGTCGGCGCGTCCGTGCCGTTCAGGGTGATCGCCGCGTTCTGGAACGTCGAACCCCACAGGCCCATGCTGATCGCATCGACCTTGGAATCCACGTGCTGGGCGTCGAACTGGATCCCCCAGTGCTCGTTCGGCGTCCATTTGAAGTTGAAGCCGTAGTCGGTGGTGAGGTTGGTCGTCTGCTCGTCGCGGCGGATGTTGTTCGACTGCAGGCCGTTGATCGGCGTGCGCGGATCCGAGCCGTTCTGATCGGCGCGCCAGCCGGTGGTGCCGGTGATGATGCCGTTCGTGAAGACGCCGTCCTCGTCGAAGGTGAAGGTGGTGCCGGCGGCCGGGCGCGAGTCGCCGTTGCTGGTCACGTTGTCGGTGGCGATCTCGACGGCGTGCTCGGTCCACTTGGTCGTCGACTTCGACCGCAGGTACTGGAACGCGGCCTGCATCGTGCCGTCGTTGCTCCGCCACTGGATGGCGCCGGCCTGGCCCTGGCGCTCGCGCTCGTTGGTCGTCGAGCGGAACGCCGCGCCGCGCGGGAACCACACCCCCTTGGTTCCGTTGCCGCAGTCGCCGGTGGTGACGCCCAGGTTGGTGCGGCAACCGAAGTTCGACACCTGGATGGCGTCGCTGCGGCTGGCCAGCTCGGAGTTCACGAAGCTGGCGAGGACGCCGATCTCGCCGATGTTGGTGTCGAAGCGGTCGCTATAGAGGAACGAGTAGGTCGGCTTCCACTTCTTGACCATGTCGCCGTAGCTGGCCTCGGCCGACAGCGACAGGATGCGCTTGTTGCTGTCGAACGGCAGGCGCGTGCGCAGGTTCACCGTGCCCGAAATGCCGCCCTCGATCAGGTCGGCCGAGGGGCTCTTGAACACGTCGACGCCGCCCATCAGCTCGGACGGCACGTCCGCGAAGCTGAGGATCCGGCCGTTGTTGGCGGTGAAGGTGTCGCGGCCGTTCAGCTCGGAGCGCACGAAGTTGAGGCCGCGGACCACGACGCCCGAGCCTTCGACCGAGAAGTGGTCGGGGTCCACGCCGGCGGCGAAGCGGTTGATCGACACGCCGGGCACGCGCTGCAGGGCCTCGGTCACCGAGCGGTCCGGCAGGGCGCCGATGTCCTCGGCGGTGATCGAGTCGCCGATGATCTCGGACGACTGCTTCAGCTGCTGGCTGCTCTTGAGGCTCTGCTTGATGCTGGTGACGATCACCTCGTCGACCGTGTCCTCGGTGGAGTCTTTCTTGGCCGCCGTCTGGGCCATGGCCGTCGCGCCGAACACCAGGCTGATCGCCAGGGCCGAGGCCCCGCAGCGCAGGCCGAACTTCAGATTGTCGCCGAGAGTGTGGCGCCCACGGGTCGCGGACGCTCCTTTTGCGGAGCTCATTCTTGTATTCCTCCCCAGTCCCGGTAGCTCGGTAGCGCTACCATTGGTCATATGTCGAGACCATTATTGGTCTGATGATATGGCAAAGGTCGACCACGTCAAGGGTGTTGAAAGAACTCTGCAATCTGACGCAACACAGCGATCAAGCTTCTGTTTTTACTGGATTATCTCGCCGATGTAGCGACCTGAAAGCGCTTTTCTGACGAAGGCGAGGTGACAAAGGCCGACAGCGTCGTCAATTTACGACCCGCTTGAAACGGTCAAAAAGGCCGTCCAGACATAAGATCTTCGGGGTGGAAGGGGCTTACCATGTCAGACCAACGGCTGAAGTCCGTGGTCATTGTCGGCGGCGGCACGGCCGGCTGGATGACCGCCGCCGCCCTGGCCAAGACCCTCAGCGCCCAGGGCCTGAAGATCACCCTCGTCGAGTCCGAGGCCATCGGCACGGTGGGCGTTGGCGAGGCCACCATCCCGCCGATCCTGACCTTCAACGCCATGCTGGGCCTGGACGAGCGCGCCTTCATGCGGGCCACTAAGGCCAGCTTCAAGCTGGGCATCGAGTTCGTCGACTGGGGCGCGATCGGCGAGACCTACCACCACCCGTTCGGGACCTTCGGCCTCGACCTGGAGGGCGTGAAGTTCCACCAGGTCTGGCGCAAGTTCGCCAGCCAGGCCGGCCCGATCGGCGACTTCAACCTGACCGAGGCCGCCGCCCGGCGCTGGCGTTTCGCCCTGCCCGATCCCGATCCGGCCAAGGTGATGTCGAGCCTCAGGTACGCCTACCATTTCGACGCCGGCCTCTACGCCCGCTTCCTGCGCGGCTTCGCCGAGGCCCGCGGCGTCACCCGCGTCGAGGGCCGGATCGCGCAGGTCGACCAGCACGCCGAGACCGGCTTCGTCGAGGCCGTGGTCCTGGAGGACGGCCGCCGGGTGGAGGGCGAGTTCTTCGTCGACTGCTCGGGCTTCCGCGGCCTGCTGATCGGCCAGGCCCTGAAGGTCCCCTACCAGGACTGGAGCCGCTGGCTGCCCAACGACCGCGCCGTGGCCATCCCGTGCGAGCTGGGCGGCGACGGCCTGACGCCCTTCACCCGCGCCACGGCCCGCGAGGGCGGCTGGCAGTGGCGCATCCCGCTGCAGCACCGCATCGGCAACGGCTACGTCTATTCCAGCCATCACGTCGACGACGAGCGGGCGCTCGACACCCTGCTGACCAATCTCGACGGCCGGCCGACCGACGAGCCCAACTTCCTGCGCTTCACGCCGGGCCGTCGCGAGCGGGCCTGGGAGAAGAACGTCTGCTCGATCGGCCTGTCGGCCGGCTTCATCGAGCCGCTGGAAAGCACCAGCATCCACATGATCCAGGCCGGCATCACCAAGCTGCTGGCCCTGTTCCCCGGCCACGGCGTCGATCCGCTGGAGATCGACGAATACAACCGCCTGACCGCCGAGCAGGTCGATCGCATCCGCGACTTCGTGGTCCTGCACTTCCACGCCACCCGCCGCGACGACACCGACTACTGGCGCTACCTGTCGTCGATGACCGTGCCCGACAGCCTGGCGCGGCGCATGGAGCTGTTCGCCCATCGCGGCCGCTGGTTCCCCTCCGACTACGACCTCTTCCACGAGCCCAACTGGCTGGCCGTGCTGCTGGGCCAGGGGATCGTGCCGGAGGAATGGGACCCGCTGGTCGACAGCCTGCCAGGCGACCAGGTGTTGCAGCGCCTCTCGCACCTTTCGACCCTGATCACCCGCACGGCCGAAGCCATGCCCAGCCACGCCGATTTCGTCGCCCGCTACTGCGGGGCCAGCGAAGGAGTTCCCGCATGACGAACGACCGCATCCGCCACGTCGTCATCGTCGGCGGCGGCACGGCCGGCTGGATGACCGCCGCCGCCCTGGGACGCTTCCTCAAGGACGGGGTCACCAAGGTGACCGTCATCGAGAGCGAGGCCATCGGCACGGTCGGGGTCGGCGAGTCGACCATCCCCCAGATCAACATGTTCAACCGCATGCTGGGGCTCGACGAGGACGACTTCCTGCGTCGCACCAAGGCCACCTACAAGCTGGCCATCGAGTTCCGCGACTGGAAGCAGATCGGCCACACCTACCACCACCCCTTCGGCCCCTACGGCGTCGACATGGAGGGGGTGTCGTTCCACGCCTACTGGCTGCGCTACCAGGCGATGGGCGAGGCCGCCGACCTTTCCGAATACTCCCTGCAGTCGCTGGCGGCCTCACAGGCCCGGTTCCAGCGCCCGACGGGCCAGAAGAACTCGCCGCTGGGCGACATCGCCTACGCCTTCCACTTCGACGCCGGCCTCTACGCCCGCTTCCTGCGCGACTACGCCGAGGCCCGCCACGTGCGCCGCATCGAGGGCAGGATCACCGACGTCGCCCTGCGCGGGACCGACGGCTTCGTGGAGTCGGTGACGCTGGAGAACGGGACGCTCGTCGAGGGCGACCTCTTCATCGACTGCTCGGGCTTCCGCGGCCTCTTGATCGAGGGCGCGCTGAAGAGCGGCTTCGAGGACTGGTCGCACTGGCTGCTCAACGACCGCGCCGTGGCGCTCCCTTGCGCCTCCGGCGGCTCGACCGACCCGGTCACCCGCGCCACCGCCCGCCCGGCCGGCTGGCAGTGGCGGATCCCGCTGCAGCACCGCATCGGCAATGGCTACGCCTTCTCCAGCGCGCACATCAGCGAGGACGAGGCCACGGCCTATCTGCTCGCCAATCTCGACGGCGAGCCCCTGGCCGATCCCAACCTGCTGCGCTTCAAGGCCGGCCGCCGCAAGAAGAGCTGGAACAAGAACGTCGTGGCCATCGGCCTGTCGGCCGGCTTCATGGAGCCGCTGGAAAGCCAGAGCATCCACCTGATCCAGGTGGGCATCTCGCGCCTTCTGGCCATGTTCCCCGACCGCCGGTTCCAGCAGCCCGACATCGACCGCTACAACCGGGTGATGACCTTCGAGTACGAGAAGATCCGCGACTTCCTGATCCTGCACTACAAGGCCACCGAGCGCTCGGACACGCCCTACTGGGATTATCTGCGGGAGATGCCGACCCCCGACTACCTGGCCGACAAGATCGCCGTCTTCGAGAGCCACGGCCGGATCTTCCGCGAGAACGAGGAGCTGTTCAACGACACATCCTGGTTCGCCGTCATGGTCGGCCAGGGGCTCAAGCCCAAGGGCTGGGACCCAATGGCCGACGTCATGAGCGACGACCTGCTGCGCGCCCGCATGAACGAGATCCGCGCGGTCATCGCCCGCTCGGCCGACACCATGCCCGACCACATGGCCTTCGTGGCCGACCGCGTGCGGCAGGCGGAGGCGGCTTAGGGCTCAGCGAGAGCCTCGCTCGGCCAAGGAAGTTTGTCATCCCGGCCGTAGCGCAGCGGAGCGCCGGGACCTCGCACCGTTCAGAAACTGCCAGTGTGCGAGGTCCCGGCTCTACGGCGCTGCGCGCCTCCGGCCGGGATGACAAGCTTGTTTGCAAGCCGCCCGCCCTTCGCCCGCTTGCCTCCCACACCCACCATTGATATCGATATCATAAGATCGATAACCAATACGGGCGGAGACGGATGAGCCACGGGAAGACGCGCGCCGCGACGGCGCTGGCCGCGCTGCTGATGCTGGGCGGGACGGCCCTGGCCGGCGAGCTGCGGACCTATCCGGTTCCGCCGCAGCTGCTGTACGCGGCCCACAACGACGACTTCACCGTCCGCGTGCGCGAGCCCGGCGGGCAATGGCGCGATCTCTACGAATACCGGGTGCAGGTCGACACCGACACCAAGCTGAACGCCTCGATGGTCTATTTCGACTTCGACGGGACGGTCGAACTGGAGGTGATGAAGAACAACGGCCGCTTCGCCGAGGTCTCGGTCGCGCCGCTGTCGAGCGCCGTGAAGCCCCAGCGCCAGGGCCCGGTCCTGCGCATGACACTGACCAGGCCCGAGCGGTTTTCGCTGCAGTTCGACGACGACCGCCTGCGCAACCTGCACATCGTGGCCGGCGCCCTGCCCCCGCCGCGCCCGGCCGGCGGCGACGTCGTCTATTTCGGCCCCGGCTTCCACACGCCGCCGGCGGGCCTGGACTACTTCCCGGTCAAGTCGGGCCAGAAGGTCTATCTCGACGGCGGGGCGGTGCTGAAGGGCGCCTTCGAGCTTTCCGGCGTCAGCGACGTGAAGATCTCCGGCCGCGGCCTGCTGTGGGATCCGGGCCGGGCGATCGACCTGGAAAAAGCCCGCGACGTCGAGGTCTCCGACCTGATCATCGTCAACAGCGACCGCAAGGACGCCGCCCGAGTGATGAACATCCGCAATTCGGCGAACGTCAGCGTCAGCCAGCTGACCGGCTTCACCTCGGGCAAGTGGTCGGACGGGATCAACATCTCGACCTCGCGCCATGTGACGGTGGCCGACGGCTATCTGCGGGTGTCCGACGACGCCGTGGTGGTCTACGCGGTCGCCGACTGCCCGCTGTGCCGCGCCAAGGCCGCCCAGACCGGCGTTCCCGATCCCAACCCGCCGGGCGACACCTTCGACATCAAGGTCTCGAACATGCGGCTGTGGGTCGACGTCGCCCACGCCCTCTATGTCGGCCACTTCGGCGACAACGCCGATCCCCGCACGATCCGCGACGTGACCTTCGCCAACATCGACGTGGCCAATCTCGACGAGGATGATCCGGACTGGGAGGGCGTGATCGCCGCCTATTCCGGCGACAGCACCCTGATCAGGAACATCACCTTCAGCGACATCCGCGTAGACCGGATCGAGGAGGGCAAGTTGATCAACCTCGTGGCCGGAAACAACCCCCGCTACAACAAGGCGGCGGGACGCGGGATCGACGGCGTCGTGATCCGCAACGTCGCCTTCACCGGCGAGGGCCTGCCCAGCCAGTCGATCATCCGGGGCCTGTCGGCGACCACCGCCGTCAAGAACGTCACGATCGACAACCTGACCATCGGCGGCAAGCCGATCAAGGCGCCCCAGGACGGCGACATCGCCGTCACCGGCGAGGTGGTGGGGTTGAGGTTCCGCTAGGCGTCCAAGGCCTCGCGTGGTTTTCGCCCGAGACGCCGACGCCTACAGCACGCCCAGTTCGACCAGCGCCTCCTCGCCCGCGGGCGCCAGGATGGCGCGGATCGCCTGCTTCTCCTCGTCCGAGAAGAAGGCGTCGCCACGTCCGGCGACGCCCTTGTTGAGGCGCACGCTCTCCTTGTCGGTCAGGCTGAGCGCCAGGGCCGCGTCGAGCTCGGCCTCGCTGTAGGCGTTGCCCGGATCGACATGGGCGGCGAGCAGGGCCAAGGCCCCGCGCGGGTCGGTGCGCAGCTGTTCGTACTTCAGCCAGAGGGGCGCGGGCCGCCCCTCGGCCAGGCGGCGCCGCTGGTGGTCGAGCCACTGGCCGTAGAACCGCGCGTACCAGAGCGGCGCGATGTGGACCAGGCTGTGGCGGCGCTCGCGCGCGTCCATCTCATAGTAGCTGCGGCCCGAGTGCAGCAGGGCGTCGTCCATCCGCCGGCCGTCGGCCTGCGCCTTCTCATGCATGTCGCGCAGGCTGACCAGGGCGTCGAAGATGTTGCGCGAGGCCAGCACCACCGACACCCCGAAGACCTCCAGAATGTCGGTCGCATGGCGGTTGGGGTACATGTGCAGGTGCATCACCGTCGCCTGCGGGCGCTCGCCCTTCACCAGGTGCTGGTTCAGCAGCAGCGGGAAGTACGGGTCGCGGGAGTGGTCGCAATTGGCGTAGGAGCCGCGCGACAGCCCCGCCTTGTAGTGCTTGCCCAGCAGGTGGATCAGCGCCGTGCGCATGAAGGTGCCGCCGACCTTGGGCGGATAGGACAGCAGGATCTGGCGGTTGCGGGCGCCGGCGCTGCGGATGGCGGCCTTGACCGGCTCGTGGATCTCGCCGTCGGCCGAAGGCAGGGAGACCATCAGTCTGTAGACGGTTTCGTAGATCGACATGCTGACCGCTTTCCCGGCCGCCAACTGCGGCCCGCGGGATCAGTTCAGTCTGGTTTTGAGTCCCCCAGATGTGCGCCCGGCTACGGCGAACAACGAGAGCGTGTCGGTTCCTATCCGGCGTATCGGAAGCGTTTCAGCCGCCCTCCTCTCCCCGCGCTCCAACCAAAAGAAAGGGCGCCGTCTCGCGGACGGCGCCCCAGCCCTCGGGAGAGGAAAGGATGCGTCCGGCGGCTAGCCGCCGAACTTGTAGCGGAGGCTGATCCCGTAGACCCGGCCGTTCATGAAGTACTGGCGCAGGACGTCGGTGTCGTAGCCGTTGTCGGGCTCGCCGACATAGCGGATCGGGGCCTTGTTGGTCAGGTTCGAGGCCGTCAGCGACAGGGTGAGATCGTCGCGCAGGTTGAGGTTCACCGAGGCGTCGAGCAGGCCGTAGCCCTTCAGGTAGCGGCCATCGATCGGGTTGGCGGCCACGCCGAACAGCACGTAGTCCGAGCGGTAGGTGTAGACGAGCCGCGCCGAGACGATCTTGTTCTCGTAGAGACCCGCCAGGCTCCAGTTCTGGTCCGACTGGAAGGGCTGGCGCACCTTGACGACCTTGCCGTTGATCAGGATCGGCAGCTCGGTCTTGACCCAGGTGTAGGACCCCTGAACCCCGAAGTCGTGCAGGAACTCCGGCACGAAGTCGTAGTCGAAGAAGGTCTGGGCCGCGAACTCCACGCCCTTGGCGAAGCCGGGGTCGGCGTTCTGGGTCTGGGTGATGCGGAACTGGCCGGTCGGGCAGTTGTTGGGCGTCACGCCGGTATAGGGCTGCGAGGTCGCCACCGTCTGGCAGCTCTCCACCCCGATCGGGAAGCCGTCGACCTTCTTGTAGAAGGCGGCGGCCGAGACATAGCTGGTCGAGCCGAAATACTTCTCCAGCGACAGGTCGTAGCTGTAGGCCCGCAGCGGCTGGAGATTGGCGTTGCCCTGGCTGCCCGTGCCGCTGGTCAGGTTGACCGACACCGTCGGGTTGATGTCGCCGACGCTGGGACGGGTCAGGCCCTTGCCGAAGCCGAAGCGCAGCAGCAGGTCGTCCTGGATGTAGCCGGTGACGTTCAGGGTCGGCAGGACGTCGGTATATTCGTTGCTCTTGGTGTTGGGGACGATGACCGAGGTCGTCCCGCTGGTGTCGGTGACCCGGGCCTCGGCTTCGAGGTTGGTGCGCACCACCCGCACGCCGGCGTTGCCGCGGATGCGGTCGTCGAGGAAGGCGAAGTCGACCACGCCGTAGGCGGCCAGGGTCTCTTCCACCGCCTTGCGGCGCGACAGCAGCACCTCGGGCAGCGAGTCCTCGGACGGTATGCCGGCAAGCGCAAAGCGGTTGCGGACGTTGTCGCCCAGCAGGGCGTCGGGCGAGAAGGTCAGGAAGCCGCCGGAATAGCCGGCCTCGCCGTCGAACCAGTTGGTGTGCGAACCCTCGACGAGGTCCTGCACGGTCGAGGCCAGTATGCCGTTCGACTGGGTGGCCGTCAGGGCCAGGCCGTCGGTCGTCAGGTTCTTGCCGCTGAAGGAGTAGTTGTAGAACTTCGACTTCTTCCGGTAGTAGCGCGCGCCGAACTTCACGTCCTTGATGAAGCTGTCGTGGATGCGCAGCTTGCCGTCGAGCTGGGCGGCCAGGCCGGCGTCGTCATAGACGTTGTTGGTGCCGTTGGCGTAGTTGACCAGCACCCAGTTGGCCGGATTGGCCAGGTCCGGACCGCTGATCGACACGGTCTGCGGCGTGCCGATCGAGCGCTTCACGTCCCAGGTCAGGCCCGCCTTCGGGGTCATGGTCACCGAGCGGTTATCCTGGCTCTGGTCGGCCTTCACGTAGGAGAGGTCGGCCTTCAGGTCGAGGTCGTCGGTCGGCGACCACTTGGCGCCGCCGGCCAGGATCCAGGTCTCGTACAGGCGATGCTCGTCGCCGCCGATCGAGCTGAAGGTCGAGCCCAGGAGCGTGCCGCTGGCGAAGCGCTGGCCGGCCAGCACCTCGTCGGTCCCGCCGTTGCTGTTGCGGTTGGCCAGGCCCTCGGTGGTGCTGAAGCCCGTCGTCGTCAGCCCCTGGACGTAGCGGCTGTCCGAGCCGTTCAGGAACCGATAGCTCTGGTGGTAGAGGTAGGAGTTGTAGTTGCCGTCGACATAGAACTCGAGGCCCGGGCGCACCTTCCACTGGAAGGCGCCGGCGAAGCCCTTGCGGGTCCGCTGGATGTCCTCTTCGTTGATGTTGATCTGCACGCCGGCCATGTTGACCAGGTTGGCGCGGTCGGTCGCCGACATGGCCAGGGCCTGGGCGTCGGTCACCCCGATCAGGCACGAGACGTCGGAGCGGCCGGTGTAGCTGGCGTTGTAGGCCGAGCCGAGATTGGTCGCGTTGCAGTCGCCGCTGTCGGCCCGCGCCACGCGGCGCAGGTTGGTCCCGCCGGGCCCCGGCGCGTTGTCCGAGCGGTTCCAGCTCTTCTGGTAGTTGGCGCCGAGCAGCAGGCCCATCTCGCCTTCGCCCACGTCCCACTTGTGCGAGACCAGGCCGAAATATTCCGGCTGCATCTGCTGGACCATGTCGTTGTAGCGGCCCGAGATCGCCACGCTGCCCGACATCTTGGGCAGGTCGAGCGGCCGGCGGGTCTTGATGTCGATCAGGCCGCCGATGCCGCCCTCGATGTGCTCGGCCGAGGGGTTCTTGTAGACGTCCAGGCCGGCGATCATGCCGGGGATGGCGCCCTCGATGTTGAACTCGCTGCCGCCGGCGGTGAAGTAGGAGCGGCCGTCCACCTGCGAGGCGGTCTGGCCCGACAGGCCCCGAATGGTCAGCCCCGAGCCGACGCCCACGGGCGAAGCGCCCTCGCCGCCGTAGCGATAGCCCTGCACGCCCGGGATCCGGGTCAGGGTCTCGGCGACGTTGGGATCGGGCAGCTTGCCGATGTCCTCGGCGCGGATGGAGTCGACGACCTCCATCGTGTTCTTCTTCACCTGCACGGCCGACTGCAGGCTCTGGCGGATGCCGGTGACGACCACCGCCTCGACGGTCTCTTCGGTCGCCGGCGCGGCCGTGGTTGCAGCCCCGGTCTGGGCCGCGGTCTGGGCATGAGCCAGACCGGCCGCGCCCAGGACGACGGCGGCGGTCGATGCGGTCAGCAGCAGCCGCGCGCGGAATTCGGTTCGCATGGTTTCCCCTCCTGCGAGACCTGCGCCCGATAAGCTAGCGCGGTCCGTCTGGTCCCGCTTGCGCGGGCTCTCCTGTTGGCGTCGGGCGCTTGGCGCGCCCCGTTTCACTCCCGAGCAGGCGGCGCGCTCGAACGGCGCGCCTTACCGGCTACATCTCAATTGTTATCGATATCATCGTTAGCTGGCAACTCTTTTGTCTGACAAATGCGACAATAGGTCTCAGAGGTTTCTCAGCGCGGCGGAAGCGAGCGCCGGGCCAGGGCGACGTCGCCCTCGCAGGCCTTGGCGGCGCCGTCGATCCTGATTGCTTTCGCTCCGTCACAGGCCAGGCGGACGGCGTAGGTCGGCTGGCCCTGGATGCTGGCCTCGACGCCCTGCCCGGTCCGGGTCTTGACCACGAAGGCCTTCGACAGGCTGTCCAGCTCCACCTTGCCGTCACGGCGCAGATAGCTGCCGTCGGCGACGAACCACCGCCTGGGCTTCTGCGGCGAGCCGCCCTCCGGATAGGTCAGGGCGAGAAGGTAGGCGTCGGTCTGCCAGCCGCCCAGTTCGGCGTTGGCGTTGCGGTGGCGGATGCGGCCGTCGGCCAGCAGGTTGAGATAGACCTCGGTCACCTCGCCCTTCTGGGTGATCCGCGTCATCAGCCAGTCCTTGCCCTCGACCCGCTCGATCTTCGGCGCGGGATCCGGACCATTGGGCGTCAGGGCGACGACGAACTTGGTGCGATCGGTGACGCCCGGCGCCTGCAGGCGCAGATAGGCTTGCGCCTCGTCCGGCGCGTGGTCCTTCAGTCCCTTGCCCTCGGCCATCCGCAGCAGCTCGGGATAGTCGCTGAACAGCCCGCCGTCCGGCAGGGTCTGCGGGAACAGCGGCCGCACGGCGACCTCGGCCTCGCCGTTCTTGACGGTGATCACCTGGCCCTGGCGCTTGGCCTCGCCCTCGTAGTGCAGCAGCCACTCGAACCGGCCGGGCTTCCAGCCCTTCAGGTCGTCGATGACCAGGATGGTGTCGCCCACCCACAGGAAGCTGCGGTACTTGCGCTCGAAGGTCGCCGCGTTCGGCCCCGTGGCGTCGGCCCAGACGAAGCGCAGGTCGCCGGCGTCGACCAGGTGGTCCACCCGCCCCACGAAATGCGAGCCGTTGTAGGTGTTGCTCTCCGGCTCGGCCTGGCCATCCAGCGTCACGACGTTGTGGGCAACGCTCTGGCGGTAGTAGCCGTCGTATTCGGGCCGGGCGTAGCTGCTGTTGCCGGAGTCGATCAGCAGCTGCTTGCCCTTGTGCCAGAGGATGAAGCTGCCGGCGTCGGCGTGGTTGTGGTTCCAGGTGAAGCCCGAGCGCAGGGCCAGGAAGGTGGCGTCCGGCGCCCAGGACGAGCGCATGGTCGCCGCCCCCAGGTCGTCGTCGATCCAGCTGGTCGGCAGGCCGGGGCTCTTGCCGACCGAGGCCCAGGCCTTGGCCGAGGGCCACTGCACCAGGTTCTCGGGCTCGGCGAAGACGTCCTGCTTGGGATCGGGGCGGACGGTGTTCAGGTACCACAGATAGCGGGCCTGCTGGTCGCCCGTGGCCCACAGGTTGGCGATGGCGCTGGCCCCGCTGGAGGTCGGGTTGCCGTCGCCGAAATTGGTCGACAGGAAGCCGCCGGCGGTCGGGTAGAGGTTCTGGATGAAGTAGTCGCCCAGCCCCGTCAGGCGCGGCGTCGCCGCCGGCTTTTCCTTGAAGGCGTCCAGCCAGGCGCGCTTGAAGCGCAGGTAACCCTCGGCGGCGAAGTCGGCGTAGTTGACGCTCTCGACGAAGGCCCCGTTCGAGGCGAAGTGCTGCGGCTTGGTCTCGATGGCGCTGCCGTCGTAGTTGGCCCACTCCTCGGCCGCCTCGTCGATGCGGCGGATCCAGGCGCCGGCCTGCGGCTCGTCGGTCTTGATCGCGATCGCCGCCACGCCCGCGCCGAAGACGATGTGGCTGAACCAGTTGTGGCCCATGGTGTCGAGGCTGTGGATCCGTTCCTTGCCGTCGACCCAGTCGTTCAGGGTCGGGGCGATCGCGCCCTTGACCAGGGCCTTGGCCAGGCGGTCGCGCTCGGCCGGGGTCAGGGCGTCGTGGATGGCGTCGAACGTCAGGCCATAGGTGTAGGCGCTGGTGCCCATGCCGAGGTCGGAGTTCCACACCGGGTCGCGGGCCAGCAGCGGCTTGTCGGTCACCCAGTTGGCGCGGCCGGCATAGATGTCGAGCAGGGCCTTGGCGCGGTCGGCGTACTTGCGCTCGCCGGTCATGCGGTAGGTCAAAGAGAGGCCCATCAGCGCCGCGTTCAGCTCGCGGTCGTTGGCCGGCTTGCGCGCCAGGGCCGCGTCGGCGTCCGCTTTCGCCTTGGTCCAGGCCGCCTTGGCGTTCGGATCCTCGGCGACGCGGGCCTTGAACTGGGCGACGTGGGCGTCGCTGAAGGTCAGGTACGGATGGCCCGACTTCAGGGTCTGGGCGCTGGCGGCTCCCGCCACGAGACAGGCCGCCAGGGCCAGGCCGGACACCGTCAGCTTCATCAGGCTCTTCACGCGCAACACTCCCCGCAAGCTCTTCCGGCTTGCGATTATGATATCGATATCAGAACAAGGCGCAAGCGGCCTCAGGCCAGGGCCAGGTTCACCGCCATCGACCGCCGCACGCCCTGGCTGCGGAACGGGTAGACGCAGTGCAGCATCCACGACGGCCACAAGTAGAAGTCGCCAACGACGGGCTTGACCGTGAACAGGTTCTTGACCCCCACGGCGCTGCGGCTGTCGATAAACTGCAGGCAGCCGGCGGTGTTCTGCCGGGCCTTGTCAGCCGCGAACTCGGCCTCGTAGCCGGGCGGCACCCGCAGGAAACCGACGCTGGAATAGAGGCAGCCCTGGTGGAAATGGGCCGGGTTGTAGTCGCCGGCGACCATGTCGTTGATCCAGCCTTCCTTGATCTCGATGCGCAGCTTTTTCGCTTCCAGCTCCTCGGTGCGCTCGTAGTCGGAAAAGTGCATCAGGGCGTTCTCGCACCGGTAGGTGAAGGTGCGGGCCACGTCGTAGAGGAAGTCGGCCAGCTCGCCCGTCTCGCGGATCACGTCGGTGAAGCGGATCTCGGTGCTGACCGCCCCGGCCAGATGGGCCGACCAGTCGCGGGCGGCGACCTCGTCGCGATCGGCGACGATCTCGTCGATGCGGGCGTTCAGGCGCTCGACCAGGGCCGGCGGGATCGTGGCCTTGATGATCGTCGGGCTGAACGGCGCGACCAGTCGCAGGTCGTGATCGTGGGTCATGGCCTACCGCCCCGGCGAATAGATCACCGCCGTCGCGCCCGGCGCCAGGGTCAGGCTCGCGGCGTCCGGCGCGATCTTGCGCCTGGTGACCAAGTCAATCCGCTCGCCCGCCGCCTTCGGCAGGGCGACGACCACCGCCTTGGTTCCGGCGTTCATGGCGATGCGGTAGGGACCGTAAGACGCCTCGTAGTACTGGCCGCGGCCGGCATAGGGGTTGTCCTGATCCTTGTAGCGGGCCTCGGGCGGCCCCTTGGCCACCGGCAGCACCTCGCCCTCCAGCGCCGCCGGCGCCTCGCCCGGATAGGCGACGATCGGGATCGAGCCGGCCGAGATGTGCGGCGTCGCGCGGCGCACGCAGGTCTTGCCGCTGGGCTCGAAATCCACCCGCGCGGCGATGGTGGCGATGCGGTCGATGGTCGGGGTCTGATAGTGGAACCGCGCCAGCCGGTTCACCCCGCAATTGGCCCGCCAGTAGAGCGAGGCGTAGAGCACCTCGTCGCCGTTCTTGATCGCCACCACTCCGTCCTCGGGATCGGCGAACACGAAGTCGGGCTGGCCCTGCGTCATCGGCAGCTTCACGTTCGATTTGGGCCAGGCCTTCACCGCCAACCATTCGTCATAGGCGTCGAGCAGGCCGATCGTGGTGCGCTGGTTCCTGTCCTTCAGGCGGTCGCGCAGCACGGCGTAGTATTGACCATCGTCCAGGGCCTGGCGGGCGATCGCCATCAACTGCGGATCGCGCGTGGCGACGGCGACCTGGAACGGCGTGTTGTCCCAGCCGGACTTCTGCACATAGGTGGTCGCGCCGGGATAGACCGGGTCGCGCCAGCCGATCGGCGCCTCCAGCAGCATGGTCGCCGCGCCCTCGGCGTCGATCCCCGGATAGCGGAACGGCAGGCGCGCCCGGGCCATCTTCAGCAGCTGGTCGCGCAGAGCCGGATCGCCCTGCCCGCCCAGCCCTGGCGCGGTGGCCAGATAGATGCCCGCCGCCCAGTCGAGGATCTCGCCGTAGCTGCCCACATAGCCCAGCTCCTTGGACAGCCCGGCGTCGGTGAACAGCCTGTAGCCGTCCGCCGAACGGAAGCTTCCAGTGTCGGCCGCGGAACTGGAGAAGGTCGGCTTGCCGGCCTCGTCGAGGCTGCCGCTCCAGGGCGCCAGACCCATCGACTCGTAGAGGAACCTGCGCATCTGCGGCTCGGGCCGCGCCAGCGGACTGGCCAGCGCCCGCAGGCCCTCGTTGCTCCAGTAGATCCCTTGCAGATCCACGATCATCGACTGGTTGGTGTAGAGCCGCCGATGGGTCAGGGCGTAGCGCAGCCCGGCGTCCAGCATCCGGGCGTAGGCCTCGCGGCGGCCGCCCGTTCCGCCTTCAACCGGCGCGTCGAGATAGGGCGCGACGTCGGCGCCCAGCAGGCGCAGCACCTTGCCGTAGGGACCCAGCACCTCCCAGTCGGGATTGGTGCGCGAGCCGTCGACGAAGACGCTGGTCGGATCGGCCTGGAACCGCACGGCATAGGCGTCGCCGGCCTGCACCAGCTTCTTCAGCACGGCCGGATTCCGGTAGGCCTTGGTCCAGTCCAGGCGATAGGCGCGGGCCAGGAACTGGGCTTCGAGCAACTCCACCGGCCCCGGCTGGGCCAGCTTGCGCTCGATCTCGCGGTTCACGCGGGCCTTCAGCTCGTCCAGCACCTCGGGTCCCGCCGTCGGCGCGGCCGCCAGGGGCGGCGCCTGGCCCGCCGGATCGCCGCTGTCGAGGAACGGGTCGGCGTGGACGTACAGCGCATAGATCGGCCGCGAGGCCTGGGCCATCGGCTTCTGGAAGCTCTCGAACTTCTGGGTGTAGACCGCGAAAGGCCCGCTGGCGCGGATGGCGCAGTCCAGCCGCGAACGGCCCCTGGTCAGGGTGATCGGCAGGGGAAAGGTGCGGTAGGTGAAGCGCCCGGCGAAGGGCGGGGCCTGGGTTCCGATGTCGAGGATCTCGACGTCGCCGAGGTGGCGATAGCCGACCTGCCGGCCGTCGCAGAACAGCACCAGCTTGCCGTCGTTGACGTCGCCGCCCCACAGCCGGATCGAGGCGTAGTTCTGGATCGCCGGATCGACCGCCAGGCTGAATTTCAGCTCGCCGCTGAAACGCTCGCCCGGCGCCGCGGGCGGCAGGCGTCGGGCCGCGATGCCCAGGCCACCGGTCACCAGCTCCGAGGCCTTGGCGTCGACCGCGTGAGCGGTCTCGGAGGCCGCGTCGCCGAACACGACCTTGTCGATCAGCGGGGACGCGGCCTGGGCTTGCGAGGCGATCAAGCCCAGCAGCGCGCTGACGCCGAGGATCAGGTGATGTCGGGTCATGCGCGCCGCTCGCCGAGAAGTGTTGAGACAGGCCGGTGAGGCGAGGAGCGCCCTCGCCTCACCGGGAATTCCAACCCGAGGGCCTAGAACTCCTTGCGGACGGTCAGCCACACCGAGCGCGGGGCGTTGCGCTTGATCAGGTAGCCGGACTCCGGCAGCTGCGCGACCACGTCGTAGACCTGCACATTGGTCGGCAGGTTGGTGCTGATCATCGGGTCGTAGGCCGAGATATAGTCCTTATCGAGCACGTTGCGGACGTCGAGCGTGACCTGGGTCTTCTTCAGGCCGCTGTACTGGACCGAGATGTCCAGGTTGTCCTGTTCGGGCAGGTAGCGGTGATCCAGCGAGTTGGTGTTCAGCTTGCGCACGTCCATCCAACGGTGGCGGACGTTGAAGCGGAAGTCGCCGTAGCGGTACGAGACCGTGTTGCTGAGCGTCCACTTGGGCGAGCGCGACAGGATGCCGGCGTCGACGCGCAGCACGTCGTCCGACGCGCCCAGGCCGTTGGCCCCGGTGTTGAGCCAGACATAGGCCTCGGTGGTCTTGCCGTTCAGGAAGGTGACGGACGGGTTCCATTCCAGGTTCCGCGTCACCTTCCACTTGGCCCAGGCCTCGACCCCGCGCGTGAAGTAGCGGTTGAAGTTCTCCGGCAGCAGGTAGGTCGAGACGTTGTCGGTATCGACCGCGGTCGGATAATCGTTCACCGCGAAGTTCTGGTAGAAATAGGTGATCTGGCCGTTGAAGCGCCGGTCGCCGAAGGTGTAGGCGGCCTCGTGGCCCTTGATGTAGGCCGTCGGGCCCAGCGGCCGCACCAGGGTCGCCGCCGTCGAGTAGCGGTTGACCACGCCCGACGAGGGCTGCTTGGCGTCGGTGTAGCGGTAATAGATCTTGTGCTTGTCGGTGAAGTTGTAGCCGATGGCGACGCTGTAATCGACGAGGCTCAGGTCCTTGTCGGCGCCGATCACCTTAGCGGCCGTCTTGGTCATGTAGACGTTGTCGTAGACGGTCAGCGGATCGCCATCCAGGCCGCCGTTGGTCAGCGAGGCGGCGCCGGAATTGCGCGTGTCCCAGGTCTCCGAATAGGTCCGGGCGTGGAAGTACTGGTACTTGATGCTGGCGTTGAAATCCCAGTGCTTGTTCGGCGACCAGGCAAAGCCGGCATAGGGCGACAGCTCCATGATCCGGGCGCGCTGCGAGACGGTGGTGAACAGGCCGCTGCCGTATGAGCCCCAGCCGCCGGCGTCGGTCAGCTGGTAGCTCGTGCCGCCGTTGGTCACGTACTTGACGTTCAGGTTCTGCACCTGGCCGTCGGCCCAGGCCGACACGCCCAGGCCGTTGGCCCAGTTGTCGTTCACCTGTTCCGAGCGCGAGACGTAGAGGCCGCCGTTCACGCTCCAGGTGTCGCCCCGATAGGTGGCCGTGAAGTTGCCCATGTAGTCGACGGATTCACGGTAGTTGTCCTCGGCCCGGGTCAGCAGCACCAGGTCCTGCGAGCTCGTGCCGGTGGGCACCGTGCCGGAATTGTAGCTGCCGTCGGCGCTGGGGATGGTGGCCGTGACCAGGCCGCCGCGCATGTCGATGTCGCGGTTGGGCAGGGTGTTGCCGACGATGCACAGGCTGGCGGTCTGGAAGGTCGTCGCCGTCACCCGCGGACAGGCCACGCCCGTGCGGTAGTTGGTCCCCAGCTGCGAGCCGGCGACGTTGTTGGCCACGCGGGCCACTTCCTGGCCGGCGACGTTGGTGAAGACGTAGTAGCCCGGCGTGCGGTCCAGGTTGTTGATGTTGAGGCCGAAGCGCTCGCGCGTCGCCGCCGCCGAGCCCAGCGAGGCCAGGCCCTGGGGCTTGTACGACTGGCCGCGATAGGTCGACTTCTGGATCCGCGCCGCGCCGGTGAAGGTCAGGCGCTCGCCGATGTCGTGGTTCCAGCGCAGCGACAGGGCGTCCTGCTTGTAGCGATAGCCGTCCGACGGATCGAGGCTGTGCGTGCCGCTCTTGAAGTAGTTCGGCACCGTCTGCTGGCCGCCGTTCATGAACAGGTTCACGTCGCGGCCAAAGCCCGGGATCTCCTCGGGATCCTGGTAGCCGTAGGTCGGCTGCTGGAAGGTGGTCAGTTCGGCGTTGGTGTCGTCCAGGTGCTTGTAGATCAGGTTGAACGAACCCGAACCGTTGGCGGTGTCGTAGTCCTTGTAGAGGTTCACCTTGAACTGGCCGCCGTGGTTCAGGTCGAAGCCCGGATCCACCTGGCCGCTGGACTTGCGGTAGAAGCCGCTGAGGCCGACGCCGAAGTCGCCCTTGTCATTGACCCAGCCGTAGGCGGCGTCGACCTGCTTCCACGACAGGTGCAGGTCCTCGCCCTCGAAGCCGATGCGGGTCTGGATCACCGCCCCCGGCTTCACCTTGCCGGTGATGTAGTTGAAGGTGGCGCCGACCGAGGTGGTGACGCCCGTGGCCGACGAGCCGCCGCGCACCGACTCGACCCGGCTGGTCGAGATGTCGGCGCGGTAGAAGTAGCCGTCCTGGAAGCCGCTGAACTTGAACGGCACGACCGGCAGGCCGTCCTCCAGGATCGTCGTCCAGAAATAGCCCGAGGTGTTGGCCCCGGTGCCGATGGTCATGCCGCGGGTGAAGACCTCGTTGCGGGCCACGCCGTCGTTGGACTCGACCACCACGCCGGGCATGTCGCGCAGCATGTCGTCGGCGCTGATCGGCGTGAACTTGCTCATGTCGTCTTCGTTCAGCACCGAGAACGAGACATTGGCCTTCTTGGCGGCGGTGCCGACCATGACGCCGGTGACGATCACCTCGTCGACCGCCGTGGTCTCGACCGTGACCGGCGCCGGCTTGGCCGCTTCGGCCGCCGTGGTCTTGGCGGGCGCCTGGGCTTGCGCGGCGGCGGCGACCGACATCGCGCTCGCGCCGGCGGCCAGGGCCAGAACCATGTGAGAAACCTGCAGGGCGCGGTTGCATCCGCGCTTCGGGCCGTAACCAGCCATCCTATCCTCCCCTTCGGACTTTCAGACCGACCTCGCCTCGCGGCGGGGCCGGCGCGCCGACCGCCTTGTCGTTTTCGAGAGCGCCCCAGGCGCCCCGATCGGCTTGTTGTTATCGATATCAGCGCATTTTGAACGCTGTCAACGGGGTTTCGACGCCGACATGTCGGAAACATTCGCACGACGTGAACGCACGATAGACGGCGCGTCGCCAGCAATGCCGACAGCTTTCGATCATCAATGCGACATCGTCCGCTACGTGCGATCAGCACAGCGCCGAATGAAAACTTCAGGATGCATGCGGCGCGATGACTTCACTCTCGATCGCGCCGACCGATTTCATGCATGCAGCGATACTTCACCTGCGCGGTCGCGCGCCTTCACCACTGTTCCATGCCTGGGCCGGCGCGAGATCAGGTCGTCGGCCGCCAGCAGGTCGAGCGCGGCCCGGACGGTGATCCGGGCCACCGTGAAGCCGCTGGCCAGCTCGCGCTCGGTCGGCAGGCGACGCTCGCCGTCGAGGATCGCCGCCCGCAGCCGGTCGGCCAGCTGCCGATACAGCGCCACCCGGCCGGTGCGCTTCAACGGCGCCCAGAAGAGGCCAGGCGAAGCGGTCACTTGAAGCTCACCCCTTCGACATTGGGGCCGATCTCGATGACCGAGGGATCGGCCGCCTTCAGCCGTTTTCCGCCAATGGTCACGTTCTCGAAGCTGATGTTCTTCACCGGCCGGTCGGGCCCGTAGCCCGAGAGCGTCGAGGGGCTGGGCCAGCCGTCGCCGGTGAAGTCGATGTTGCGGAAGACCACCCCGTCGACCAGCAGGCCCGGACTCGTGCCGTACTTGGCGTTGAACACAGTGCGCACGTTGAAGAGCTTGCCCTCCTCGATCTGGTCCACCCGGATCCCGTCGAACACCACGTCGCGCACGGTGTTGGTGTCGCCGGCGCTGATCGCCAGCGCGCCCTGGTATTCGGGGTCGTCCTCGTCGAGCCCCAGGATGTCGATGTTCTCGAAGCGCAGGTCCTCCAGCACGTTGGGCTTTTCGCTATCGCCGTGCAGGCCGATGAACACCGCGTGGGCGACGTCGGGCCAGAAGATCGAATCCCGCACCCGCACTCGGCGGGTGTCGCCCTTGCCGTCCTTGCGGGTGGCGTAGACCGCCACGCTGTCGTCCGAGGTGCGGATGAAGGCCCGCTCGACGGTCACGTCGCTGCAGGCGAAGACGTTGACGCCGTCCGACCACGAGCCGTTCGACAGGGTCCGGAAGTCGCGGAAGGTCACATTGCTCGACGACGCGCAGGCGATCGTGCCGTGCTTGGGCGTCAGGAAGGTCAGGCCCTCGACCGTGACGTTCTTCGAGCCCTGCACCACCAGCTGCTCGGCCGGCCGGTCGATGATCCCGCGGCCGATGATCCGCACGTTCTCGACGCCCTCGGGCTTGAAGGTTCCCTGCAGCACGGCCCCGCCGGCGACATAGATCGTCTGACCCGACTTGACCGGGAAATACTGGCCGCCGCCGGGCGGGGTGTGCAGGCCGGGCTCGTAGAACACCACGTCGGGGCCGGGCGCGGGCCGCGCGATCGGCGCGCCGGCGAAGATCAGCAGGTTGTGCAGCCGGTCGCCGTCGAACTCGACCGACAGGTTCTGCGGCTTGTCGATGGTGAAGGTGACGACGCCCTTCTCGACCTTGTGCCTGATGGCGTTGCGGGTGGGCCGCACCTCGACGCGTTTGAAGTCGCCGTTGTTCTTGCGCACGCCGATCTCGACCGGCCCCGTGAAGTCGAACTGCACCACCGACACGTCGCTGGGCCCGTCGGAATCGACCTTGGCGGTGTATTCGTAGAGGTCGCGCCAAGGCCCGCCCGGCTTGCGCACCCGCACCGTGAAGGTGTCGTTGTGCATGGTGTAGAACAGCCCGCCCGGCGGCAGCGGATGGATCGTCAGGCCGGGCGTTTCTTCCGCCCAGGCCGCGCCGCTTAGAAGCGCGCCGAACGCGACGGCGGCGAGCAGGGCCGGAATTCCACGAGCAGGCGAACGCATCCTTGTCTCTCCCCTGGTCGACGCTCTGACGCGGCGTCTTGATTGGCCCGGACGGCCGGCGCCCCGAAAGAGACGGCGCGTCGAAATCGCTTGCGGGACGCCCGAAGGCTGCTAATTGATATCGATATCAGACACGCCATGCAAGCCCCGGCTTCGCAGGCGGCGAAGGGCGCAAAAGCGCTTGGTATCGTTATCAGTTTGGTCTATGACCGAACGGCTGGACCGACCGCGCCATGAAGCGCGGACGGCGCGGCGATGGGAGGGAGTCGCATGGGTTTCCGGAAGAACTACGCGCTGCTGAGCGCCTTCCTCTTCTTCTACTTCTTCGCCCAGGCCATGAGCATCTCGCTGCTGGCCCTGTGGCTGAAGCGGACCCTGGGCCTCTCCGGCGCGCAGACCGGCGTGGTCTTCGCCGCCAACTTCATCTTCGCGATGCTCTCCCAGCCGCTCTACGGCTTCGTTTCCGACAAGGTCGGCCTGCGCAAGCATGTCCTGTGGCTGATCAGCGGCCTGGTGGTGCTGTCGGGCGCCTTCTTCGCCTTCGTCTACGGCCCGCTGCTGAAGACCAACCTGCTGCTGGGCGCGATCGCCGGCGGGGCCTATCTCGGCATCACCTTCATCGCCGGCAGCTACGCCCTGGAGTCGTTCGTCGACCGGGTGGGCCGCAAGTACGGCTTCGAATACAGCCGCGCCCGCCTCTGGGGCTCGCTCGGCTTCGCGGCGGCGGCCTTCTTCTCGGGCCGGCTGTTCAACATGGACCCGCTCTACAACTTCGCCCTGGCCTCGTGCGCGGGCCTCGTCCTGCTGCCGCTGCTGGCGCTCGCCAAGATCGAGCCCAGCGCCGACGAGCGCGAGCGCTCCGACGCCCTGAAGCCCGCCGACGCCATGGCCATCTTCCGGCTGCCGAAGTTCTGGGGCTTCATGGTGCTGATCCTGGGCGTGACGAACCTCTATCTCGTCTACGACCAGCAATTCCCGGCCTTCTACGCCTCGCACTTCGCCGACCCGAAGCAGGGCGCGGCCATGTTCGGCTACCTGAACTCGGCCCAGATCTTCCTCGAGGCCGGCATGCTGTTCGTCGCGCCGTTCGTCGTGAACAGGATCGGGGCCAAGAACGGCCTGCTGCTGGCCGCGGCGATCATGATCGTGCGCATCGCCGGCTCGGGCCTCGTGCACGGCCCCGTGCCGATCTCGGCGATGAAGATGCTGCACTCGCTGGAGCTGCCGATCCTGGTGGTGTCGATCTTCCGCTACATCGCCTTCCACTTCGAAAGCCGCCTGGCCTCGACGCTCTACCTGGTCGGCGTCAGCTTCGGCCACTCGCTGGGCCTGGCGATCCTGTCGCCCATCGTCGGCAAGAGCTACGACCTGATCGGCTTCCCCAGCACCTACCTGCTGATCGCCCTGTTCGCGGCCGCCTTCTGGGTCGCCTCGGTGTTCGCCCTCTCGCCCACCCCGCCGCAAGACCGGCCCGCCAAGGACGCCGAGCCCGATCCGGCTCTAGCCCCATCCAAGGTTCAAGCCGACCTCGGCGGCGCCGACGTGGCCAAGGTCAACTGAACATGCCCGACACCACCACCGCCCGCGAGGCCATCGCCCGCGCCGACGAGATCCTCGCGCGCCCACGTCCCGACCGGGCCAGGCTGGACGCCATCATCGCCGCCGTCCTGGCCCGCATCGACGCCAGCCTCGACCTCTTCACCGACGCCTTCCCCAGGCCCTCCAGCGAGGGCGGGGTCTATGCGCCGATGGACAACACCGAGTGGACCAACGGCTTCTGGACCGGGATGCTGTGGCTGGCCTTCGATGCCAGCGGCGAGCCCCGCTACCGCCAGGCCGCCGAGCGCCAGGTCGAGAGCTTCCGCGACCGCATCGACCGCGAGATCAACGTCGACCACCACGACCTGGGCTTCCTCTATTCGCTGTCCTGCGTGGCGGGCTGGAAGCTGACCGGCAACATCTGCGCCCGCCAGGCGGCCCTGGCCGCGGCTCGCCGGCTGATGACCCGCTACCTGCCGGCCGCCGGCATCATCCAGGCCTGGGGCGATCTTTCCGATCCCGAGCAGGCCGGGCGGATGATCATCGACTGCAACCTGAACCTCCCCCTGCTCTACTGGGCCAGCGAGGAGACCGGCGATCCGACCTTCCGCATCGCCGCCGACCGTCACATCGAGGAGGCCGCCCGCCACATCGTGCGGCCCGACGCCTCGACCTTCCACACCTTCTACATGGACCCGAAGTCCGGCGCGCCGCTGCGCGGCAGCACCCACCAGGGCTTCAGCGACGACTCGTGCTGGGCGCGGGGCCAGGCCTGGGGCGTCTCGGGCTTCCCGCTGGTGCATCGCTACAAGGCCGATCCGGCCCTGATCGCGCTTGCGGCGCGACTGGCCAACTATTTCCTCAACCGCCTGCCAGGCGACCTGATCTGCTGCTGGGACCTGGTGTTCACGGACGCCGAGCGCGACAGCTCGGCCGCCGCCATCGCCGCCTGCGGCCTGCTGGAACTGGCCCGCGCCCTGCCGCTGGCCGATCCCGATCGCGAGACCTACGAGGCCGCCGCCCTGGCCATGGTCGAGACCCTGGGCGAGCGCTATCTGCTGCCGCTGGGCGAGCCCGGGACCGGGATCCTCGCCCACGGCGTCTACCACATGCCCAACCGCGTCGGCGTCGATGAGGCCTGCCTGTGGGGCGACTACTTCTTCCTCGAGGCGCTGGTTCGTCTCACCCGGGTTTGGGAGCCCTACTGGTGATTCAGATCGGCGTGGATTTCGGCGGCACCAAGGTGGAGGCCGCCGCCCTGGACGCCAGCGGCAAGGTGCTGGCCAAGGCCCGCGTTCCCAATCCGGGCGACTACGACAAGGCCCTGAGCGTCGTCCGCGACCTGGTCGGCGAGCTGGAGCAGAAGCTCGGGGCGCGCGGCACCCTGGGGATCGGCGCGCCCGGCTCGATCTCGCCGGCCACAGGCGTGATGCGCAACGCCAACTCGCTGTACCTGAACGGCCGCCGCTTCCGCGAGGATCTGTCCCAGGCCTTGAACCGGCCGGTGCGGCTGGCCAACGACGCCAACTGCCTGGCCCTGTCGGAAGCCGTCGACGGCGCCGGCGCGGGCGCGCGGGTGGTGTTCGCCATCATCCTGGGCACCGGCTGCGGCGGCGGCCTCGTCGTCGACGGCAAGCTGATCGAGGGCGAGAACGGCATCGCCGGCGAATGGGGCCACATGCCCCTGCCCTGGCCCAGCGCCGACGAGCGCGAAGGCCCCCGCTGCTGGTGCGGCCAGACCGGCTGCCTGGAGATGTGGGTGTCGGGCACGGGCCTGCGTCGCGACTTCCAGGAGGCGACGGGACTTACGCGCAGCGGCGAGGAGATCATCGCCGCCTGGCGAGCCGGCGACGCCGCCGCCACCGCCGCCTTCGACCGGCTGATGGACCGCCTGGGCCGCTCGGTCGCCGTGCTGTGCAACATCCTCGACCCCGACGCCATCGTCGTCGGCGGCGGCCTCTCGAACGTGCCCGAGGTCTGCCAGCGCCTGCCCGGCCTCGTCGCCGGGCGCGTGTTCGCAGACCGCTGGAGCACCCGCATCAAGCCCGCCGTCTGGGGCGACGCCTCCGGCGTGCGCGGCGCCGCGCGGCTGTGGAGCCTGGAGGAGGCGCGCCAGTTGCTGAGCGAGCAAGTGGCCTAGGCGGACGCGTCATCCCCCATCAGATCCGCCAGCTCATAGATCGGCCGGATCTCGATCTCGCTGGGACCGGGCATCGGGTTGGGGCAGCGCTTCACCCAGGCGACCGCCTCGTCCAGATTCTTGACCTCCCACAGCCAGAAGCCGGCGACCAGTTCGCGCGGCTGGGCGAAGGGACCGTCGATCACCGTGCGGCCTTCGCCGTCGAACGCCACCCGCTTGCCCGCCGACGAGGGCTTGAGGCCGTCGGCCGCCACCAGGATCCCGGCCGCCGCCAGTTCGTCGTTGAAGCGGCCCATGGCCTCCATCATCGCCATCGTCTCGGGCGAGCGGACGAAGCCCTGCTCGCTGTCCTCGGTGGCCTTGACCAGCACCATCACACGCATCGCTCGTCTCCTCGCTTAGGCCAACAGCCTTAGGGGCCGACCACGCCGACCTCTCGCCCGGAACGACGATCCAAACCCTCCCGCGCCGACAGAGCCCCTGCAAGTTTTCGATGCGTGGCCGCGGCGCTCAGCGCGGCGAGAAGACGATCGGCATCCGGATATTGCCGTCGTCGACGGGCCGGCAGTCATAGAGCTTAGGCGTGAAACGGAAGGCCTTCAGCGCGATCAGCCCGGCCTCGCCGAACCCCAGGCCGGCGGGCGTCTCCTCGGCGATCTTGCAGTCGGTCGCGCGGCCATCG
Organism: Caulobacter sp. GW821-FHT12A07; assembly: GCF_058807655.1. Classification (NCBI taxonomy): domain Bacteria; kingdom Pseudomonadati; phylum Pseudomonadota; class Alphaproteobacteria; order Caulobacterales; family Caulobacteraceae; genus Caulobacter; species Caulobacter sp. GW821-FHT12A07. The sequence goes on from NZ_JBXAQX010000016.1 coordinate 110,654, forward strand.
AGACCGACACGGCATGCGATCACCGCCCGCCCCGTCACGCCGCTGCCCTTGGCTTGCTCCGGATAGAGCCGCTTGATCAGCGCGAGCGGCGGCGGCTCGGCATAGTCCGGGCGCTTGATGACGTGCGGATTGATCGGATCGTCGAGATAGTTGGGATCATCGACATAGGGATAGGCGTAGGTGACCTTGGTCCCCGGCTTGAAGTTGTCGATCTTGCAGCTTTCGAGGCCTTCGACGGCCGCCTTGGAGTATTCGACCGTACGCGGATCGACCTTCTCGGCCTTCAGCGGCTTGCAGGCCGTCAGCTTCGGCCCCTCGATCACCGAGCAACGGAACTCCAGGGTCTTGATCCGCTCCTGCGGCCAGGACGGCTTGTCGCTCTTCTCGTCAGCCGCGCCAACGCCGCACAGCACCAGGGAGCCGGCCAGGCCGGCGATCACACGCAGAACGCTCTTCATGCGCGCAAGCTTAGCAATGGCCGCCGCGCGGCGCCACCTCAGGGCGGCGCGGCGTCGGACGAGGCGCGGTCCATCAGGGTGAAGGGCAGCAGGTGGTGCACCGGCGCCGGATCGCCGCCCAGCTTGCGGGCGCGGATCTCCTCGACGATCAGGCTGACCGCCGCCCGGCCCATCTCGGCGATCGGCTGGTGGATGGTGGTCAACTCGGGCCAGACGGTGGTGGCCACAGCCGTGTCGTCGAAGCCGCAGACGGTCAGGTCGCGCGGCACGGCGATCTGGCGGCCGTGCGCCACGGCCAGGGCGGCCGCGGCCATGTCGTCATTGCTGGCGAAGATGGCGCTGGGCCGCAGGCGGGCCTCGAACAGCTTTTCCGCCGCCGCCAGCCCCGAGCGATAGGTGAAGAGCCCCTGCGCCACCCATTCGGGCCGCACGTCCAGCCCCGCCTCGGCCATCCCGGCCAGAAAGCCTTCGTAGCGCAGCTGCGTCGGGGTGTGCTGCGGGTCGCCCTTGATGAAGGCGATGTCGCGATGGCCCAGGGCGATCAGGTGGCGGGTCATGGCCAGCGCGCCCTCGAAGTCGTCGATGCGCACGCTGGAGACGTCGACCATCGGCCGGGCAGTCGCCAGGGCCAGCACCGTCACCCCCTCGGCCCGCAGCATGGCGATGGTCTGGCGCGAGTCGCACAGCGGCGGCGGCAGGATCACCCCGTCCACCCCCGCCGCCAGCAGCCGCTTCACCGCCTGCTTCTGGCCGGCCAGGCCCTCGCAGCGCTCGAGGATCAGGTGGCTGGCCAGCTTCGAGCTCTGCTCCAGCCCGCCCATCATGATGTCGCTGAGATAGGAGGCGCTGGGGTTGCTGTAGAGGATGCCGACCCGGGCGGCCGAGGCGCGCGAGCGGGTGGCCCGGGCCGCGACATTGACCTGGTAGTTCAGGGCCCGCACCGAGGCCTCGACCCGCTCGCGCATGGCCGGGCTGACATTGGCCGTGCCGCGGATCACCCGCGAGACGGTCATCGAGCCGACCCCAGCGTGGCGGGCGACGTCGTGGATGGTGGAGGTCCGGGGCGGGGCCGGTCGCGCGGTCGCGGTCGTCGCTTCCGCGCCGGACGCCGGCCTGGCCTTGCGGGGACTCTTCACCAACGCACCATCCTCGGAACGTATCGCGATTGTTCACGATAACAATCCATCCTAACGGCGCTCACCGCCCGCGCCAGCGCAAAAACGCGCGTTCGCCTGCCGGGCGCTTCTCCTTCTCTCGCTTGGACTTATCGGTGCGGTGTTCGCTAGACTGCGCCGCGACCCGTAGAGAGTCGCAGTTTGGGCGAGGACTCCTTGAGCACGCAGAGGCGACAGGCGCCGACCATCCACGACGTGGCGCAGGCCGCGGGCGTCTCCTCCATGACCGCCTCTCGCGTCGTCAACGGCTATCCGCACGTGCGCCAGGCCGTGCGCGACAAGGTCGAGGAAGCCATCAAGACCCTGGGCTACCGGCCCAACTCGCTGGCCCGCGCCACCCGCACCGGCGTCTCGCTGATCGGCATGCTGTACTCCAACGCCAGCTCGTCGAACCTGTCGAACTACCTGATGGGCGCTTTTAGACAAGCTAGCCAGAGCGGCTGCCAGCTGCTGATCGAGCCCAGCCAGGCCCACCCGACCCCGGCCCAGGCCGTGCAGAAGCTGGTCGACGCCGGCGTCGGCTCGGTGATCCTGCCGCCGCCGCTGTGCGACGACGCCGCGATCCTGGAATCGCTGGAGAAGGCCGGCGTCGGCGCCGTCAGCTTCGCCACCGCCTTCCCGCGCGAGGGCGCGCCGGCCGTGTTCATCGACGATTTCGCCGGCGCGCGGATGATGACGCGGCACCTGATCGACCTTGGCCATGTCGACATCGCCTTCGTACGCGGCGATCCGGCCCACTCCACGGCCCAGCGCCGCGAGCAGGGCTTCCGCGAGACGATGGCTCAGGCCGGACTGACCGTGAACGAGGCCTATGTCGCCGACGGCGGCTTCAGCTATCGCGGCGGGCTGGAGGCGGCCCGACATCTGCTCAACCTGCGCCGCCGGCCCTCGGCGATCTTCGCCGCCAACGACGACATGGCCGCCGCCGTCAGCGCCGTCGCCCACGGCCTTGGCCTGTCGATCCCCAGCGACCTCAGCATCGCCGGCTTCGACGACACCTCGGTGGCCACCACCGTCTGGCCCGAACTGACCACCATCCGCCAGCCGATCGCCGACATGGCCGCCTCGGCCGTGCAGCTGGCCATGGACCTCTCCCGCCCCGGCGCCGACCCCGGCGGCCACGTGCAGGCGCAGCTGCAACTGATCGAACGAGCCTCGACGGCTCCGCCGCCGTCCTAGAGGCCGGGCTCCACGCTCCATCGCGAGACCAGAAAACTTGTCATCCCGGCCGAAGGACCGCGCCAGCGGTCCGTAGAGCCGGGACCTCCCACGCTTCAGATGTGGCCGCCGTGGGAGATCCCGGCGCTCCGCTTCGCTACGGCCGGGATGACAAGGCATTTCGCTAATGATAACGATATCAAAATAAAAACACCGGGAGGCGTGATGGCGGGCTTGGGTCGAGCATTCGGCGGGTGGATTCTGCTCGCGGCGGCGCTGGCTGCGCTTCCGGTCTCGGCGGCCGAACCGCCCCAAACCGAGCGCGCATGGCTGCCCGACCTGGGCGACGGGACCTACAGGAACCCGGTTCTGGCCGGCGACTATTCCGACCCCGACGCCGTCCGCGTGGGCGACGCCTACTACCTGGTCTCCTCGTCGTTCACCAACGCGCCGGGCCTGCCGATCCTGAAGTCGACCGATCTGGTCAACTGGACGATCATCGGCCACGCCCTGCCCCAGATCACCCCCGTGGCGCACCACTCTACGCCACGTCGCGGCGGCGGGGTCTGGGCCCCGGCCATCCGTCACCGGAACGGCGAGTTCCTGATCTACTATCCGGATCCCGACTTCGGCGTCTTCCTGGTCAAGGCCAAGGACCCGGCCGGACCGTGGTCCAAGCCCGTGCTGGTCGACGACCGCCGCGGCGTCATCGACCCGGCCCCGTTCTGGGACGACGACGGCCAGGGCTGGCTGGTCACCGCCTTCGCCCGCAGCCGCGCCGGCTTCGCCAATGTCATCACCGCCCGCCGCCTCAACAAGGCCGGCGACCGCGCGGTGGGCGAGGCGATCACCCTGGTCGAGGGCGACAAGCAGCCCAAGGTGCAGACCTCGCGCGGCCCCTTCCCGTGGATGACCACCGAAGGCCCCAAGCTCTACAAGCGGGATGGCTGGTACTATCTGTTCGTGCCCAGCGGCAGCGTGAAGGGCGGCTGGCAGGGCGTGTTCCGCTCGCGCAAACTGGCAGGCCCATACGAGGGCCGCGACGTGCTCGACCAGGGCCCCACCCAGGTCAACGGCCCTCACCAGGGCGCCTGGGTGACCACCCCCACCGGCGAGGACTGGTTCCTGCACTTCCAGGACGCCGACTCCTACGGCCGCCGGGTCTGGCTGCAACCGATGGCCTGGAAGGACGGCTGGCCGGTCATCGGCGAGGATCCCGACGGCGACGGCATCGGCCAACCGGTGCTGACCCACCGCAAGCCGGCGACCAAGACCCCCTCCCCGCTGCTCGCGCCGCAGGACAGCGACGATTTCGACGGCGCCCTGTCGCTGGGCTGGCAGTGGAACGCCAATCCGAACGACGACTGGACCGACCTCAAGGCCGCGCCCGGCCGCCTGCGGCTGAAGGCGATCTCCTCGCCGGAAAACCTGTGGGAGACCGGCGCCCTCTTGACCCAGAAGCTGCCGGCCGAACGCTTCACCGTGACCACGAAACTCGACTTCGCGCCCAAGGCGGTCGGCGAACGGGCGGGTCTCGTGATGTTCGGGTCCGACTACGCCTGGATCGGCCTGCAGAACACCGCCGCCGGCCCCGCCTTGATCCGCGTCGACCGCCTGGGCGCCGACAAGTTCCAGCCCGAGCGGGTCGAGGTCGTGCAGGCCAAGGCCCCGGCCGCCGTCTGGCTGCGAATGACCGCCGAGCCCGTGGTCGTCGCCGATCCGCCGCCGGAGTTCTCGCCCTACTGGCCCTCGATGCTGCGCTCGCTGCACGCCAGGGTGACCCTCAGCTACAGCCTGGACGGCCAGGCCTTCACCCCCGTCGGCGCGCCCTTCGTCAGCCGCCCGGGGCGCTGGGTGGGCAGCCAGGTCGGCCTCTTCGCCCAGGCCCCGGCCGGCACGCCGGCCAACACCGCGACGCGGATCGGCTGGACGGACTTCGACGGATTTTGGGTGACGCGGTAGAGGCGATCTCGTTGCGTGGTCCTCGTCCTTCGACAAGCTCAGGATGAGGACCATTTACAGGCCAGGGCGGTAGAAAAACCTCATCCTGAGCCTGTCGAAGGACGAGGTTTTCGCCCCGAGCGCTGAGCGCCTCGACACCGCTCTCGCCGAACGCCGATTGACAGTCCACTTTGTGATTGGTATCGATATCAAATCTTGAAGCGCCACCCTGCGGCGCTCACTTCTTGGACGCAAGTTCCTCCCGACTTCCAAGACCAAGGGGCGCCGTCTGCCCGGCGCCCCGTTTTTTTGCCCTCAGTCCCGACTGCCCCCAGTCCGTCAGTTCCCCGCGAAGGCGGGGATCCAAGCCGAGTCCGCGGGTGATCAACGGCCGCGCCTCATCCCGAACGCCAGCTTGGATCCCCGCCTTCGCGGGGATGCTCGGTGAAAAATGGCCAAGGGCTCTGAATGCCGCCCCGCCCTCACCCCGCCGGCTCGAACCGTATGGCCTGCCCGCCCGCCGCGTTCAGCTGCAGGCGAAGGCGCGTGCCCGCGTCCACCGCCTGACGCTCGATCACCACCTTGGTGCGGTTGGCCGGCCGGGCGAGGTCGCCGTCCTTGTAGCGCACGGCGGTCCACTTACCCGCGCCCAGGAAGCCCAGATCCAGGTCCAGCCGCCGCTCCATCTCGTTGGTCAGGGCGCCGAGGAACCAGGTCCGGCCCTTGCGGCGGGCGATGACGACGTATTCGCCCAGCTCGCCGGCGATCGCCCGGGTCTCGTCCCAGGTGGTCGGGCAGGCGTCGAACCACCCCAGCTCCGGCCAGGGCTGGCCCTCGTACTTCTCGGGCTTGTCGTACCAGTAGAGCAGGGTCAGCGGGCTGTAGCAGGTGACCGCCAGGGCCAGCTGGTGGGCGTTGGTCGTCTGGTTGCGCTCCTGGGCGTAACAGATGGTGTAGTCGATCGGCCCGGCGATCGGCCGGGTGAAGGCCAGGTTCACGTGGTGGCGCGGGGCCGGGAACTGCTCGTTGCCCTTCACGCCCTCCAGGGTCAGGTAGTTGGGCAGGGTGCGTTCCAGCCCGGCCGGCCGCAGGTTGTCGTGCAGGTTCACGACCATGCCGTGCTCGCCGAACGCCCGCACCACCTTGGTGATGAAGTCGACGTCGGACTGCCGGCCCTCCCACATGAAGCCCAGCTTCACCCCCGCCAGGCCCCAGCGCTGGTAGAGCCGGCACATGTCGGTCAGCGCCTTGGTCACCGCCACCCGGTCGATATAGACCAGCACGCCAATGCCCCTCGCCTTGGCGTAGTCGATCACCCTTTGCAGGTCCAAGGCCGCGATCGGCGCCGTCGGGTCCGAGGCGTCCGTCCCGTCGCCGTACCAGTGGGCGTCGAACAGCACGTAGGCGATGTTGCGCTTCTGGGCGAAGTCGACCGCCTTCAGCGAGGCCTCGGTGGAATAGGGCTTCATGATCCGGAAGGCGTGGCCGGGCTTGACCCACGAGACGTCGCCCAGCTGGTTCGGCGTCGCCAGGGTCGGGACCACGTGGTGGCGTTCGATCAGGCCCTTGGCGCTGTCGGCCGCCAGCAGCACGCGCCACGGCGTCTTCTGGCCGACGGTGATCTCGAAGGTCGCCTCCTGCGGCGTGTCGTCCTGACCGCCCCAGCCGGTCGCCCGCCCCGGATAGCGCATCAGATAGGTGACCAGCCCGCCCTTGTCGTGCGCCCGCGCCATGCAGCGCGGATAGTGCAGCCGGTCGGACTCGGCGATGAAGCCGTAGACGCCGTCGCCGATATCCACCGTGATCGGCAGGTCGGCGAAGGGCCCCTTGTCGGATGAGCCCGTCAGGTCCGGATGTTCCAGCGGCGCGAGGCCGGCCTGGGTGGAGACGTGGATGTCGCCCTCGTCGCGGCTGGCGTAGAGCCGCGCGGTGTCGGGAAAGCGGAAGCCCGTCCGCTCGCCCATCAGCGCCAGGCTCTCGCCCCGGGCCAGGCCGGTCAGCACGTAGCGCACCGCCACGGCCCCGTTCAGCACCCGCAGGACGGTGTCGAAGCGGATCCCCGCCTTGGGATCGACCATGTGCAGGGCGATCTGGCGGCCGGCCTGGTCGTAGCGCGCCGACTGCCCGAACGGCGGCGACCAGTCGCCTTCGAAGGTCTGGGACGTGACGCCGGCCAGCTTCGCGCCCTCGCCCAGCAGCCGCCCTTCGGCCAGCCATAGCCCCAGGTCCGACGGCAGCAGCAGCGGCTTGCCGTCATAGGTCGCGCTCCAGCGGGGAACGGCGCCCGAGACGTCGACCACCGCCTTCAGCCGGCCGTCGGGCGAGGCGATCTGGTGACGCCGGGCGGTCTCGCCCGCCTGGGCCGCTGTCGCGGCGCCGGATATCGCGGCCAGCGCGACCAGGTCGCGGCGTGTGGGCTTCATCGCGTCGCCTCCTCCCCTTCCACCTCGGCGGCGCATCGGCGCGCGGGCGGTCGATTATCGTTCACAGCCCGGCCGGCCGCACCGCGACCAAACCGGGATCGACAAACTGATATCGATATCAACAATATCGCGCAAGCCGCTGCTCGCCGCCTGCTCGACCACGCCGACTATTGGCCTTACCTCATTGCCGAATTAAGGTATGACCACATAGACGCAGAGACCTTACCTCGCCAGCGCCCTCGCCAGGCCGCGAGGCAAGTTCTGACAGCGACCCGGACCTCGCGCGGACAGCCTTCCCAGGATCGCGCGTTTTCGCGGCGCATCCTCCCCAGGATGCGCCGCTTTTTTTGACCGCTGTTCGCATTTACCTTTAGGTTGCGGTCATGGACTTCGACGCCGGACAGACGCCCGCCCCGCCCGCCGACACCCCCGCTCCCCGCCGCGGCCCCGGCCGGCCGCGCGACCCCGAGGTGGAAAAGCGCCTCAAGCGCGCGGCGCTGGAGGTGCTGGCCGCCCACGGCATGTCGGGCCTGACCCTGGAGAAGATCTGCGACAAGGCCGGCGCCCCGCGCGCCACCTTCTACCGCCGCTGGGCCACGCCGATGCAGGCGGTGGGCGAGGCCTTCAACGAGGCCTTTCTGTTCGCCCGCCTGCCCGACACCGGCGATGTCGTCACCGACCTCGTCGCCCTGGGCCAGGCGATGATCGACCTCTACAACGACCCGGTCGTCGGCCCCTGCATGAGCTTCCTGATCGCCGAGAGCCGCGTGCGGCCCGAGCTCTTCCACGGCGCCAGCGACGACTTCCAGCGCCGCCGCGCCTACAACCGCCAGGTCGTCGAACGCGCCGTCGAGCGCGGCCAGATCGGTCCCGAGATCGATCCCGACCTGATCATCGACGTCATCAGCGGCCTGGCCATGAACAACCAGGCCACCCGCCGCCCCCTGACGCCCGAGATGCTGGAGTTCGTGGTGCGGCGGCTGCTCTCCCTCTGATCCCTCTCCCCTTGCGGGAGAGGGAGGGACCCGCGCCGCAGGCGTGGGAGGGTGAGGGGTCGAACACCCTTACCGCCCTATGGGCCGACCGACTGGGTGCGGCCGCCGGGTTCTGAGAGACCCCTCATCCGTCGGCTATCGCCGACACCTTCTCCCGCAAGGGGAGAAGGATCGTTTGCACCCACCTTGAAAACAAACCGACTAAGCGGTATCTTGAGTTCGTCACCACTCGAGGCCTCCCCGTGTCGATCCCCGCTTCCGCCTACGCCATGCTCGCCGCGGCCATCGCCGCCGAGGTGGCGGGCACCACCTTCCTGCAGAAGTCGGAGCAGTTCACCAGGCTGGTCCCGACCCTGGCCATGGCCGGGCTCTACGCCGCCGCGTTCTACTTCCTGTCCCAGGCCCTCAAGCACGTGCCGCTGGGCGTGGCCTACGCCATCTGGGGCGGGGTCGGGATCGTGCTGACGGCGGTGATCGGCGTCGTGCTGTTCCGCCAGAAGCTCGACGCGCCGGCCCTGCTGGGCATCGGCCTGATCGTCTCCGGCGTGCTGGTCACCCAGCTCTTCTCGCGCAGCGTGGCCCACGGATGAACACCACCGCCTACAACCGCCCCAAGCAGCCCGAGCAGGTGCGCCGCGCCCTGCTGGACGCCGCCGTGGCCCTGGCCGAGGAGCAGGGCCTGGGCGGGATCACCGTCCAGGCCGTGGCCGACCGCGCCGGCGTCACCAAGGGCGGCCTCTTCCACCACTTCGCCAGCAAGCAGGCCCTGATCGACGCCGTCTTCGACTTCATGCTCGAACAGATGGACGAGGCGCTGGACCGGCTGATGGCCGACGACGAACAAGGCCAGGGTACCCACGGCTGCTTCACCCGCGCCTATGTCGTCTCGACCTTCGAGTGCTGCGACATGGCGCTCAGCGGCCAGGCCCTGTCGATCTCGATGGTCACCGACCCGGCCCTGCGCCGCCGCTGGCGCGACTGGATCGACGCGCGCCTCGTGCGCCACGCCGCCACCGACCTCGATCCGCGCCTGCACGTCGTTCGCCTGGCCGCCGACGGCTACTGGTTCGCCCGCGTGCTGCACGACGGCGATCCGGGCAGCGAACCGCCGCAGGCGCTGCAGGCGCGCCTCATCGCCATGACCCGGGAGAACTGACATGACCTTCTTCCGCACCCACTGGGCCCTGCTGGCGACCGAGCCGTCACCGCCGGCCGAGGTCCCGCCCGCGCCGCCCGCGGACACCGCGCCGGTCGAGGCCGAGGAGCCCCCGGCCGCCGCCTAGGCGTCGCGCAGCAGCAGCTTGCCCGTCCGGGGATCGGTGAAGGTCACGTTCTCGGCGGCCTTGATCCGCCAGGCGCCGTCGCGCTCGACCAGCACCACCATCAGCAGCGTCTCGACCTCATGGACACCGGCCGGATGAGCCTGGCTGGTCGTCAGGTGCGACCAGAAATGCACCACCGCCACGCCCGGCGCGATCAGGTCCACGGCGTGCAGGTCATTGGCCATCACCGAGCCGCGATAGACGGTCTCGTGGATGGTCCGGTGCAGCTCGACGATCTCGTCCAGCCCGCGCGTGAAGGTCGCGAAGCGGTTCACGAAAGTCGCGTCGACTTCGAACAGGCCGCCGAGGGCCTCCATGTCGTGGGCGTTCCAGGCGGCCTCGAACGCCGCCGGCAGGTCTTCTGGTCGCGTCATCGGCGCCATGGCTTCCTCCCGTCATGAAGCGGGCGGAAGGATAGCAGCCGCGCGGCGAGCGACTAGAACAGAACCCCCTTCTCCAGCAGGCCGTGCACGCCCTTCTCGCCGTTGACCGTCTGGGTCACGCGGAAGTCCACGGCCAGGGAGCAGAACTGGTAGGCCTGCACGCGGGTCAGGGTCGAGCGCGACACGATGAAGTCGATCATGCCCCGCAGGGCCTGCTTCATGGCCAGGTCCAGGTCCTCGTTGAAGCCCATGATCACGTAGTGGGTCGGGGTCTCGGCGCGCGGCCAGGTCGCGACACCCAGGTCGGCGGCCTTGTGCAGGATGAAGGTGAAGGTCCCGGTCAGGCCCATCTCCAGGGCGTTGACGCAGACCTCGCCGTCGCCCTGGCGGCCATGGCCGTCGCCGGCCGAGAAGTTGGCGCCCGGAACCCAGACCGGCAGGAACAGGGTCGCGCCTGCGCCCAGTTCCTTGTTGTCCATGTTGCCGCCGTGCTCGCGCGGCTCACGGCTGGACAGGCGCCCGTATTTCGCCGGCGGGGCCACGCCCATGGTGCCGAAGAACGGCCGCAGCGGCAGCTCCGGTCCCCACTGCGGCTTGCAGACCCCGCGCGCCTTGTCGACGGCGATGTGGCTGACATAGCGGTCGGGGAAGTCCTCCGGGATCGTGCCGGCCAGCGGCCGCACGGCGCAGTAGCCCCAGTCGTTGTTGGGCTCGACCGCCTCGATACGGACCTCCAGCGTGTCGCCCGGCTCGGCCCCGGCGATGGCCACGGGACCGGTGAGGATGTGCGGCCCGATCCGGTCCAATTTGGCGTCGTGGATCGCCTGCAGGGCCGGCGGGATGGTCAGCCACGACTCCGGCCCCGGCATCACCTCGGGTCCGCCCGAGACGCAGTCGAAGGTGACGCTGTCGCCCGGCTGGATGGTCAGGACGGGATCGAAGGCCGCGTCGAAGATGCCGAAGCGGACGGTCTGCGGCGTGGAAGACAGGTGGTGGTGCATGGCGACGGCGGAACCGGAAACGAAGAAACGGTCCCCAGTCTCCGGCCGCATCGGCGCGGCGGCGAAGCGGCGCGACCATCGACACGGCCGCTTTCGCCATCCTGCCTGCCCGCTGGGCGCCGCCTGCACGGACCTCACGCATCCAGCGAGCGATCAATCCTTCCTAGCCCCTTGAAACGTCTGGCCTAGCGGCGTTATCGTAGGGTCGCTATGAAGTATCTAATTACTTTCTAGCGTGAGTGACTTCCCATGTCGGGCGGCGATCTGTCGGCCTTCCAAAACCTCTCCGACGCCAAGGTCGCCGCCTATCTGGACTCCCGCAGCGCCGACCTCGGCCTGCGCATTCCCGAGAGCTGTCGCGCCGGCGTCGCCGAGAACCTCGCCCTGCTGCGCGACCAGACGGCCCTGTTCGCGGGTCTGACCGACGCCAACGCGCCGGTCGAGCCTTTCACGCCATGAGTTTCGACACCGCCCAGGCCGTCACCCGCGCCGTACGCGAGGGTCGCACCACCGCCCGCGAACAGGCGCAAAAGGCCATCGCCGCCGCCAAGGCCGAGCCGTTCAACGCCTTCACCGCCGTGTTCGAGGACGAGGCCCTGGCCCAGGCCGACGCCGTCGACGCCGCGCTGGCGGCCGGCGAGGATCCCGGCCCGCTGGCCGGCGCGCCCTTCGCGGTGAAGAACCTGTTCGACGTCGCCGGCCACACGACCCTGGCCGGCAGCAAGATCCGCCGCGACGCCGCCCCCGCGACCGCCGACGCTGCGGCCGTCGCCAGGATGAAGGCCGCCGGCGCCGTGCTGGTCGGCGCGCTGAACATGGACGAGTTCGCCTACGGCTTCGTCACCGAGAACGCCCACGACGGCCCCACCCGCAACCCGCACGATCCGGTCCGGATCGCCGGCGGCTCGTCCGGCGGCTCGGCCGCCGCCGTCTCGGGCGGGCTCCTGCCGCTCACCCTGGGGTCGGACACCAACGGCTCGATCCGCATCCCCGCCGGCCTGTGCGGCGTGTTCGGCCTGAAGCCCACCCTGGGCCGCCTGTCGCGCGCCGGCAGCTTCCCCTTCGTGCACAGCCTGGACCACATCGGCCCGTTCGCCCGCACCGCCGCCGACCTCGCCCTGGCCTACGACGCCCTGCAGGGCCAGGACCCGCTCGACGATCTGGCCCCGCCGGCCGCCGATCCCCAGTCCGCGCGCCTCGACGCCCTGGCCGATCAGCCCCTGCGCGTCGGCGTGCTGGGCGGCTGGTTCCAGCAGGGCGCCTTCCCCGAGGTGGTCGAGGCGCTGGAGATCGTCGCCGACGCGCTCCAGGCCCGGCGCGGCGTCGAGCTGTCGGGGGCCAAGGCCGCCCGCGCCGCCGCCTTCGCCCTCTCCGCCGCCGAGGGCGGGCGCCTGCATTTCGACAACCTGGCTGAACGCGCCCTCAACTACGACCCGGCCGTGCGCGACCGCCTGCTGGCCGGCGCCTTGCTGCCGGACGGCGTCGCCGAAGCCGCCCGCCGCTATCGCCCCGCCTTCCGCGACGAGGCGCGCCGCGTGTTCGAAGACTTCGACCTGCTGCTGGCCCCCGTCGCCCCCTGCCCGGCCCCGCCGATCGGCCAGGCGACCATGGATCTCGACGGCGTCCCCGTCTCGGTGCGCAAGACCCTAGGCGCCTACACCCAGCCGATCAGCTATATCGGCCTGCCGGTGATCGCCGCGCCGGTGAACCGCCCCGGCAAGCCGCCGATCGGCGTGCAGCTGATCGCCCCGGCCTGGCGGGAGGACCTGGCCTTCGCCGCCGCCCTGCGCCTGGAGCGCGCCGGCGTCATCGCCGCCCACCGCCCTCCCATCCGTCGAGAGCCCGCATGACCGTCATCAACGCCCCCGACGTCCTGGCCGAGGTGACCGCCGCGGTCGACGCCTATGAAACCGCCCTGATGACCAACGACGTCGAGGTGCTGGACGGCTTCTTCCGCGATGCGCCCGAAACCGTCCGCTACGGCGTGGCTGAGAACCTCTACGGCTTCGAAGAGATCGCCGCCTTTCGAATCGGACGCAACGGCGGCTCGCCGCTGCGCGATCGACTGCGCACGGAAATCACCACTTTTGGGCGCGATTTCGCGATCGCGAACGTCGAATTCCTGCGAACCGGGGCAAAACAGTCCGGTCGCCAGAGCCAGACCTGGCTGCGCACCGAAGACGGCTGGAAAATCGTGTCGGCGCACGTTTCCCTGCTCCAGGCCGGCGCCGACCAACGCCTTGCGCCATAGGCCCGCGGATACTCCGCCCAAGGACAATAAGTAAGTATGTCCTGACTTATGACCTAGTTTTGGGCGCCGTTGTCGCAGCGTGGTCAAATAGTGACACGGTCCCTACAAACTTCACGCCAGTGAGACGGAGTCGTCATCAAGCCTTTTGATTTCGACGCGGCCATTGTGCATTGCACCCCACGCAACCGGGTCCTCCACCGGTGTTCGAAGGGGATTTCGAAATGACCACCCAAGCCAAGCTGCGCAACAGCGCCGCCTTCGGCGTGCTCCTGCTGGCCGCCGCCGTCGCGGCCCCGGCCCTCGCCCAGGACGCGCCGACCGCCCTCGACGACGTGATCGTCACCGCCCAGAAGCGCTCCGAAAACATCCAGGACGTGCCGGTCTCCGTCGCCGCCGTCTCGGGCGAGAAGCTGGCCGCGATCTTCGCCGCCGGCGAGGACGTGCTGGCCCTGTCGAGCCGCGTGCCGGGCCTCTACATCGAAAGCTCCAACGGCCGCGCCGCCCCGCGCTTCTACATCCGCGGCCTGGGCAACGCCGACTTCGACCTGGCCGCCTCGCAGCCGGTCTCGGTGATCATGGACGACGTCGTCCTCGAAAACGTCGTGCTCAAGAGCTCGCCGATCTACGACATCGAGCAGGTCGAAGTCCTGCGCGGCCCGCAAGGCACCCTGTTCGGCCGCAACACCACCGCCGGCATCGTCAAGTTCGACAGCGTCAAGCCGAGCGAAACGTTCAAGGCCAACGGCACGGCCACCTACGGCACCTACGGCTCGACCACCTTCGAAGGCGGCGTCGGCGGCGCCATCATTCCGGAAAAGGTCGCCGTCCGCCTGTCGGGCCTGTACCAGCACCGCGACGACTACATCGACAACACCTACACCAAGGTGAAGGACGCGATCGGCGGCTACGACGAAAAGGCCGCCCGCCTGCAGATCCTGATGTCGCCGAGCGAAGACACCGACGTCCTGTTCAACGTCCACACCCGGTCGCTGGACGGCACGGCCGCCATCTTCCGCGCCAACATCATCACCAAGGGCAGCAACGACGTTAACGGCAACTTCGACCGCGACAAGGTCAGCTACAACGGCGGCGCCAACAACCCGCAGAAGTACGACGCGACCGGCGTCTCGCTGAAGGTCGACCACGACTTCGGCGGCGTGAAGCTGACCTCGATCAGCGCCTACGAGACCGCCAAGGGCCTGAGCCGCGGCGACATCGACGGCGGCGTGGCCGGCGTCGGCCCGGGCTCCATCCCGTTCGACTCCGACACCCAGGACTCGATCGGCGATCTGGACCAGGTCACCCAGGAAGTCCGCCTGGCCAGCGACACCGACGGCAAGGTCTCGTGGCAGGTCGGCGCCTATTACTTCAAGTCGGCCTTCACCGTCACGACCAACCCGTTCTACGTCTCGGCCACCACGCTCGAGCACAAGAACACCTCGTGGGCCGTGTTCGGCCAGGGCTCCTACCAGTTCACCGACGCCCTGAAGGTGACCGCCGGCGTCCGCTGGACCGACGATGACAAGGACATGACCGTCCTGTCGAACCCGTACGGCGCGATCGCCCCGGTGTCGGTCTCCGACAGCCAGGCCAGCTGGGACCTGTCGGCCTTCTACGCCGTCACCGACGACGTCAGCGTCTACGGCAAGGTGGCCCGCGGCTTCCGCGGTCCGTCGATCCAGGGCCGCGACATCGCCTTCGGCAATCCGCCCTCGGTCGCCCAGTCGGAAACCATCCTGTCGTGGGAAGCCGGCGTTAAGAGCGAGCTGTTCGACCGTCGCGTCCGCCTGAACGGCGCGGTGTTCACCTACACGATCGACGATCCGCAGTTCACCGCCATCGGCGGGACCAGCAACTCCAACCGTCTGATCAACGCCAAGAAGGGCGAGGCCTACGGCTTCGAGATCGACGGCGAGTGGAAGGTGACCCAGAACCTGCTGGTCACCGCCGGCTACAGCTACAACCACACCGAAATCAAGGACAAGACGCTGGCCGTGGCCACCTGCGCCTTCGCCCAGTGCACGGTGACCGACCCCCTGAACGGCTCCAGCCAGGCCCTGGTCGACGGCAACCCGTTCCCGAACGCGCCGGAATACATCCTGAACTTCTCGGCCCGTTACAACGTGCCGGTGGGTGACGGCGGCGAACTGTTCGCCCAGACCGACTGGTTCCGTCAGGGCTACACCAACTTCCTCATCTACGAGAGCAAGGAATACAACAGCAAGAACACCTTCGAAGGCGGCCTGAAGCTGGGCTACGCCCGCACCGACGGCGCGTATGAAGTGGCCGTGTTCGCCCGCAACATCACCAACGAGGTGAACCTGCGCGGCGCGATCGACTTCAACAACCTGACCAGCTTCGTCAACGAGCCGCGCATCGTCGGCATCTCGCTGAGCGCCCGCCGCTAAGCGATCTCGACAGACTGACCTGATGGCGGCCCGGGCGTTGAAAAACGCCCGGGCCGTTGTCGTTTTGACATGCTAGCGGCGCTGGCGGCGGCTAAGGTGGTCGGCTTTCACGGCGTCCAAAAGCGCTTGCAGAACAACGAGAAGAGTTCCGCCCACCGATGACGACCAAGATCATCTTCGACACCGATCCCGGCATCGACGACGCCATGGCCCTGCTGTTCATCGAGGCCAGCCCGGCCCTCGACCTGGTGGCCGTGACGACCGTGTTCGGCAACGCCGACATCGACACCACCACCCGCAACGCCCTCTATCTGAAGGACCGCTTCGGCCTGACCGCGCCGATCTTCAAGGGCACGGACAAGCCGCTGGTCCGCCCGCGCAATCCCTCGCCCACCTTCGTGCACGGCGAGAACGGCCTGGGCGACGTCGAACTGACGGGCCTGGTTCCCGCCGAGCCGGAAGCCAAGCCGGCCCACCAGGCGATCATCGACCTGGCCCGCGCCAATCCCGGCGAGATCACCCTGGTCGCCGTCGGCCCGCTGACCAACCTGGCCCTGGCGCTCGACGCCGATCCGGAAGTGGCGACCCTGCTCAAGGGCGTGGTGATCATGGGCGGCGCCTTCGCCGTCGCCGGCAAGCCGGGCAACGTCACCCCGGTGGCCGAGGCCAACATCTGGAACGATCCGGAAGCCGCCGACCGCGTCTTCACCGCCCCCTGGCATGTCGCCGTCATCGGCCTGGACGTCACCACCCAGGTGATCATGAGCCCCGACTACATGGAGGCCCTGGAAGCCTCGGCCGGTCCGGCCGGCCAGTTCCTCAACGCCATCTCCAAGCCCTACGCCGCCTTC
Organism: Caulobacter sp. GW821-FHT12A07; assembly: GCF_058807655.1. Taxonomy (NCBI): domain Bacteria; kingdom Pseudomonadati; phylum Pseudomonadota; class Alphaproteobacteria; order Caulobacterales; family Caulobacteraceae; genus Caulobacter; species Caulobacter sp. GW821-FHT12A07. The sequence continues at coordinate 127,020 of NZ_JBXAQX010000016.1, forward strand.
TACGGCGGCCGCGACGGCATCGTCGGCTGCTGCGTCCACGACGCCGCCGCCGTGGCCTATGTCATCGACGAGAGCCTGTTCGAGGTCCGCCGCGGTTCCGTGCGCGTGGTCACCGAAGGCATCGCCCTGGGCCAGACCCTGCAGAAGGTGGAAGGCGAGCTCTACGGCCCCTCGGCCTGGGACGACCAGCCGATCCACAGCGCGGCGATCGCCGTGGACGCGGATCGCCTGCTGGCGCTCTATGCGCGGACGATGAACGGGGTGGTGGGGGGATAAAACCCCCTCAGTCGCTCCGCGACAGCTCCCCCAGAGGGGGAGCATCTACGCCGCGAAATCCTCCCCCTCTGGGGGAGGTGGCCCGGAGGGCCGGAGGGGGCCGCGCATCGCGCGGCCTTTTCCCTATCTGCGATGCCGCTCCACCCCGGCCAGGTACGTCCGCGCCACGACGCGGTCATCCCCCAGCACGGTCAGGGCGAACAATCGGTCCTCCAGCCCCTTGGCCGCCGCCAGCCGCCGCTTCAGCAGCGGCGTCGCGGCCAGGTCCAGCACCAGGAAGTCGGCCTCCTTGCCCGGCGCCAGGTTGCCGATGCGGTCGTCGAGATCCAGCGCCCGCGCCCCGCCCAGGGTGGCCAGATACAGCGCCTGGAACGGATCCAGCGCCGAGCCCCGCAGCTGCCCCACCTTGTAGGCCTCGCCCAGGGTGTGGAGGATCGAGAAGGTCGTGCCGGCCCCGACGTCGGTGCCCATGCCCACCTTCACCCCATGCGAACAAGCCTCGTCCAGCGGGAACAGGCCCGAGCCGAGGAACAGGTTCGAGGTCGGGCAGAAGGCCACCGCCGCATCCTTGGCCGCCAGCCGCTGGAACGCCTCGCCCCGCAGATGGACGCAGTGGGCGAAGACCGAACGCTTCCGCACCAGGCCGAACCGCTCGTAGACGTCGAGATAGTCGGCCGAACCCGGGAACAGCTGCGCGGTCTCGTCGATCTCGCGCGGGTTTTCGGACAGATGGGTCTGCATCCAGACGCCCGGATGCTCGGCGAGCACCTGCCCCGCCATCTCCAGCTGGGCGTCGGTGCAGCTGATGGCGAAGCGCGGGGTGACGGCGTAGCCGAGACGCCCCTTGCCGTGCCAGTCGGCGATCAGGCTTTCCATGTCGGCGCGAGCGGTCTCGACCGTGTCGGTCAGGCCCAGCGGCGCGTTGCGGTCCATCAGGGTCTTGCCGGCGATCAGCCGCATGTCGCGCGCATAGGCCTCGGCGAACAGCGCCTCGACCGAGCCCTTGTGCACCGAGCCGAACACCAGGGCCGTGGTCGTGCCGTTGCGCAGCAACTCGTCGACGAAGAAGCCCGCCGCCTCCTTCGCATGGCCCGGATCGGCGAAGGCCGCCTCGGCCGGGAAGGTGTGCTGCTCCAGCCAGTCGAGCAGCTGCGCGCCATGGGCGGCGACGATGTCGACCTGCGGGAAGTGGATGTGGGTGTCGATGAAGCCCGGCGTGATCCAGCAGCCGGTCAGGTCCTCGACCGGGACATCGGCATGGACCGGGGCCAACTCGGCATAGTCGCCGCACGCCACCACCTTGCCCTGGTCGATGACCAGCAGCCCGTCCTCGTGAAAGCCGATCGCTTCCCCGCTCTTGGTCGGATCTTCCAGGAGATGGAGGATCGACGCCCTAAACGCTCGCAACTGAACCCTCGTCGTTACTGGCCTGAGCGGCTTCCAGCCGCATCAGCAGGTCGGCGGCCACCGACACGGCGATCACCTCAGGCGCCTTGCTCTTCAGCCCCGGCAGGCCGATCGGGCAGGTCAGGCGGTTCAGCGTCACCGCCGAAAAGCCGTCGTCGCGCAGCCGGTGCATGAACCGCGCCCGCTTGGTCTTGGAGCCGATCAGGCCCAAATAGTCAAAGCCGCCGCCGGCCAGCCCGGCCGAGGCCAGGGCGTAGTCCAGGGCGTGGTCGTGGGTCAGGATCAGGCCGTAGGCGTCACGCGACGCCCCCATGGCCAGGGCCGCCAGCTCGGCCGGCGCGCGCACCACCACGCCCGGAACCTCGGCCGCCTCGGGCCGGCTGTCGTACCAGAAGAGCTTGAACGGCAGGGGCGCGAAGGCCCGCGCGATCGCCTGGCCCACATGGCCGGCCCCGAACAGCAGCACCGGCCGGCGCGGGCTCTCGCTGCGCTCGACCAGCTCGTCGCCGAGGTCGGGCCGCTTGCCGCGCGCCGCCGCCGGCGCCCCGCCCAGCACCACGGCCGGCGGGTCGGCCTCCAGGGCGGCGATCGGCGCGATCGTCTTGGTCAGCAGGCCCGGGTCGAACCGCGTGCGCAGTTCGAACGGCTGGTCGGCGTCCATCCGGCGGGCGGCCTCGGTAAGCCAGTCGCGGCTGGCGGCCTCGACCCGCTCGATCATCAACCGCACCCGGCCGCCGCAGCACTGGGCCAGCAGCGGTCCCAGCGGATAGTCCTGGATCGCGAAGGCGGCCTGCGAGCCGACCAGCATCCGCCGCGCCTGGTTCGTCGCCTGGTGCTCCAGATTGCCGCCGCCGATCGTTCCCGACTGCCCGCCCTCCCAGACCACCATCTTGGTCCCGGCCTCGCGCGGGGCCGAGCCCTCGGTGGCCAGCACGGTGACGAGGGCGGCGTGGTCGGCGGCGTCGAGCCGCGACAGGGCGGCGCGGGCCCAGTTCTTGTGGGTCGCGAGCAATTTAACCTCTCCCATAGGGAGAGGGAGGGGCCCACGCCGTCAGGCGTGGGAGGGTGAGGGGTTTCGGCGGCGAGCGGTTTACTCCCTCACCCTCCCACCGCTGCGCGGCGGGCCCCTCCCTCTCCCCCTGGGAGAGGTGTGAAAAGGCGACGACCTCACCCATTGGCGCGCCTCCGCACATCCTCGACCGCCGTCAGCACCGCCTCCGGCGTCGCCGGCGCGTCCAGGTTCGGCATCACCTTGTGATCCCCCACCGCCGCCACCGCCCGGGTGATCGCGCTGAACACCGAGATCGCCAGCATCAGCGGCGGCTCGCCAACGGCCTTCGAACGGTGGACGGTCGGCTCGGCGTTGCGGCCGGGCTCCCAGAGCTTGACGTTCAGCACGCGCGGCCGGTCGCCCGCCGTCGGGATCTTGTAGGTCGAGGGGGCATGCGTCTTCAGCACGCCCTTGGCGTCGTAGACCAGTTCCTCGGTGGTCAGCCAGCCCATGCCCTGGATGAAGCCGCCCTCCACCTGGCCAAGATCGATGGCCGGGTTCAGCGAGCGGCCCACGTCGTGCAGGATGTCGGCGCGCAGCACCTTGCTCTCGCCGGTCAGGGTGTCGATCACCACCTCGCTGCAGGCCGCGCCATAGGCGAAGTAGTAGAACGGCCGCCCGCGATGGGTCTTGCGGTCGTAGGTGATCTTGGGCGTGGCGTAGAAGCCGGTGGCCGACAGCGAGATCCGCGCCAGATAGGCCTGGCGACAGAGATCCGGGAAGCTCACCGTCTCGCCGCCGATCTTCACCCCCTCGGGCGTGAAAGCCACCTGCGAGGGATCCACGCCCCACTTCTCGGCGGCGAAGGCGACCAGCCGCCCCTTCAGCTTGCCCGCCGCGTCCAGCACCGCCATGCCGTTTAGGTCCGCCCCCGACGAGGCCGCCGTGGCCGAGGTGTTGGGCACCTTGTCGGTCGTGGTCGAGGTGATCTTCACCCGCTCCAGCGGAACCTGGAACGCCTGCGCCGCCACCTGCGCCATCTTCAGATAGAGCCCCTGCCCCATCTCGGTGCCGCCGTGGTTCAGCATGATCGAGCCGTCGGCGTAGATGTGGATCAGGGCGCCTGCCTGGTTCAGGTGGGTGGTGGTGAACGAGACGCCGAACTTCACCGGCGTCAGGGCCAGGCCCTTCTTGAGGATCGGATTGGCCGCATTGAACGCCGCCACCGCCTGCTGCCGGGCCGCGTAGTCGCAGGACTTGGCCAGCTCCTCGATCAGCTCCGGCGCGACGTTGTCCTCCACCACCTGATAGTAGGGCGTCAGATTGCGGCCCCCTCCTTCTCCATAGGCGCCATAGAGGTTGCGCCGGCGCACCTCCAGCGGGTCGAGGCCCGTGGCCTGCGCCACCGCGTCCATCACCCGCTCGATCGCCGCCATGCCCTGCGGCCCGCCGAAGCCCCGGAAGGCGGTGTTGGAGACGGTGTGGGTGCGATAGCGGTGCGAGACGATCTCGACCGCCGGCAGGTAGTAGGCGTTGTCGGCGTGGAACATCGCCCGATCGTTGATGGCCGGCGAAAGATCCGTCGTCGCCCCGCAGCGCGAGGCCAGTTCCAGCCGGATTCCCAGCAGCCGCCCCTCGTCGTCGAAGCCGACGTCGTATTCCACCTCGAAGTCATGCCGCTTGCCGGTCATGACCATGTCCTCGTCGCGGTCGGGCCGGCACTTGGCCGGGCGGCCGGTCTTGACCGCCACCAGCGCGGCCGCCGCCGCGAACAGCGAGGCTTGCGTCTCCTTGCCGCCGAAGCCGCCGCCCATGCGCCGCACCTCGACGGTCACCGCATGATCCGGCCGCCCCAGCACGCGGGCGATCAGGTGCTGCACCTCGGTCGGATGCTGGGTCGAGCACCAGACGTGGACGTCGCCCTCCTCGCGCGGCGTCGCCAGCGAGGCCTGGCCTTCGAGATAGAAGTGGTCCTGGCCGCCGATGGCGTGGCGGCCTCGAACCCGATTGGGCGAGGCGGCGATAGCCGCCTCGGCGTCGCCCCGCGCCATGCGCTGGCTGGCCTCGATCTTCAGGTCCAGCCCCTCGGCCTCGCCGATCGTGATCGCCGCCGGCAGGTCTTCGTACTCCACCACGGCCTTGGCGGCGGCCGCGCGGGCGGCGGCGATCGAGGTCGCGGCCACCGCGAACAGGCTCTGGCCGACGCAATAGACCTCGCCGGCCGCGAACAGCCTGTCGTCGTGGATCACCGGGCTGACGTCGTTCTCGCCGGGAATGTCGGCGGCGGTCAGCACGCAGACCACGCCGGGCGAGGCCCGCACGGCGTCCAGATTCATCGACACGATCCGCGCATGGGCCCTGGTGCTCATGCCCAGATGCACATGCAGCAGACCCGTCGGCTCGGGCAGGTCGTCGACATAGATCGCCGTCCCGGTCACGTGGCGCAAAGCGCTGTCGTGCGGGACCGAGGCGTGCACGCCCACGAAGGGCGTGACTTTCAGCGAAGCGCCGGAATCAGCCATGGGCGGCCTCCGCCAGCACGCTGGTCGCCACGCCCGGCTCGGCGCTTTCCAGATAGGCCCGGACCAGCAGGTTCCTCGCGGTGCGCGCACGATAGCCCGCCGAGGCCCGCATGTCCGACAGCGGCGTGTAGTCCTCGTCCAGCTTGGCGGCGGCGGCGTCGATCGTCTCGGGGTTCCACGGCCGACCAATGAGGGCCGCCTCGCAGGCGTCTGCCCGCTTGGGCGTGCCGGCCATGCCGCCGAACGCCACCCGCGCCTCGATCACCACGCCATCCACGACCGTGATCGCGAAGGCCGCGCAGACGGCCGAGATGTCCTGGTCGAAGCGCTTGGAGAGCTTGTAGACCTTGAAGATCTGCCCCGCCGGCCCGCGCGGCACGATCACCGCCTCGACGAACTCGCCCGGCTGGCGGTCCTGCTGGCCGTAGGCGACGAAGAAGTCCTCCAGCGGGATCTCGCGGGTCTGGTCTCCCAAGCGCAGCACCAGCGTGGCGCCCAGCGCGATCAGGGCCGGCGGCATGTCGCCGATCGGCGAGCCGTTGGCGATGTTGCCGCCGATCGTGCCGCTGTTGCGCACCTGGGTCGCGCCCAGCCGCCGCATCATCTCGCCCAGGCTGGGATAGCGGCCGGCCAGGGTCTCGATCGCCTCGACATAGCGAACGCCGGCTCCGATCCGCAGGGCGTCGCCCACCCGGGTGATGGTCTTCAGTTCGGCCACCCGGCCGATGTCGATCAGGGTCTGGGGCGGCTTGCGCAGCTTGGTGACCCACAGCCCCACGTCGGTCGCCCCGGCCACGAAGGCCGCGTCCGGATTGGCCTCGGCGGCGGCCGCCAGCTCGGACAGGTTTCGCGGCGCCAGCCAGCGGCGGGTGACGCCCCGCACCGGATCCTCATGCGCCAGACTCAGCATGGTCTCGCGCTGGATCGCCTTCAGCGAACCGGCCACGTCCGGCGCCTCTTCGCGCACCACCTCGCGCGCCGCCTCCAGGATCGGGCCATAGCCGGTGCAGCGGCAGAGGTTCCCCGCCAGCACGTCCTCGACCGGCGCCCCCGCCCCGCAGGCCCCGACCGCGCGGCCGTACAGCGACATCACGATCCCCGGCGTGCAGAAGCCGCACTGCGAGCCGTGCTTGTCGATCATCGCCTGCTGAACGGGATGCGGCTTGCCCGCGCAGGCGCCCACACCCTCGGTCGCCAGGCTTTCGACCGTCATCACCGCCTTGCCGTCCAGCATCGGCAGGAACTGGATGCAGGCGTTGACGGCCCGCCAGGCAACCGGCTTCAGCGCGTCGCCGGCCGTCAGTTCGCCGACCAGCACTGTGCACGAGCCGCAGTCGCCCTCGGCGCAGCCTTCCTTGGTTCCGGTCTTGCGCAGCGGCCCGCGCAGGTGCTCCAGCAGGGTCGTGGTCGGATCGACGCCCGCCGCCTCCTGGGCCTCGCCGTTCAGCAGGAACCGGATCGTCCCGCCCATCTCAGCTGCCCCGGTAGGTCGAATAGCCGAACGGCGACACCAGCAGCGGCACGTGATGGTGCTGAGCCGGATCGGCCACCGCGAAATCGATGGTCACCACGTCGAGGAACGGCGGATCGGAGACCTTGGCCCCGCTGGCGGCGAAATAGGCGGCGATCTCGAACTCCAGGCGATAGCCGCCGACCGCCAGGGCCTCGCCCTCGACCAGCCGCGCGCGGCCGTCGGCGTCGGTGGTCGTCGCCAGCAGCAGCGTCGGCGGGCTTTCCCCCCGGCGATAGACGCGCACCGCCACCCCGGCGGCCGGGCGGCCGGCGGCGGTGTCGAGGATGTGGGTCGTCAGGCCGCTCATGCTTGGTCCTGCGGGATCGGGGTCATCATACGCTCTTTCGACCTCTCCAGAGAGGTTGATGCTCAGAGGCTGGGACCGCGCGCGTCCGCTGTCCAGCCTCGCCGCCGCCGGACCGTCCGCCCGTGGCGGGTTCGCGGCCGGTTCGCCCAGCCAGGCGGCGACCGGCGCCCGCCGATTGAGCGTATATAAGTCTTTTATTACTTACCAGACGCGCCCGTTGCGTCGCCCCGCCGACCCCGCCCGAAGCCAAACGGACGCAGAATCGCAAAAAATGGTCGGCGGACGCTGCGTAAGGTTGGAAAAGCGCGGCCAACCCCGGTAGCAACACCGGCAGACGGGCCGCGTGCGTAATCCCAACCCCGGGAGCGCGACAAAGAGACGGCCCGCGCCACGCGCTGCGCAGAACAGGACCGATCGATGGACGAGGATTTCCGTAAAGCCGCCCTGGATTACCACCGGCTGCCGCGGCCCGGAAAGCTGGCCATCGAGGCCACCAAGCGCATGGCCACCCAGCGCGACCTGGCCCTGGCCTACTCCCCCGGCGTCGCCGCCCCGTGCCTGGCCATCGCCGAGGACCCGGATCTGGCCCGCGACTACACCGCCCGCGGCAACCTGGTCGCCGTGATCTCCAACGGCACCGCCGTGCTGGGCCTGGGCGACATCGGCCCGCTGGCCTCCAAGCCGGTGATGGAAGGCAAGGCTGTCCTCTTCAAGAAGTTCGCCGGCATCGACGTCTTCGACATCGAGGTCGACGCCAAGGACCCCGACCGCTTCATCGAAGTCGTCGCGGCCCTGGAGCCCACCTTCGGCGGCATCAACCTCGAGGACATCAAGGCCCCCGAGTGCTTCATCATCGAGCGCAAGCTGCGCGAGCGGATGAACATCCCGGTCTTCCACGACGACCAGCACGGCACCGCCATCGTCTGCGCCGCCGCCGTCCGCAACGCCCTGCTCGTCCAGGGCAAGCAGCTGAAGGACGTCAAGCTCGTCACCTCGGGCGCCGGCGCGGCCGCCCTGGCCTGCGTCGATCTGCTGGTCTCCATGGGCCTGCCGGTCGAGAACGTCACCCTCACCGACATCGAGGGCGTGGTCCACGCCGGCCGCGATCCGGACATGCCGGACAACATGGCCCGCTACGCCCGTCCGACCGACGCGCGCACCCTGCCCGACGTGCTGCCCGGCGCCGACATCTTCCTGGGCCTCTCGGCCCCGCGCGTCTTCAAGCCCGAGTGGCTGCCGCTGCTGGCCGAAAAGCCGCTGATCCTGGCCATGGCCAACCCGGATCCGGAGATCCTGCCGGAACTGGTCTACGCCCAGCGTCCCGACGCCATCATGGCCACCGGCCGCAGCGACTACGCCAACCAGGTCAACAACGTCCTCTGCTTCCCGTTCATCTTCCGCGGCGCGCTCGACGTCGGCGCGTCCGAGATCAACGAGGCCATGAAGGTGGCGGCCGTCGAGGCCATCGCCGAGCTGGCCCGCGCCGAGGCTTCGGAAGTCGTCGCTTCGGCCTATGGCGGCGCGGCCCCGATGTTCGGCCCGCAATACATCATCCCCAAGCCGTTCGATCCGCGCCTGATCCTGCAGATCGCCCCGGCCGTGGCCCGCGCGGCCATGGAGTCGGGCGTCGCCACCCGCCCGATCGCCGACTTCGACGCCTACCGCGCCGAGCTGGAGCTGTTCGTCTACCGCTCGGGCCAGCTGATGCGTCCGGTGTTCGAGCGCGCCCGCAAGGCGACCAAGGCCGCCAAGGTCCGCGTCGCCTATGCCGAGGCCGAGGACGAGCGCGTCCTGCGCGCCGTGCAGACCGTCGTCGACGAGGGCCTCGCCGCCCCCGTGCTGATCGGCCGCCGCGAGGTGATCAAGGCCAAGGCCGCCGAGATGGGCCTGCGCCTCGACCTGGGCGGCGCCGTCGAGATCCTCGACCCGCAGGCCGACCGCGAACTGTTCGAGCCGATCATCGGCCAATACCAGGACCTGGTCGGCCGTCGCGGCGTGCCGCCGATGGCCGCCAAGCGCCGCGTCGAGGGCCGTCGCACGGTGGCCGCCTCGATGCTGCTGCAGACCGGCCAGGTCGACGCCGCCCTCGTGGGCGGCAGCGGCGACTGGTGGCAGCACATGACCTACGTCCTGCCGATCATCCCCAAGCGCGAAAACGTCGGCCGAGTCTACGCCATGTCGTCGCTGATCCTCGACAACGGCACGCTGTTCTTCTGCGACACCCACGTCAATGTCGACCCGACCGCCGAGCAGGTGGCCGAGATGACGCTGCTGGCCGCCGAATCGGTGCGCCGCTTCGGCCTGACGCCCAAGGCCGCCCTGCTCTCGCACTCCTCGTTCGGGGCCTCCAACTCGCCGACCGCCCGCAAGATGCGCGAGGCCCTGGCGCTGGTTCGCGCCGGCGCGCCCGAGCTCGAGGTCGACGGCGAGATGCACGCCGACGCCGCCCTCTCCCAGGCCCTGCGCGACCGCCTGGTCGGCGACAGCACCCTGAAGGGCTCGGCCAACCTGCTGGTCATGCCGACCCTGGATGCGGCCAATATCGCGCTCACCCTGCTGACGGCCGCCACCGAGGCCCTGCTGGTCGGTCCGATCCTGCTGGGCATGAGCCGGCCGGTGCACGTGCTGACGCCCAGCGTCACCGCCCGCGGCATCGTCAACATGACCGCCCTGGCGGTGAACCAGGCCGCCGCCGAGCGGGCCGCCAAGGCCGGCTGATCAGGCCTCCGCCGGCTTTCGGGCCGGCGATCTCACGATCTGGATGGCGGCCTCTCGCAAGGGAGGCCGCCATTCTTTTTGGGCGTCGCCAGGCCGGCGGGAAGGCCATCCGAGGGGCGTGTAACGCGCACGAAAAAGCCCCGCCGGAACCCGCCCCTGTCGCAGCGACAGAAGCCAGGTCCCGACGGGGCCTAATTCGCCAGGTCGGCAGCCGGCCAGGCGCTCCGCGCCCGGCCGATAGACCGATCCCTTAGAGGATGCGCAGGTTGCCGGCCGAGGTCTTGCCCGAGCGGCGGTCCTGTTCGAGTTCGTAACCGACTTGCTGGCCTTCGTTCAGGCCGCGCAGGCCGGCGCGCTCGACGGCCGAGATGTGCACGAAGATGTCGCCACCGCCGTTGTCCGGCTGGATGAAGCCGAAGCCCTTGGTGCTGTTGAACCACTTCACGACGCCCGTACCGGCTTCGCCGGTGCCGCCGCCGCCACCGCCGCCGCCACCGTAGCCGCCGCCACGGGGAGCGTCGAAGCTGCGCTGCGGACGACGCGGCGCGCCGCCGGCCGGAACGGCGCCATGGCCGGTCACGCGCAGATTGCCGGCCGAGGTCTTGCCCGAACGGCGGTCCTCTTCCAGCTCGTAAGCCACCTGATCGCCTTCATTCAGGCCCGACAGGCCCGAACGTTCAACCGCGGCGATGTGGACGAACACGTCCTGGCCGCCGTCCTCGGGCTGAATGAAGCCAAAGCCCTTGGCCGGGTTGAACCACTTAACGACACCGTTCGCCATCTTATCCTCAAAACCTCAATCGACGGGCCAATTGCCGGCCCGCGTCCTTCCACAGCAACTCATGACGCAAAACTGCGGCACGCGCTACGCCCTTTGCACGGAGATTATGGGTGGGAAGCGGCCGCTGACCAGAAAAATTCGCGCGCGGAGGCTCAGCTGTCGCCAAAATACCACTATGGGTGGTAAGCGACGGCGTCAAAAAAGGCCGACGCCGGACGACATCGACCTTGTCGGTCTACCAGGAAAGTGGGTGCGGGGACAGGATTTGAACCTGTGACCTTCAGGTTATGAGCCTGACGAGCTACCGGGCTGCTCCACCCCGCG
>NZ_JBXAQX010000017.1:0-67829 GCF_058807655.1 Caulobacter sp. GW821-FHT12A07
TCTTGCCATGGTCAACGTGACCGATGGTGCCGATGTTGCAGTGCGGCTTATTACGTTCGAACTTTTCCTTGGCCATCTTCTTAGCTCCAGGACCCCAGAGGGGCCGTTGGTTGAACTTCTGGGGTTTGGGCGGGCGGATCCCAAAAGGACCCGCCCTACTCTTCCGCTAAACGTGTCGTCCGGGGACGAAACGCTTAGGCGTACTTCTTGATCACTTCGTCGGCGACGTGCTGCGGCACCGGCTCGTAGTGATCGTAGACCATGCTGAACTGGGCGCGGCCTTGCGACATGCCCCGCAGGGTGTTCACGTAACCGAACATGTTGGCCAGCGGAACGAAGGCGTTCACGACCGTCGCGTTGCCGCGCATGTCTTGACCCTGGATCATGCCGCGACGGCTGTTCAGGTCGCCGATGACCGAACCCAGGTACTCTTCCGGGGTCACGACCTCGACCTTCATGATCGGCTCGAGCAGCTTGGGGCTGCCCTTTTCGCGCAGTTCCTTGAAGGCGGCGCGCGAGGCGATTTCGAAGGCCAGGACCGACGAGTCGACGTCGTGGTACTTGCCGTCCGTCAGGGTCGCCTTGAAGTCGATCAGCGGGAAGCCGGCCAGCAGGCCGTTGTCCTTGACCGATTCCAGGCCCTTCTGGACGCCCGGGATGTATTCCTTCGGCACGGCGCCGCCGACGATGGCGCTTTCGAAGATGAAGCCCGAACCCGGCTCGCCCGGCTCGAAGGTGATCATGACGCGGGCGAACTGGCCCGTACCACCGGTCTGCTTCTTGTGGGTGTAGTCGATGTCGACCTTGCGGCCCAGCGATTCACGATAGGCAACCTGCGGCGCGCCGATGTTGGCTTCGACCTTGTAGGTCCGCTTCAGGATGTCGATCTTGATGTCCAGGTGCAGTTCGCCCATGCCCTTCAGGATCGTCTGACCGCTTTCGAAGTCGGTCGAGACGGTGAAGGACGGATCTTCGGCGGCCAGCTTCTGCAGGGCGACGCCCAGCTTCTCCTGGTCGGCCTTCGACTTGGGCTCGACGGCGATTTCGATGACGGGCGCCGGGAATTCCATGCGCTCCAGGATCACCGGCGACTTCAGCGGATCGCACAGGGTGTCGCCCGTGCGGGTGTCCTTGAGGCCGGCCAGGGCGACGATGTCGCCGGCGTAGGCTTCCTTGATGTCTTCGCGGTTGTTGGAGTGCATGAGCAGCATGCGGCCGACCCGCTCGCGCTTGTCGCGCGTCGAGTTCAGCAGGCTCATGCCGGTTTCCATCTTGCCCGAGTACAGGCGGCAGAAGGTCAGCGAACCGACGAAGGGGTCGTCCATGATCTTGAACGCCAGAACCGACAGGGGCTCTTCGTCCGAGGCCTTGCGGGTGATTTCTTCTTCGGTCTTGAAGTCGATGCCCTTGGTCGGCGGGATGTCCAGCGGCGACGGCAGGTAGTCGACGACGGCGTCCAGCAGGGGCTGCACGCCCTTGTTCTTGAAGGCCGAGCCGCAGAGGATCGGGTAGAACGCGCCGTTCAGCACGGCCTTGCGGATGCACTTCTTGATGGTTTCTTCCGAGGGCTCTTCGCCGCCCAGATAGGCTTCCATCGCGTCGTCATCGAGCTCGACGGCGTTCTCGACCAGATAGGCGCGGGCTTCCACGGCCTTGTCCAGCAGGTCGGCCGGGATTTCTTCGTCGCGGTAGGTCGCGCCCAGGCCGTCGTTGTCCCAGACCACGGCCTTCATGCGGACCAGGTCCACGAGGCCCTTCAGGTTCGATTCCGAACCGATCGGGAATTGGATCGGCACGGCCTTGGCGCCGAGGCGGTCGCGGATCGACTCGACCGACTTGTCGAAGTCGGCGCCGATCTTGTCCATCTTGTTGACGAACACGATACGCGGCACGCGGTACTTGTCGGCCTGGCGCCAGACGGTTTCGGTCTGCGGCTCGACGCCGGCGTTACCGTCCAGCACCGTTACGGCGCCGTCGAGAACGCGCAGCGAGCGCTCGACTTCGATGGTGAAGTCGACGTGCCCGGGGGTGTCGATGATGTTGAGGCGCTTGTCGTTCCAGAAAGCGGTCGTCGCGGCCGACGTGATGGTGATGCCGCGCTCTTGCTCCTGCTCCATCCAGTCCATGGTGGCGGCGCCGTCGTGGACTTCGCCGATCTTGTGGGACTTACCGGTGTAATACAGGATCCGCTCGGTCGTCGTCGTCTTGCCCGCGTCGATGTGGGCCATGATGCCGAAGTTGCGGTAGTCTTCGATTTTATGCGTGCGGGGCATAGCGATCGCTCTGCGAAACGGGACGGCCCTGACGGACACGACCGGGATTTAAACGTGCGGCGCGGGCGGTTTATCGCAAACCGCCCGCGCCTGAAAGAGTGCTGGTAAGAAAGCTTACCAGCGGTAGTGCGAGAAGGCCCGGTTGGCTTCAGCCATCTTGTGGGTGTCTTCGCGCTTCTTCACCGCGGTGCCGCGGTTGTTGGAAGCGTCGAGGAGCTCACCAGCCAGCTTTTCGGTCATGGTGTTTTCGCCGCGCTTGCGAGCGGCGGTCACCAGCCAACGGATGGCCAGGGCGCGACGACGGTCCGGACGGACTTCCACCGGCACCTGATAGGTGGCGCCGCCGACGCGGCGCGACCGGACTTCGATCGCCGGGGCGACGTTGTCCAGGGCGGAGTGGAAGGTCTCAAGCGGACCTTGGTCCTTGCGCTTGTTTTCCAGGATGTCGAAAGCACCATAGATGATGTTTTCAGCGACGGCTTTTTTGCCCTCGTACATCACGTAGTTCATGAACTTCGTGACGATCAGGTCCCCAAACTTGGGATCCGGCAGGACTTGGCGTTTCTCGGCGCGACGGCGGCGGGACATCTTCTTCTATTCCTTACTTCGGACGCTTGGCGCCGTAGAGCGAACGACGCTGCTTACGATCCTTGACACCTTGGGTGTCGAGGACGCCGCGCAGGATGTGGTAGCGGACGCCGGGCAAGTCCTTGACGCGGCCGCCGCGGATGAGCACCACCGAGTGCTCCTGCAGGTTGTGGCCTTCGCCCGGGATGTAGCACACGGCTTCGATGCCGGTGGTCAGACGGACCTTGGCGACCTTACGCAGAGCCGAGTTCGGCTTCTTCGGGGTCGTCGTGTAGACGCGGGTGCAGACGCCGCGACGTTGGGGGCAGCCCTTCAGGGCGGGCACCTTGTTCCGGACCGGCTTCGGAGAGCGCGGCTTGCGGATGAGCTGGTTGACGGTAGGCATTAAGTCTCTGCTCTGATGGAAGCGTGTGCCTTTCGGCCGAGGCGCTTCAGGGTCCTTGTTGTTCTTCTTTCCGGCTTCAAGGCTCCGGTTGGAGACCCGATAAACACGAAACTCGCCGGGACGCGGAAAGCGTTCCGGCGGGCCTGCCGTCGGTTTATGGACGGACGCTCATCAGGACGGGCGCAAGACCCACCTCGAAAAGAGCGCGGAACCTACTCGCGAAGGCGCTCCACGTCAATCGCCGGCTTCCGCGTCGGTTAATGGAGCGTTTAGAGGGCCACGCTTTCGCCATAGGCGATCGCCAGCCTCGCTTCACAACCCGTCCTTGTTCGCCGAGTCATTCGTGGTCCAAGCCGCCGCGCCGTCCATAACACGCCTGCTGGATCAACGGAGCGAACCCAGGCGCGACAAGCGGTTCTGGGCGCTGGCCGGCGGGTCGGCGGCGCTGCACCTGCTGGTCCTGGCCTGGCTGGCCCTGCCGGTGCGGGCGGTGTTCCCCGACCTGGACGCGGTCTCGACGGTGACCATCGACCTGGTCGGTCCGACCCCGCGCGAGCGGCCCCGCGAGGCCGTCGAAACCCCGGCCGCGGCCCCCTCTTCCGCCCTCGCTTCGCCCCTGGCGAATCCGCGCGAGGCCCGGCGGCCGGCCCCGGCGGGAATCGCCCCCTCCCCCTTCGTGGCGGCGCCGGCGACCGACGCGCGCGGACGCGGGAACGCCGAGCATCCGGCGCCCCTGCCCGCCGCCCAGCCCGGCGGCGACGCCAGGACGGCCCTGCGCGGCAGCGGGACCGGCTGCGCCAACGCCCGCGCCGTCGGCCTCAACCGGCGCGAGGAGGAGCGCTGCGACGAGCGCTGGGGCGAGGCCGCCCGCAAGGCCCCGGAATACGCCGCCCCGATCGAGGCGGCCAAGCGCGCCGGCTTCGACCAGCAGGCCGCCCGGCAGGAGGCCGACAGGCGCTATCGGGAGTCGCCGATGGGCATGGGCGTCGACCATCGCAGCCGCGACGGCCTGGGCAAGATGAAGGAGATCCCCCTGGGCCTGCCGGGCACGGACGCCCTGGGCAGGCCCAGGAACTAGGCCAGGAACTAGCGCGATCAGCCGGCCGGCTTGACCGGCAGGTTCTGCGCCAGGAAGGCCTCGACCTCCTCCAGCATCTTCGTCCGCGTGGCCGAGGTGGAGAGGTAGTGGTCGTCGCCTTCGAGCACGACGCTCCGCACCGGACGGCCGGCGGCCGTCAGGGCGTCGCGCATGCGCTCGGACTGGGCCGGGGCGACGGTGGTGTCCTGGTCGCCCCAGACCAGCAGCACCGGCGGGGTGGCCTTGCTCACCTGACGGGCCGGCGAGACCGAGGTCAGGGCGGCGGGATCCTTGAAGGTCGTGCCCATCTGGCTGCGCCAGTAGCGCAGGCTGTCGGAGGCGCCGCCATAGGCAGTGACCGTTTCGCCCAGCATCTGCGGCAGGTCCGAGACGCCGTTGACCGACACCGCGCAGCGATAGGCGGTCGGATTCAGCGTGGCCCCGGCCAGGGCCGAATAGCCGCCGAAGCTGGCCCCGACGATGCAGACGCGGGCCGGATCGGCCACGCCGTCCTTGGCCAGCTGGGCGACGCCGTCCAGCAGGTCGGTCTGGATCTTGCCGCCCCACTCACGCTCGCCGGCCTTCTTGAAGGTCCTGCCGAAGCCGGCCGAGCCGCGGAACTGCGGCTGCAGCACCGCATAGCCGCGCGTGGCCAGGAACTGCGCCCACCAGTCGAAGTCGTAGTCGTCGCGCGAGGCCGGGCCGCCGTGCGGCAGGACGATCAGCGGCAGCTTGCCGCCTTCGGGCGGCGCGCCCGGCGGCAGGGTCAGATAGGCCGGGATCTCCAGGCCGTCGCGGGCCTTGTAGGTCAGCCAGCGGGTCTGGCCCAGCGGCGCGTCCTTGAGCTCGGGATAGGCCTCGCCGAGGGGAGAGATCTCCTTGCGGGCCTTGTCGAACAGGTACCAGACGGGCGGCGAGCCGGGCGAAGCGACGCGCGCCACGAAGCGCACGCGATCGCGCGACCAGCCGGTCAGCGACACGTCCTGACCCTTGAAGGCGCGGCTCAAGGCGCCGTGGACGGCGCCGACCTGCGGGTCCAGCCATTCGTAGCCCGGCCGCTCGCGGCCCGAGACGATCGCCACCGGCGTGGTCAGGGCCGGATCCCAGACAAGGCCGATGTCGGAGCCCAGGATCGGCTTGCCGCGCGGCTCGGTCACGCCGTCGGCCAGGCGGATACGCACGACCTGGCTTGCGCCATCGGGCGCGGCCTGCACCATGTAGACGGCGTCCTCGGCGTCGGAATAGCCGAGATAGGTGCGGATATCCTCCTCGCTGTCGGTGGCGACCAGCGTGCGCCAGTTCCTCTGGCCCTTGGCGCGCACCAGCAGCTTGAAGTCGTGCTGAAGCATGTCCTGGTCGATGCGCACGCGCGCCTCGCCGGCCCGGTCGACGTCCCAGGTGGTGGTGTCGGGCGAGCCGCGCTCGGCGATCTCGCCGCGGCCCTTGACCACGTCGGCGCGGAACAGGGTCTGGACCAGCGGATTGACCGCTTCCTTGCGGACCAGCCGGGTGCCGAGATTGCCCTCGGGCGTGGGGATGTAGTCGAGGCCCTGCACCAGGACCTTGGGCTTGTCGCCCTCGACGACGCCGAGCACGGGCTGGCTGATGGCGTAGGCCGAGGCGGTCTCGCCCTCGAGCAGGCTGCTGACGATCTTGCCCTTGGAGTCGACGACGAGGTTGCGCTCGAACCGGTAGGCGTTGCGCGCCCCGACGCGCTTCCAGATGGCGGTGCGGACCAGGGCGTAGTCCTCGCCGACCCAGCGCACGCCGACAGTCTGGATGTCGCCCAGGGCGAGGACGGCTTCGCCCGCCTGGTCGATGGTCGCGAAGCGGACAGTGCGCGCGGCCGGCGCGCCGCCGAGGATGGCCAGCTTGTCGCCGGCCGGCGACATCGACACCATCTGCACGGCCGGCAGCCGGCCGAAGGCCGAGGCGGGCGGCGTCTGAGCGCTCGCGGTCTGTCCCAGGGCCGCCAGAACCGCGGCCACGCCCCACACCATACGCTTCGTCATACGCCCCAACGCCCCGACAGAGATCACTCGCCCCCGGCGACACGCGCGGGAGCGATCGCACTCAGAGCGAGTAGCCGGAGTGCCGTCAAGCGCAAGGTGAAGCTTTATCGCCGCGCGGCGCTCAACCAGCCCGGCGGAACGACGCCGAGGCCGGCGTGGTGCGGAAGCGGGCGACCAGGCCCGACAGTTCGTCGGCGGCCGAGACGAGGTTGCGGCTGTCGCCGGCCGAGCGGCTGATCAGGGCGGCGTTGCGCTGGGCGCCCTGGTCCATCTGGTTGACGGCGGTGTTGACCTGCGAGAGGCCCGCCGACTGTTCCTGGGCGCCGGCGGCGATCTCGCTGACAATGCCGTCGATGGCCTCGACCTGGGCGACGATCTTCTGCAGGGCCTCGCCGGTGCGGCCGACCAGCTTGACCCCGGCTTCGACCTGACGGGCGGAGTCGGCGATGTGGACCTTGATCTCCTTGGCCGCCTCGGCCGAGCGCTGGGCCAGCGCGCGGACTTCCTGGGCGACGACGGCGAAGCCCTTGCCGGCGTCGCCGGCGCGGGCCGCTTCGACCCCGGCGTTGAGCGCCAGAAGGTTGGTCTGGAAGGCGATCTCGTCGATCACGCCGACGATCTGGCCGACCTGGCGCGACGAGGCCTCGACGCCGCCGATGGCCGCGATGGTGTCCTGGACCACCGAGCGCGAACGGCCGGCCTCGGCCTGGGCTTCGCGGACGGCCTCGTGGGCCCCGCGGGCGCCCTCGGCGGTGCGGCGGACGGTGACGGTGACTTCGTCCAGGGCCGCGGCGGTCTCTTCCAGGCTGGCGGCCTGCTGCTCGGTGCGGTCGGAGATGTCGGACGAGGCGTCGGCGATATTGCCGGCCCCGGTGTTGAGGGCGCCGACGGCGTCGACCACGGCGCTCATGGCCGTCTCCAGGCGCTCGACGGCCTGGTTGAAGTCGCGGCGCAGGCCTTCGTAGTCGTGGGCGAAGGGCTGATCGAGGCGGACGGTGAGGTCGCCGTTCGACAGGCGCTCCAGGCCCTGGGCCAGACTGTCGACGACCACGCCCTGCTCACGGGCGGCGCGAGCGTCGCGGGCCTGGGCGGCGGCGCGCTCGGCCTCGCTCTGGTCGCGGTGAGTGGCGGCGTCGGCCTCGATGCGCTGCTTGGCCTCGGCGTCGTCGCGGAAGGCGTGGACGGCGTCGGCCATCAGGCCGATGTCGTCGCGGCGGCCGGCGAACGGCAGGGCCACCGACAGGTCGCCCTTCATCAGCCGGGCCATGGCCTCGCGCAGGGTCTTCAGCGGCGACAGCTGGCGGCGCACGGTCAGGACCGAGGCGACGCCGCCGGCCAGACCCAGCACCAGGCCGGCCGCGCCCAGCCAGCCGAGCTGGCGATAGACGGGACCGAAATAGTCGGCCTTGGGCACGCCGACGAACATCACGCCGATCACCTGGCCCGAGGCGTCCTTGATCGGATCGTAGGCGACGAAATAGGCGCGCTTGAGGATCTGGGTCTCGCCGCGATAGGCCTCGCCGCGACCGAGCACGGCGTCATAGACCGGCCCCTTGGCCAGGGTGGTGCCGACCGCGCGCGAGCCGTCGGGCTTCTCGACATTGGTGGTGATGCGGGTGTCGCCCATGAACACGGTGGCCACGCCCCCGGCCAGGGCCTTGACCCGGTCGACGCCGGCCAGATCGCCGTTCAGGGCGTGGTCGCCGACGAACAGCTGGTCGCCCTCGCGGCGGAACGCCTGGCCCTGGCGGCCGATGACGTCCCAGGCCACGCGCATGCTGGTTTCCTGCTGGGCCACGGCCTGGCGCTTGGCGAAGCCGAGGGAGCTCCAGGCGACGACGCCCAGCAGGCCGGCCAGCAGGACGGCGAAGGCGGCGGCGATGGTCAGGCTGACCTTGGTGGAAATATCCGAGCGCATGGGGTCCGGGCGAAGGGAGGAATTTGCCCTGTTCTCGCCCGACCCGACTGAAATTTCATTTAACGCGCTGAAATAACGCGAGTCTTTTTACATTCCCGCGTTCTATTCGAGGTTGCGTCAGGCGGCCGGCGTGGCCTTGGCCGTCGGGGTGGTCAGGGCGCCGTTGCAATAGCGCTTCCAGGCCCGCCAGTAGCGCGGATCCAGATGGGCGCAGCCGGCCTGGGTGATCGCCACCTCGGCGTCGTACCAGTCGGTCTTCGGCTCATCCATGTACTTCAGAACCAGGGCCGGGCACTGCTTGCGGGCCTTGGGCGAGAGGTTGTCGCCGGCGCGGTGGATGATGTAGCCGGCCGCGCCCGGCGTCTTGACCGCGATCATGCCGGTCCAGGCCTGTTCGGGCTCGGCGGCGTCGACGCACAGGGCCTTGCCGCGCTCGGACTGGCTGATCACCGGATTGCGGAACATCACCATCTCGGGCCGCTCGAAGCTCTTGGAGATCTTGGCCGTGGTCTCGTCGACGAAGGCCTTGTCGGCGGCGGCGAAGTCGTCGGAGGGCTTGGGCTCGGGAACCGGCTTGGGCGCGCAGGCGGCCATGGACAGCGCCACGCACGCGGCGGCGACCCAAACACTGCGAACCATCGACGTCCCCCGACGCTGCGCCCGCCCCTGCCCTGGGGCTTACGGCAAAACAAAAGAGCGGCCGGGTTTCCCCGACCGCTCCTTGTCTAGCACAACCTGTAAGGTCGTCGACCCGCCGATTACTCGGCGTCCGGCAGCCCCCTAGTTTTCTCGGACGCCTATTCGGCGTCCGAGAGCGCGATTTCCGCCGGCAGCGGCTCCATCGCTTCTTCGCGCTGCTGGGCCAGCTGCTCGTCGCGCTTGGCGGCGACGCGCTGCAGGCTGCGCAGGTAGGAACCCGTACCAGCGGGGATCAGGCGACCCACGATGACGTTTTCCTTCAGGCCTTCCAGGGTGTCGGTCTTGCCGTGCACCGAGGCTTCGGTCAGGACGCGGGTCGTTTCCTGGAACGACGCGGCCGAGATGAAGCTCTTGGTCTGCAGCGAGGCCTTGGTGATGCCGAGCAACACCGGCTGGGTCACAGCCGGACGGCCGCCGCGGGCGATCGCCTTTTCCTGTTCCTTGTCGAAGTCCGGCTTATCGAGGTGGTCGCCCTTGATAAGGCCGGTGTCGCCGGGCTCGAGGATCTCGACCTTCTGCAGCATCTGACGAACGATCGTCTCGATGTGCTTATCGTTGATCGGCACGCCCTGCAGACGATAGACCTCCTGGATCTCGTCGACGAGGAAGTTGGCCAGGGCTTCGACGCCCAGGATGCGCAGGATGTCGTGCGGATCCGGGTTGCCGTCGATGATGTACTCGCCGCGCGTGATGAAGTCGCCATCATGCACCGCGATGTGCTTGCCCTTCGGGATCAGGAACTCGACCGCTTCGCCCTGGTTGCCGTCTGCGTCGACTTCCGGGGTGATCTTGATGCGGCGCTTGTTCTTGTAATCCTTGCCGAATTCGACACGGCCGTCCATTTCCGCGATGACCGCGCAGTCCTTCGGACGGCGGGCTTCGAAGAGTTCGGCGACGCGCGGCAGACCACCGGTGATGTCCCGGGTCTTGGCGCCTTCGGTCGGGATACGGGCGATGACCTCACCCGGCTTCACTTCGTCGCCGTCGGCCACCGAGAGAATGGCGCCGACCGACAGGAGGTAGCGAGCCTCGCCGCCGTTCGACAGACGCTTGTACGAGCCGTCCTCGGCCAGCACGCCCATGGCCGGACGCAGGTCCGAACCGCGGGCCGACGCGCGCCAGTCGGCGATGACGCGCTGGGCGATGCCCGTCGCTTCGTCGACTTCTTCGCGGACCGAGAAACCGTCCACCAGGTCTTCGGCGCGGATGCGGCCGCCGACTTCGGTGATGATCGGCGTGGTGTAGGGGTCCCAGTCGGCCAGGCGCTGGCCGCGCTTGACGGTGTCGCCGTCCTTGATCTTCAGGCGAGCGCCGTAAGGCGGCTTGTAGTTTTCGCGTTCCTTGCCGTCGACCAGCACGCTCACGGCCGTGTTGCGGCTCATGACGACCAGCTGGCCGTCCGACCCGATCACGGTGGCGCCGGTCACGCGGACCACGCCGTCGTTGCTGCTTTCGAAGAACGACTGCTCGGCCACCTGGGCCGTGCCGCCGATGTGGAACGTACGCATGGTCAGCTGCGTGCCCGGCTCACCGATCGACTGGGCGGCGATGACGCCGACAGCTTCACCGATGTTGACCGGGGTGCCGCGGGCCAGGTCGCGGCCGTAGCAGGCGCCGCAGACGCCGATCTTGGCTTCGCAGGTCAGGACCGAGCGGACCTTCACCGACTGGACAGCCGCCGCCTCGATGGCGTCGGCCATGTTCTCGTCGATATAGGTGTCGGCCGGAGCGACCAGCTCGCCGGTCGCCGGATCCTTGACGTCCTCGGCCGTGAAGCGGCCCAGGACGCGGGTGCCCAGCGAGACCAGCACGTCGCCGCCTTCGACCACGGCGCGCAGGGTGATGCCCTTCGTGGTGCCGCAGTCTTCCTCGACGATGATGCAGTCCTGCGCGACGTCGACCAGACGACGGGTCAGGTAACCCGAGTTGGCGGTCTTCAGCGCGGTGTCGGCCAGACCCTTACGGGCGCCGTGGGTGGAGTTGAAGTACTCCTGAACGGTCAGGCCTTCCTTGAAGTTCGAGACGATCGGGGTCTCGATGATCTCGCCGGAGGGCTTGGCCATCAGGCCGCGCATGCCGCCCAGCTGCTTCATCTGGGCTTGCGAACCACGGGCGCCGGAGTGGGCCATCATGTAGATGGCGTTGATTTCCTTCTCGCGGCCGTTCTCGTCCTTATGCTTGGTCTGCAGCTCGGCCATCATCTCGTCGGCGACGCGATCGGTGGCCTTGGCCCAGGCGTCGACGACCTTGTTGTACTTCTCACCCTTGGTGATCAGACCGTCGGCGTACTGCTGCTCATATTCCTCGGCCAGGGCGCGCGTCTCGGCGACGATCGCTTCCTTGCGCTTCGGAATGATGATGTCGTCCTTGCCGAACGAGATGCCGGCCTTGGCGGCTTCCTTGAAGCCCAGGCCCATGACCTGGTCGGCGAAGATCACCGTCGCCTTCTGACCGCAGTGGCGGTAGACGATGTCGATGAGGTTGCCGATTTCCTTCTTGGTCAGCGCCTTCTCGATCAGTCGGTGACCGATCGCGGGGTGGCGCGGCAGCAGGGCGGCGATCTTCATACGGCCCGGGGTGGTGTCGATCACGCGGCGGCGAGCCACGCCATCGGCTTCCACTTCGGTGAAGCGCGACTTGATCTTGGCGTGCAGCGACACGACGCCGGCGTCCATGGCCGCTTCGATTTCGCCGAGATCCGAGAAGATCTTGCCTTCGCCCGGCTCACCTTCGCGAGCGACCGACAGGTAGTACAGACCCAGGACGATGTCCTGCGACGGCACGATGATCGGGCGACCGTTGGCGGGCGACAGGATGTTGTTGGTCGACATCATCAGGACGCGCGCTTCCAGCTGAGCTTCCAGGCTCAGCGGGACGTGCACGGCCATCTGGTCGCCGTCGAAGTCGGCGTTGAACGCGGCGCAGACCAGCGGGTGCAGCTGGATGGCCTTGCCCTCGATCAGCTTCGGCTCGAACGCCTGGATGCCCAGACGGTGGAGCGTCGGGGCGCGGTTCAGCAGCACCGGGTGTTCGCGGATCACCTCTTCGAGGATGTCCCACACCTGGGGCTGTTCGCGCTCGACCATGCGCTTGGACTGCTTGACGGTGCCCGACAGGCCCTTGGCGTCCAGGCGCGCGTAGATGAACGGCTTGAACAGCTCGAGCGCCATCTTCTTGGGCAGACCGCACTCGTGCAGCTTCAGATCCGGACCCACGACGATGACCGAACGGCCCGAGTAGTCGACGCGCTTGCCGAGCAGGTTCTGACGGAAGCGGCCTTGCTTGCCCTTCAGCATGTCGGCCAGCGACTTCAGCGGGCGCTTGTTGGCGCCCGTGATGACGCGACCGCGACGGCCGTTGTCGAACAGGGCGTCGACCGACTCCTGCAGCATCCGCTTTTCGTTGCGGATGATGATGTCGGGCGCGCGCAGCTCGATCAGACGCTTCAGGCGGTTGTTACGGTTGATGACCCGGCGATAGAGGTCGTTCAGGTCGGACGTGGCGAAGCGGCCGCCGTCCAGCGGCACCAGCGGACGCAGTTCCGGCGGAATGACCGGAACGACCGTCAGCACCATCCACTCGGGACGGTTGCCCGACTCCTGGAAGGCTTCCAGGATCTTCAGGCGCTTGCTGAACTTCTTCTGCTTCATGTCCGACACGGTGCCGGCCAGTTCCTCGCGCAGACGCTCGGCCTCTTTTTCGAGGTCGATGGCCTTCAGCAGGTTCTGGACGGCCTCGGCGCCGATCTCGGCGGTGAAGCTGTCGTCGCCGTACTCGTCCTGAGCGCGGATGTAGTCATCTTCCGACAGCAGCTGGTGCTGCTTCAGCGGGGTCAGGCCCGGCTCGGTGATGATGTAGTATTCGAAGTACAGGACGCGCTCGATGTCCTTCAGCGGCATGTCGAGCATCATGGCGATGCGCGAGGGCAGCGACTTCAGGAACCAGATGTGAGCGACCGGCGAGGCCAGCTCGATGTGGCCCATGCGCTCACGGCGAACGCGGGCGAGGGTGACTTCCACGCCGCACTTTTCGCAGATGATGCCCTTGTACTTCATGCGCTTGTACTTGCCGCACAGGCATTCGTAGTCCTTGGTCGGGCCAAAGATACGGGCGCAGAACAGGCCGTCACGCTCGGGCTTGAACGTGCGGTAGTTGATGGTCTCGGGCTTCTTGATCTCGCCGAACGACCACGAGCGGATCTTTTCCGGCGAGGCGAGCGAGATGCGGATCTGGTCGAAGGTCGGCGTGGCCTGGACCGGATTGAAGATGTTCAGGACTTCCTGGTTCATCTTGGTTCCTTCTGCGGGACTACCCGCGAAAATTCTAAGTCAGAGAGCGGCTGAAGAGGGCCCCTCCCCTGCGATCACGCAGAGGAGGGAGATCCGGATCAGCTGTTCTCCAGCTCGACGTTCAGGCCGAGCGAGCGCATTTCCTTGACCAGCACGTTGAAGCTTTCCGGGATACCGGCTTCGAACGTGTCGTCGCCGCGGACGATCGACTCGTAGACCTTGGTCCGGCCGGCCACGTCGTCGGACTTCACCGTCAGCATTTCCTGCAGGGTGTAGGCCGCGCCGTAGGCTTCCAGAGCCCACACTTCCATTTCCCCGAAGCGCTGACCGCCGAACTGGGCCTTGCCGCCCAGCGGCTGCTGGGTGACCAGCGAGTACGGACCGATCGAACGGGCGTGGATCTTGTCGTCGACCAGGTGGTGCAGCTTCAGCATGTAGATGTAGCCGACCGTGACCGGACGCTTGAACTGCTCGCCGGTGGTGCCGTCGAACAGGATCGACTGACCCGACGCGTTGACGCCGGCCATTTCGAGATGGCTCTCGATGTCCTCGATGCGGGCGCCGTCGAACACCGGGGTGGCGATCGGAACGCCCTTGCCCAGGTTCTTGGCCAGCTCGACCAGGTCTTCCTCGGTGTCCGGCAGCTCTTCGTCCGGGCCGTAGACGTCACGCAGACGTTGGACCAGGGCGTCCTTCTGACCGCCGTGCTGCCAGTCCTCGAGCAGACCGGTGATCTGCTTGCCGAGGTTGGCGCAGGCCCAGCCCAGGTGGGTTTCGAAGATCTGACCGACGTTCATGCGCGAAGGCACGCCCAGCGGGTTCAGCACGAGGTCCACGTGGGTGCCGTCGGCGAGGAACGGCATGTCCTCGATCGGCAGGATGCGCGAGATGACGCCCTTGTTGCCGTGACGGCCGGCCATCTTGTCGCCCGGCTGAAGCTTGCGCTTCACGGCCACGAAGACCTTGACCATCTTCATGACGCCCGGGGGCAGTTCGTCGCCGCGCTGCAGCTTGTCGACCTTGTCTTCGAAACGACGGTCGAGGCGCTTGCGGTTCTCGTCGAACAGACGGCGCAGGCTTTCCAGTTCGCCCATCGCCTTCTCGTCGTCGAGCGCGATCTGCCACCACAGGCCCGAGGCCACCGAGGCCAGGCCTTCAGCGGTGATCTCGCCGCGCGACAGGCCCTTGGGACCCGACAGCGCGTTCTTGCCGATCAGCAGGTCCTTCAGGCGACCCGAGATGTTGCGGTTCAGGATCGCGAACTCATCGTCGCGGTCCTTGCCCAGACGGTCGATTTCCGAGCGTTCGATCGCCAGGGCGCGTTCGTCCTTGTCGACGCCGTGACGGTTGAACACGCGCACGTCGACGATCGTGCCGGCGACGCCCGGGGGCAGGCGCAGGCTGGTGTCGCGGACGTCGGAAGCCTTCTCGCCGAAGATGGCGCGCAGCAGCTTTTCTTCCGGAGTCATCGGGCTTTCACCCTTCGGCGTGACCTTGCCGACCAGGATGTCGCCCGGCTGGACTTCGGCGCCGATGGCCACGATGCCGGCTTCGTCGAGGTTGCGCAGGGCTTCCTCGCCGACGTTCGGGATGTCGCGGGTGATTTCTTCCGGACCGAGCTTGGTGTCGCGGGCCATGACTTCGAATTCCTCGATGTGGATCGAGGTGAAGACGTCGTCACGGACGATGCGCTCGGAGATCAGGATGGAGTCTTCGAAGTTGTAGCCGTTCCAGGGCATGAACGCGACGAGCGCGTTGCGGCCCAGGGCCAGTTCGCCCAGCTCCGTCGACGGACCGTCGGCGATGATGTCGCCGGCGCTGATCTTGTCGCCCACGCGGACCAGCGGACGCTGGTTGATGCAGGTCGACTGGTTCGAGCGCTGGAACTTCGACATCCGGTAGATGTCGACGCCCGAGCGGGCCGCGTCGGTCTCTTCGGTGGCGCGCACGACGATACGGGTGCCGTCGATCTGCTCGACGACGCCGGTGCGCTTGGCGATGACCACGGCGCCCGAGTCACGAGCCACGACCGCTTCCATGCCGGTGCCCACGAGCGGGGCGTCCGACTGGACGAGCGGCACGGCCTGACGCTGCATGTTCGAGCCCATGAGGGCGCGGTTGGCGTCGTCGTTTTCCAGGAACGGGATCAGGGCGGCGGCCACCGACACGACTTGGCGCGGCGACACGTCCATCAGGTCCACCGTCTCCTTTTGCAGGAGGGTCGGTTCGCCGTTGATGCGGCCCGGAACCAGGTCTTCGAGGATCTCGCCTTCGACGACCTTGATGTTCGACTGGGCGATGACGTGCTTGGATTCCTCCATCGCCGACATGTAGACGACTTCGTCCATCGGCTTGCCGTCCTTCACGCGACGGTACGGGCTCTCGATGAAGCCGTACTTGTTCACGCGGGCGTGGGTGGCGAGCGAGTTGATCAGACCGATGTTCGGGCCTTCCGGCGTTTCAATCGGGCAGATCCGGCCGTAGTGGGTCGGGTGAACGTCGCGGACTTCGAAGCCGGCGCGTTCGCGGGTCAGACCGCCCGGGCCGAGGGCCGAGAGACGACGCTTGTGGGTGATTTCCGACAGCGGGTTCGTCTGGTCCATGAACTGCGACAGCTGCGAGGAGCCGAAGAATTCGCGGACGGCGGCGGCCGCCGGCTTAGCGTTGATCAGGTCGTGCGGCATGACGGTGTCGATATCGACCGACGACATGCGTTCCTTGATCGCCCGTTCCATGCGGAGCAGGCCGACGCGGTATTGGTTTTCCAGCAGTTCGCCGACCGAACGCACCCGGCGGTTGCCGAGGTTGTCGATGTCGTCGATTTCGCCGCGGCCGTCGCGCAGGCCGACCAGCAGCTTCAGCACGGCCAGGACGTCTTCCTTGCGCAGGACGCGGACTTCGTCCGAGACTTCCTGCTCGAGGCGCATGTTCATCTTCACGCGGCCCACCGACGACAGGTCGTAGCGCTCGGCGTCGAAGAACAGCGACTTGAACATCGCTTCGGCGGCTTCAACCGTCGGCGGCTCGCCCGGACGCATGACGCGGTAGATGTCGAACAGCGCGTCTTCGCGGACGGCGTTCTTGTCGACGCGCAGGGTGTTGCGCATGTAGGCGCCGACCGTGACGTGGTCGATGTCGAGCACGTCGATGGTGTCGAAGCCTTGGTCGGCCAGGGCCTGGATCGTCGGGACGTCCAGCTCGTCGCCGGCTTCGGCGTAGATCTCGCCGGTCTCGAAGTTGACGGCGTCGCGGGCCAGGTAGCGGCCGGTCAGGGCTTCCGGACCAAGCAGCAGGGTCTTCAGACCGGCGTCGGCGAACTTCTTGGCGTTGCGGGCGCTGATCTTGGTGCCGGCCGGAGCGATTTCCTCACCCGTGTCGGCGTCGACCAGGGCGACTTCCGGCTTCACGCCGCGCCAGCGCTCGGCCTTGTACGGGGTGGCCCAGCCGCCCGCGCGCTTTTCGAACGGGACGACGTCATAGAACGTGGTCAGGATCTCTTCGCCGTCCATGCCCAGGGCATAGAGGAAGGTCGTGGCCGGCAGCTTGCGGCGACGGTCGATGCGGACGTAGACGATGTCCTTGGCGTCGAACTCGAAGTCGAGCCACGAGCCGCGGTACGGGATCACGCGGGCGGCGAACAGCAGCTTGCCCGAGGCGTGGGTCTTGCCCTTGTCGTGGTCGAAGAACACACCCGGCGAGCGGTGCATCTGCGAGACGATGACGCGCTCGGTGCCGTTGACGATGAAGGTGCCCTTGTCGGTCATGAGCGGGATGTCGCCCATGTAGACGTCCTGCTCCTTGATATCCTTGACGGACCGGGCGCCGGTTTCTTCTTCGGTTTCGAACACGATCAGGCGCAGCTTGACCTTCAGCGGCGCGGCGAAGGTCATGTCGCGCTGAATGCACTCTTCAACGTCGTACTTCGGCTCTTCGAACTCGTACGAGACGTATTCGAGCACGGCGCGCTCGTTGAAGTCCTTGATCGGGAACACCGACTTGAAGACCGCTTCGACGCCTTCGTCGCGACGCTGGCCCGGACGGACCTCGCGCTGAAGGAACTGCTCGTAGGAGGAGCGCTGAACCTCGATGAGATTCGGCATCTGCACAGCTTCGGGGATGCGGCCGAACGACTTCCGGATCCGCTTCTTGCCGGTGAAGGATTGCGCCATGTTTTTTCCCTGCGGCGCGGACGGAATCCGCGCGTGAATTCGAATGCCTCGGCGTCCACCCTCGCCGCTCCCCTGGTCGGAGAGCGTCGGACGCTGGAATTCCCCTAGCGAGCGACCGGGACCGGAAGCTCGATGGGCGCCCCTTCGCGCGGATCGGAGGGCGGCTGATCGCGCCTCGGGGCGTTGAAGAGCGGACGTGCGTGGACGCACTCCGCCGAAATGTCTTCGTGAACGGGCGGATATAGGGGATCGAAACGCGGATGGAAAGGGGGAAATAGCGCCCCATTCGACGGCGTCGCTTCGTTTCAGCAGGGATACGCCCGCTCAGCCCCCTTCCGGGGACGAAGGATCGCCATGCCCGCCGCCGCCCAGCCGTCCCTCAGGCGCCCCTCCCCGCCCGACGCCTCGACCACCCTGGTCTCGCCGATGCAGCGGATCGCCGACCGGATCGACGAAGTTTCGCCGGTTCCGCGCAAGCTGATGATCGCCGCCAGTTCCGACCTCGCGGCCGGCGATTTCCAGGCCGCCGAGAAGAAGGCCATGGCCGCGGCCCCGCACGGCGGGCCGCTGGCCCTGCGGCTGCTGGGCCTGGTCTACGAGCGCGCCGGCCAGCTGCCCAAGGCCTTCACCGCCTATCAGGCCGCCCACAAGCTGTGGCCGGACGACGCCGACGGCGTGCGCGACCTAGCGCGGCTGGCCCGGCGCCTGGGCCAGCCGGGCATGGCGGCCGAACTGCTGCTGCGGGTGCGCGCCGCCGCGCCTGGCGACCTGGCCGACGCCCAGGACCTGGCCTCGGCCCTACGGGACCTCGACCGCTTCGACGACGCCCTGCAAGTGGTGCGCGAGGCCATGGCCCTGGCGCCGGAGGATCCAAACCTCTGGAGCCTGCTGGGCTCGATCGCCACCCAGCGCGGCGACGACGGGGACGCCCAGGTGTTTCACGACGAGGCCGCGCGCCTGGGTCCGCGCGAGGTGCCGGTGCTGGCCAACGCCGCCATCGCCCGCCTCGACGTCGGCGACGCGGCCGGCGCCCTGGCCGCCTGCGACGCGGCCCTGGCCGCCGCCCCGACCCCGCCCCAGGCCGCCTCGGTGCGCATGACCCGGGCCTTCGCCCAGCTGTGCCTGGGCGACCTGGCCGGCGGCTGGGCCGACTACGCCGCCCGGCTGGCGCTGGAACGCCGGGAATCCATGGCCTTCGACATTCCCGGCGAGCGCTGGACGCCGGCCCGGCCGCTGCGCGGCCTCTCCCTGCTGCTGGTCGGCGAGCAGGGCCTGGGCGACGAGGTGCTGTTCGGCTCGATGCTGCCCGACCTTCTGACCGCCCTTGGCCCCGCCGGCCGCCTGACCCTGGCGGTGGAGCCGCGCCTGGTTTCGCTGTTCGCCCGCGCCTTCCCCGGCGTGCGGGTGACGCCGCATGTCGGCACGAGCCTGGCCGGCCGCGTGACCCGCGGCGTCCCGGACGCCAGCGATCACGAGACCTGGGCGCCGATGGGCGCCCTGCTGCCGCTGCTGCGGCCGACGACCGACCGTTTCGCCCCGCGCGCCTTCCTGTCGCCCGATCCGGACCGGCTGGCGCACTGGCAGGACTGGCTGGCGAGCCTGGGTCCTGGCCGCAAGGTCGGCTTCATGTGGCGCAGCCGGCTGATGGGCGGGCTTCGCAACCGCCGCTTCGCCCCGTTCGAGGCCTGGACGCCGGTGCTGCGCATGCCGGGCGCGGTGTTCGTCAATCTGCAGTACGGCGAGCCCGGGCCGGAATTGGCCCGCGCCGCCGCGGCGGGGCTGGAGATCCACCAGCCGCCGGGCCAGGACCTGATGCAGGACCTGGAGGGCGTCACCGCCCTGGCCTGCGCGCTCGATATGATGATCGGTCCGATGACCGCGACCAGCAACCTGGCGGCCGCCTGCGGCGTCGAGACCTGGATCCTCGCCTCCAACCCACTCTGGCCGTTGCTGGGGACGGGCGGCTGCCCCTGGTACCCCAACGTGCGGGCCTTTGCGCCGGAGGGGGCGGATGACTGGGGGCCGAGGCTGGAAGAAGTGGCGGGGGCGCTGGCGGAGCGGGTGGAAGAAGCACCGGCGGCCTGAGGCCGGCTTGGCCTCGAGCGGATTTCGGTTTAGCCCTGCAACCTTGGGTCAAGCTTGAGCGCCGGCATGCACACCGCCACCTACCAGTTCACCGCCGCCGATCTCGCCGACGCCCGAGGTTACGCCTATCGGAGCCTTCCGGGCGTGAAGGCCTTCCGAGCCGTGCCCTTCCTGATAACGGGCTACGCCCTGCTGATGATCGCCAGATATGCGCTCCAGGAGCGCTGGAGCGGCGTCATGCTTCACACGCCTCTGTTCTGCGTTGGCCTGGTGCTGCTGGCCTTGAGGTGGCTGGGCGATCGGTGGGTGCTGCCCCTGTCAGCGCGCCAACAGATCGCGCGGGACAAGAGCCTGCAGGACGAAACCGTCATTTCCTGGGGCCCCGAACAGATCACCTTCCAGAACATCCGCAGCCAGTCTCAATGGGCCTGGGGCGACTTCTATCGCTGGCAGGAGGCCCCTGGCGGCCTGCTCCTCTGGCGAAGCGACCGCCTCTACAGCTATGTCCCCAAGCGCGTCCTCACCGGGGACCAGATTGCGGAGCTTCGCGCCATCCTGACCGGCGCGTTGGGCGCGGCCGGCAAGCGGCGGAAATAGCCGGCCAAGAAAAAAGGGAGGACGTTTCCGCCTCCCCTCTTCGTCTCTTACTTCACCACCTGGACCGCGGCCTGGGCCTGGGCCGCCAGGGCCTTGTCGCCCGTGGCGGTGAGTTTGCCGGCCTTGTCGTCCCAGCGCAGCTTGACCGTCTTGCCGACGCCCTTCTCGTAGGCGTTGGTGACGCCGTCGTCGTCATAGAGCGAGAACTCGGCGTCGCGGCCCGGCCAGACCTTCACGGCGCTGATGGCCTGGGGCTGGCTGGTGTTGAGGATCGGCGCGCCCATCGGCACGATCGAACCGGCGCGGACGAACAGCGGGATGGTGTCGATCGGGGCCTTCACGCGGATCGTCTGGCCGCCCGTGTACTTCTGATTGGTCCAGTAGTCGTACCAGTCGGCGCCGGCCGGCAGGTAGACGTCGCGCTCGGTGACGCCCTGGTCGGTGACCGGAGCCACCAGGAAGGCCGGGCCGAACATGTACTGGTCGCCGATGTCAGCCACCTTGGGGTCGTTCGGGAAGTCCATGAACAGGCCGCGCATGAAGGGCGCGCCGGTGTCGTAGGTCGTCTTGCCCATCGAGTAGAGGTACGGCATCAGCGCGTAGCGCAGGCGGACGTACTTGGTCAGGACGGTTTCGGCCTCCTTGCCGAACGACCACAGCTCGGTCTCCTTGCGCATGCCGTGCACGCGCAGGGTCGGGGTGAAGACGCCGTACTGGAACCAGCGGGTGAAAAGCTCGGGATAGTCGTTGTTCTGGCCGACCACGGCGCGGGCGTCGGACGGGTCGAGCAGCGGCGGCTTGGTCGCCGTCGTGGTCTGCGGCAGCCACTGCCAGCCGCCGATGTCGTTGCCCCAGTAGGCCAGACCCGAAGCGGTGAAGTTCAGGCCGGTCGGCACCTGGCGCTTGAGCACTTCCCAGGTCGGCGAGATGTCGGACGACCAGAACAGCGAGCCGTTGCGCTGGGCGCCGGTGTAGGCGGCGCGGGCCAGGATCAGGTTGCGCTTGTCAGGACGATCGCGGCGCGAGCCGTCGGCGGCCAGCTGGGTGTGCATCAGCGGGAAGGCGTTGCGGACGCGGTCGCCCGTGCCGGCGTGGAAGTAGTAGCCCGAGGGCACCAGGTCAGGCTCGGTCTCGTCCAGCCACAGCCAGTCGAAGCCCTGCGAGAGGATGTTGTCGCGGATCTTGCCCCAGAACCAGTCGCGGGCCTCGGGGTTGGTGGTGTCGATCAGGGCGCCGGTGCGATCGCTGCGGAACGGCAGGCCATCGACGACCTTGCCGTCGGCGTCCTTCAGGAAATAGCCCTTGTCGGCCATGTAGTTGAAGTAGCGGCCTTCCTGCTCGAAGCGGGGCCACACGCTGATGATGGTCTGCACGCCGCGTTCATGCAGCGTCTTGTTCATGCCCTTGGGGTCGGGGAAAGCGGTCGGATCGATGTCGATCTGGCCCATCCGCGTCCAGTGGAACCAGTCCAGCACCATGATGTCGAGCGGCAGGCCGCGCTTCTGGTAGCCGTCGGCCACGGCCATGAACTCGGCCTGGGTCTCGTAGCGGGCCTTGGACTGGATGTAGCCGAAGGCGGCCTTGGGCGGCAGCGGGGTGACGCCGGTCAGGGCGCGGTAGCCCGCGTAGATCTCGTCGGTGGTCTTGCCGGTGATGACGAAGAACGACACCCGCTCGCCGACGTTGGACTGCCACAGGGTGCGGCCGTTGACGCCCGGATAGATCTTGGTGGCCGACGGGTTGTCCCAGAGGATGCCGTAGCCCTTGGACGTCACCAGGAAGGGCACGCAGACGGTCTCGCCGTGCGGGGCGTCGTAGTCGTGCTTGCAGTCGATGGTGCGGCCGCGCAGGTCGAGCGCGCCTTCCGACTCCTGGTTCTGGCCCAGGCCGTAGAAGTGCTCGTCGGCCGTGGTCGAGAAGGTGGCGCCGGCGCGGTAGGTCTTCTCGCCGCTGACGACGTGGGGCGACAGCTCCCAGCCGTTCATATCGACCAGAGAGGTCCCGTCGGCCTTGCGCACCTTGATCGAGACCGGCGGCAGCGACGGCGCGAAATAGCGCTCCTGCAGGCTGGGCGCGCCGGGCCACGGCTGGGCGACGACTTCCAGCGACAGCTCCGAAGAGGTGAAGACGTCGGCGCCGGCCTTCTGATCGTGGCGCCAGCCCTTGTCGCTGGGCGCGCCGTTGATCCCGTAGCCGGGGGCGGCCTTGGCCAAGTCCTTGTCCTGGCTGATGGTCACGCGGATGACGTTGGGGGCGTAGGTCTCGACCGAGACATAGGAGCCGTTGCGGTCGACCGTGGTGGTCGGGGCCGCGACGGCGAGGCCGGCGGCCATGCTCAGGGCCAGGCCAGACGCCACGCCAAGGGCGCGTCGACGCGCTCCGTTCAGCCAAGCCATGCGATTTCCTCCACTAAGTTACCGCTATCATTCCCTGGTGCTGGCGTAGTGGCGGGCGCGGCGAAGGTCAAGGCAAGGGTGTGATTGATGGGAGGAATGGGCGGCGGTCCTTCTCCCCTTGCGGGAGAAGGTGGCGGCCGAAGGCCGTCGGATGAGGGGTCGCGCGGGCGGTTCTGAGAGACCCCTCACCCGACCTCGCTCCGCGAGGCCACCCTCTCCCGCAAGGGGAGAGGGGCTTAGAAACGAAAACGGGCCCGGAGGTTTCCCTCCGGGCCCGTCTCGTAAGGTCATGAAGACCAGATCCGCGTCAGGCGACGCGGAACCGGATTACTTCACTTGGACCTTGGCGCCGGCTTCGGTCAGCTTCTTGGCGACTTCGTCGGCCTGCTGCTTCGAAACGTTTTCGACGACGTTCTGCGGAACGCCTTCGACCAGGTCCTTGGCTTCCTTCAGGCCGAGGTCCGGACGGACGCCGCGGACTTCCTTGATGACGTTGATCTTCTTGTCGCCACCGTCCAGCAGGACGACGGTGAATTCGGTTTGCTCTTCAGCGGCTTCAACCGGAGCGGCCGGACCACCAGCGGCGGCGACGGCGACCGGAGCGGCGGCCGAGACGCCCCACTTTTCTTCCAGCAGCTTCGAGAGTTCAGCGGCTTCCAGCACCGACAGGGTGGACAGTTCTTCGACCAGCTTTTCGAGCTTCGACATGTGTCAGTTCCTTAGAGAGATTGGGATAGATTTGCGGGGATGACCGTTACGCGGCGTCTTTGGTCGCGTAGGCGTTGAAAACGCGAGCCAGCTGGGCAGCCGGGGCCTGCAGGACGCCAGCGATCTTGGTCGCCGGAGCCTGGATGAGGCCGATGAGCTTGCCACGCAGTTCGTCCAGCGACGGCAGGGTCGCCAGAGCACGCACGCCGGCTTCGTCGAGCACGTTGGTCTGGTCCAGAACGCCACCGACAATCTTGAGCTTGTCGTTTTCTTTGGCGAACTGCACCGCGATCTTCGCGGCCGAGACGGCGTCCGGGCCGAAGGCGATGGCGACCGGACCGGTGAAGAGCGTGTCGCCCTTTTCACCGAGCTTGCCGTCGAGAGCCTTCAGAGCCAGGGTGTTCTTCACAACCTTGATCGCGGCGCCTTCCTTGCGGAGGCGAAGACGAAGGTCGGTCATTTCCGCAACGGTCAGACCCGTATAGTGGGTCACGACGACAGCGCCGGCATCGGCGAAGACGCTTTTCAGCGACTCGATCGATTCCTGCTTTTGAGCGCGGTCCATTGCGGTCTCCTACTCAGTTGCAGGCGGCCGGACCATTCCGGCAGCCAGATGCTCGTCCCATGCGGAATTGCTCCCGCGCGCGAGTTGCATCAGCCTGTTCCAAGGAAAGTCGGCCGCGCACCTGACTCGGACTGACGTCACGAGGAAGGCGGTCTTGGCGTCTCTATCCCTGTCTCCCGACGGCGAGGAAGGGCTCTTCCTCGATTATGGCGCTGGTGACCCCGCGCCCCGCAGTTCTCAAACAGGTTCGCCGCCGAACCGGAGTCCAGCGGAGAGGCGGGCCGTATAGACGAAGAGTCGGCGGATATCAACAGGGAGAAGCGACTTCGCTAACGCGTCAGCCGCTTCAATCCATCCAGCGCGAGACCCGACAGCGGGGCGGCCGTGTCGATCACAAGCCGCGAGCCGACCTGGGGCGTCTCGTATCGTAGAGTGATTTCCAGTCGCCGATCACCATCCAGCCTCAAGCGGCTCAATCCGCCATAGCTGCCGTAGAACTGATCCTGCAGCTCGACGTAGTGGTCCTCGCCGAAGAAATCGATGGCGGTCTCGGCGCCGGCTTCCGGCAGGGAGATCAGAAGATAGCCCGCCTTGGATCCCTTCAGGTCGAACGCGATCTGGACGACGCCGTTCTCGATTGAAGCCACTTCCCCGGAACTTCTCACGCGCATGGCTGCTCCTAGATCAATCGCGCCAGCGCCTGCTTGGCCGCTGCTACGCCCGAGGCGAAACAGGCCTGCAGCAGGTAGCCGCCGGTGGGGGCTTCCCAATCGAGCATCTCGCCGGCCAGGAAGACGTCAGGCCGCGACCGCAGCGCCAGACCGTCCAGGCTGTCGAAGGTCACGCCGCCGGCGGCCGAGATCGCCCGGTCCAGCGGCCGGGCGGCCGTCAAGCGGATCGGCGCGGCCTTGATCGCCGCCGCCAGGCGCGACGGCTCGGACGGCAGGTCCAGGCCATGGGCCTCGCGCAGCAGGTTCACCTCGACCGGCGACAGCTTCAGGGCCTTGCGCAGGTGGTTGGCCAGGGACTGGCCGCCGCGCGCGCCGGAGAGGCGCCGCTCCAGGGTCTCGGCCGGCAGGTCGGGACGCAGGTCGATGGTCAGCACCGCCGCGCCGTCGCGGGCGATCGCCTCGCGCGGGGCCGAGCCCAGGGCGTAGACCGCTCCGCCCTCCAAGCCGTAGCCGGCGACCATGGCGTCGCCCCGCGCTTGGCGGCCGTCGCAGGTCAGGCGGACGTTCTTCAGCGGCTCGCCGGCGAAGCGGTCGCGGAAGATCTCGCTCCAAGAAACCTCGAACCCGCAGTTGGCCGGGGCGAAGGGCGCGACCTGAGCCCCCTGCCCTTCCAACGTCTTCGTCCATGCCGCGTCTGAGCCGAGCTTGGGCCAGCTGGCGCCGCCCAAGGCCAGGATCGTGGCGCGCGGCCGCCAGGCTTCGCGGCCGTCCGGACCGTCGATCAGCAGGGCGCAGTCCTCGCTCCAGCCCGCCCAGGCCGACCGGGTCTGCAAGGAGACGCCCAGGCTCTCCAGCCGGGCCAGCCAGGCGCGCAGCAGCGGCGAGGCCTTCATCGCCTTGGGGAACACACGCCCGCTGGCGCCGACGAAGGTCTCCTGGCCGAGGTCCCGGGCCCATGCAACGAGATCGGCCGGCGTAAAAGCCTCGAGCATCGGTCGCAGCACCGCCTCGCGCGGGCCATAGCGGGCGGCGAAGCGCTCGAAGTCTTCCGAATGGGTGAGGTTCAGGCCGCCACGGCCGGCCATCAGGAACTTGCGGCCGAAGGTCGGCATCTTCTCGAACACCACGACCGAGCGGCCGGCCTGCGCCAGGCGCTGGGCGGCGATC
Organism: Caulobacter sp. GW821-FHT12A07; assembly: GCF_058807655.1. Classification (NCBI taxonomy): domain Bacteria; kingdom Pseudomonadati; phylum Pseudomonadota; class Alphaproteobacteria; order Caulobacterales; family Caulobacteraceae; genus Caulobacter; species Caulobacter sp. GW821-FHT12A07. The sequence goes on from NZ_JBXAQX010000017.1 coordinate 25,601, forward strand.
AGCCCGGCGGGCCCGCCGCCGACCACGGCGACGTCGATGATCCTGGAAGAGTCAGCGGTCACGCGGCCTCGATGTCGGTCAGGGAAAAGTCGCCGCCCTTGTAGAGCAGCGGCACGCGATGAACCTTGGCGCAGGCGTAGGCGAAACAGTCGCCCATGTTCAGCTTGGCGGGATGGACGCCCTTGCCGAAGCGGGCGTGGGCTTCGAGCGCGAGAAGGCCTTCGGGCGCGCCGATCTCGACGATCCGAACATTCAGGCTCGCCTGGAAGCTGAACAACCGCGCGCTGGCTTCGCTCACCCCGTCCTCGGTTTCCCGCACGAGGGCGCGGACCGTTTCCCAGTTGGCGATCGAAGACGTCAGGATGGTGTCGGCGGCGACCAAGGCCGCGACCAGCCGATCCCGTTCCGGCTCATTCAGCGAAACGGCCGTCCAGGCCGAGGCGTCGACGAACATCAGTCGCCGTTGATCATGTCGAAGAACGCCTTGTCCGCCTTGAGGCCCGTCCGAGGCACGGCGTCGAACTCGGCCAGGATGGCTTCGACCTTCGCCAGCTTTTCCGCCTGCGCCTTCTCACGCGCGGCCAGGGCCTCGGTGGCGGCCAGCTTCACGGCCTCGGTGATGCCCACGTGCGCCTTCTCGGCCAGCTGGCGGACCAGGGCGTCGGTTTCGGGGTCGCGGATATGAAAGGCCATGGATCACCTCCATCTAGCCTGAGGATAACATCGGCTAGCCGGCCTCACAACGAACCCCAACGAAACGAGGCCCCAAACGCAAGACGGGCGCTGGATCGCTCCAGCGCCCGTCTCCGAAGTCAAAGGCTTCGATCGGCGGTTAGGCGGTGATCGAGGCGATGTCGACCTTCACGCCCGGACCCATCGTCGAGGACAGGCCGACCTTCTTGACGAAGACGCCCTTGGCGCCTGACGGCTTGGCCTTGTTCAGGGCGTCGATCAGAGCCTTGACGTTGACCAGCAGGGCTTCGTCGGTGAACGAGGCCTTGCCGATGCCGGCGTGAACGATACCGGCCTTTTCGACGCGGAACTCGACGGCGCCGCCCTTGGCGTCCTTCACGGCTTGACCGACGTTCGGGGTCACGGTGCCGACCTTCGGGTTCGGCATCAGGCCGCGCGGGCCCAGCACCTTACCGAGACGACCGACCAGGGCCATCATGTCCGGGGTGGCGATGACGCGGTCGAAGTCCATGAAGCCGTTCTGGATCTTTTCGACCAGGTCTTCGGCGCCAACCACTTCGGCGCCGGCCGCGGTGGCTTCGGCGGCCTTGGCGTCCTTGGCGAAGACGGCGACGCGGACGTCACGGCCGGTGCCCGACGGCAGTTGAACGACGCCACGGACCTGCTGGTCGGCGTGACGCGGATCGACGCCGAGGTTCACCGAGATTTCGATGGTCTCGTCGAACTTGGCCTTGGCGTTGGCCTTGACCAGGGCGATGGCGTCGGCGACGGCCAGGGTGGCGTCACGGTCGCCGGTCCAGGCCTTGATGCGCTTGGGTTGCTTAGCCATTGGATTAGGCCTCCACGATCTTCAGGCCCATGGCCTTGGCGGAGCCTTCGATGATCTTGGCGGCAGCCTCGAGATCGTTGGCGTTCAGATCCTTCATCTTCTTTTCGGCGATTTCGCGCAGTTGGGTGCGCGTCACTTCGCCGACGGTCTCACGACCGGTCAGCTTCGCGCCGGACTTCAGGCCGGTGATCTGCTTCAGGTAGTGGGTCGCCGGGGGCGTCTTGGTGACGAAGGTGAACGACTTGTCCTGGTAGACCGTGATGACGGTCGGCAGGGGGGTGCCCTTTTCGACGTTCTCGGTGCGCGCGTTGAACTCCTTACAGAAGCCCATGATGTTGACGCCGCGCTGACCCAGAGCCGGGCCGATGGGGGGCGAAGGCGTGGCCGAGCCAGCCTTCACCTGGAGCTTGATGTAGCCCAGGATCTTCTTAGCCATACTATCCTCTCATGAGGGCCGGAGCCCTCGCTGGTGAGCCGTGGTGCGGGCTTGGCGGCCCTTCCACGGATTTGGCTCGTCATATTCGAGCGAATAACGACGAACACGCCCCGGGACGGGGTCCTGGAGCGAGGCGGCGCATGTAGCAGGCGCGTCGAACGGAGTCCAGCGCGGCGGCCCCGTATACGATCTTCCCCGCCCTGTTGCCGCCATGCCACGCCGGTTTCGGCCACGCCGGGGCCGCAATTCAACCGGAGCGACCCGCCAGTAAACAAGAACGACACTACATCGTCACAAATTCATCAATCCATGCCAATAACGGCGCAATGTGAGCACACTCGTTCTCATCACAACGATATCAGGCAACATATTCGCCCCATTCCATGAATTTCCGCCGAAATTCAGAAAAGAAACGACGCCATTCGTCTTCCGTATCGCGAACCTTGTTTCGCAGAACACCGTCATCGCGACAAGCGATTTGGCGAATACTGGGGACTATGAATGGCTAGAAACACCTATCTTCTGAGCGCGTCGGCGCTCGTCATCGCCGTGACCGCAGCGCCGATCCTGGCGCAGGCCCAGACGAACGACGAGCCGGCCGCCGTCGAGGAAGTCGTCGTCACCGGTTCGCGCATCGCGCGCCGCGACTACGTCTCCAACAGCCCGATCATGACCATGGGCCAGGAGCAGATCGAGAAGACCGGTTCGGTCACGGTCGACACCCTGCTCAACCAGATGCCCCAGTTCGTGCCGTCGGTGTCGTCGACCTCGAACAACCCGTCGAACGGCGGCCAGGCCAACATCGACCTGCGCGGCCTCGGCACCGCCCGCACCATGGTGCTGATCGACGGCCACCGCGTCGTTCCGTCGAACTCGGACGGCACGGTCGACGTCAACATCGTCCCCGCGGCCCTGATCCAGAACATCGAAGTGATCTCGGGCGGCGCCTCGGCGACCTACGGCTCGGACGCCATGGCCGGCGTCGTCAACTTCAAGCTCAACAACAAGTTCGAAGGCCTGATGGTCGACGGCCAGTACGGCCTGACCCAGCGCGGCGACGGCAAGGAAGGCACGCTGAGCGTCACCGGCGGCACCAAGTTCGCCGACGGCCGCGGCCACGTCACCGCCTCGTTCGGCTACACCAAGCGCGGCGCCGTGTTCAACTCGGCCCGCGACTTCTCGAAGGTCAGCGGCCTGTCGAGCACCACGCCCTACGGCAGCTACGTCGTCGACGCCACCAACGCGCCGTCGCAAAGCGCCGTCGACTCGGTGTTCGCCCAGTACGGCGTCTCGACCGGCACGGTCAGCAGCGCGAGCTCGCGCTACGGCTTCAACAACGACGGCACGCTGTTCACCAACGGCGTCAACTACACCGGCTCGACCGCGCTCGACAGCTCGACCCTGACCTCGAGCAACTACTACAACACCGGCGCGCTGAACCTGCTGCAGCTGCCGATGAGCCGCTACTCGTTCTACACGGCCGGCACCTTCGAGCTGACCGACAACATCGAGCTCTACGGCTCGGTCAACTACAGCCACTACCGCTCGCGCACCCAGCTGGCCCCGTCCCCGGGCACCGGCTTCACCGTGCCGGTGACCAACCCGTTCATCACCGACGACCTGGCCACCCTGCTGGCCAGCCGCGCCGATCCGGACGCCGACTTCACCCTGAACAAGCGCTTCACCGACGTCGGTCCGCGCATCTCGACCACCACCTTCGACGTCGTCCAGGCGGCTGGCGGCGCCCGTGGCCAGACCGGGATCAAGGACTGGAGCTACGACGTCTACACCTCGTTTGGTCAGTCCAAGCAGAAGGAAAAGCAGTCGGGCAACGTCAGCCGCTCGGCGGTCGAGGAACTGCTCGACGCCTCGGACGGCGGCGCCAGCCTCTGCGAGGGCGGCTACGACCCGTTCGGCAACAACGAGATCTCGTCCGAGTGCAAGTCGTACATCTCGCGCACGACCCACAACACCACGACGGCCCAGCAGGCGATCGTCGAAGCCAACTTCAGCGGCGGCCTCTTCGACCTGCCGGCCGGCGAACTGCGCGGCGCCTTCGGCGCGGACTACAAGTGGGACAGCTACAAGTACTCGCCTGACGCCCTGCTGCTCAGCGGCGACGTCGTCGGCTTCAACGCCGCCGGCGCGGTCGACGCTTCGACCCACGTCTCGGAAGTCTATGGCGAACTGCTCGTGCCGGTCCTGAAGGACCTGCCGTTCATCAAGTCGATGAACCTCGACCTTGGCTACCGCTACTCGAACTACGCCACGGTCGGCGGCGTCGACGCCTACAAGATCGACGGCGACTGGGAAATCGTCGACGGCTTCCGCCTGCGCGGCGGCTACAACCGCGCCGTCCGGGCCCCGAGCCTGGGCGAGCTGTACTCGCCGCAGAACCAGGGCTTCTACTCGCTGAGCGAAGACCCCTGCTCGGCCGACAGCAGCTACCGCACCAACAGCGCCACCGCCGCCACCGTGCGTAGCACCTGCCTGGCGCAAGGCGTGCCGTCGTCGATCATCGACAGCTACAGCTACAGCAGCAGCCAGGTCGAAGGCACCAGCGGCGGCAACCCGGACCTGACCGAGGAAACCGCCGACACCTACAACTTCGGCTTCGTCTGGACCCCGCGCTTCGAGAACCCGCTGTTCGAGAAGTTCTCGGTCTCGGTCGACTACTATTCGATCGACGTGAAGAACGCGATCGGCACCATCGACGTCTCGACGGCGCTGGAGAAGTGCTACACGGGCGGCAGCAGCGCCAGCTACTACTGCAACCTGTTCACCCGCTCGAGCACCACGGGTGAAATCACCAACGTCACCCTGACCAACCTGAACCTGGCCGAGTACAAGACCTCGGGCGTCGACTTCCAGCTCGACTGGGGCTTCGGCCTCGGCGCGGTGGGCCTCGACGACAGCCTGGGCTCGATCAAGATCAACGTGGTGGGCAACTACCTCGAGAGCTTCAAGATCCAGAGCCTGCCGGGCGAAGCGTTCGAAGAGCTGAAGGGCACGATCGGCAACACCCAGATCAGCGGCACCGCCGTCTCGCACCCCGAATGGAAGTACGCCACCTCGGTGGACTACGCCTTCGGCCCGTTCTCGGTCGGCGCGCGCTGGCGGCACATCGGCGACATGGTCGACGCCTACTATCCGGACGAGAAGATCGGCGCCGTCGACTACTTCGACCTGAACGGCAGCTGGGCGATCAACGACACCTACTCGCTGCGCGGCGGGGTCACCAACCTCACCGACAAGCAGCCGCCCTACTTCTCCTCCTACGTCCAGGCCAACACCGACCCGTCGACCTACGACGTGCTCGGCCGCCGCTTCTACGTGGGCTTCAAGGCGAAGTTCTAAGAACGGCCTGATCTAGGCTGAACTTGGGGGCGGATCTCTTCGGGGATCCGCCCTTTTTCTTTTGGGGGGAGACGCCCGGATCCACGCATCGCGTGCTGGTGACAAGCCTGGCGAATGCTCTAGCCTCCTGGCGGGATCACAGGGGGAAACCGAGCGTGCATCTGTTCACCAGGATCGGGCTCGTCTTGGCGGCGGTCCTCGCCCTCGCGGCGCCGCCAAGCCTCGCCGCGGCCAAGCCCCGGCCCGTCGCGGCTCGGGCTCTGACCGCCGGAGCCGTCGCTTCGCCCGACAGCTACGGAGCCCTGGCCGCCGAGGAAATCCTGCGCAAGGGCGGCAACGCGGTCGATGCGGCCGTGGCCACGGCCTTCGCCCTGGCGGTGACCTATCCGGAAGCCGGCAATCTGGGCGGCGGCGGGTTCATGACCCTTTATGTCGACGGCAAGCCCTACTTCCTCGACTACCGCGAGACCGCCCCGGCCGGGGCCGCCGCCGGCATGTACCTGAACGCCGAGGGCGAGGCGGTGGCCGCCCGCAGCCAGTTCGGAAACCTGGCGGCCGCAACGCCAGGCACGGTGCGCGGCATGGCCATGGCCCACAAGCGGTTTGGCCGGCTGTCGTGGGCGCAGGTGCTGGCCCCGGCGATCCGCTACGCCCACGAGGGCTTCCTGGTCACGCCGCAGCTGATCGGCAACCTCGAGGACGCTGAAGGATCGTTCGTCGGCGTCACCAATTTCCACGCGCGATTCGGCGGCCTGAAGGCCGGCGCGACATTCCGCCAGCCCGAGTTGGCCGCCACCCTGGAGCGCATCGCCAAAGGCGGAGACGCCGAGTTCTACACGGGCAAGACCGCCGACCTGCTGGTCGCCCAGATGGCGCGCGGTCCGGAGAAGGGGCTGATCACCAAGGCCGATCTGGCCGCCTACAAGGCCGTCTGGCGCGAGCCGATCCAGGCCGACTGGCGCGGCTTTCGCGTGATCACCGCCCCGCCGCCCAGCTCCGGCGGGATCGCCCTGCTGCAGCTGCTGATGATGAAGCAGGACGCCGCCCCGCTTTTCGCGGGCGTGGCGCTGAACAGCCCGCAATATGTCCACCTGGTCGCCGAGATGGAGAAGCGGGTGTTCGCCGACCGGGCCGAATATCTGGGCGACCCGGACTTCTGGAAGGTTCCGGTTTCGAACCTGATCGATCCTGCCTATGTCGCCCGTCGCGCGCGGGAGATCGATCCGGCCAAGCCCTCGCCCACGCCCTCGGTCAAGCCGGGGCTGGAAAAGCCGCAGACCACCCACTTCTCGATCGTGGACCGCTGGGGCAACGCCGTCTCCAACACCTATACGCTGAACGGCTGGTTCGGCTCGGGCGTCGTGGTCGAGGGCGCGGGCTTCCTGCTCAACGACGAGATGGACGACTTCTCGGCCAAGCCGGGCGCGCCCAACATGTTCGGGGTGGTGGGCGGCGACGCCAACGCCATCGCGCCCGGCAAGCGGCCGCTGTCGTCGATGACCCCGACCATACTGACGCGCGACGGCAAGGTGGCCATGGTGATCGGCACGCCCGGCGGCTCGAGGATCTTCACCTCGGTGTTCCAGGTGCTGGCCAATGTCTACGACTACGGGCTGCCGTTGGATCAGGCGCAGAAGCAGTTGCGCTTCCACCATCAGCTTCTGCCCGAGAACGTGATCTTCTCCGAACCCTACGAACCCTTTCCGGCCGCGCTGACGACGGCGTTGGAGGCGCGGGGCTACAAGATCGAGACCGGGTTCGTCGGCGACATCGAGGCCATCCAGGCCATCGACGGCGCGCCGGTTCCGGCGGCCGATCCGCGGGCGCGCGGCGTGGGCAAGGTGGTTCCGTAGAAGACGTGGAATAGAGCCGCGCGCCTCTCGGCCTCCGGACGGAGCGTCGGCCTCTCTCTGGCGCGTCCGTTTCCGGTCGCCCCCCTTCCCCGGACAACAAAAAACCCCGCGTCGGCCGACGCGGGGTTCTTCGTATTGGCGCTGATCCGAAAGGGATCAGGCGATCTTTTCGACCTGGCTGTATTCCAGCTCGACCGGGGTGGCGCGGCCGAAGATCGAGACGGTGACCCGCAGGCGGGCCTTCTCTTCGTCGACCTGCTCGACCGAGCCGTTGAAGCTGGCGAACGGGCCGTCGATGACGCGGACGTTCTCGCCGACTTCGTACAGCACGACGGTCTTCGGCTTCTCGACGCCCTCTTCGATGGCGCCGACGATGCGCTGGACTTCCTTTTCGGAGACCGGCGTCGGCTTGGAGCCGCTGCCCAGGAAGCCCGTGACCTTCGGGGTGTTCTTGATCAGGTGATAGGCTTCGTCCGAGAGGTTCATCTTCACCAGGACGTAGCCCGGGAAGAACTTGCGCTCGGCGTTGACCTTGCGGCCACGGCGGATCTCGACGACGTCCTCGGTGGGCACCAGGATCTCGGAGAAGCTGTCTTCCAGGCCCTGGGCCTTGGCTTGCTCACGGATGCTCTCGGCCACCTTCTTCTCGAAGTTCGAGTAGGCGTGGACGATGTACCACTTGTGGTTCGGGTTCGAGGCGGTTTCGGTGCTCATGGTCTTCTTATGACTTATCCGGCCGCGAACTTCAGCAGCAGATTGGCGCCGGCCCCGAGGAGCCAGTCGACCAGGAGGAAGAACAGCGAGGCGACGATCACCATGATGAAGACCATCACCGAGGTGATCCAGGTCTCCTTGCGGGTCGTCCAGGTGATCTTGCGGGCCTCGGCGCGCACTTCACGGAAGAACTGCACCGGGTTGAAGGGCTTCTTGGGCGCCGCCGCGGCGGCGGCGGACGGAGCCTGACCGGCAGGGGCCAGCGCCGCAGCCGTACGGGCGGCGCGGTTCTTGATCGCTGACGGGCTGGATCCCGGTTTCCTGGCCATGGTTTCAGAGGCTCGCGTATCTGACAGGCCGGACCGAACGCCGGGCCGGCCGATGACATATAGTGGCAGGAGTGGAGGGACTCGAACCCCCGGCCCTCGGTTTTGGAGACCGATGCTCTACCAGCTGAGCTACACTCCTGCAGAAACTCCGGTCCTTGAAGTACCGGACCGCAGCCTAGGCGACGGTTCGGCCGGAGGGCCGCGAGCGGCGCCGCCGACGCTTCCCAGCGCCAGAGCGGCGTCGTGTAGCAGGGTCGTTTGCGCCGGGCAAGCGGATCAGGTCGCGTCAACCGCGCGTTATTGCGGAAGTCCCGGGTCTGACGGCGCCTTTTCACAGGTTTCTTGGCCCGGACACCCCTGTGACGCGCCAATGACGCGCCTGAGAAAGGATCCGCGATGGCCGAAATCGCCGGCGAACGCCCCTCCAACCATGAAGTCGAGCATGAGAATCAGCGGCCGAATCCCGGTGGCGACGGCAAGCCGCCTCGTCCGGCCACGGAACCCGTGGGCGCCGAGGACAGTGTGACCACGCCGAAGACGCGCACGGATCCAGGCTCCGGCGAAGGCTGAAGCGCAACCTCGCCGGAGCCGAACCCGTGGGTCGGCTTTCGTCAGCCGGCCTTCTTGGCCTCCGTCTCGCTCGCGGCGCTCGGCGCGGCCGCGGCGCATTGGACGTTCAGGTAGGACCATTTGACGTCGGTCAGCTCACGACCGCATTCGGTGTTCTTGCCTTGGTCACGTCCGCGCAGCGAAACGCCGACCCCCTTTCCGGGGTCTGGCGCCGGACTGGCGCTGGAGACGTCGTAATAGCCGCCGTTGGGGCCGCGCACGACGAGGCACTTGGTGTTTTCGACCGGCCGCACGCAGCCGCTCGCCGTCACCGACTTGCCTTCCAGAGTGACTTGCTGAGCCTTGGCGGCCTTGGTTTGGGCGCCGCCTTCACAACCCGCTACGCCTAACGCTAACAGACTGGCCGCCGCGGCGGCCATAACGAACCTCACCCGCATACGTTCCTCCGTATCGTTGGCTCCGCGAACGAAGCAAAAGGAACTCTGCGCCCCGTTTCGGCGACCGGCAATCACATTTTTGACACAGTCTGAAAAAGCGAACGGCGCTATTTTGAACGGTTCGTAGAATTTTTTCTCAAAGCCCCTTCAGACAGCAAAAGTTGACATCCGCTCTCAACTTCTCACATGAGACGCAGGTCGCCTTCAGGGCCGGAGCGACACCCGACTTTTCTTATGCGCGCTGCTGTTATTCAGACGGGCGCGAACAGGATCGAAACCACAGACCATGACGGCCGAGACCGCTACCGCCGCCCCTGCTCCCGCCAAGGAGTCCCCGCACAACCTCGAGACCGTTCTCTGGGTCAAGCACTGGACCGACCGGCTCTTCAGCTTCGCCATCACCCGTCCGGCCAGCTTCCGCTTCCGTTCGGGCGAGTTCGTGATGATCGGCCTGCCGCCCCGCGAAGAGCTGGGCGAGAAGAAGCCGATCCTGCGCGCCTATTCGATCGGCTCGCCCTCGTTCGCCGAGGAGTTGGAGTTCTTCTCGATCAAGGTGCCGGACGGCCCGCTGACCTCGCGCCTGCAGCAGATCAAGGCCGGCGACCAGGTCCTGCTCGGCAAGAAGCCGACCGGCACCCTGGTGCTGGACGCGGTGAAGCCGGGCAAGCGCCTGTTCCTGTTCGGCACCGGCACGGGCCTGGCGCCCTGGCTGTCGGTCGCCCGCGATCCGGACGCCTACAGCCGCTTCGAGAAGGTGATCGTCGCCCACGGCGTGCGCGAAGTGCAGGAACTGGCCTATCGCGACCTCTTCACCAGCGAGATCCACGACGATCCGCTGGTCGGCGACGAGGCCAAGGCCCAGCTCGTCTACTACCCGACCGTCACCCGCGAGCCGTTCGAGCGCCAGGGCCGGTTCACCGACCTGATCGAGAGCGGCAAGCTGTTCAGCGATCTGGGCCTGGAAGGCGGCAAGTTCGATCCCGAGCACGACCGCGCCATGCTGTGCGGCTCGATGGCCATGATCAAGGACACCGCCGCCCTGCTTGAGGCCCACGGCCTGGTCGAAGGCTCCAACGCCGAGCCCGGCGACTTCGTCATCGAGCGCGCCTTCGTCGGCTGATCCGGCGAGACCCTCGAAAGAATGAAAAGGCCAGCCGCGAGGCTGGCCTTTTTCTTTTGGCTAGGCCGTCCCGGTCGCCGCCCGCAGGGTCGGCTCGAAGGCGCCGACCGCGCCGTTGTCGGTGTTGGTCAGCAGCACCGCGTCCACCTGCTTCTCGGGGAAGTGCAGGACGATGCTGTTGAAGCCCGGCAGGCCGCCGCTGTGCCAGATCACCGGCGTGTCGAAGATGCGCGCCACCTCCAGGCCATAGCCGTAGTCGGCCTGCTGCACGAAGGCCGGCGGCTTGCCGGGGGTCATGCCCTTGGGCGTGAAGTGGGCCGAGCCGACGGGCGTTCCGTCCGTAGTCCGTGCGGCCGTGGTCATCTTCAGCACGCCCGCCGGCGAGACGACGCGACCGCCGAACAGGGCCTGGTTCCAGGCCAGCATGTCGCCGACCGTCGAGCGCAACCCGCCCTCGGCGACGGGCAGACCGCCGTCAGCGACCTTGCGGAAAGCCTTGGGCGCGCCGCCGTCCAGGCTGTAGCCGACCGCGCGACGCGGTACGGCGTCGGCATAGGCGTCCAGCGCCGTGGCGGTCAGACCGGCGCTGGCCAGGACGTTCTTGGCCAGGAAGTCGCCGTAGCTCCGCCCCGACACGCGCTCGATGATCGCGCCGAGCAGCACGTAGTTGCTGTTGGAATAGCCCCACAGCGCGCCCGGCTCGAAGTCGTAGAGCGGCGCCAGCCGGGCCATCAGCCGCCAGCGTTCGGGATCATGCCGCCAATCGCGTCCCGCATCGGCCGGCAGGCCGCCCAGGACGTAGTCGTGGATCCCCGCCGTGTGGGTCAGCAGCTGCTCGACGGTCGGCACGCGCCCGCAGGGTGAGGCGGGAAAGCCGGGGAAGAACCGGTCCACCGGCGCATCCAGCGCCAGGGCGCCGCGCTCGCTCAGCAGCACGACGGCCGCGGCGGTGAACTGCTTGGTGCAGGAGGCGATGCGGAAGACGGTGTCGGGGACGACCGGCGTCGCCGCTTCGATGTCCGCGACGCCGAGACCGAAGACGGTCGGCGGACTTCCGAACCGCCGCACGCCCAGGGCGAAGCCGGCGGTCTGGCCGTCCGCCACGCTCCTGGCGGCGATGAGGCGCAGGCGCTGCGCCAGATCGTCCTTGGCCGGCCCGGCCTTGGCGCCGTCGGCGCAGACCGCCGCCGACGCGGCCAGGAGCATCGCTTCGCGTCGCGTCTTCGTCATCGCTTCCCCCCAGATCGCGTAACGTCGGGCGGCAAGCTATGCGGGCGCCGGCGGCGGCGCAATTCGCCAAGCGTTCAGGTCTTCCTCGGATTGGGCAGGAAGGCGGCCAGCAGGCCCAGCACCGGCAGGACGGCGCAGAGCTTGTAGACCGTCTCGACGCCCTTCCAGTCGGCCACCTCGCCCAGCACCGCAGCCCCCAGGCCGCCCATGCCGAACGAGAAGCCGAAGAACAGGCCCGAGATCATGCCGATGCGTCCCGGGGCCAGCTCCTGGGCCAGGACGACGATGGCCGGGAAGGCCGAGGCCAGCAGCAGGCCGATGATCACCACCAGCGGACCGGTCCAGAACAGGCTGGCGTAGGGCAGGACCAGGGTGAAGGGCAGCACGCCCAGGATCGAGATCCAGATCACCGCCTTGCGGCCGAAGCGGTCGCCCACCGGACCGCCGGCGATCGTGCCCACGGCCACCGCCGCCAGGAAGGCGAAGAGGTGCATCTGGGCGTTCCCGACCGACAGGTGGAAGCGCTCCATCAGGTAGAAGGTGAAGTAGCTGGTCAGGCTGGCCATGTAGACGTACTTCGAGAAGATCAGCGCCAGCAGGATGGCGATGCCCTTGGCCGCCGCGCCCTTGGGCAGGTCGATCGAGACCTTGCGGCCGCTGCTTGCGGCAAGGCGCGCCAGGCCGTGGTGGCGCGCCCAGACGGCGACGTTCCACAGCACCGCTCCCGACAGCAGCGCCAGCAGGGCGAAGACGCCCAGGCTGGACTGGCCCCAGCGCACCACGACCAGGGCCGCGGCCAGCGGACCCAGGGCCTGGCCGGCGTTGCCGCCGACCTGGAACAGCGACTGGGCCAGGCCCGGCCGCTCGCCCGCCGCCATCCGCGCCACCCGCGAGGATTCCGGGTGGAACACCGACGAGCCGACGCCCAGCAGGCACGCGCCCAGCAGCACCAGCCCGTAGACGTGGGCGATCGACAGCACCACCAGCCCCGACAGCGAGAACAGGGTCCCGGCCGGCAGCACCATCGGATTGTGTCGGCGGTCGGCATGGAGCCCGACCAGCGGCTGCAGGATCGAGGCGGTGATCTGGTAGGCCAGGGTGACGAGGCCGATCTCGCCGAAGCTGAGGTGAAGGTCGGTCTTGAGGTTGGGATAGATGGCCGGCAGCAGCGACTGCATCATGTCGTTGAGCAGGTGGCAGCCGCTCACCGCCAGGATCACGCCGAACACGGTGGTCTGGGCCTTGTTGGCGGCTGGTTCTGCGACGGCGGATCGGATCGCTGTATCGGTCATTGAAGCTCTTCCCGTGAAGGTTCGACCGCGATAGGACCTGTGAAGGCGTCCCGCATTCCGCAGCGGGACTTTCACTTTCGCGAGTGGGACAGATGGCCAAGCCCTGGATCCATCCCGCCGACTACGATCACGCGCTGCGGCCGGTGGTCGCCACCGGCAACGAATACCCGCCGTCGTTCGAGCTGGACTGGCACCAGCACGGGCGCGGCCAGCTGCTCTACGCCGCCGCCGGCGTCGCCGTGGTCAGCACCCCGCACGGCGCCTGGATCGCGCCGCCGGAGCGCGCGGTGTGGACGCCGGCGGGCACGCCGCATTCGGTGCGGATGGTCGGGGCGGTCAGCACCCGCAGCGTGCTGCTGAATGATCGGGCCTCGGCCGTGCTGGGCGATCGCGGACGGGTGATCGGCGTCGCGCCGCTGCTGCGCCACCTGCTGATCGCCGCCTGCGACATCGCCGTGGACTATGACGAGGCCGGCCGCGACGGGATGGTCATGGACCTGCTGCTGGCCGAGCTGGCGCGGGCGCCGGTGATCCCGCTGGCCGTGCCCTTCCCCGCCGCCCCGGCCCTGGCCCGCCGCTGCCACGCCTTCCTCGAACGTCCGACGCCGCACGAGACCATCGACGACTGGTGCGGCGAGCTGGGCCTGGGCCGCCGGGCCTTCACCCGCGCCTTTCGCCGCGAGACGGGCATGAGCTTCGGCGCCTGGCGGCAGCAGGCCCTGCTGCTGGCCGCCCTGCCGCGTCTGGCGGCCGGCGAGCCGGTGACGACCATCGCGCTCGACCTCGGCTATGACAGCCCGGCGGCCTTCTCGACCATGTTCAAGCGCCTGCTGGGCATTCCGCCCAACCGCTACAAGCCCGGCGTCGCCACCCCAGGTTTCGATTGACCCGGCGGGCGCCGTGCGACAGCCATGCGGCGCTGCAGACAGAGACCGACGATCCGTGAGCCAAGCCCTGAAGAACCTGACCGTCGAGGAAGCCCGGAGCCGCATGCTGGACGGCGCCGTGCGCCTGGGCGTCGAGACCGTCGCCCTGCCCGATGCGATCGGCCGGGTGCTGGCGGCGCGGATCGTCGCCGACCGCCATCAACCGCCTTTCGACGCCTCGGCCATGGACGGCTGGGCGATCCGCCGGGCCGACTACGGCGTCGTCGACGCGTTCGCGATCGTCGGCGAGAGCGCGGCCGGCCGGGCCTATGCGGCGGCCCTGGAAGCCGGCCAGGCGGTGCGGATCTTCACCGGCGCGCCCGTGCCGGCCGGGGCCGACCTCGTCGTCATCCAGGAAGAGGCGGCCCGAGAGGGCGACATCGTGCGCTTCACGGCCGGCGATGATCCCAAGTCCAACATCCGCCCGGCCGGCGGCGACTTCCGGTCCGGCGACCGCCTGCTGGAGGCCGGGGCGCGGATCGATCCCTGGCGGCTGTCGCTGGCCGCCGCAGCCGGACGCGACCGGCTGGAGGTCGCCCGTCGGCCGAAGGTGGCGATCCTGGCCACCGGCGACGAACTGGTTCCGCCGGGCGGCGCGCCCGCCCCCGACCAGATCTTCGAGTCCGGCTCGTTCAGCCTGGCGGCGCTGATCACGGCCTGGGGCGGCGAGGCGGTGAAGCTGGCCCCCGCCGCCGATTCCGTCGAGGCGATCGCCGACGCCGTGCGCGGCGCGGCCGTCGACCTGGTGGTGACCATCGGCGGCGCCTCGGTGGGCGACTACGACCTGGTCAAGCCAGCGATGACGCAGTTGGGCCTGGACCTGCGGGTGCAGACCATCGCCGTGCGTCCGGGCAAGCCGACTTGGTTCGGCTTTCTCGCGGATGGCCGCCGGGTGCTGGGGCTGCCGGGCAATCCGGCCTCGGCCCTGGTCTGCGCCGAACTGTTCCTGCGCCCCCTGCTGGCGGCCCTGGCAGGCGCCGACGCCGCCCTGCCCTTCACGCTCGCCCGCCTGGCAGCGCCCCTGCCCGCCAACGGCCCACGCGAGCACTGGATGCGGGCCGCCCGCGCCGTCGACGCCGAGGGTCGGCTGGTGGTCACGCCCTTTCCCGACCAGGACTCGTCGCTGGTGGGCGTCTTCGCCCGGGCCGACGCCTTGCTGAGGCGCCCGGCCGGGTCCCCGCCGGCCGCCGCCGGCGACCTGGTGACCGTCCTGCCGCTCGCCCGCGCCTGAATCGACCCTGAATCGGCGACGAGGCGCGATGAGCGTGCTAAGCCGCACAGGTTGAACAGTTCCGACGCGTAGGGAGTTCGGGCATCGATGGGTCGCGCCGGCAAGATCGCAGCGCACGTGTTACTGGCCTTCCTGGCCCTGCTGATCGGACAGGTCCTGGCCGCGGGCCTCGACACCGACCGGCCCGGCCTGCTGGCCCACGCCGGCCTCTACGCCCTGTCGGCCCTGCTGGTGGAGCTGCTGTTCCAGCTGGAGCGCTCGCCCTGGCGCTTCGTGGCCGCCGCCGACCACCTGCGGATCGCCCGCTCGTCGGCGCTGACGGCCCTGACCTTCTCGCTGCTGGCGCACATCCTCCTGCCCAAGCTCGACGGCGGCGGTCGCACCATTCTGGCGGCCCTGGTCGTGCAGATCGGCCTGCTGGCCGCCCTGCGCGTGGGACGCCGCGCCCTGCACGACGGCGTGCTGGCCGACGCCCTGCTGCGCCTGCGCCCCGCGCCGGCCTCGCCCGGCCTGCCCCGCCTGCTGATCGTCGGCCAGGCGGCCGAGGCCGAAGCCTTCCTGCGCGCCCCCGACGGCCTGGCCCAGCGCTACGCCGTGGTCGGGGTGCTGACCCCCGAGGCCCGCGAGACCGGCGACGAGATCCGCGGGGTCTGCGTGCTGGGCGCGATCGGCCAGTTCGACCGGGTGATGCGCCAGCTGCGCGACGGCGGCCTGTCGCCGGCCGCGGTGCTGTTCCTGGCCGAAGCCCCGCTGGGCGCCTTCGGGGCCGAACGCCTGGGCCAGTTGAAGAGCCAGGGCGTGCGCCTGCTGCGCCGACAGGGCGTGGTCGAGATGGGCGACGGCCCCACCAACGGCGCCCTGCGCGAGATCAGCCTGGAAGAACTGCTCAGCCGTCCGCCGGTGCGGCTCGATCCCGCGCCGGTGCAGGCCCTGGTCAGCGGCCGGCGGGTGCTGGTCACCGGCGCCGGCGGCAGCATCGGCTCGGAGCTGTGCCGCCAGATCGCCGCCAGCGGGGCGGCCCACCTGACCCTGGTCGACGCCTCGGAGGCCAACCTCTTCCTGATCGACCGCGAACTGGCCGAGGCCTGGCCGCAGTTGCCGCGCCGCGAAGCCCTGTGCGACGTGCGCGACGCCGATCGCGTCTCGCGGCTGATGGCGTCCGAGCAGCCCGACATCGTCTTCCACGCCGCCGCCCTCAAGCACGTGCCGATGGTCGAGAGCCATCCGTGCGAGGGCGTGCGCACCAACGTGCTGGGCACCCGCAACGTCGCGGTCGCGGCCAAGGCCGCCGGCGCGTCCCACTTCGCCCTGATCTCGACCGACAAGGCCGTGGCCCCGGCCAGCGTCATGGGCGCCACCAAGCGCGCGGCCGAGGCGCTGGCCCGCCAGTTCGGCGGCGGCGGCAAGATGCGGGTCGGCGTCGTGCGGTTCGGCAACGTGCTGGGCTCGGCCGGGTCGGTGGTGCCGGTGTTCCGCCACCAGATCGCCCGCGGCGGGCCGGTGACCCTGACCGACGCCGAGGTCGAACGCTATTTCATGACCATTCCCGAGGCGGTGTCGCTGGTGCTGCGGGCCGTCGCCCAGTCGGCCGCCGAGAGCGCCCCGCCGGCCGGGGTGCTGACCCTGGAGATGGGCGAGCCGGTGAAGATCATCGACCTGGCCCGCCGGATGATCGAGCTGCAGGGCCTGGTTCCCGACAAGGACATCGAGATCCGCATCACCGGCCTGCGCCCCGGCGAGAAGCTCACCGAGGCCCTGGTCGACGTCAACGAGACCGCCGCCCCGAAAACCGACGGCGTGATCGAGGCGACGCCGCTCGTCCCGCCGCCGCGCATCGAGGACGCCGTGCTGGCGAACCTGGAAGCCTCGGCTCTGGCCGGCGACGAGTTCGGCGTGCGGACGCAGCTGTTCGCGCTGGTCGAGCGCCTGCGGGCGACGACGGTGGAGACGGCGAAGGTTTAGGGCTAAGGAACCTCCCCCTGTGGGGGAGGTGATCGCGAAGCGATCGGTGGGGGGAGTGGCTGGGACCTTCCAGCGTCCCGACCGCTGAAACCATCCCCCCACCGGCCTTCGGCCGCCTCCCCCACGGGGGGAGGTTCCTTTTAGATCAGTGAAAATCCCGGCTCCGCAGCAGTCGCCCGGACACCTTCTGCCTTACGCGCGGCGCCGGCGCGCCGGGTTCGTCGCGCAGGGTCGAGAGTTCGGCCGAGAGGTCGGTGAAGCCTTCGGCGACGATGTGGATGACGCCCTCGGCCGCCTGCACCCGGCCGTGCACGACCAGGAACGAGGCGGTCATCACCACGTTGCGGTCGGCCTCGAAGCGGTCCTTCCAGACGACGGCGTTGGCGACGCCCGTCTCGTCCTCCAGGGTCACGAACACCACGCCCTTGGCCGTGCCCGGCCGCTGGCGGATCAGGACGAGGCCGCCGACCGACACCTTCTGGCCGTTGCGGAATTTCGGCAGCTGGTCGGCGGTGACCGCGCCCAGCTTCGTCAGCATCGGCCGGTAGAAGCCGCACGGGTGGGCCTTCAGGGACAGGCTGGTGGTGCGGTAGTCCTCGGCCACCTCCTGCGGCTTGCCCATGGCCGGCAGCGACACCTGGTCCTCGAACAGCGGCAGGCCGGCCAGAAGCGGGGCCTGGACCGGCGCCTTGTGCTCGCCCTTCAGCCCCTTGACCGCCCACAGGGCGTCACGGCGCGCGAGCCCCGTGGAGGCGAAGGCGTCGGCCTCGGCCAGCAGCTCCAGCGCCCGCTGCGGCACGCCGCCCTGCGCGAACTCCGCCGGCGTGCGGGCGCCCTCGTCGCGGGCCTTCATCAGGGCCTTGGCGTCGATCTCCTTCAGGCCCTTGATCTGGCGCAGGCCCAGACGCAGCGCCTTCCAGCGGGGGCGGGTTTTCTCGCAGGACACTTTCCGCGGATCTCCCTTCCCCCTTGATGGGGGAAGGGTCGGGGATGGGGGTGACTGCGGCGCCGGCCGCGCCAGAAACGCTTCGCGTTCACCCCCATCCGACCCGCTTCGCGGGCCACCTTCCCCCATCAAGGGGGAAGGGCGCGGTTCTAATGTGCAGTCCCAGTCGCTGCGCATGACGTCCGGCGGCCGAACCTCGACCCCATGCTCGCGCGCGTCGCGCACCAGCTGGGATGGCTGGTAGAAACCCATCGGCTGGGAATTGATCAGGGCGGCGCAGAACACGTCCGGCCAGGCCCATTTGATCCAGGCCGAGACGTAGACCAGCTTGGCGAAGCTGGCCGCGTGGCTTTCCGGAAAGCCATAGTGGCCGAAGCCCTCGATCTGCTTGAAGCAGCGCTCGGCGAAGTCGCGCTGATAGCCACGCCGCACCATGCCCTCGACGAACTTTTCACGGTATTCGGCCGGCGTGCCGAGGTTGCGGAAGGTGGCCATGGCCTTGCGCAGGCCGTCGGCCTCGTCGGGCGTGAACTTGGCCGCCTCGATGGCCAGGCTCATGGCCTGCTCCTGGAACAGCGGCACGCCATAGGTGTTGCCGAGGATCTCCTCCAGTTCGTTTGCCGGGCCGTGTTCAGGCGAGGGCTTGGGCCAATCCACCTCCTCGATCTTGTTTCGCCGCTTCAGATAGGGATGGACCATGTCGCCCTGGATCGGCCCAGGCCGGACGATCGCCACCTCGATGACCAGGTCGTAGAACCGGCGCGGCTTCAGGCGCGGCAGCATCGACATCTGCGCCCGGCTCTCGACCTGGAAGACGCCGATGCTGTCGGCCACGCAGAGCATGTCGTAGACGCCGGCCACCTCCTTGGGCACGTCGGCCAGGTCGACGATCGGCTCGCCGTGATCGGCCCGCAGCATGCCGAAGGCCCGCTGGATCGCCGTCAGCATGCCCAGGGCCAGCACGTCGACCTTCATCAGGCCGAGGCTGTCGATGTCGTCCTTGTCCCACTCGATGAAGGTGCGGTCCTTCATGGCGGCGTTGCCGATCGGCACGGTCTCGTCGAGCCGCCGCTTGGTCAGGACGAAGCCGCCGACGTGCTGCGACAGGTGGCGGGGAAAGCCCATCAGTTCGGTGGCCAGGGCCACGGCGCGGGCGATCTCCGGGGCCTTGGGATCGAGGCCCGCGTTGGTCAGGTGTTCCTCGGGCAAGCCGTCGCCCCAGCTGCCCCAGACCGTGCCCGCCAGCAGCGAGGTGACGTCCTCGGTCAGGCCCAGGGCCTTGCCGACGTCGCGGATGGCGCTGCGCGGACGGTAGTGGATCACCGTGCCGCAGATGGCCGCATATTCCCGGCCATAGCGCTTGTAGACGTACTGCATCACCTCCTCGCGCCGCTCGTGCTCGAAGTCGACGTCGATGTCGGGCGGCTCGCCGCGGTTCTCGGAGATGAAGCGGGTGAACAGCAGGCGGTGTTCGGTGGGGTCGATGGCCGTCACCCCCAGGCAGTAGCAGACCGAGGAATTGGCGGCCGAGCCGCGCCCCTGGCACAGGATCCCCATCGACCGCGCCTCGCGCACGATGTCGTGCACGGTGATGAAGTAGTTGGGGTAGTCCATCTTGGCGATCAGCCGCAGCTCTTCGGTCAGCTGGGCCTGGACCTTCGGCGGCACGCCGCCGGGATAGCGCCAGGCCGCGCCCTGCCAGGTCAGGTCGGTCAGGTGCTGCATGGAGGTCTTGCCGGGCGGCACCGGTTCGTCGGGGTATTCTTCCTTGAGGTCGTCGAGGTCGAAGCCGATGCGCGCGACGATCTCGACGGTGCGGGCGATCGCCCTGGGCCAGCGCTCGAAAAGCCGCGCCATCTCGGCCGGGGTCTTGATGTGACGCTCGGCGTTGGCCTGCAGCCGGAAGCCGGCTTCCTGGATCGTGCAATGCTCGCGCACGCAGGTGATGACGTCCTGCAGCGGCCGCCGCTCGGGGCCGTGGTAGAGCACGTCGTTGGTGGCCACCATCGGCGCGCCGGCCGCTTCGCCCATGGCGTCCAGACGGGCCAGGCGCTTGAGGTCCTGGGCGGCGTAGGCGCGGCTGGCGGCCAGCCAGACACGGCCTCTCAGCGCGGCGGCGATGCGATGCAGGTCGGCCTCGAAGGCGGCGTCCAGCTTCTCCGGCGGCACGACCAGCACCAGCTGCCCCTCGGCGTGCGCGGCGAAGTCGGCCCAGGACAGGATGCACTCGCCCTTCCCCGCCCGCCGCTGGCCGAGCGTCAGCAGCCGGGTCAGCCGGGCGAAGGCCTCGCGGTCGGACGGGTAGCAGAGCAGGCTCGGCGTGCCGTCGGCGAATTCCAGCCGGCAGCCGGCCAGGGCCCGGACCTTCAGCTTCTTGGCCGCCGTCCAGGCGCGCACCACGCCCGCCAGGCTGTTGCGGTCGACCACCCCCACGGCGGTCAGGCCCAGGGCCTCGGCGGTCAGCATCAGCTCCTCGGCGCGGGAGGCCCCGTGCAGGAAGGAGAAGTTGGTGGTGGTCTGGAGCTCGGCGTAGGCGGTCATGGGGCGCAGGCCCCCTCCGGCCCTCCGGGCCACCTCCCCCAGAGGGGGAGGATCTGGTCAGCGCGGCGCAGATGCTCCCCCTCTGGGGGAGCTGTAGCGGAGCGACTGTGGGGGTGCTCACCCAAACAGGCCATGCAGCCACCATTTCGGCATGTCGCCGTCGCCATAGAGCCCCTGGCGGTAGATCCAGAACCGGCCGCCGGCCTCGTCCTCCACCCGGTAGTAGTCGCGGATCCTGCCCGGCCCCGCGGCGTCGAAGTCGCCGCGCCACCATTCCTGGCCGATGCGCTCGGGGCCTTCGGCGGCGCGCACGCGGTGCGGACGGCCGCGCCAGGTGAAGCGCAGGGGCGGGTCGTCGGGCAGCTTGGCGATCACCTCGATCGGTTCGGGCCGGCGGAAGAGGCGCGTCGGGCGCGGCAGGTCGGGGTTCCACGGCCGGGCTGCCGCCGCAGGAGCCAGGGGCGCGGCGCGGGCGACGGCGCGTTCGGGCACGTGGCTTTCGACCGGATCGGGCCGCCAGACCCGCCCTTCGCCCAGGCGGTTGACCAGGCGATCGACCAGCGGCGCCAGGGCCTCGGCCGCGTCGAGCTCGGCGTCGATGCGCGACTGCCCCTGGGCCAGGGCCTCGACGGCGAAGGCGTGGACGGTGATCACGTCGATGCCGAAGCCCGGATCGACCCGGTCGAGCTTGGGGGCGACCAGCTTGGCCAGCCGCCTGGCGTCGCGGCCAGGACGCGCCAAGCCCACCGGCACGGGAAAGGCCTTGCCGTCCAGGCGGTGGAACACGACCTCGAAGCGCTTGGCCCCGCGCCCCTCGCCCTCCAGCCGCTTGCAGATCAGGGCCAGTACGTCGGCGGCGACGCGGGCCAGGTCGTCGGGCGCGCTGATCGGCTCGAAGAAGGCCAGGCGTTCGAACCACGGGCTGGCCGGACGCCGGAAAACGAGGGCCTCGCCCGCCGCGCCCAGGGCCTGGTCGAGGCGCTGGGTGAAGGCCAGGCCGAAGCGCTTGGCCATCTGGGCGCGCGGCAGGCCGTAGAGCTGGCCGACACGGTGCAGGCCAAGGCGCGGCAACTGGGCCTGCGCGGCCTCGTCCAGCCGCAGGGCGGCCACCGGCAGGCGAGCCAGCGCCTCAGCCTGGCCGCCGGGCGGGACCACCGCCTCGCCTTGGCCATGGCGGGCCTCTCCATAGCGGGCCAGGGCCCAGGCCGCGCCGGCGGTGTCGGCGATCGCCGCGCGGGCCGGCACGCCCCAGCGGGCGAGGCGATCGAGCAGGTCGGCCAGCATGGCGCCCTCCCCGCCCCACAGGTGGTCGGTCCCGGTGATGTCGAGCAGCAGGCCGTCGTCGCCGTCGACCGCCACGGCCGGCGAGAAGCGAACGCACCAGTCGCAGAGGCTCTCCAGCGCCCGGCGGTCGGCCTCCGGGTCGTGGTCGGCGGTCTCCAGATGCGGAACCAGGGCCAGGGCGTCGGCGGCCTTCTGGCCGGCGGAGAGGCCCAGGGCCTGAGCGGCGTCGTTGATGGCGGCGAGGCGGCGGGTTCCGCGTTCGGAGACCAGCAGGGCGAAAGGGGGATCCTGTGGCGGTGAAGACCCCCTCCGGCCCTCCGGGCCACCTCCCCCAGGGGGGGAGGATCTTGGTCCGCGCTCGTTAGATGCTCCCCCTCTGGGGGAGCTGTCGGCGAAGCCGACTGAGGGGGCCTCCCCCTCACCCAGCTCTGAGAAGGCGTTCGGGTGGTGTCTCAGCCAGGTCGTGATCGGCCAGTTCGGACACCACACGGAAAGGATGCGGGCCATGGTCGGCCTCCGAATGTTCCAGGATCCACGCCCCCGGGCGTCCGCCCCGGCAGCGTTCCAGCGTCACGCGCCAGGCGGGCGGGCCAAGGCCCAGCCCATCAGGCGGCGCTCTCCCCGGCGATGGACCCACCCGCCAGCGGCTGAAGGCGGCCGAGCCGGTCGCGCCCTTGGCCGGTCCGCCATAGGGCCGGCGGTGCAGGACGAGGCCAAAGCCTCCCGCCCGCTCGCAAGCCAGTTGCAGCCGGCGACCGGCGACGAGGTCAGGCGCCTCGGCCTCGCCAATGGCGACGGCGACGCCCGGGGTGGCCAGGGCGTCCTCCAGCACCGAGAGCCCCTCGGCCTCGTCGCGGACCCGCACCAGCACCAGCCGCTCGACCGGAAAGCCCAGGTTCACCAGGCCCGGCACATAGAGGTCCGACCGCCGCAGCACCCAGACCACCGCCCCCTTGGCGGCCCGGGGCCGGGCCAGGAGCGCCGCGAAGGCCGCCGTGGCCGCCCCGCTCTCGCCCTCCAGGCCTTCGCCGACCACTTCGTGCCAGCCGCTCCTCGGCAGCCCCCCGCCGGGCAGATGGCCGTCGATGCGCGGATCGCCGAACGGCAGGACCGGAGTCGGAGTCCGAGTCCCCGCCTGAATGGCGGCGATCCGACCTCTGAGGGCCTCGATACGCGCCTCGCGCGAGCCAGGCATGGCGACCTCCGTTCCCATTTTGTTCTGATCTTTTGGGAGCCCTGAGTCAAGGCGCGGGGATGCGGCGGGATGTCTCGCGAGGGGCCTAGACCGGCTCCGCCCGCCGCCCCGCCAGGGCGCTGACCAGGGCCTCGGGCGCGGCCGGCTTGTGCAGCACGGGGCCGTCGTCGAGGCCGGGCTCCTGGTAGCCGGTCAAATAGACGAAGGGGATGTCCCGTTCGCTGAGGGCCTTGGCCACCGGCGTGACCATGCGGCCGCCGAGATTGACGTCGAGCACGGCCCTGTCGATCAGGCTGTTCTCGATCAGCTCCAGCGCCTCGTCGATGTCGCCGGCCGGGCCGACCACATGGGCACCGGCCAGGGCCAGGACCCGGGCCAGTTCCATGGCCACCAGGGCCTCGTCCTCGACCACCAGCACGCGCTGGTTTTGCAGACCGCCCTCCGACGCGGGCGACGGGGCGGCGGCGGAGCGTTCGAGACCGGCCGCCGCGGGCAAGGCGCCGCGCGTCAGCTCGAGCCGGCAATGCAGGCCCTCGGTCCGCCAGTCGTGCGAGACCCTGGCGCCCAGTTGCTTGCCGGCGTTCTGGATCAGGGTGGAGCCGAAGCCCCGGCGAACCGGCGCGACCGCCGGCGGCCCGCCGGTCTCGCACCAGTCGAGAACGAGGATCCCCGCCACCCAGTCCCAGCGCACCTCCAGCGTTCCACCGGGCGCCGAAAGAGCCCCGTACTTGCTGGCGTTGGTGGCCAGTTCGTGCACGACCAGGCCCAGCGACTGGGCGGCCTCGGCCCGGATCAGCACCGGCGGTCCGGAAAGGACGACGCGGGCCTCGTGCTCGAAGCCGTAGGCCTCCAGCTCCTGCTCCAGCAGCGCCCGCAGGTCGGCGCCGGTCCAGCGGGTGGTCGACAGCAGGCTGTGCGAGCGGGCCAGGGAGCCGATGCGGCCGCTGAGGGCGGTGACATACTGGCGCTTGTCCACGAAGGGGGTCAGCTGGACCAGCGACTGCACCACCGCCAGCACGTTCTTGGCCCGGTGATCGACCTCGCGGATCAGCAGACGCTCGGTCTCCTCGGCCTGGCGCAAGGCCGCCTCGCCCCGGGCGCGGGCGCTGGAGGCCCAGATCAGCTCGCCGACGTCGCCGACGAAGGCCACCTCGTCGGCGTTCCAGGTGCGGGGGTGTTCCTGGCAGACGAAGAGATAGGAAACCAGCCGCCCGGCCTTGATCAGCGGCACGGCCACGAAGCCCAGGATGTCGAGCGCGGCATAGGCCGGCAGGACGGCCGGGTGGCGGGTGCGAACATCCTCGCGGATATCGTCGATGACCACCTGCACCCCGGCCCGCAGGTCGTCGCTCATGGCCGGTCCGAAGTCGTCGAGCACGAACAGCGGCCCGACCAGGGGCTGCACGCCCTGCCCGCCCCATTCGCCGATGATCTGGGTGGAGACGGCGGCCAGATCGACCTCGGCGTAGCCGGCCCTCTGCACGCCCAGCTGAGCGGCCAGCACCTGGCAGGCGCGGTCGGCGATGGCGGAGACCTGCGTCTCCTCGCGCAGCTGGCGCCCCAGGTCGAGCATCAGCGCCCGGCGACGCTCGCGCACCAGCAGGCGGGCGAGCTCGGCCTCGGCCTTCTTGCGGGCGGAGATGTCGGTGACCAGCACATAGTAACCGAGCACGGCGCCGTCGGGGGTGATGTCGGGCACGTACTGCGCCTCGACATGGCGCACGCCCGCGCCCGCATAGGGCAGCTCGCCCTCGAAGGTCAGGCTGCGCCCTTCCAGGGCCGCGTCGACATGGCCGCGCACCCGCTCATAGGCGATCTCGCCCATCACCTCGACGAGAGAGCGGCCCTCGATGTCGGCGCGACGCACGCCGAACCAGGTCTCGTAGGCGCGGTTGACGAAGCGGTAGCGGCGGTCGGCGCCGACATAGCCGATCAGGATCGGGACCGCGTCGGCCATGGTCGCCGAAAAGGCGTCCCGACGGCCGGAGGCGGACAGCGAATGGGCGTCGTCGGTCATGAAGGGCGGCGCTCGTTTCGCGAAGGAGCGGAGGCTTGCACGCCCTCTCCCCCAGGTGGAGTGAGACAAACGGTCGCGCCCCCTCGACCTTTGTCGGACGCCTCTAATCCTCCCGTCGGAAGGTGACCACCAGCACGTCGCGGCGCGCCTCGCGTCCGGCTTCGAGGGGGCTGATCGCCGTAACCCCGTGCAGGACCCGATGGTCGTCGAGGAATACCGCGTCCCCCGGCTCCGTCAGGGTGAAGGAGCCCAGGGCGCGACCGTCCGGGGCGAAGATGTCGGTGACGCCGCTGGCCACATTGTGGCGCTCCACCAGCATGACGATCACCCAGTCGACGCCGTCGCGGTGCATGCCCTCGGGCGTCGGCTGGCCGGCCTCGCCGTCGTGGGCCTCGATGCGGAACTGGTGCAGTTCGACGTGCCAGGCCGCGGGCGGATCGGCGGTCAGGGGGTGGAAGAGCTCGAAGCCGGCCCTGAGCACGGCCGTGGTCACGGGGTGTTCGGCGATGGTCTGGGTCACCGGCTCGAACCACCGCTGCACGCCGCCGTTCAGGGTGTTGTAGTCGCGGCTCTGGTAGTGCGGCTGGTGCGGCTTGCGGGCGATCACGCCGTCGGCCGAGGCGGCGAAGGCCGCGAACCGCCGGCGGCGATAGCGCCCGCCGTCGGCCATGAAGCCATCGACGCCCAGGTCGTTCCAGCTGTCGGCGAACACGTCCCAGTCGGGCAGTCCGCCCAGGAGGTCGCGGGTCTGCGCGGCCGGCACGATGGCGAAGCCTTCAGCCTCGATCTGCTCGGGGATCGTGCTCACGCCGGGGCTCCCGGACGGAAGAAGAGACCCAGCTTAAGCGATCGGGCGATGCGCTCGGCCTTCTCGCCAATGATCGCCGCGCGCGGGGCGTCGAACAGCTCCACGCAGGTGGCGTGGAAGAGATTGAGCCAGGGGGTGAACATCCACTCCTGGAAGCCCTCGATCCGCTGGTGCACCGCCATGGGCGAGCCCTTGTAGCGGCCCGAGCCCTGCAGCACCGTCGCCCAGAAGTTCTTCAGCGTGGCCATGTGATGGGGCCAGGCGTCCTCGGCGATGACGTGGTTGAAGATCGGCCCCAGGCGCGGATGACGGCGGACCTTGGCGTAGAAGGTCTCGACCAGGGCGTCGATCTCGGCGTCGGTGAAGGCGGGCTGCGGGGCTTCGGACTCGGACATGGGGCCTAAATGGTCCCAAGCGGGCGGCCAGCCAAGCTAGGGATGATCACTTAGGGCTTCAAAGCGCTTCAGACACTCCAATCCGCGTTCCCCGCGAAGGCGGGGATCCAAGCTGACTCTGGGGGCGTGACGCGGCCGTGGATTACCCGCGGACTCGGCTTGGATCCCCGCCTGCGCGGGGATGCTCGGTATAGGGGGCGAGCCTGGGGCTTACGCCTTGCCCGTCACGCCCTGCTGGGGCGCGTTGCCCTGCAGGGACCAGTCGCCAGGCTTGGCTTCGACGCCGCGATCCAGGCGCAGGTTGTTCTGGACGTTGTCGACGCCCGAGACGCTTTCGGCCAGCAGTTCGGCCCGGCGCTTGTCGTCCCGGGCGTGGACCGTGCCGCTCAGCGTCACCTCGCCGTCCTTGACCGCGACCTCGATCGACGAGGCGTCCAGCCAGCCGTCGTCGGTCAGGCGGTCGCTGACGTCCTCGCGGATGCGTTCATCGGAGCGGCGATAGCCCTTGGGGCCGCGGCCGCGATGGTCGGCGCGCAGGGCCGCGTCGTGCTCGCGGCGGCGCTGGGCGTCGTGATCGCCCATCCAGGCCGAGACCTCGTCGCGGGCCCGGTCGAACCAGCCGCGATCGTCGTCGTAGCGGTCATGCGAATGACGGCCACGGGGTCCTTGCTCATGGCGCCCGGGCCCGTCCGTATAGTAGTTGCGCGCACGCTCGTGGCGGCGGTCGAAATAGGCGCGGTCGCCGTAGTCGGGCGCCTCGCCGCGATAACCGCCCCCGCCGTAGTCGGCCGTGGAGCCGCCGAAGTCGAAGCCGCCCACCTGGCCGTAGTCGCCCGGCGCGCGGTAGCCGCGGCCCGAGGCGTAGTCCGAGCCCGAGCGGATGGTCCCGTAGCCGATGTCGCCGCCCTGGCTGATGGCGCGGCGCAGTTCGGCCCGGCCAGACGAGCGGTGGCGGGGTTCGCCGTAGCTGCGCTGCTCACGGGCGGCGTAGCGGTCGCGCCAGTCGGGATCCTGAGCGTAGCGGTCCTGGCGGCGCCCATCGGCGCGCGAAGCGTCGTAGCCATAGCCGCGCTCGTCGTCGAAATCGCGTTCGCGGTCGATTTCGAAGCGGCCTTCACGGTCGTTCCAGCGGGACTCGGGCATGGGTGTTCTCCGTGGCTCTGTGTGGCGTGGGGACGCGTCGAGGCGATCCCCGCATCAGAACGGAGGGTCGTTGGGCCCGTTCCTAGTGCGACGCTTCTTTGATCCATGGCGACGCTAGCTGTGGATGGCAGGGGATAAGTCCAAAGCCGCTTGTGAGGTTGTCACCTCAGGAGGAGTGTCATCCCGCGCGCGCGACCTTATGTTGGGGCCATATCGCCATGCGCTTCGACGACCGCTTCCTTGAAGAACTGAAGTCCCGACTTCGCCCCTCCGACGTGGTCGGAAAGACGGTGAAGCTGCGGCGGCAGGGTCGCGAGTACGCGGGGCTGTCGCCCTTCACCAAGGAAAAGAGCCCGTCGTTCTTCGTCAACGACGACAAGGGCTTCTACCACTGCTTCTCCAGCGGCAAGCACGGCGACATCATCAGCTTCCTGCAGGAGACCGAGCGGCTGACCTTCAGCGAGGCGGTCGAGCGGCTGGCGGCCGAGGCCGGCATGAACCTGCCCGAACCCGACGCCCGCGCCGCCCAGGACGACCGCAAGCGCGCGGGGCTGGGCGACTGGATGGAGCTGGCGGCGGCCTGGTTCGAGGCCGAACTGCGTCGCCCCGTGGGCAAGGACGCCCGCGCCTATCTGGACCGCCGCGCCCTGCCCGAAGACCAGTGGAGCCGCTTCCGCATCGGCTTCGCCCCCAACGGCCGCACGGCGCTGAAGGACTATCTGATCGCCAAGGGCGCCAAGCCCGGCGACCTGGTGGAGGCCGGCCTGCTGATCGCGCCCGAGGACGGCGGCGCGCCCTACGACCGCTTCCGCGACCGGATCATCTTTCCGATCACCGACACCCGCGGCAAGGTCGTCTCGTTCGGCGGCCGGGCGATGGACCCCAACGCCCGCGCCAAATACCTGAACGGCCCGGAGACCAGCCTCTTCCACAAGAGCCGCGTGCTCTATGGCCTCTATGACGCCCGCAAGCTGCTGCACGCGGCCCAGGCGGCGGCGCCCACCGAGCAGACGCCGCTGCTGGTGGTCGAGGGCTATATGGACGTCGTGGCCTGCCAGCGGGCGAGCCTTGCGGCCGTGGCGGCCATGGGCACGGCCCTGACCGAGGAGCAGATGGAGGCGCTGTGGCGTCTGCATCCGGAGCCGACCCTGTGCTTCGACGGCGACAAGGCCGGCCAGCGGGCCGCCAGCCGGGCCATCGACCGCGCCCTTCCCCTGCTGAAGCCCGGCCGCTCGTTCCGCTTTTCGATCGTCAGCGGCGGCAAGGATCCCGACGACGTGCTGCGCGAGCAGGGGCCGGCGGCGCTGAAGGCCCAGGTCACCCAGACCACGCCCTTCGTCGAGGCGCTGTTCGTGCGCGAGCGCGACCTGGAGCCTCTCGATACGCCGGAACGCAAGGCGGGCCTCAAGCAGCGCCTGCGGGCGGCGGCGGGGACCATCGCCGACAAGGACCTGGCGTCGGCCTACAAGGACGACCTCTACGCCAAGCTCGACCTGCTGTTCCCCAAGCCGGCCTATGGCGGCGGCGGCGGCGGCCAGGGCGGTGATCGCCCGTTCACGCCGCGCAACGGCGGTGGCGGTGGAAACTGGCGCGGCCGTGATCGCGGTCCGCCGGATCCCGGCATCCGCGGCATCGCCCGAGAACAGATCGGCCGTCGGCTGAACCCCTTCCACGCGGCCGTGGCCATCGCCGCCGTCAATCATCCGGCCTGGGCGCGCCCCTATGACGAGGCGCTGGAGCGGATCGGTTTCGGCGAGGCGCGGCTGAAAGGCCTGGCCCACGAGATCTTCGAGGCGCTGATCGACGACATCGGCGACGAGACGCCCTTCCGCGACATCCTGGTGCGCAAGGGCCGCGCCGAGGAGCTGGCCGAGCTCGACCGCCTGGCCGCGACGCTGAACGCGCCGTTCCTCGACGCCAAGATGGAGCGCGAGCGGGCCCGCATCCTATGGGCGTCCTGCTACGAGGCCATCGTCGAGGTCGGCGACGCCGAACGGGCCCTGAGGGCCATGCGCGAGGAGCCCGTCACCGCCGCCAGCCTGACGGCCACCCGCGACCTGCGCGACCGCATCGCCGTCCTGGAACGCCAGATCAGCAACCTGGAATTCTGGCAGCCGGCGCACTGAAGAACCTCCCCCTATGGGGGAGGCGGCCGAAGGCCGGTGGGGGGACGTTTTCAGCCGCTTCGGCTGCGGACGGCTTGCAGTCACTCCCCCCACCGATCGCTTCGCGATCACCTCCCCCACAGGGGGAGGTTCCTTCCGGTTCGACCACCCGCTCCTGGAGCTAAGCCGCCCTGCGCTCGCGCTCCAGCGCGGCGGCGATGCCGCCCAGGAGCGCGCCGATCTCCAGGGGCTTGGCCAGGACGCCGTCGAAAAGGCCGTCGGAAAGCTTGGGATCGGCGTCAGCCGAGAAGGCCAGGATCGAGGCGTCGCGGCTGGGGCCGCCGCCCTCGCGGATGCGGCGCGCGGCGGTCTCGCCGTCCATCAGCGGCATGCGCAGGTCCATCAGGATGACGTCGAACGCTTGCAACGAGGCCGCGTCGATCGCCGCCTGACCGTCGGCGGCCTGGGCCAGTTCGACGTCGAAGCCCTCCAGCACCGCGCTGACCAGCTCGCGGTTGACCTGATTGTCGTCCACCACCAGCACCCGGCAACCGGCGGGAAGGTCCAAAGCCGGCGCGCCCAGGCGCTCGACGGCCTTGGGCGCTTCGGCCGCGGCGGCCGGCAGGCTGAACCAGAACCTGGCCCCCTGCCCCAGCGCGCTCTCGACGCCGATCTCGCCGCCCATGGCCTCGACCAGACCCTTGCAGATGGCCAGGCCCAGGCCCGTGCCGCCATGGCGGCGGGTGGACGAGCCGTCGATCTGCGAGAACCGCTTGAAGAGCTCGCCCAGGCGCTCGGCCGGCATGCCGGGACCGGTGTCCGACACCGTCACGACCAGGCGCCCGCCGACATGGACGGCGCGCAGCTCCACAGCCCCGGCGTCGGTGAACTTCATGGCGTTGCCCAGCAGGTTGAGCAGCACCTGGCGCACGCGGTCGGGGTCGAGCACGAGGCTGGCCGGCAAACTCTCCAGGCCGTCGGCCACCAGGGCCACGCCCTTGGCCTCGGCCTGCAGCGAGAACAGCGACAGGGCGTCGCCCAG
Organism: Caulobacter sp. GW821-FHT12A07; assembly: GCF_058807655.1. Lineage (NCBI taxonomy): Bacteria > Pseudomonadati > Pseudomonadota > Alphaproteobacteria > Caulobacterales > Caulobacteraceae > Caulobacter > Caulobacter sp. GW821-FHT12A07. The sequence goes on from NZ_JBXAQX010000017.1 coordinate 56,056, forward strand.
CAGGGTGCGAGCGTCGCACGGCTCCAGGTCTATCTCGACCTGACCGGCCTCGAGCTTGGAGAAGTCGAGGATGTCGTTGACCGTCGACAGCAGGGCCTGGCCGGCGGCCAGGGTCTTGGCGACCCAGGCGCGGGTGGACGGCGCCAGTTCGGGCTGCGCCTCGATCATCCGCGAGAAGCCCAGCACCGCCGTCAGCGGCGTGCGCAGCTCGTGGCTCATGTTGGACAGGAACTCGGCCTTCACCCCGGCGGCGGCCTCGGCCTCGGCCCGGGCCTGCTGCAGCTGCGCCTCCAGGGCCTTGCGCGTGGTGACGTCGCGAACGACGTCCTGGATGCCGGTCAGGACGCCCGCCTCGTCGAAGAACAGGGTCGGCTGGCCTTCCAGCCAGACCCAATGCCCGTCCTTGGCCTGGCCGCGAAAGTGGAAGGGCTCGGCGACGACGCCGGGACCGCGAGCGATCAGGTCACGATAGTAGTCGACGAGCACGCCCTTGTCGTCGGGATGGGTCATGTCGATGACCCCCCGGCCGACCATCTCCTCGGGCTCGTAGCCCAGCACGCGCCGGCAGCTGGGCGTGATGTAGACGATCTCGCCGTCGGGCGAGAAGCGCGAGATCATGTCGATGGCGTTGTCGGCCAGCAGCCTGTAGCGGGCCTCGCTTTCGGCCAGGGCGATCTCGGCGGCCTTGTGGTCGGTGATGTCGCGGATCACGTCGGTGACGGCGCTCATCTGGCCGGTCAGCGGATCGCGGGCCAGGGTGGGCCGCGCCTCCATCCAGCGCACCGACCCGTCCTTGCAGAGGATGCGGTATTCGATGCGCCAGGCCGAAGGGCCGGTCGGCAGGTCGGCGAAGGCCGCCTGCACGCGCTCATGGTCGTCGGGGTGGATGAACTCGATGGCGCGGCGGCCGACGACCTCCTCCATCGTATAGCCGGTCACCACCTTCACCGCCGGCGAGACGTAGGTGAAGCGTCCCTCGCGATCCATCTTGGTGACCAGGTCGTTGGCGTTCTCGGTCAGCAGCCTGTAGCGCCTGGCGCTGCGCTCGACCGCGTGCAGGGCCTCGACATGGTCGGTGACGTCCTGCAGCAGGCCGATCAGGGCCACCGGCTGGCCGTCCGGCCCCTCCTCGCAGACCGCCTTCGCCGCCACGTGCCGCAGCGCGCCGTCGGGGCGCTGGAGCCGCAGCTGGAACTCGAAGCCGCTGCGCGTGTCGATCGCCCTCTGCAGGCAGTCGCGCACATGGTCGCGGTCTTCGGGGTGATAATAGGCGATGGCGTCGTCGACCTGCGGGTCGAAGCCCGAGCGCGGCAGGCCGTGGATCTCGTAGACGGCGTCGGACCAGGTCGTCAGGCCGGTCGCAAGGTCGTAGCGCCAGTGGCCGACCTTGGCCATGCTCTCGGCGATCTCCAGCAGGCGCTGCTTCTCGCGGGCCTCGCGATTGGCCTTGGTCAGCTCGAACTCGTCGACGACCACGCCGGCCAGCAGCTTCAGCCGCTCCAGTTCGGCGTCGGAGGGACGCGGGCGCGGCTTGTCGTCGATGACGCACAGGGTGCCGAGGTTGTCGCCGTCCTTCGTCGTCAGGGTTGCGCCGGCATAGAAGCGGATGTCGGGATCGCCGGTGACCAGCGGATTGTCGGCGAAGCGTGGATCGAGCGTAGCGTCCTCGACCACCATCACCGCATTGGGGCCCATATCGATGGCGTGGGTGCAGAAGGCGATGTCGCGGCCGGTGGACTCGACGTCCAGCCCGACCCGAGCCTTGAACCACTGGCGCTCGTCATCGATCAGGGAGACCAGGGCGATCGGCGCGCCGAACAGATTGCCGGCCAGCGCGGTCAGGCGGTCCAGCGCGGGATCGCATGGGGTGTCGAGCACCTGATAGGATTTCAAGGCCGCGAGCCTGCGCGTCTCCCTATCCATGACCTTTCCGCCCTGTGTCATGCGCGGCACTTTACAGAGCGACGGTATGCGACACGGTTAAGGCCCCAGCGTGGCATACGGACGCATCCACCAGGCGGCGACTCGCCCGCGCTTCTCGCCTCACGGAACGGCGAGAAACAGCCAACTTCGCGCCCGCCATCTTGACACGGGCGTCACCCACGGCCATTTGCCGACTCAAGGATTTGCCACGCAGCTGATTTGACATCGATCGGGCCGCCAACGCACAGCGCGCGCCCTGCTTGAAACAGGATGTCATCCTCGCCGCGCCAAGTCCCAGCGGTCGTCGGTCCGAAAGGTCGACGTTCATGAACGCCGCGCTCGAAGCCGCCCGCCCTCCGCCAATTTCGCGCGGAGCGTTACCCCGTGGTTTTTCGTGCGTTAGTTCACAGAACGTCGAAATTTTTTTCATCGAGGATGCTGGAAGCTTGGAGCGCCTGCGCAGCGGGGTCCTAACCCTTGGAAGCAGTCACCGACCCGAACTCGCGAGGATCCGCGGAAGGCCGGCGACATGTTGAAGCATTCTCGGCCCGTCCCTCGCGGTAAGGGGCGGCGTCGATTTCGGAGAGCTTGATGAGCAACAATTCCACGGCCGAGACCGAAGCGCCCGAAGCCACCGGTGGTGACGGCCCTCTGCTCGACCTGACCGACGCCGGCGTAAAGAAGTTCATCAAGCAGGCGAAAGCCCGCGGCTACGTCACGATGGACGAGCTGAACAAGGTGCTGCCTTCGGAAGAAGTCAGCCCCGACGCCATCGAAGACACCCTGGCGATGCTCAGCGAGATGGGCGTCAACGTCGTCGAGGCCGAGGAAGACGCCGAGAACGCCGAGGGCGGCGAAGTCGCCACCCGCGACGAGAACACCACGGTCATCACCAGCGACAAGCCGGCCGCCTACGACCGCACCGACGACCCGGTGCGGATGTATCTGCGCGAGATGGGCTCGGTCGAACTGCTGAGCCGCGAGGGCGAAATCGCCATCGCCAAGCGCATCGAGGCCGGCCGCGACACGATGATCCGCGGCCTCTGCGAAAGCGCCCTGACCTTCGAAGCCATCATGGTGTGGCGCGAGGAACTGAGCACCGGCCGCATTCTGCTGCGTGAAGTCATCGACCTGGAAGGCACCTACGCGGCCATCAACGGCGGCGCGGCGACCCCGGCGGCCGAGGACGACGAAGGTCCGGCCGAGCCCGTCGACGACGAAGCCGGCGAAGCCAAGCCCGAGGGCGAAGGCGAGGACGAGGACGACTTCGACGACGGCGCCGGCCCGACCGTCAGCGCCATGGAAGGCGAACTGCGCGAAGGCGTCATGGCCATCCTCGACGCCATCGCCAGCGAGTTCGAGACCTTCCGCAAGCTGCAGGACAAGCTGGTCGGCAGCCGCCTGAAGGGCGAGGACCTGAGCGACGCCGACCGCAAGGCCTATGAAGGCCTGTCGGCGACGATCATCCAGCACCTGAAGACGCTGAAGCTGAACAACAACCGCATCGAGGCTCTGGTCGAGCAGCTCTATGCGATCAACAAGCGCCTGATCGGTCTCGAAGGCCGCCTGCTGCGCCTGGCCGACAGCTACGGCATCAGCCGCGGCGAGTTCCTGAAGGCCTATTTCGGTTCCGAACTGAACCCCACCTGGGTCGACCAGGTGAAGGGCATGGGCGTGCGCTGGACCAAGTTCGTCGAGAACGACACCAGCTCGGTCGGCGACATCCGCCAGGAGATCGCCGCCCTCGCCACCGAGACCGGCGTGCCGATCGACGACTACCGTCGCATCGTCCAGACCGTGCAGAAGGGCGAGCGCGAGGCCCGTCAGGCCAAGAAGGAAATGGTCGAGGCCAACCTGCGCCTCGTGATCTCGATCGCCAAGAAGTACACCAACCGCGGCCTGCAGTTCCTGGACTTGATCCAGGAAGGCAACATCGGCCTGATGAAGGCCGTCGATAAGTTCGAATATCGCCGCGGCTACAAGTTCTCGACCTACGCCACCTGGTGGATCCGTCAGGCCATCACCCGCTCGATCGCAGACCAGGCGCGGACCATCCGCATCCCGGTGCACATGATCGAGACGATCAACAAGATCGTCCGCACCAGCCGCCAGATGCTGCACGAGATCGGCCGCGAGCCGACCCCGGAAGAGCTGGCCGAAAAGCTGGCCATGCCGCTGGAAAAGGTGCGCAAGGTCCTGAAGATCGCCAAGGAGCCGATCTCGCTCGAAACGCCGATCGGCGACGAGGAAGACAGCCACCTGGGCGACTTCATCGAGGACAAGAACGCCGTCCTGCCGATCGACGCGGCCATCCAGAGCAATCTGCGGGAAACCACCACCCGCGTGCTCGCCTCGCTGACCCCGCGTGAAGAGCGCGTGCTGCGGATGCGCTTCGGCATCGGCATGAACACCGACCACACGCTGGAAGAAGTCGGCCAGCAGTTCTCGGTGACTCGCGAGCGGATCCGTCAGATCGAGGCCAAGGCGCTTCGCAAGCTGAAGCACCCGTCGCGGTCGCGGAAGCTGCGCAGCTTCCTCGACAGCTGATCGGTCTCACGGCCTGAAACGACGAAAGGCGGCGCCCGCAAGGACGCCGCCTTTTCTTTTTGGAACTCCGAAGAAGCGGGACGGCTCCGGGGGAAGAGCCGTCCCTTAGGTCGACGGAGCAGCCGGCTTAGTTGTTGCCGGTCTTGATGTCGGCCGAGCCCGAGCCGCCGCCGTTGGCCGAGGCGCTGGCGCCGCTGCGCGAGGCCGAGCCGGTGAGGCCCAGCGAGCCCGACTGGCTGGTCCCGCCCTTCTTGGTCGAGGCGCTGGACGAGCCCGAGCCGCTGGTCGAACCCGAAACGCCGTCGCGGCTGGCCGCGCCGGTGGCGTTCAGGGCGCCGTCGCCGGTCGCCGAGGTCGAGCTGGCCGCGTCACGGGCCGAGGTGGCGGCGCTGCGGGCGGCGCTGGTGGTGCGGCTGGCCGCACCGGTGGCCCGGTCACGAACCGAACCCGCCGCGCTCTGGACGCGCGAACCGGCGTTGGAGGCCGCGCCCGTGGCGGTGGAAGTCAGGCCGCTGGTGTCCGGGGTCGCGACCGAGCCGGCGCCGGAACCCGAACCGCTGAGCGCGCCGGTCAGCTGGCCGGCCGAAGCGGTGGCCGAGCCGGCGCCCGAACCATTGGCCGAACCCGCCGCATTGGCGGTGGAAGCGGTGGTGCGGGCGGTGTCGACCGCGCCGGTCGCCGCGTCGCGGGTGCGGCCGGCGGCGTTGCGCGCCTTGCCGCGGACGGTCGAGGTCGTGTCGCCGGCGCGATCGCGGACGCGGCCGGTCGTGTCGCGAACCGAGGAGCCCAGGCCGCTGGTGTCGGGCGAGGTCAGGCCGCCGCCGAGGCCGCCGGTCCCGCCCAGCTGACCGCCGAGACCGCCCAGGCCGCCGCCCAGACCGCCCGTCAGGCCGCCGCCGCCCGAACCGCCCAGCAGTTGGGCGTGGGCCATCGGCGCGGCCATAAGAACGGCGACGGTGGCGGCGGCGGTGAGGAACGAGGTCTTGCGCATGGTCGTCTCCTTTGAAGGGTCTTTTCCGTGGGGCGCTGTCCGCCTCCTGACCCGTCAAACGCCGGCTCCCGCGCTTTTCTTCCCTCCAACGACAAATTTTTTCGAGAAATTCGAAAATCGATCTCTCGGCGTTATCCGGCTGACTCTTTTCGACTTTTCCTAGCGCCCTGCATCGACCTGGCCAGCGCCGAACACCTTGTCGGGTCCAGGAGCCCCCAGATCGCGGGCCGAACGGGCCAGATCCGCGACGGCCGTCCGAGCGCGCACAGGGTCGGGGCGGCTCGTCAGCCGAGCCAGCCGTCCGGCCACGACCGGCGCGGCGAAGGAGGTGCCGCGCAGGCTGGCGGTCCGTCCGCCGGGGGCTGCGGCGCGCACCTCGGCGCCGAGGGCGGCGAAGGCCACCTGCGGATTGGCTCCGGCCTCGGGCAGCGCCCTTCCCTTGCGGTCGACGCCGGTGACCGCGATCACGCCCGGATAGGAGGCCGGATAGAGCGGCGGCGCGGCCGAGCCGTCGTTGCCGACCGCGGCGACGACCAGAACGCCCTGGCCGACCAGCGCCTTGACCGCCGCCCGCAGCGCGCCGTTGTCGGGGCCGACCAGGCTGACATTGACCACCGGGACCTTGGCCGCGCTCATCCAGGACAGCGCCCCGACGATGGCCGAGGCCGAGCCGCCGGTCGGCCCGACGCCATAGACGTCGGCCGCCAGCAGCCGCGCGCCGGGTCCCGCCGCGCCATAGCCCCGCGCGGCGATCAGGGCGGCGGTGGCGGTGCCGTGCGCCCCGGCCCTGGGCGCGCCCTTGGCGAAGCCCTTCTGCTCGATGGCGACGCCCCGAAAGTCCGGATGGCCAAGGTCGATCCCGCCGTCGACCAGGCCGACCCGCGCGCCGCCGGTCGCGGATTTGTCCGACGCGGCCGTCGCCGCCAGCCCCGTGGCGACCGCCACGCCGGCGCCGGCGTAGATGTGGTTGAAGTCGTAGTCGCCGTCAGGATCCAGCGCCCGCAGGTCGCGGACGGCCTGGCGGGCGTCCATGCCGCTCGGCGGGGCCAGGGTGACCAGCTCAAGGCCCAGGTCGCCCGACCGCTCTCGGCGCAGCACGGTGAAGCCCTTGGCCAGGGCCTGTTCGATCGCCTGGGGGCTGGGCGAGACGGCCAGCACCTCGCCGCGCACGGCGGGCCGGCCCTGGTCGTCGGCTTCAAGCGTGCGGGGATTGGCCTTCAGCAGGGACCGCAGGCGATCCAGCCCCGCCAGGTCGCGCACGCCCTCGACGGTGCGCGTCGTCAGGTCCTGCGCGCCGTCGACGACGTCCGAGACGACCGGCAACCGGCTTGGCAGCCCACTGGGCAAAGACGGCAGGCCGCCGGGCAGAAGCTGGGCGCGCGAGGCCGCCGCCGGTCCCAGGACCAGGGCGCAGGCCGCGACGACCGGCAGGACGATTTTCCTTCGCAACACGATCTCCTGAACTCTCCGCGCGAGAACGATGGCCGGAACGCGCGCGGAGTGGAATAATTATCGAGTTGTGGATTAAACGCCGGGCACGGCGCGTTTCTTCCTTCAGGCGACGTAGGCGGACCTTGGATTCTTTTCAAAAGGACATGCTGGACCTGCTGCCGCGGCTGCGCCGCATGGCGCGGGTGCTGGCCCGGGATCCCGCCGACGCCGACGACCTGACGCAGTTGACCGTGGAGCGCGCCCTGGCGCGTCGCGATCAGTGGCGCGAGGGCACGCGACAAGACAGTTGGATGTTTCGGATCATGCGCAACGCCTGGATCGACGAAAGCAGGAGCCGGGCCCGGCGGGGCCGGATCCTGGCCCCGCCCGAAGCCGGCGCCAACGCCGCCGACCCGGCCGCCCACTCGCTGGACAGCCATCTGGCGATGAGCGCCGTCGAGGCGGCGCTGGACGCCCTGCCCGAGGACCAGCGCACGGCGGTGGCCCTGGTGCTGATCGAAGGCCTTTCGTATCAGGAAGCCGCCGACAGCCTCGAAATCCCCATGGGGACCCTCACCAGCCGCCTCGCCCGCGGCCGCATGGCCCTGCAGGCCGTGCTGATCGACCAAGGAGCCAGGCCATGACCGTGAGCGACGAAGAGGTCTTCGCCTATGTGGACGGCGAACTGCCGCCCGAGGCCATGGCCAAGATCACCGCGGCCATGGCCAAGGACCCGGCCCTGGCCGCGCGGATCCAGGCCCAGAAGGACCTGCGGCGACTGCTGTCGGGCGCCCACGCCGGCGTGCTGCGCGAACCCGTCCCGCCGACCCTGAAGTCGGCAGCGACCGGCGCCGGCGCCAAGCCGGCCGAGGTGATCGCCTTCCCGCAGCCCAAGCCGAAGGAAAAGGCCAAGGAGAAGATCCGCGTCCAGAAGCCGGCGACGCCGTCGGCCCGGCCAGGTCTGACCGTGCGCAAGCCGCCGGCCTGGGCCGCCATGGCCGCCTGCCTGGTGGCGGGCCTGGCCGTCGGACGCCTGGCCCTGCCCTCGCCGCCCACCGCAGACGGTCGCGTCGCCGAAGCGCCGACCGCCGTCGGCCCGCTGGCCCGCGCGCTGGAGGACGGCACGGCCGCCGCCGCGTCGGGTCCGGTGCGAGTCGGCGTGACCTTCAAGAATCAGGAAGGCCGCTATTGCCGGACCTTCCAGGGGCAGGCCCAGGCGGGCGTGGCCTGCCGGACGAGCGACGCCTGGCGCGTGCTGGCGGTGTCGCCGGCGGCGGCTCCAGCGGCGAGCGGCGAGTATCGCCAGGCCGGCTCGGAGACGCCGGCCGCGGTCCTGGCCGTGGTCGACGGCATGATCGCCGGCGCGCCGCTGGATGCGGCCGGCGAGGCCAAGGCCGTCAAGAGCGGCTGGCGTTGATAGACAAGCGGCGGATTGGGTCGCCGCCTCCCGGATAGACTAGGGGAAAACCCAGGAGGCGGCGTATCCGCGCCCTTCGCAGGGGGGGACGCGAGGCGGGCGCGGACAATGACCGGAGTGCGGCTAGGCCAGAAGGTCCAGCAGAGCCCCGGTCATCTCGTCGGCGGTGCGAAGCACCGCGGCATTGGCGGAAAAATCGGTCTTGGCCGAGATCTGCTCGACCCGTTCGGTCGCCAGATCCGTCCTGCCCCCAGCCCCCGGGTCCGCCGCGACGCGTTGGGCGCTGGCGGCCAGACGACTGGTCGCGGCGCTCATTCCGGCGGCGGATATCGAGAAGGCCTGCATGAACCGTTTCCCCTGTCTCTTTCGCGAAACTGGCGGGGTTCGGTTAAGCTCTTCTTCATATTTAGGGTGAATTTCGATCGACCTTACCAAGTTATGTAGAAAATCTTTGCCGTTAAGGTTACCAGGCACGACGCCTGTTGCGCGCCTATCGTGAAGCCCCAGGCCAAGCTCGGCTCGACAAGTCGCCGCCATCTCTGCAAGGTCGCCGGCTTCGCGGCCCGTGGGGACCGCCCTGGAGCCTGCTGCATGCCCGTTTCGCGTCGCGCCGCCTGTCTTGGCGCAACCTGCCTGAGCGCCGTCCTGCTTCTCACGACCCTGCCCGTCCAAGCCTTCCCCCTGGTCGGCCCCAAAGAGACCTTCGTCCCCTCGCCCGAGGCGATGCGCGCCCACATGACCTTCCTGGCCGACGACCTGATGGAAGGCCGCGAGGCCGGCACGCGCGGCTACGACCTGGCCGCCAACTATGTCGCCGCCCAGTTCGCCCAGTTGGGCCTCAAGCCGGCCGGCGACGCGGGGAGCTATCTGCAGACCGTGCCGCTGGTCGCCTATCGCGTCGCCGCCGACGGCGAGCTGAAGGTCACCGAGGCCGGCGCGGCTCAGACCGCCCTGACCTTCGGCGAGGACTTCCTGCCCTCCCCGCAGGCCGACAAGGCCGAGCTGGCCCTGAACGCGCCGCTGGTCTTCGTCGGCTTCGGGATCAGCGCCCCGGAACGCGGCCGCGACGACTTCGCCGGGCTCGACGTGGCCGGCAAGATCGTGGTGGTGCTGGCCGGTGCGCCCAAGGGCTTCCAGACCGAGGAGCGGGCCCACTACGGCTCGCTCAACATCAAGCGGGTCGAGGCGGCCCAGCGCGGCGCCGTCGGCGTGCTGATCCTGAGCGTTCCCTCGGGCGAGAAGCGCCGGCCGTTCGCGCGCGGCATCGGCGGCAACCGCGACTGGCGGATGACCTGGCGGGCCCCGGACGGCTCGCCCTTCATCCGCGGCGCCTCGGCCCCGAGCCTGGGCTCGATCAGCGTCAAGGGCGGCCAGAAGCTGTTCGGCGGGGCCGTGGGCCACCTGGAAGCGGCCTACGCCGCCGCCGAGACGACCGAGGGCAAGGTCGCGGGCTTCGCCCTGCCGACCACGGCCCAGGTCGCGCTGAAGAGCCAGATCGAGCAGCGCCGCAGCAGCAATGTCGCCGCCCTGATCGAGGGCTCGGACCCGACGCTGAAGTCCGAGGTGGTGGTGCTCAGCGCCCACCTCGACCACGAGGGGATCCGCGAGAACCCCAAGCCGGGCGAGGACGCGATCTATAACGGCGCCCTCGACAACGCGAGCGGGATCGCCACCCTGCTGGAGGTCGGCCGCGGCTTCACCTCGGGCAAGGCCCGGCCCAGGCGCTCGATCCTGCTGCTGGCGGTCACCGCCGAGGAGAAGGGCCTGATCGGCTCGGAATATTTCGCGCACAATCCGACCGTGCCGAAGGCGAGCCTGGCCGCCGACGTCAATCTGGACATGCCGGTGCTGCTGTATCCGTTCGTCGATGTGGTGGCCTTCGGGGCCGACCGCTCGACCATCGGTCCGATCGTGGCCAAGGCCGCCGCCCGCGTGGACGTGGCCCTGTCGCCCGACCCGATGCCGGAGGAAGGCCTCTTCACCCGCAGCGACCACTACCGCTTCGTCGAGCAGGGCGTGCCGTCGGTGTTCCTGATGACCGGCTTCAAGAACGGCGGCGAGAAGGCGTTCAGGGACTTCCTGGCCACGCACTACCACAAGCCCAGCGACGACCTTTCGCAGCCGATCGACTACCAGGCGGCCGCCAAGTTCGCCCGGGTCAACTACGAGATCGCCCACGACCTGGCCGACGCGCCGCAGCGTCCGACCTGGAAGGCCGGCGACTTCTTCGGGTCGATGTTCGCGCCCCAGGGCCATCCTTCGGCGGCCCGTTGAGCGGGAACCGATCGACCGGAAGACGATTGACCGACAAGACGGACGGGCCGATTTTGCCGTCCTGAGCCAGTCCATTCGGATGGAATCATCCGAATGGACTGGCTCAAGTTCAATTAGTTGAGCGTGGCGGACGCCGAAACCGCTCACACTTTCGGCTGCCACGCTCATGGCCTTATCGAGAGGGAATCTGGTGGCCAGCACGGGCGCGCTCCTGAAGCTCGGCGTGATCACGCCCGTGGCGATGGTCGCGGACGTGTGGCTGGCCCAGCGGCTGTTTCCCGGCTTCGACCCCGGCGCCCAGTTCATCAGCGAGCTGGGCGGCCCGGCCGCGCCGGCGCCGGTGGTGTTCAACCTCGGCATGATGCTGGCCGGGATCGCGGGGCTGTTCGCCGGGGCCGGCTTCGCCCACGCCCTGGAGAAGGCCGGCGGCCGCCGCCAGGTCTCGGCCTTCGCCGGGCTGTGGGTGGCGCTGACGGGCCTGGGCGCGTTCTTCGCCGGGGCCTTCCACTGGCCCGATCCGATGCACCGCACCTGCGGCGTGGGTCTGGCCATCCAGTTCGCGCCGCTGTTCACCGCCTGGGCCCTGTGGGGCAAGCCGGGCTACCGCCGCCTGGCGCACTTCTCGCTGGGCTGGTTCTTCGGCCTGCTGCTGGTGCTGGCCCTGCTGACCGGGGCCTGGAACATCCGCACCGGAACCGATGTCGGCCTCTGGCAGCGGGGACATGCGTTCCTGGGCCTCCTGTGGCTGGGCATCGCGGCCTGGACCCTGGAACGCGGCTGGCGCACCGCGCCGGCGACGGACCTGGAAGCGGCGGCGGCTTAGGACCAGCGAAGCTTGGCCTTGAGGAACCTCCCCCTGTGGGGGAGGCGGCCGAAGGCCGGTGGGGGGGCCGGTTTCAGCTTCCGGGACGGCGGCTGGTTTCGCAGTTATTCCCCCCACCGATCGCTGCGCGATCGCCTCCCCCATAGGGGGAGGTTCCTTGATGCTTGGACACGGCTTCTCAGGCTCCCGCGCAGTTGCGCGTTAGGTCGGGGAGGCGCGGAGCGACCGGGCGGAGCCCGGAGACCGTATGGTTTGTTTGCGTTTCGGCTTCGTCTGACCGCTCCGCCACATCGTAGGCTCGAAGGACCGGGGGCGCGGGTGCTTTTTCAACCCTGGACCCGGTTGTCCCTCGGACGGGCAGGATCAAT
>NZ_JBXAQX010000018.1:0-47804 GCF_058807655.1 Caulobacter sp. GW821-FHT12A07
AACTCCTCGAACGAGTCCTCGTCGAGCAACAGGTCGATCCGCTCGCGGGCCGTCAGCTTGCCCTTGGCGTGCTGGGCCGCGACACGGCGCTCGCCGCCGCCGGCGCGGGCCTGCTCACGACGACGATCCAGCTCTTCGAGGATGTGTTGCAAGGTCGTGGGCTCCAAGCAGGGACTGGAACCCAAAGGCGTAAAGAGCCCCGGCGGGGCTGGCAAGGCGCAGCCTTCAGGCGCCTCTCGGTCCAAACAGGATGATCGCCGCGCCGGCGAGGCAGACCACCGCCCCGATCAGGTCCCAGCGGTCGGGACGCACCTGCTCGACCGTCCGCATCCAGACGATGGACGACAGGATGTAGATCCCGCCATAGGCCGCGAAGGCCCGGCCGGCGGCGTCGGCCTCGACCTTGGTCAGCAGCCAGGCGAAGGCGATCAGGGCCAGGACGCCGGGGATGGCCCACAGCGCCGAACGGCCCTGCCGCAGCCAGGTCCAGAAGGCAAAGCAGCCGCCGATCTCGCAAGCCGCGGCCAGGACGTAGACGAGGAAACTTCTCACCGTCGCAGGGCGGCGAACCACCGCTCTAGCGCGGCCGCCTCGATGGCCAGGTTGGCGGCGCGGGTCACGGCCTCGTGGTCGTCGCCCCACTGCTCGGCCTGATAGATCTCGTCGAGGCGGGAGAGATCCAGCGCCTTCTGGCCGGTGACGCGGCCGGCGCGCAGGGCCAGGGCCAGCACCGTGGAGCCCAGCAGGCCGGCGGCGTAGGCCACGCCCGTCAGGCTGAAGTCGTCCAGGGTCAGGGCCAGGGCCTCGACCGTGGCCAGGGTGGCCGGCGGCTGCGGCGCGTGGATGACGCCGGTGACCGGCGTCAGCGCCACGCCGTGCTCGGCCTTGGCCCAGTCGAGCATGGCGCCCCATTCGCGCTCCTGGCGTTCGATCAGGGGCGTGGGGCCATCGGCGCGATAGCACAAGAGGTCCGAGCCGGCGTAGGCGGCGACCTCGCGGGCGACCTCGGCCCGGGTTTCGGCGATGCGGTCGATGGCGGTGAAGGCCAGGCGCGTGGCCGGCATGGCCGTGGAATCGATGACCTTTTCCTGGGCCTCCCACTCGCCGGCGACGACCTGGGCCAGGGCCAGGGTCGGCAGGGCCAGCGGCTTCTTCTGCGGCGACTTGGGCGTGCGGCCGTCGAGCAGCACCGGATAAGCGCCGTCCTTGGCCTCGCCGGCGGTCGCGGCCTTGTAGAAGCGGCGCGGCTTGTCGATCAGGTCGGGCTTGTCGGACACGGGAAAGGCTCATTTCTTGGATAGGGGCGAAGCAAGAGCGTCGCCGCCGCGTTGAATGAGCGATCGCCAACTGGACTGCAAGCCAGACCGCAAGGGAGAGCCGCCTTGAGCCCGCCTTCCAAGGACCTGATGGCCGCCCTGGCCGCCACCCGCTTCGGGATGGGCGCGCGACCGGGCGAGATCGACGCGGCGCGAAGCGATCCCAAGGGGTTCCTTACCGACCAGATCCGCCGCGAGGGCGCCGACCTGCCGCAAGGCGACGGCGACAGCGCCGCCACACGCTTCGCCGCCTTCGCCGACTACCGCATGGAGCGGCGCGCCATGCGCCAGGAGACGCGGGCGATCAAGGGCGAGGACGGCATGAAGCCGATCCCGCTGGTCGACGCCAAGCCCGGCCGCGACGCCCTGCAGCAGGCCCAGAAGGACGCCCAGCGCTATCTGCGCGACAAGACCAGCGACGACTTTCTCTCCCGCGCCCAGCTGGCCTGCGACACCCCGGCGGGCTTTCGCGAGCGCTGGGCTCTGTTCTTCGCCAACCACTTCACGGTCTCGGCCACCAAGCAGCAGACGGCGGTGATGATCGGGCCGTTCGAGCGCGAGGCGATCCGGCCCAACGTGTTCGGACGCTTCGAGGACCTGCTGGTCGCCTCCAGCACCCATCCGGCCATGCTGACCTATCTGGACCAGGCCCAGTCGATCGGCCCGACCAGCCGGGCGGCGGGGCGCGGCAATAATCGGCGGGTCGGGCTGAACGAGAACCTGGCGCGCGAGATCCTGGAGCTGCACACCATCGGCGTCGACGGCGGCTACGCCCAGGCCGACGTCACCGAGTTCGCCCGCGCCCTGACCGGCTTCAGCATCGGCCGGGCGCAGGACCCCGACGCCGGCGCCTTCCTGTTCCGCGTCAACGCCCACGAGCCGGGCCAGCGGAGCATCCTGGGTGCGCGCTACGCCGAGGACGGCGAGGGCCAGGGGCTGGCGGTGCTCAAGGCGCTGGCGAGCGACCGGCGCACCGCCCGCCACGTCTGCGGCAAGCTGGCCCGCCACTTCGTCGCCGACGATCCGCCGCCGGCCCTGGTCGCGCGGCTGGAGAAGCGCTGGATGGACACCGGCGGGCGGCTGGATGAGGTGGCGCAGGCCCTGATCGAGGCCCCGGAGGCCTGGGATCCTGATGCGGCCAAGATCAAGACGCCCTACGAGTTCGTGGTCTCGACCTGGAGGGCCGTGGGCGGCCGGCCGGAGAAGATCGAGAAGCTGAACCCGATCCTGACCAGCCTGAACCAGAAGCCGTTCACCCCACCCTCGCCCAAGGGCTGGCCCGAGGAGGCCCAGGCCTGGGCCTCGCCCGACGGGCTGATCAAGCGCATGCAGTGGGCTCAGGGCTTCGCCTCGGCCGTCGCCGACACCCGCGATCCCGACGCCCTGGCGCGCTCGGCGCTGGGGGCGCGATTGAGCGAGCCCACGGCCCGCGCCGTCGCCCGCGCCGAGACGCGCCGCGAAGCCTTCGCCCTGCTGGTGATGAGTCCGGAGTTCCAACGCCGATGACCGCTGCCTCGCCCTCCTCCTCGCGTCGTTCGTTCCTGGCCGCGGCCGCCAGCCTGGGCGTGGCCGTCAGCTTCGTCGGACGACAGGCCCACGCCGCAAGCGGGACCAAGAAGCTGATCGTCGTGGTCTGTCGCGGCGGCATGGACGGAATGTCGGTCGCCCCGCCGGTGGGCGATCCGGACTACGCCGCCCTGCGCGGGGCCATCGCGATGAAGCCGGAAGAGGCGCTGAAGCTGGACGGGACCTTCGGCCTGCATCCGTCGCTGACCGCCGTCCACGCTCTGGCGCTGAAAGGCCAGGCGCGGATCGCCCCGGCCATCGCCACGCCCGACCGCGCCCGTTCGCACTTCGAGGCCCAGGACGTGCTGGAGACCGGCGAGGCCAAGGTCTACGGCGCCGACAGCGGCTGGCTGAACCGCACCTTGCAGGTCATGGGGCCGGGCAAGACCGAGGCCCTGTCGGTCGGCGGCACGGCGCCGCTGATCCTGCGCGGCCCGGTGCAGGCGGCCAGCTGGTCGCCGGGCAAGGGCGTCGACGAGACCGCGCGCCTGCCCACCCTGCTGCAGGACCTCTACAAGGGCGACGCCCTGCTCGGCCCCGCCTTCGCGCGCGGGCTGGAGACCGAGGCCATGGCCCAGGCGGCGATGACCGCCATGGCCCCTGCCCCGACCACCGCTGGCGGCATGGCGCCGGCCAACGCCCCCGCCATGAACGCGCCGGGCGGCCGTCCCGCCGACAACCGCCAGGGTCGCGAAGCGGCGCGCAAGCTGGGTTCGACCCTGGCCGGCTTCATGCGCCAGGCCGACGGCCCGCAGATCGCCGCCCTGTCGCTGGACGGCTTCGACACCCACGCCGGCCAGCCCGGCCAGATCGCCACGCGGCTGGCCTATCTGGACGCCGTGCTCGACGGCCTGCACGAGGGACTGGGTCCGGACTGGAAGGACACGGTGGTGGTCGCCGCCACCGAGTTCGGCCGCACCGCCCGGGTCAACGGCACCGGCGGCACCGACCACGGCACGGCCTCGACCGCCCTGGTGCTCGGCGGCGGCCTGAAGCCCGGCGGGATCATCGGCGACTGGCCGACGCTGAAGGAAACCGCCCTGTTCGAGAACCGCGACGTGGCCCCGACGCTGGACATGCGCGGCCTGTTCAAGGGCGTGCTGGTGGATCACCTGGGGGTGGATCGGGCGGCGGTGGAGCGCAAGGTGTTCGCGGATAGCGCGGGGGCTAAGGCGGTTACGGGGTTGGTTTAGCGAACCTCCCCCTCTGGGGGAGGCGATCGCGCAGCGATCGGTGGGGGGTGTGGGTGCGGGCTTTCGAATACAGCGAAAGCTGAGAACGGCCCCCCACCGGCCTTCGGCCGCCTCCCCCAGAGGGGGAGGTTCCCTAACCAGGAACCGCGTCGAAGGCCATGGTCAGCCGCCGCGTGTCGCCGGTGAACGGCACGGTGCCGTGCCACATGTAGGACGGGAACAGCACCAGGGTCCCCGGCGCCGGCTTCACCGCGTGCTCGGCCGCCAGCTTCGGCGCCGTGGCGCAGCCGGGTTGGCCGAACTTGATCCAGCCTTCGCGCTTGCTCGCGTCGTCCACGCCCGGTGGCAGGTCGATGTAGAAGGCCGACGACACCCAGCCCTGCGGGTGGACGTGGTCGGTGTGGAAGCCGTTGGGCTTGAGGCTGACCGACCAGCCGCCCTGGATGGCGGCGGCGGCGGTGCGGCGGACGCGGAGCGGATCGCTCCCCTCCCCGATCTCGGCGGCGTAGCGCTCGACGCTGGCGCGGGCGCTGGCGAAGAAGGCCTGGAACAGCGGCTCGGGCGAGGAATGCAGCGACTGCACCTGGGCGCCGCCGCGCAGCGACTGCTGCAAGGGATGGGTCTCCAGGTCGTGCAGCTGGCCCAGACGCTTGCGCAGGTCGGCCAGGAAGCTGTCGAGGTCGGGCCAACCCTGCGGCGTCGGCAGGATGTAGGGCCGCACGAAGGCGTCGTAGTCGTAGAGGCCGCCGTAGCGGGGATCGCCCAGGATCCGCCAGGCCGTCGCCTGCAAGGCCAGGGCGTGCTGGTCATAGGGCAAGGCGGCCACCACCGCCCCCGCCGCCGAGGATGCGCCGGCCGCGTCGCCGGCCGCCAGCAGCGCCTCGGCCAGGGCCTTGAGCACGGGAGCGGCGTTCGGGGCCAGGCGGGCGGCCGCCTGGGCGTGGGCCAGGCCCTCGGCGCTGTCGCCCAGTTCGGCGGCGGCGTGAGCGGCGGTCAGCAGCAGGTGGATGTCGCCCGGATGACGACGCAGGCCGCCGCGCAGGGTGTCGAGCGCCTGGGGCAGCTTGCCGGCGAACTCCTCGACCAGGGCCTGGACGTGCAGCAGGCGCGGGTCGGATTGCCCGCTCAGCACGGCCTTCAGCGGCGCGAGCGCGTGGTCGAGATCAGCCGTCCGCATCCAGCGCAGCTGCGCCAGATCCCGGTGGGCGTCGACGAAGGCGGCGCGGCGGGCGATCGCCGCCTGGAAGGCCGCCTCGGCCTCGTCGTAGCGGTGCTGGAACTGGATGGCGCGGGCCAGGACCAGCCAGGCCTCTGGCGCGTCGAGGCCCAGGGCCATGGCCTTGCGCACGGCGGCTTCGGCTTCGGCCTGACGGCCAAGATCACCGTTGGTGGCGGCCAGATTGTACCAGGCCAGGCGGTCCTGAGGCGCGGCGCGGGCGGCGCGTTCGTTGAACGGCAGGGCCTCGCCGTGGCGCCCCAGGCCCTTCAGCGCGGCGGCGTGGACGATCAGCAGGCCCGGCATGGCGGTGGCGCGCGCGGCGCCCTCCGCCGTCAGGGCGGCGGCCTGGTCAGCGCGGCCTCGGCCCAGGAGATCCCAGGCCTGCTGAACGAGGTTTTGGTTCATCGCCGCTTGGTTTGGCGCCGGGCGAAGGGGTTCTGCTCGGCCTCGTCCTCGGAGAAGCCGAACTTGGCGAAGCCCGCCTGCATCTCGGGGCTCAGCGGAGCCTCGATGTGCAGCATGCCGGCGCTGGGGTGCGGCAGCAGGATCGAGCGGGCGTGCAGCTGCAGCTTCAGCCCTTCCGACAGCTGGGCCGACTTCTCATCGCCGTACTTGGGATCGCCCAGGATCGGGTGGCCGATGGCCTTCATGTGGGCGCGCAGCTGGTGGGTGCGGCCGGTGTGCGGGCGCAGGGCCATGAAGCTGACGCGCGGGCCGGCGCGGCTGATGGTGACGAACTCGGTCTCGGCCGGCGAGGCGTCCTTGTCCTTCGGGTCGGCGGGCACGACGATCTCGCGGTCGTTGACGCCGCGCTTGGCCAGGTGCAGCTCGATGACGCCCTCGGTCGGGTGCGGATTGCCGACGACGATCGCCCAGTAGGTCTTCTGAGCCTTGCGCTTGGCGAAGGCGCCCGAGAGGCGGGCGGCGGCGCTGGGGGTCTTGCCCAGCAGCAGCACGCCGGAGGTGTCGCGGTCGAGGCGGTGCACGAGGCGCGGACGGTTGACGCCCTCGCCCCAGGCGCTGAGCAGCTTGTCGATGTGCTTGGTGGTCTTGGTGCCGCCCTGCACGGCCAGGCCGGCGGGCTTGTTCAGCGCCAGGACGTCCTCGTCCTCGTAGAGCACCAGCGAGCGGGCGTAGGCGATGTCGCGCGCCGACAGCTTGCCCTTGTCGGCCGGATCGGGCGCGTCGGGCAGCGGCGGCACGCGGATCTGGCTGCCGGCCGCCAGCTTGGTGTCGGCCTTGGCGCGCGAGCCGTCGACCCGGACCTGGCCCGAGCGGAACAGCTTGTTGAGCTGGACGTGGTTCAGGTGCGGCCAGCGGCGCTTGAACCAACGGTCGAGGCGGACCCCGTCCTCGCCCCCATCGACGTAGATGGTGCGAACTTCTTTCATGCGAACATCCTGCGGGCGAGATAAAGGCCCGCGAAAAGGGCCGTCACGGCGAACACGACGCTGACGGCGGTATAGGTGAAGGCCGAGCCGTAGGCGCGCTTCTCGATCATGAGCGCGGTCTCCAGCGAGAAGGCCGAAAAGGTGGTGAAGCCCCCGAGGACCCCGGTTCCGAGCAGCACCCGGAAGGTTTCCTGCTGGCCGGCCGAGCGGAAAGCCAGCCAGCCGGTCAGCATGCCCATCAGGAAGCCGCCGACCAGGTTCACGGTCAGGGTGCCCCAGGGCCAGCCCGGTCCGATCCAGCGCAGCGCGGCCGTTCCCACGAGATAGCGGGCGACGGAGCCGGCGGCGCCGCCCACGGCGACGAGAAGCACCTTGGTCATGGGCCCCTTATGCGCCGACAGGCCCTGAACGCCAAGGTGCGAACGCCAAGGCCGGCTTGACCTTGGGTGACAGCCACGCTTAGCGTCGCCGCGTTAACTCTCGCGGAGATGGTATGCGCAAGTTCCTCGCACTGGCCCTGGCGCTGTGCGCCACGCCCGTCCTCGCGCAAGGCGCCGTCACGCAAGGCGTGGTGGCGCCGAAAGGTTCGGCCCCGCCGCCTCCGCCGCTGACACCGCCCCTGCCCACGCCCGCCAGCCTGGCGCCGCTGACCCGGATCCAGACCTACGGCCCGCCGCCTTCGGTGATCCGCTGCGAGGGGCGCGACGTGCGCGTGATCGAGAGCGCGCCGTTCCACCCGGACGTCAATGTCCGCTACGTCGCTTCCGGCGCGAAGCCCTCGTCGGGCGATCAGCCGGCCAGCGCCCTCGTCTTCGCGGTCGACGCCAAGGGCGCGCCGATCGACATCCGCCGGGCTCCGAACGCCCAGGCCGACCAGAACCTGATCGCCAGCTTCGCCCGCTGGCGCTTCGCGCCCGGCCAGGCGGCGGCCGGTTGTCGCCTCGAGGTTCCGCAGACCTTCACGCCCCTGGCCAAGGCGACGACGGCCATCCTGCTGGAGCACGTAGCGACGCGGAAGCGCGAGGCCTCGCCCGTGGTGCGCGCCGCCCTCTCTGCCCGTGGCGACTGCGGCAAGGCCCCTCGCCGCGCGCCGGCCCTGATCAGCTATCCCGACCTGCGCCGGTTCGACGACCGCGATTTCGCCGGCGCCTGGGCCGGCGTGCTCTACGACATCGACGCCGAGGGCGTGGTGCGCAACGTGCGGATCGCGGCCCAGGGCGGCGATCCCGTGCTGGCCGACCAGGCCGCCTTCGCGATCGCCGAGTCCCGCTTCCAGTCGGGCAAGCCGGTGAAGGGCTGCTACGGCGTGCAGGCCGCCCGCCCCCGGCCGACCGATGCGCCTCCCCGCACCCTGACCAAGCCGATCACCAAGCCTCAGATCGCCTGCCGCGTCGAGCGCGCGGCCCTGAACCTCTCGCTCGACAAGGCCTATCCCGTGCCGTTCGCCCGCGAGCGGGTCGAGGGCTGGGCGCTGCTGCAGTTCGACATCACGCCCGAGGGCCGGATCTGGCCGATCGAGATCCTGGGCGCCCAGCCCGTGGAGACCTTCGGCCTGGCGGCCCGCAGCATGCTGTACAAGGCCCGCCCCGACCGCTCGGTCTGGGGCCAGAAGGGCTGCCTGATCCCGGTCACTTTCGCCATCCCCGACATCGTCGAGGATTAACGCGTCCGGAACCAAGCGGGGCCTTGCCGGGCAAGGCTTTGAAGACAAGGTAAAGACGACCTAAACCCTCTTCCTGCACCGGAGGTTAAGGGCGAGCAGGTCAATCTCTGATCTCCTCCCGCGAATCCCACGGTCCGATGCCCGCCTCCCTGCCTCCCAAGGACGACACGACCGAACGCCTGGCCCTGCCGCCGGCGATGCTGAACCGGCTGGCCAGCTCCGACCTGATCGGTCGCGGCTCGGTCAACGTGATCAGCATCAAGGCCATCCGCCGCTGGGCCGGCGACTGGTGGGAGCACAAGCGCACCGACGTCTGGACCTATGTCGAGCGCAAGCTGAACGAACATCTCGACCGCGCCGACCTGCGGGGACGGGTCAGCGAGGACGACTTCCTGATCGCCACCCACAACGACCAGGGCCTGTCGGCCCAGGCCGCCAGCGTCCGCATCCTCGAGGACGTGCTGACCCACCTGCTGGGCGCGGCCGAGCTGCGCGACATCGGCGTGCGCTCGGTGATCGGGGTCGAGGCCGGCGGCGTCGTCTGCCGCACCATCGATCCATCCGTCGTGCTGGCCGCCCGCGCGCGCCGCGACTCCGAGCGCTCGCCGTTCCGCACGGACATGGACGTCAGCGACGAGATGCGCCGCACGCCCGTGGCCTTCACCACCAGCGGCGGCGCGGCCCTGCGGGTCGACTTCGCGCTGGAGCACGTGATCGGCCTGCGCCGCAACGTCACCACCGCCATCCGTGTCGAGCCGATCGTCACCCACCTGGGCACCGGCCGCTCGATCAGCGGACGGGCGATCACCAAGCTGGCCGACAAGGACATCGCCTTCATCGACGAGGCGACGCTGCGCTACGGCGCGGCCTTCGCCAAGGCCGCCCAAGGCAACGAGCGCCCCGACCTGGTGTTGCCGGCCTCGTTCCGCACCCTGGGCACCCAGCGCGGCCGCGACCTGCTGACCGGCACCTCGGGCCTGTCGCTGGCCCTGCTGCGCGGCGGGGTGATGATCGAACTTGTGGACGTGACCCGCGGCACGCCCGCCGGGCGTCTGCTGGAAGTGGTCGGCCTGCTGAAGGCCCTGACCCGCGGCGTCGTCGCCCGCGTGCCGCCGGACAAGGAAGCCTTCAAGCACCTACGCGACGCCCGCCTGGCGGGGCTGACCCTGGACGCCTGCGACCTGAGCGGACCGGCCGAGAAGATCGCCGCCGACATCATGGCCTTTGGTCGCGAGGCCCGCGGCCTGGCGCCGATGGTTTCGCTGCAGGGCCTGCCGGCGGAAGGCTATTTCGCCGCCGCCGAGACCGCCGGCCTCAGTCACGCCTCGCTGCGCGCGGCCCACCCCTACGCGGCGCGCGTGGCGGCCTGATCCGTTTTCCGCCCCCCCTGCGAAAGCGGGGTACGGATATGAGTGGGTTCAGACCCGGCCCATGCCCTTGCCGATGGTGTTGACCACGCTCTGGGCGTCGTAGGCCTCGCCCGGCGGGCGCGGGCCCTTGCCGAACACGACTTCCAGCGTGGTGCTGAGCGCCGGGCCGGGACCGAGGTTGAAGCTGGTGCCAAGGCCCAGGCCGACGCCGGAGCGGCGGCCATAGCTGCCCGAACCGGCGCCGACCGAGAAGGTCGGGCCGCCCCCGCCACCCGTCGACTGGGTGATGCGGTCGGCGACGCGGAACCAGCTGTAGCCGTCGGCCAGGGCCAGCTCGGCCGCCCGCAGCAGGGCGTAGTCGGTGACCTGGCCGGCCGGCGCGCCGGGGCCGCCGCGGAAGGTCACGCGATAGCGCCCCTCCTCCATCTTGTACTGGGCGAAGCCGACGTCGGTGGCGGCGGCCTGCGGCCGGTAGACGGTGGGCTTGGCGGTGGCGCAGGCCCCCAGGACCAGGGCGCTGGCGGCGAGGACGCAGACGAGGCGGGCGGACTTCATGGCGTTTCTCCCTTGCCTCTCAAACGGCTCGGCCAAGTTCAGCGTTCCGGCAGCGCCAAGTCCAGCTTTTCCAGCACCACCTTCATGTCGTCGGGGATCTCCGCCTCGATCCGTCGTTCGCCGCCTTCGGGGTGCGGGAACACCAGCCGCGCGGCGTGCAGCATCAGCCGCGGCACCGGCGCGCCGGCCAGCATCAGCGCGCCGCCGTAGCGGCTGTCGCCGGCGATAGGCCGGCCGATCGAGGCCATGTGGACGCGCAGCTGGTGCATCCGGCCGGTGTCGGGGGAAAGCTCGACCAGCGCGGCCTGGGCGTTGGCGGCCAGGGTGCGATAGCGGCTGCGGGCGTTTTCCGCGTCGGGATGGTCGTCCTCGCAGACCCGCATATAGGCCTCGCGGCCGATGGATTCGCGGCGCAGGGCCTTGTCGATCTGGCCGCCGCGCGGCTCGGGCGCGCCGGGCGCGACGATGGCGAGATAGGTCTTGCGGAAGCGCTTGCCCATCAGCGCCTTGCCCAGGAAGGTCGCCGCCGGCTTGGTGCGGGCGGTGAGGATCACGCCCGAGGTGTCGCGGTCCAGGCGATGGATCAGGCGCGGGCGCGGCCGGTCGCGGCGGGCCAGCGCCCACAGCAGGTCGTCCAGCGTGTGGGCCTTGATGCGGCCGCCCTGGCTGGAGAGACCGGCGGGCTTGTTGAGCACGAAGATGCTGTCGTCCTCGTGGATCACCAGCGAGCGCGTGAAGGCGATCTCGTCCGGCGTCAGCTCTATCGGGCTATCGGAGGCCTTGGGCTTGGGCGCGGCGGGCGGACGGCGGGGCGGTTTGCTCATGCGACGCCCTCCTCAGGCGCTATCCAGAGGGCGCGGGCGTTGAGGAACAGCCACAACAGCAGAAGACCGGCCGGCGTCAGGGCCCAGCCGCCTGGCGAAAAGGCGCAGATGACGAGGAACAGGGCGAAGGCGATCGGCAGGGCGTAGACTAGGCTGACCAGGATGGACGCCCAGTAGGGTCGCCGCCCCAGCGTCAGCACGGGTCCAGCGACGCGGCGGCGGAAGATCAGCGGCGCAAGCACCAGCACGAGGACGACCGGGCCGATCGTGATCATGCTGGCGACAGCGCTGGCCAGCGGGATGCCGATCGAGTCCGACCACTCCGGAACCTGCTCGCGATGAAGATAGTGCAGCGGCATGGCGATCAGTCCGGTCAAGGTGGCGGTCAGAGCCAGGACCGCCATGCCCAGCACGATCAACACCTTGCGCTGGGTGCGCAGCAGGCGCGCGCCGTAGCGCGCGACCAGAGCCGTGACGATCGTCGAAAGGCCCCCCAGCGCCAAGCTCAGATAGGCGAGATCCGCGTAAAGCCACTTGTGGGTGGCGTAGGCTTCCTGAAGGGCCTGGAAACGCTCGGTGGCGCCCTCGAAATTCGCCCGACCTTCCGGATAGTCTGGGTAAACCGTCGCGCGCAGGGCGTTCAGGTCGCGAAAATAGGCGTCGGAATCCGTGTGCCAGGGCGTGATCGCGGCCAGCCATAGCAGCACCACGCCGGCCGCCAGCAGCAGAACGGACGCCAGGGCGAACGCCCGGGCCGAAGGACTGAACTTCACTTGCCGCCCCGGCGCAGCTGGTTCCAGTGGTCGAGGCGGTCCTTGACCTTGGCCTCGGCGCCGATCGGCTTGGGCTCGTAGAACTTCGGGCGGGCCATGCCGTCGGGGAAGTAGTTCTGGCCCGAGACGCCGCCCTCGACGTCGTGGTCGTAGGCGTAGCCGTCGCCATAGCCGAGGGTCTTCATCAGCTTGGTGGGCGCGTTGAGGATATGGGACGGCGGCATCAGGCTGCCGGTCTCCTTGGCCGCGCGGCGGGCGGCCTTGTAGGCGCTGTAGACGGCGTTGGACTTGGGCGCGCTGGCCATATGGACCACGGCCTGGGCCAGGGCGAGCTCGCCTTCCGGCGAACCGAGGAAGTCGTAGGCGTCTTTCGCCGCGGTGGTCAGAAGCAAGCTGAGCGGATCGGCCGCACCGATGTCTTCCGAGGCCATGCGCACCAGGCGGCGGGCGATGAACAGCGGGTCTTCCCCGCCCTCGAGCATTCGCGCCAGCCAGTAGAGAGCCGCGTCCGGATCGGAGCCGCGCACCGACTTATGCAGGGCCGAGATGAGGTTGTAGTGCTCTTCGCGGTCCTTGTCGTAGGCCGGGCGGCGCTTCTGGAGCAGTTGGCCCAGCTGGGTCGGGTTCAGCGGCGTGTCCGTGCCGATCGACAGCAGGGTCTCGGTCAGGGTCAGCAGGTAGCGGCCATCGCCGTCGGCCATGGCGATCAGCACCTGGCGAGCCTCGGCATCAACCGGCAACTTGCGGTTCTCGGCGGCTTCGGCTTTCGCAAGCAGGCTTTCCAGCGCCGTCTCGTCCAGGCGCTTGAGCACGAACACCTGGGCCCGCGACAACAGAGCGCCGTTGAGCTCGAACGAGGGGTTTTCGGTCGTCGCGCCAACCAGGGTGACGATCCCCTCCTCCACGAACGGCAGGAAACCGTCCTGCTGGGCGCGGTTGAAGCGGTGGATCTCATCGACGAACAACAGGGTGGACTGACCGGCCTGGCGGCGCATGCGGGCCTGCTCGAAGGCCTTCTTCAGGTCGGCGACGCCGGAGAAGACGGCCGAGATCTGCATGAACTCGTAGCCGCCGGCCTTGGCCAGCAGGCGGGCGATGGTGGTCTTGCCGGTGCCGGGCGGCCCCCAGAGGATCATCGAGGCCAGGCGATGGGCCGCCGCCATCCGGCCGATCGGGCCGTCTGGGCCGAGCAGGTGCTCCTGGCCCACCACCTCTTCGAGGCTCTGGGGACGCAGGCGGTCGGCCAGCGGCGCGGGCGCATGGGGCGCGATGCCGGCGGCTTGGAAGAGATCGGACATGGGAAGAGGTTTAGGGGGTTCCGCGGTCAGCGGAAACCCTCTCCCCGAAGGGAGAGGGTCGCGGCCGGATCAGGTGCGGAAACGGGCCGAGATGCGCTGGCCGCCCCGCTCGATGACGACGGTCCAGGTGGCCGTCTCGTTGCGGATCGCGGCGGCCAGGTCGGCGGTGGTGTTGACAGCCTTGCCGTTGACCTCGCGCACGAAGTCGCCGGGACGCAGGCCGGCGTTCAACGCGAAGCCCTGGCCGACCTTGGTGACCAGCACGCCCTTGCCGGAAAAGGCGTCGGCGCCGACGTCCTGGGCGGCGGCCGGCGACAGGTTCATCACCGTCGCGCCCTCGAAGGGGTTGCGGCCCGTCAGGGTGCGCTCGTCCTTGGCCGGGATTTCGGGCGCGGCCTCGGCGCGGACGGTCAGGGTCTGCTCGCGGTCGCCCCGGCGGACGACCACCGGCACGCGGTCGCCGATCTTGTGGGTGCCGATGGCGAAGGCGCCGCCGCCCTCGTCGTTCACCGGCTGGCCGTCGATCGACAGGATGACGTCGCCTTCCTTGACGCCGCCCTTGTCGGCCGAGGCGCCGGGATAGACGTCGGAGATCAGCACGCCGCGCGGGGTGGACATGCCCAGGCCCTTGGCGATCTCACCGGTGACCGGCTGGCCGCGCACGCCCAGCCACGGCCGCACGACGCTGTGAGCGCCGCCGAGCGCGGTCGAGACCACCTGGCGCACCACGGCGGCCGGGATGGCGAAGCCGACGCCGCTGGACGAGCCCGAACGCGAGATGATGAAGGTGTTCACCCCGATCAGGTCGCCGTCCATGTCGACCAGCGGACCGCCCGAATTGCCCGGATTGATGGCCGCGTCGGTCTGGATGTAGCTGCCGAACTCGGCCGCGCCGACGTCGGTGCGGGCCAGGGCCGAGACGATGCCGTTGGTGACGGTCTGGCCGACGCCGAACGGGTTGCCCATGGCCAAAACGAGGTCGCCGACCTCGAGCTGCTCTTGGTCGTCGATGGCGATGGTGGGCAGGCGCTCGCCCTTGGTGTCGATCTTCAGGACGGCCAGGTCCGAACGCGGGTCGTCGAGCAGCACCGTGGCGGGGAACTCGCGCCGGTCGGCGAGCTGCACGGTGATGTCGCTCATGTTCTCGATGTTGTGGTGATTGGTGATGATCACCCCGTCGGCGCGAACGATGGCCCCCGAGCCGAGCGAGCCCTGCACCTGCGAGCGGGGCGCGCCGCCACGACCGCCCATGAAGAAGTCCCAGAACGGATCGGCCTGCTGGCGCACGACGCGGCGGCTGGCGACGTTGACGATGGCCGGGGCCGTCTTCTTCACCACCGGGGCGAAGGAGGCCTTCATCGACACCGGATCAGTCGGCGACTTGCGGGTCGGCTGGGCGAGGTCGGGGATGGACTGGGCCTGGCTGCGCGAGGCCGGATCCGAGCAGGCGGCCAGCAGGGCCAGGGTCGGGATCAGGACGCGAAGGGCGGGCTTGGACAAGTCGGTGACTCCGTCAGTCTTCAGGACGCGACCGCTCGAAAGGCGAGCGGACGCGTTTGTTCGCCCCTAAACAGCGAAGGTTTCGGGCGCATTCAAGGCCTTCAGCGCGCGGGATCAAGGCCGGGTTCCCCGACCGCCAGCGGACGGGCGCGGCGCGTGCGCAGGATCACGGCCAGGCCGCCCAGGGCCAGCAGGCCGGCGATGACCAGCGGCAGGCCCGGCAGGTGCAGGGTCTGCTCGTGGCGCACGGCGAAGGCCAGGGTCAGGCCGTAGAGCACCGGCCCGACGATGGCGGTCAGGCCCATGATGGCCGAGTTGGCGCCCTGCAGCTGGCCCTGCTCGCTGGGGCCGACGCGCTTGGTCATCATGCCCATGAGGCCAGGCTGGATCAGGGCCGAGAAGGCGCTGACGGCCAGGCCCGAGGCGAAGATCCAGCCGGTCGGGGCGAAGGCGAAGATCCCGAACGAGACGACGAAGCAGACCAGGCCCGCGATCACCGCCCCGCGCTCCTTCAGGCGATCGACGATCGGCCCGATCAGCACGGCCTGGACGATGACGCCCAGCACGCCCGACAGCATCATCAGCAGGCCGATCTGGGCGGTGTCCCAGCCGTAGCGATAGCCGGTGTAGAGCACGAAGATGCTGGGATAGGCGTTGTGGGCCAGCTGCATCAGGAAGCTGACCACGCCCAGGCGCGGCAGGTCGGGATGCGAGCCCAGCAGCTTCAGCGAGCCGACCGGATTGGCCTTGGTCCAGTCGAAGCGGGCCACGCGGCGCTCGGGCGGCAGGGATTCGGGCAGCACCAGCAGGCCGTACAGCCAGTTCAGCAGCGCCATGCCGGCCGCCACCCAGAACGGCAGGTGCAGGTCGATCTTGCCCAGCAGCCCCCCGAGCGCCGGGCCGACGATGAACCCCGCGCTCCAGGCCGCGCCGATCAGGCCGAAGGCCTTGGCCCGGCCCTTCTCCGGCGTGACGTCGGCGATATAGGCGCCGGCCGCCGAGAAGCTGGCCGCCGTCGCCCCGTGGATGATCCGGCCGAGGAACAGCCACCACAGGGTCGGGGCCAGGGCCATGAAGATGTAGTCGATCCCCAGGCCGAAGATCGAGATCAGGATCACCGGCCGGCGGCCGTAGCGGTCGGACAGCATGCCCAGGATCGGCGAGCAGACGAACTGCATCACGCCCCAGACCATGCCGAAGGCGGCGGTCCACTGGGCGGCGTCATCGGTGCGGCCGCCGGCCATGGACTTCACCAGGCTGGGCAGCACCGGGATCATCAGTCCCAGCGACAGCACGTCCATCAGGGCGGTGATGAAGATGAAGCCCAGGGCCGCCTTGCGGGCCGGATGGGCGATGGGTTCGGACATGGGACCTCCCGAGGGGCGGGATCTTTGACCGCGTGGCGGATAGTCGGCAAGGGCTGAAGCCCCGGTCTTCTCTCCGTAAAATCCTCGCGAAAGCGGGGACCCAGGTGTTTTGTCGTCGAGCGCCACGCGTTTCAGAAAAAGCCTGGGTCCCCGCTTTCGCGGGGATTTTACGGGTGGATATGCCCAGCCAACCCCTCCAGCAGCCCCGTCCACCACTGGCCGTGACGCAGCAGGAACAGCTGATCCGGAAAACCATGGCGGGCCACGTGCTCGGCGGGCACCGTTTCCCAGCCGCGGTGCTCGACGGTGACGCGGGTCTCTTCGCCGACGGGTTCGAAGCGGACCTCGACCTCGGTGTCCATGCCGGGGGCGAAGGCGGCCTGACGCCAGCCGAACACCAGCCGCTCGCCCGGCGTCCAGACGCGGACACGGCCGATCTCGAAGGCCTTGCCCGAGGCCAGGCGCTCGACCAGGCGCGCGCCCTCCCCTTGCCCCTCGAAGGCCAGCACGCCGGGCGAGCGCGGGGTGAACGAGAACAGCGGGTTGGGCCGCCACCAGGCGCCGATCTCGCCGACGAAGGCATCGAACACCCGAGCCGGCGCGGCCTTGATGCGCAGGGCCACGAGGATGCGGGCGCTCACCCTTCCGTCTCCAGGTGAGCCTTCAGCGACAGCAACTGGTCGCTCCACAGAGCCTCGGCCGCACCGGCCCAGGCCTTGAGCTCGGCCATGGGACCGGGCTTCAGGGCGTAGACCCTCACCCGGGCGTCGAACGGCGGATGGCTCTCCATGACCAGTTCCGCCTGCCGCAGCGTGCGCAGGTGGCGGCTCATGGCCGGCGGCGACAGGCCCAGGGCGTCGGCCAGCTCGCCCGCCCGGCGCGGACCGTCGGCCAGCAGCTCGACCGTGCGGCGACGGTGCGGGTCCGCCAGCGCCGCCAGGGTGCGGTCGATGCTCACCGGGCCGCGTCCAGTTCGGCGACCAGCCGCTTGCCGGCCTTCAGCCGCCAGGCCTGCTCCAGGGCGCTCCTCAGGGTCGGCTCGTCTATGGCCTCGAGCACGACATTGGTCGCCCCCTTCAGGCCCCAGCCGCCCTTCACCGGAACGAAGGCGGCCGGCTCAGCGGCTACCAGCATCGCCTGCAGGTCGGGCGTCAGCTGCACCATGCCATGGCGGGCGTCGGGATAGCCGAGGGTGGCGAAGATCCGGCCGACGCGGAAGTCGGTCGTGCCCATGTGCGCGCCCTCGACCACGCCAGGCAGGGCCAAGGCGAGACGACGGAAGTCGTCGGGGCTCACGCCCAGCCCTGGATCTTCAGGCCGGTGGCGGCCTCGGCCTCCTCGCGGGTGACGGCCTGGACGGTCTGGCCCACGGTCCAGATGTGGCCCTCGGGGTCGCGGCAGCGATAGGTGCGGTCGCCGTAGAACTGGGTCTCCGGCTCGGCGAGGATCTCGGCCCCGGCGGCGCGGGCGCGCTGGCAGTGGTCGTCGACGTCCTCGTCGATATGGATGTGCACCGTCTGGGTGTTCTTGCCGCCCAGCGAGGCGGGGCTGGCGTGGTCGGCGCTCCACTCGTTGCCGACCATCACGTGGGCCTCGCCGAACGTCATCTGCGAATGCGCGAGATTGCCCTCGCCGTCTTCGATCAGCAGCACCAGCTCGAAGCCGAACGCGGCCTCCAGCCATTTGAGGGCGGCCTTGGGATCCTTGTAGCAGAGGGCCGAGGTCAGGCGGGCCATGCGCGCCTCCTATTGCGTTGGGACGCAATATTTAACGCATAACGCAATTATCTGAGCAAGAGAAAAGGGCGAGCCTTCCGACCCGCCCTTGCCTTTCGATCAGCGCAGCGCGGCCTTCACCGGGGCCAGTTCGCCGTCGACCTTTTCCGGCTTCACGCCGATCACCTTGGCCAGCAGCGGATAGACGTCGACATTGTCGAACACCGGCAGGGTCTTGCCCGACTTGAACGACGGGCCGCTGGCGATGAACACCGCGCGCATCAGCGGGTCGGCGTTGTCGTAGCCGTGAGCCCCGCCGTCGCGCATCTCGCCGCCCTCGCCCTCGCGCTTCTTCTGCGAGGCGGCGGTGGTGATGTACCAGCCGGTCTGGGCCGAGCAGACGATCGGGCCGATGCGGCGGTTGGTTCCGTAGTGCAGCCGGGCCGGGATCCTGGCCTTTTCCCAGCAGCTCATGTGCGGGTGCGGCTTGACCAGGGCGGTGGTGACCGCGGCCTCCTCGCCGGGCTTGGGATAGATGCTGGCGATGGCGCCGAGGCCGACGTAGCGCAGCTTGGAGAGGTCGACGCTGTCGTCCAGCACCACGCGCTGGCTGGCCGGCAGCGGGGCCATGCCGTGGTCGGCGACGATGATCAGGTTGGTGCGGTCATAGAGGCCGCGGACCTTCAGCCCCTCGACTAGGCGAGCGATGGCGACGTCGACGTCGGCCGACGCCTTGCGGACCTCGGCCGAGTCCGGGCCGTACTTGTGGCCGGCGCTGTCGACGATGTCGAAATAGAGGGTGGCCAGGCCCAGCGGCGCGTCCTTGGTCTCGTCCAGCCAAGACAGCAGGGTGTCGACGCGGTCGTTGGAGAGCTTCTTCTGGTCGAACACCGCCCACTTGGTGGGCCGCACGCCAGCGATCTCGGCTTCAGAGCCCGGCCAGAACATGGTGCCGGCGCGCACGCCCTGCTTCTCGGCCGAGGTCCAGATCGGCGTGGCCATGCTCCACCAGCGGGTGTCGGTGACGGCGTCGTGGTTGGAGAGGGTGAAGGTGACGCCCGGGATCTCCGGGTCCTCCATGGTGTTGCTGACGATGCCGTTGTGGTCGGGGCGCATGCCGGTGACCAGGGCGTAGTGGTTGGGGAAGGTCAGCGACGGGAACGAGGGCCGCATGGCCGCCCGCACGCCGCCGTCGGCCAGGGCCTTCATCGCCGGGGTGTCGCCGCGGTCGAGATAGTCGGCCCGGAAGCCGTCGATCGAGACCAGGATGGTCAGGGCGGGCTTGGGCGGCGGCGCCTGCGCCGTCTGACGGGGCGCGGTGGCGCAGCCGGAGAGAACAACGATCGCCAGAAGTGCGGCGAAACGGGAAAGCACGGTCATGGCCAGGCCCTGAAGCGAAGACTTCCGCCCCTATAGAACAGCTTGGCGACAATTCGTATTGCTGGCGCCAAACAACTTGGCCGACCGGCGTTTCCGCGCCCATAGTCGCGCCAAGTTCATAAGGGAGAGTCGCCGATGCCGCCGAGCCGGGACCGCGCCGCATGAGTTTCGCGCTGGAGGCCGAGGGGCTGACCAAGACCTACGGCGCCGTACGGGCGCTGGACGACCTGACCTTGAAGATCCCCGCCGGCGGCGTGTTCGGCGTTCTGGGGCCCAATGGCGCGGGCAAGAGCACCCTCTTCCGCATCGCCATGGGCCTGGTGCGTCCGACCTCGGGCGTGGCCCGGCTGTCGGGCGCGCCGGCCGGCCACGCCTCGTCGCTGCGCCAGGTGGGCGCGATGATCGAGACGCCGCGTTATCCGCCCTACCTGACCGCCCGCGACGCCCTGAAGATGCTGGCCCTGCAGAGCGGGGCCGCCGACGCCGACATCGGCGGCTGGCTGGAACGCGTGGGCCTGGCCGAAGCGGCCGACCGCAAGACCTCGACCTTCTCGGTGGGCATGAAGCAGCGGCTGGGCCTGGCGGCGGTGTTCTTCACCCGCCCCTCGCTGGCCATTCTCGACGAGCCGACCAGCGGCATGGACCCGGCCGGCATCCAGGAGATCCGCGAGTTGATCCGCCGCCTGGCCGCCGAGGAAGGCGCGACCATCATCCTGGCCAGCCACCAGCTGGACGAGGTGCGACGCGTCTGCGACCGGGTGGCGATCCTGTCGAAGGGCAAGCTGGTCGCCGAAGGTCCGGTCGAGACCCTGGCCGGCCGCAAGCCCGCCCTGCGCCTGGTCGCCAGCCCCGTGGCCCAGGTGCTGGAGGTGCTGGGCGACCAGGGCCGCGCCGACGGCCCCGACGCCGTTCTGGCCCAGATCGAGCGCGGCGAGGCCCCTGCCCTGATCCGCGCCCTGGTCGGCGCCGGCGTCGACATCCACGAAGCCCGCTGGCGCGAGGCCGACCTGGAAAGCGCCTATCTCGACATCCTGCAAGCCAAGGAGCCGGCCGATGCTCGTTGACGCCCTCGCCGCCGAGCGCTTCCGGCTTCTGAAGGACCGCGGCACGGTGTTCTGGGGCGTGCTGTTCGCGCCCATCGCCGGCCTGGTGCTGACCATCGGCGGCGAGCTGTTCGCCCGCCGGCTGATGAAGGGCGCGCCGCCCATTCCGGTCGACCTGGTGGGACGGATGGTCAAGGCCCTGGCTGGCGGCGCCTCGCCGGTCATGGGGCTGTTCGTGCTGATCCTTTCGGCGGCCGTGCTGGCCGGCGACTATCGCTGGGAGACCTGGCGCCTGCTGACCCCGCGCAACGGCCGGGTCAACCTGCTGCTGGCCAAGCTGGCGACGGCGGCGATCGCGGTGGCGGTCAGCCTAGTGCTCTACGCCCTGGCGGCGGCCCTGGGCGGCCTGTTCAGCGCGGCGACCAGCGGCGGGGCCTTCGTGGCCTATCGCGGCGAGGCTTTGACCGACCTGGCCGGAACCTTCGCCATCAGCTGGCTGCAGCTGGTGGTGCTGGTCGCCCTGGCGGCCCTGGTGGGCGTGGCCACGCGCTCGACCATGGCCGCACTGATCGTGGGCCTGGTGTTCGCCGCCGCCCAGTCGATGGTCGCCACCTGGATGCACGAGCCGAGCCTGAAGGCCCTGCTGCTGCCGGCCTTCTCGGGAGACCTGCTGAAGACGGCGCTGCTGCAGGACCGCAGCGTCGTCGACGAGCCCCTGCCCTGGGCCAAGGCACTGGCCTTCCTGCTGGCTTGGGCGATCGGCCTCTCGGCGGCGGCTCTGGCGCTGTTCCAGCGGCAGGATCTGACGCGCGAATGAGGGCGGCTCTCATTGTCCTGACCGTGGCGGCCCTGGCCGGCTGCGCGAGCGCGCCGTCGCGCGAGCCGGACTTCGTCCTGTCCGAAGCTCAGCAGAAGCTAGCCTTCGCAGGCGCCGTCTTTCAGGCGATGGCGAAGGAAGAGGCGATGGGCTTCGAAGTGCAGCCCGCCCCCACGCCGAGCGCCTGGCGCCCGGCCCCCTGCCGCCTCACCTCGATCACCGATGTCGCGCTCTGCCGCGAGACCAGCCGGCTCTATCGTGACTGGCGGACCGCCGACGTCCGCTATGTTCGAGGGGCCGGCAATTCGGGCTGGGCGTTGTTCAACGGGACCTACGAGACCGTCGCCGGCCGCTATCGCCTGGCTTCCGACGCCCAGGGCGAACACGTGAGCCTGTGCTGGGAGCGCGACGCCCTGACCTGCGAGACGGTGCTGGGGCCGCGCATCGACCAGTACGGCGGGAACGATCGCTATGTCGTCATCGCCCGTCGCGACCTGCCCGACGAGACGCCGCGCTTCTACTACGTGGAGGCGGCCAAGGACGGCCCGGGCACGGTGCACGGCCCGCTGACCGCCAGCGCCTTCACGCGCGAGAAGCTGATGCTGGCCCTGCCGGAGTTCGACGGGATCATCGTCAGCCGTTGAGCGGCCCCGGGCTTCAGACGCCCCCTCTCCCATAGGGAGAGGGCCGGGGTGAGGGGTTACGGCGCCTGACGGAGCGCCGGCACATCGTCCAACCTCGTAACCCCTCCCCCTCCCACCGCTTCGCGGCGGGCCCCTCCCTCTCCCTCTGGGAGAGGTTTTTGAGAGCCTCCGCCCCCGGCCCCAGACAGCAAAAAGGCCCCGGATCGCTCCGGGGCCTTTTCGTTTCAGCCTATGAGGCCGAGATCTCTTAGTCTTCGGCTTCGTTGACGTAGACCGGACCCGAGTCCTTGCCCTTCTCCGAGACGTCGCGATCGACGAACTCGATGACGGCCATCGGGGCGTTGTCGCCGTAGCGGAAGCCGGCCTTCAGGACGCGGATGTAGCCGCCCTGACGGTCCTTGTAGCGCGGACCGAGCACGGCGAAGAGCTTGCCGACTTGTTCGACGTCGCGGACCGAGCTGATGGCCTGACGACGAGCGTGCAGGTCGCCGCGCTTGGCCAGGGTGACCAGCTTTTCGACGATCGGGCGCAGTTCCTTGGCCTTCGGCAGGGTGGTGACGATCTGCTCGTGCTTGATCAGCGAAGCCGACATGTTGGCGAACATGGCGGTGCGGTGAGCCGAGGTGCGGCCGAGTTTGCGGTGGGCGTAACCGTGACGCATTGGGTATCTCCTGGGCTCTTGGCCCGAGCGGCGCGTAAGAAGCGCCTGTTGTCACCAGTCCCAGCTCGCATCCCGGCCGGGTCACAACGAAGCGCCGGGGCCCTCCACCGCAGAGCGGCTTCAAAAGGCCCAGGCCGCCCTTCGACCTCATGGAGGACAAAGAGCGGCCCGGATTCAGCGCGATAGTGTCTTAGATCTGGTCGTCGAACTTCTTGGCCAGGTCTTCGATATTTTCCGGCGGCCAGTTCGGCACGTCCATGCCGAGGTGCAGACCCATGCCGGCGAGAACTTCCTTGATCTCGTTCAGCGACTTGCGGCCGAAGTTCGGGGTGCGGAGCATCTCGGCTTCGGTCTTCTGGATCAGGTCGCCGATGTAGACGATGTTGTCGTTCTTCAGGCAGTTGGCCGAACGGACCGACAGTTCCAGCTCGTCGACCTTCTTGAGCAGAGCCGGGTTGAACGGCAGCTCGGGCTTCGACTCGTCCGCGGCCTTGGCCTTGGGCTCTTCGAAGGTGATGAAGATCTGCAGTTGGTCCTGCAGGATGCGGGCGGCGTAGGCCACGGCGTCCACCGGAGTGACGGCGCCGTTGGTCTCGACTTCCAGGGTCAGCTTGTCACGGTCCAGGCGCTGGCCTTCGCGGGTCGGCTCGACCTTGTAGGCCACGCGCTTCACCGGCGAGTACAGGGCGTCGACGGCGATCAGGCCGATCGGCGCGTCTTCCGGACGGTTCTGGTCGGCCGGGACGTAGCCCTTGCCGGTGTTGACCGTGAATTCCATGCGCACCGAGCCGCCCTCGTCCAGCGTGCAGAGCACGTGGTCGGGGTTGAGGATCTCGATGTCGGCCGGGGTTTCGATCTGGCCAGCGGTGACCGGACCGGCGCCCGAGGCGCGCAGGGTCATGCGCTTGGGGCCCTCGGCGTGCATGCGCACGGCGAGTTGCTTGATGTTCAGAACGATGTCGACGACGTCTTCACGAACGCCCTCGAGCGAGGAGAACTCGTGCACCACGCCATCGATCTGGATGGCGGTGACGGCGGCGCCTTGCAGCGACGAGAGAAGAACGCGACGCAGGGCGTTGCCGAGCGTCACACCGAAACCGCGCTCGAGCGGTTCGGCGACGATGCGGGCCTTGCGGCTGGCGTCGGCGCCGGTTTCGATCTGCGGCTTCTCAGGACGGATCAGCTCGTTCCAGTTTCTTTCGATCACGTGGTGTCCCTTGAACGCGACTCGCCGGCCGCGTTTGACGCAGCCGGCGAAGGAGAATTGGATCTAAAAAATACTAGACGCGACGACGCTTGGGCGGACGGCAGCCGTTGTGCGGGATCGGCGTGACGTCGCGGATCGTCGTGATGGTCATGCCGACGGCCTGCAGAGCGCGCAGAGCCGACTCACGACCCGAACCCGGACCCGAGACGTTCACTTCCAGGGTCTTCACGCCGTGTTCCGCAGCCTTCTTGCCCGCGTCTTCGGCGGCCATCTGAGCGGCGTACGGGGTCGACTTGCGCGAGCCCTTGAAGCCCATCATGCCGGCGCTCGACCAGGAGATGGTGTTCCCCTGGGCGTCGGTGATGGTGATCATGGTGTTGTTGAACGAGGCGTTCACGTGCGCCACGCCCGAGGTGATGTTTTTGCGTTCGCGCTTTTTAACGCGACCCGGTTCCTTGGCCATCGGTCAGGCTACCTTACTTCTTCTTGCCGGCGATCGGCTTGGCCGGACCCTTGCGGGTGCGGGCGTTCGTGTGGGTGCGCTGGCCGCGGACCGGCAGGCCCTTACGGTGACGCAGGCCGCGGTAGCAGGCCAGGTCCATCAGACGCTTGATGTTCATCGAGTTTTCGCGACGGAGGTCGCCTTCCACGGTGAACTCACGGTCGATCGTCTCGCGGATCTGCAGGACTTCCGCGTCGGTCAATTGATTGACGCGACGGGCGTCCTCGATGCCCACCTTCGTGACGATGTCACGAGCGGACTTCGGGCCGATGCCGTGAATGTACTGAAGCGCGATGACAACGCGCTTGTTCGTCGGGATGTTGACGCCTGCGATACGGGCCACGTCTAATGTTCTCCTAGTCACGCACCAAAGACGCGAACGGCGCGCTCGGCCCGATCCGAAGACCCAGACCGACGCGCACAGATCGCGCCCTTTCGCGGAAGCGCCCCGTTATAGGGATAGTTGCGCATCCGTCAATGGCGGAATCCGCTCAGGGAACGGATTCCGTTAAAAGTCACGCCACGACCGAAAGGGCCGCGTCGATCGCTCCGGCGACCGCTTCCACGGTCCCCATGCCGTCGACCGCAACCAGCTTGTTCTGCGCACGATAGTACGGCAGCAGCGGCGCGGTGTCGGCGTTGTAGCGGGCCAGACGGTTCACGAAGGTTTCGGGGTTGTCGTCAGACCGCCCCTGCTCCGCGTATCGCTTGGTGATCCGCTCGATCAAGGCTGGCTCGTCTACTTCGAGTCGCACGACGGAGTCGATCTTCTGGCCACGCTTGGCCAGCATCACGTCCAGAGCCTCGGCCTGAGCGACCGTGCGCGGGAAGCCGTCGAAGATCGCGCCGCCGGCGGCCTCGGCCTCGGGCAGGCGCTCTTCGATCAGAGCGATGACGATTTCGTCGGTGACCAGGTCGCCACGGTCCAGCACGTCCTTGACCTTCAGGCCGAGCTCGGAGCCCGAGGCGATGGCGGCGCGCAGCATGTCGCCGGTCGAAAGCTGGACCATGCCGCGCTGTTCGACCAATCGCTTGGCCTGGGTGCCCTTGCCCGCCCCGGGAGGGCCAAACAGGATCAAGTTCATATAAGCCCCTTTACGCGTTTCCCAGGGTCTGACGCCCTCTCTTGGTCAGACCTAGAATGCGTACAAAGAAAACGGAAGCCGGATTGTCACAATCCGGCTTCCGACGGTTTCACACCTGCGTCAGCGACCGCGGCCGCCCCGCAGCTTCGACTTCTTGATCAGGCCCTCGTACTGGTGCGCCAGCAGGTGGGACTGGATCTGGGCGACGGTGTCCATGGTCACCGTCACGACGATCAGGATCGAGGTGCCGCCGAGGGCGAAGTTCTTGTTGCCAAGAGCGCCCATCAGGATCTCGGGGAACAGGCAGACGGCCGTGATGTAGGCCGCGCCGATCACCGTCAGGCGGGTCAGCACATAGTCGAGATATTCGGCGGTGCGCTTGCCCGGACGGATGCCCGGCAGGAAGCCGCCGTACTTGCGCAGGTTCTCGGCCGTCTCGTCCGGATTGAACACCACCGAGGTGTAGAAGAACGAGAAGAAGATGATCAGGCCCGCGTAGCAGAGCATGAACAGCGGCTGGCCGTGCTGCATGGCGCCGACCACGGACGGCAGCCACTGGCCCCAGCTGGGCAGGTTGGCCGGGTTCAGGAACTGCATGGCGGTCGTCGGCAGCAGCAGCAAGCTGGAGGCGAAGATCGGCGGGATGACGCCCGCGGTGTTGATCTTCAGCGGCAGGAAGGAGCTGTCGCCCCCGACCATGCGGTTGCCCTGCTGGCGCTTGGGATAGTGCACGAGCAGGCGGCGCTGCGAGCGCTCCATGAACACGATGGCGAAGATCACCGCCACGGCGAGCACGAAGATCACCAGGAGCGGGAAGTAGTTGCCGGTGTTCTGGGCGGTGACGAACAGCTGGCCAAGGCCGCGCGGCAGGGCCGCGACGATGCCGGCGAAGATGATCAAGCTGACGCCGTTACCCACGCCGCGGCTGGTGATCTGCTCGCCCAGCCACATCAGGAACAGGGTGCCGCCGGTCAGCGAGACCACGGTCGACAGGACGAAGAACCAGCCCGGCAGGTCGGAATAGACCAGGTTCGGCTGGCTCTGCAGGCCGACGGCGATCGAGAACGACTGCACCAAGGCCAGGATCACCGCCAGGTAGCGGGTGTACTGGTTGAGGGTCTTGCGGCCGGCTTCGCCGCCTTCCTTCTTCAGCTTCTCCCACGGCGGATACACCGAGCCCATCAGCTGCACGATGATCGAGGCGCTGATGTAGGGCATCACGTTCAGCGAGAAGATCGCCATCCGCTCGACGGCGCCGCCCGAGAACATGTTGAACATGCCCAGGATGCCCTTCGACTGGCCCGCGAAGGCGCTGGCGAAGGCGTCCGGATTGATGCCCGGGATCGGCACGTAGGTGCCCAGGCGGTAGACCACCAGGGCGATGAGCGTAAACCAGATGCGCTTGTGAAGTTCGGTGGCCTTCTGGAAGGACCCGAAGTTCATATTGGCTGCGAGCTGTTCGGCGGCCGAGGCCATTCAATTCCCCACGACGAGAACGCGACCGGCCGTCTTCAGCGACGGACGCGGAGCGCGCTCCAAGTATTGGACGGGGCCTGGCCGAAGCGCCGGAGGAATCGCCGGTCGCTGGGCGTAGGCCCCAGTGCGGAGCCACACATAGGTGAGGCTCGCCGTGATGTCACGGCGAGCCTCGAAAGAACGTCATCCCGATGGGGCTTTATGGCGGACTGGTGCGCGAACGCCCCTCCCCGCCTGGGCTCCCGCGCGGTCCGACAAGACCGCCCGGGATGACACTGTGGTCTTAGGCTTCGGCTTGCGCCTTGGCCTTCTTGGTCACGGTGACCGAACCACCGGCCGCTTCCACGGCCTTGATGGCGGCGTCGGTGGCCGAGTAGACGGTCAGCTTCAGAGCGGTCTTGATCTCGCCCTTGCCCAGCAGCTTCACGCCGTCGAGTTCGCGACGGATGACGCCGGCGGCGATCAGGGCGGCCGCGTCCAGCTCGGCGCCGGCCTTCAGCTTGCCGGCTTCGACGGCTTGTTCCAGGCGCCACAGGTTCACTTCAGCGAACTCGAGACGGAAGGGGTTGTTGAAGCCGCGCTTCGGCATACGCATGTGCAGCGGCATTTGACCGCCTTCGAAGCCGTTGATGGCGACGCCCGAGCGCGCCTTCTGGCCCTTCACACCGCGACCGCCGGTCTTGCCCTTGCCCGAACCCGGGCCGCGGCCGACGCGCATGCGGCCCTTGGTGGAGCCGGGGGCCGGAGCCAGATCGTTCAGCTTGGTCATATGTGCCTCTCCTTGGAGATCTGCGCCCGGCCGCCAGGCCGGACTCGGCGTTGAAATTCTTGGCGAAGCCCCGCCCGAGAAGACGGAGCTTCAAACGAAAGCCACCCCGGTTTTCACCGGGGTGGCGATCTTGGGTCGTCGTGTAACAGACTTACTCGACGATTTCCAGCAGGTGCGCGACCTTACGGATCATGCCGCGGACCGACGGGGTGTCTTCCAGCGTGGACGTGCGGCCCAGCTTGTTGAGACCCAGACCGGCGAGCGTGGCGCGCTGGTCCTTTTCGCGACGGATCGGGCTGCCGGTTTGGCGGACCGTGACTTGCTTAGCTTCAGCCATGACTTAGCCCTCGATAGCGTCCGGAGCCGAAGCTCCGTCGGCGCGGCGGCCGAGGATGTCGCCGACCTTCTTGCCGCGCTTGGCGGCGATCTGGCGGGGCGACGATTGAACCTTCAGGGCCTCGAACGTGGCGCGAACCATGTTGTACGGGTTCGAGGAACCCGTCGACTTGGCCACGACGTCCTGGACGCCCAGGGTTTCGAGAACCGCGCGCATCGGACCACCGGCGATGACGCCCGTGCCCGGAGGGGCAGCGCGCATCATGACCTTGCCAGCGCCCCAACGGCCAGCGCCGTCGTGGTGCAGGGTGCGCGACTCGCGGAGCGGGACGCGGATCATGGTCTTCTTGGCTTCTTCGGTCGCCTTGCGGATGGCTTCCGGCACTTCACGCGCCTTGCCATGACCGAAGCCGACGCGGCCCTTTTGGTCGCCAACGACCATCAGAGCGGCGAAGCTGAAGCGACGGCCGCCCTTAACGGTGGCGGCGACGC
Source organism: Caulobacter sp. GW821-FHT12A07 (assembly GCF_058807655.1). Classification (NCBI taxonomy): domain Bacteria; kingdom Pseudomonadati; phylum Pseudomonadota; class Alphaproteobacteria; order Caulobacterales; family Caulobacteraceae; genus Caulobacter; species Caulobacter sp. GW821-FHT12A07. The sequence goes on from NZ_JBXAQX010000018.1 coordinate 28,163, forward strand.
GGTTGATGTGGACGAGCTTTTCGACGATGTCGCTGTCGACCCGCTCTTCGGGGGCGTTGCGGTCGCGACGGTCACGGCGTTGACCGCCTTCACCGCGCTGTTGGTCACCACGAGCCATTGTGTTTCCCTTAGAAGTTCAGGCCGGCTTCGCGCGCGGCGTCGGCCAGGGCTTTCACCCGTCCGTGGAAGATGTAGCCGCCACGATCGAAGACGACGTCCTTGACGCCCTTTTCGATCGCGCGCTCGGCGACGAGCTTGCCGACGGCGGCGGCCGCGTCCTTGTCCGCGCCCTTGCTGTCGGCTTCCAGAGTGGAAGCCGACGCCAGGGTCACGCCGCGTTCATCATCGATGACCTGGGCGTAGATGTTCTTGGACGAACGGAAGACCGACAAGCGCGGACGGCCATTGGCCAGCGACTTGAGACGGGTGCGGTTGCGCTGAGCGCGACGCACGGCGGATTCGCGAGGTGAGAGCGCCATGGCTTACTTCTTCTTGCCTTCCTTGCGGCGAACCTTCTCGCCAGCATAACGCACGCCCTTGCCCTTGTAGGGCTCCGGCGGACGAATGCGGCGGATCTTCGCGGCAATCTCGCCGACCGCCTGCTTGTCAGAGCCGGCGATCTTGATTTCGGTTTGCTTCGGCACGGCGAACGTGATGCCGGCCGGGGCCGGGACGTCCACATCGTGGCTGAAACCGAGCTGGAGGCTCAGGGCGGTGCCCTTCATGGCCGCGCGGTAACCGACGCCGACCAGCTCGAGGGTTTCCTCGAAGCCGGCGGTGACGCCGTGCACCATGTTGGCCACCAGGGTGCGGGACAGGCCCCACATCGCCTTGGCGCGCTTGGTATCGTCGCGAGGAGTCAGCGAGAGCTCGGAGCCCTCTTGCTTGATCTCGATCTCGTCGGCGATGGTCCACGACGACTGACCCTTGGGGCCCTTCACCGTGACCGTCTGGCCTTCGAGCGTCAGGGTGACGCCCGAGGGGATTGCGACGGCTTTCTTACCGATACGTGACATGCTCTTTCCCTCCCGCGCCTAGTAGACGCGGCAGAGGACTTCGCCGCCGACGTTAGCGTCGCGAGCAGCGGTGTCCGACATGACGCCCTTCGGCGTCGAAAGGATCGAGATGCCCAGGCCGTTCTTGATCGGCTTGAGGTCCTTGATCGACGAATAGACGCGACGGCCAGGCTTGGACACGCGGCTGATCTCGGCGATCACGGGCTCACCGTCGAAGTACTTGAGCTCGATCTCGAATTCGGGGAACGCACCGGGCTTCTCGACGAGCGAGTAGCCGCGGATGTAGCCTTCGTCGGCCAGCACGTCGAGGACGCGGGCGCGCAGCTTGGAAGCCGGCGTCGAGACCTTGGAGCGCTTGCGCGTGGCGGCGTTCTTGATGCGAGCGATCAGGTCGCTCAGGGGGTCGTTCATCGACATATGATCGTCCTCACCAGCTCGACTTGACGAGACCGGGGATCAGGCCCTGCGAGCCCAGCTCGCGGAGCGCAACCCGGCTCATCTTCAGCTTGCGGTAATAGGCGCGCGGGCGGCCCGTGACTTCGCAGCGGTTGCGGATGCGAACCGGCGACGACGAGCGGGGCAGCTTCGCGAGCTTCAGGCGAGCTTCGAAGCGTTCTTCGAGCGGCAGGGTCTCGTCGTTGGCGATCGCCTTCAGCGCGGCGCGCTTGTCGGCGAGTTGCTTGACGAGAGCCTTGACGGCTTCGTTGCGGTTGACGGCGCTTTTCTTGGCCATGTGCTTTTCCCTTCCCGCTCTCTTAGTTGACGAACGGGAACTGGAATTCCTTCAGGAGAGCCTTGGCTTCCTGGTCGGACTTCGCAGTGGTGCAGACGATGATGTCCATGCCCCAGATCTGTTCGATCTGGTCATAGTTGATTTCCGGGAACACCAGGTGCTCCTTCAGGCCCATGGCGTAGTTGCCACGGCCGTCGAAGCTCTTGCCGTTCAGGCCGCGGAAGTCCTTCACGCGCGGCAGCGCGATCGTGACCAGGCGGTCCAGGAATTCGAACATCCGGTCCTTGCGGAGGGTCACCTTGGCGCCGACCACCATGCCTTCGCGCAGCTTGAAGCCGGCGATGGACTTGCGGGCCTTCGTGGCGACCGGCTTCTGACCGGCGATCGCCGTCAGATCCTTGATGGCCGTCTGGACCTTCTTGGAGTCAGCCACCGCCTCGCCGACGCCCATGTTCAGGACGATCTTGTCCAGCTTGGGGATCTGCATTTCGTTGGTGTAGCCGAACTGCTCCTTCATCGCGGCTCGGATGCGCTCGCGATAAACGGTCTTCAGCCGGGGCTCGTAAGCTTGATCAGCCATTGATCACCTCGCCGGTCGTCTTGGCGACGCGCACCTTCTTGTCGCCTTCGATCTTGAAGCCGACGCGGGTGGGCTTGCCGTTGGAATCCACGATGGCGACGTTCGAGACGTGCAGCGCGGCTTCCTTGTGCTTGATGCCGCCCTGGGGGTCGGCTTGGGTCGGCTTGGTGTGGCGGGCGACCATGTTCACGCCCTCCACGACAACCCGGTTTTCCTTCGGCAGGACTTGGGACACAGCGCCTTGCTTGCCCTTGTCCTTGCCGGCCAGAACGACGACGCGGTCGCCCTTCTTGATCTTAGCAGCCATTACAGCACCTCCGGCGCGAGGGAGATGATCTTCATGTGGTTCTTGGCGCGCAGTTCGCGGGGAACCGGGCCGAAGATCCGCGTGCCGACCGGCTCGCTCTGCTTGTTGACGATGACGGCCGCGTTCTTGTCGAAGCGGATCATCGAACCGTCTTTGCGCTTCAGGCCTTGGTTCACGCGAACCACGACGGCGCGCAGAACGTCACCCTTCTTCACGCGACCGCGCGGGATGGCTTCCTTCACGGAGACGACGATGACGTCGCCAACGCTGGCGTAGCGACGGCCTGCGCCGCCCAACACCTTGATGCACATGACCCGGCGAGCGCCAGAGTTGTCGGCGACGTCCAGGTTAGTTTGCATCTGGATCATGGTTTAGACCTTCCAGATATTAAGCCGAAGCCTTGGGAAGCACTTCCCAGGTCTTCAGCTTGGACTTCGGAGCGCACTCGACGATGCGAATGGTTTCGCCCGTCTTGTACACATTGGCTTCGTCGTGCGCGTGGTACTTCTTAGAGCGGCGCACGATCTTCTTCAGAAGGGGGTGGACGATGGTGCGTTCCACCTTCACCACCACGGTCTTGTCACCCTTGTCGGAGACGACGACCCCTTCGAGGATACGCTTGGGCATATCGTTCTCCTTAAGCCGCGGCCTTGGCGCGCAGCACGGTCTTGATCCGCGCGATATCCTTGCGGATTTCGTTGACGCGGTGGGTCTTCTCGACCTGGCCCGTCGCACCTTGGAAGCGCAGGTTGAACTGCTCCTTCTTCAGGGTCAGCAGGGTTTCGGCGAGCTGATCGGGGGTCATGCCCCGGATGTCGGCGATCTTCATGAGCCTCAAGCCTCCACGGCCACGCCCGCGTCGAGGCGGGTGACCACACGAGTGCGGATCGGCAGCTTCGCCGCGCCGAGGCGCAGCGCTTCACGCGCGACATCGTCCGGCACGCCGTCGATTTCGAACATGATGCGGCCGGGGGCCACGCGAGCGGCCCAGTAGTCGACAGCGCCCTTGCCCTTACCCATCCGGACTTCAGCGGGCTTGCCGGTGACCGGCACGTCCGGGAAGATGCGGATCCAGACGCGGCCTTGACGCTTCATCTGGCGGGTGATGGCCCGACGAGCAGCTTCGATCTGGCGAGCCGTGATGCGCTCCGGCTCAACGGCCTTAAGGCCGTAGGAGCCGAAGTTCAGCAGGGTGCCGCCCTTCGAAGCGCCGTGGATACGGCCCTTGAACTGCTTGCGGAACTTGGTTTTCTTCGGTGACAGCATAGCGCTCTATCCTTAGTCCCGATTGCGACGGCCGCGGTCGCCGCGGTCCGAGCGATCGCCGCGCTCACGTCCGCCGCCTTCGCCGGCCGGGCCGGATTCAGAAGCGAGACGCTTGTCCAGCGCCATCGGGTCATGCTCCAGCACTTCGCCTTTGAAGATCCAGGTCTTCACGCCGATGATGCCGTAGGTGGTCTTGGCTTCCGCGAAACCGTAGTCGATGTCGGCGCGCAGCGTGTGCAGCGGCACGCGACCTTCGCGGTACCATTCCATGCGGGCGATTTCCGCGCCGCCGAGGCGGCCCGAAACGTTGATCCGGATGCCCTTGGCGCCGAGGCGCACGGCGGACTGGATCGAACGCTTCATGGCGCGACGGAAGGCGATCCGGCGCTCGAGCTGCTGAGCGATCGACTCGGCGACCAGCTGAGCGTCGGTTTCCGGCTTGCGGATCTCGACGATGTTCAGGTGGACGTCGCCTTCGGTCATCACCGAGAGGTCCTTGCGGAGCTTCTCGATGTCAGCGCCCTTCTTGCCGATGATGACGCCCGGACGGGCGGCATAGATCGTGACGCGGCACTTCTTGTGCGGACGCTCGATGATGATCCGCGAAACGCCGGCTTGATACAGGCGCTTCTTCAGCATCGTGCGGACCGCGAGGTCCTGGTGCAGCAGCTTGCCGTACTGGGCGCCGTCGGAGAACCAACGGCTGTCCCAGGTGCGGTTCACGCCGAGCCGCAGCCCGACCGGATTGACTTTCTGACCCATCAGGCGGCCTCACCCAGTTCGCGGACCACGATGGTGATCTCGGAGAACGGCTTTTCAACGCGCGTGGCCCGACCGCGAGCACGCGGCGAGAAACGCTTCATCACCAGGTTCTTGCCCACATAGGCCTCGGACACGACCAGCGAGTCGATGTCGAGGTTGTGGTTGTTCTCGGCGTTGGAGATCGCCGAGTACAGCGCCTTGCGGACGTCCTGGGCGATGCGCTTGTGGCTGAATTCGAGCTCGTTCAGAGCGCGCTGGACGTTCAGGCCACGGATGGACTGAGCGACCAGGTTCAGCTTGCGGGCGCTGGTGCGCAGGGTGCGCACCTTGGCCATCGCCTCAACGCCTTCAAGGCGGCGAGCTTGCTTTTGCTTGGCCATGATTACTTCCTCTTGGCCTTCTTGTCGGCGGCGTGGCCGGGGAAGTTACGGGTGGGAGCGAACTCACCGAACTTCATGCCGACCATGTCTTCCGACACGGAGACCGGGACGTGCTTTTGGCCGTTGTGGACGCCGAACACCAGGCCGACGAACTGCGGCATGATGGTCGAACGACGCGACCAGGTCTTGATGACGTCCTTGCGGCCCGACGCGAGAGCGGCGTCGGCCTTCTTCAGGAGGTACCCGTCGACAAACGGGCCTTTCCAGACGGAGCGGGTCATGGCTTAGCGGCCCTTCTTCGCTTTGTGGCGCGAACGGATGATGAACTTGTCCGTGGCCTTGTTGACGCGGGTCTTGGCGCCCTTGGTCGGCTTACCAGCCGGGGTCACCGGGTGGCGGCCGCCCGAGGTGCGGCCTTCACCACCACCGTGGGGGTGGTCGACCGGGTTCATGGCGACGCCGCGGACGTGCGGGCGACGACCCATGTGACGAACACGACCGGCCTTGCCGAGGTTTTCGTTCATGTGGTCGGGGTTGGAGACCGCGCCGACGGTGGCCATGCAGGTGTCGAGGACCATGCGCAGCTCGCCCGAGTTCAGGCGGATCTGGGCGTAGCCGGCGTCACGACCGACCAGCTGGGCGTAGGCGCCAGCCGAACGGGCGATCTGACCGCCCTTGGCGGGCTTCAGCTCGACGTTGTGGATGATCGTGCCGATCGGCAGCGTGCGCAGCGGCGAAGCGTTGCCCGGCTTCACATCGACCTTGTCGGCGGTGACGACTTCGTCGCCGGCCTTGAGGCGTTGCGGGGCCAGGATGTAGCTCAGCTCGCCGTCCTGATACTTGATCAGGGCGATGAAGGCGGTGCGGTTCGGGTCGTACTCGAGACGAACGACCGTGGCCACGCCTTGCTTGCGACGCTTGAAGTCCACCAGACGGTAGAGGCGCTTGGCGCCGCCGCCGCGGAAGCGGACGGCGATGCGGCCGTTGCCGCCACGACCGCCGGACTTCGAGAGGCCCTCAACGAGCTTCTTTTCCGGACGGCCCTTGTGGAGCTCGCTGCGGTCGATCAGCACCAGGCCGCGTTGGCCGGGGCTGGTCGGGTTAAAGTGCTTCAAGGCCATGTCTTAGAGCCCCGTCGTGATGTCGATCGACTGGCCTTCGGCCAGGGTCACGATCGCTTTCTTGACGTCGGAACGGCGTCCGACGATGCCGCGGAAGCGCTTGGTCTTGCCCTTGGTGACCAGGGTGTTGACCTTGGTGACCTTGACTTTGAACAGCTCTTCGACAGCGGCGGCGATTTCGTCCTTCGTCGCGTCGGCGGCCACCTTGAAGACAACCTTGTTCAGCTCGCTGAGCAGGGTCGACTTTTCGGTGATCACCGGCGACAGGATCGTGTCGTAGTGGCGAGCGGTGGCGGCCATTAGGCGGCTTCCTTCTCAGCGAAACGGGCCGAGATCGCTTCGACCGCGTCCTTGGTCAGGACGAGGGTTTGGCGACGCAGCACGTCGTAGACGTTCAGGCCGGCGTTCGGCAGCACGTCCACGTTCGGAATGTTGCGGGCGGCGAGCTTGAAGTTCGCGTCCACTTCCGGACCAGCGATGACCAGGGCGTTCTTCAGGCCGATCTTGTCGAAGGTGGCGCGCAGGGCGGCCGTCTTCGCTTCGGTCAGAACCACGCTGTCCAGCACGACCAGCGAGCCGGCCTTGGCCTTCGACGACAGGGCGTGACGCAGAGCCAGAGCCCGGATCTTCTTGGGAAGATCGAAGGCGTGGCTGCGGACGACAGGACCGTGGGCCTTGGCGCCGCCGACGAACTGAGCCGCACGGCGCGAACCGTGACGAGCGCCGCCGGTGCCCTTCTGCTTGTACATCTTCTTGCTCGTACGAGAGACCTCGTTACGAACCTGAATCTTGTGGTTGCCCGAGCGGCGCTTGGCCAGCTGCCAGGTCACGACGCGCTGCAGGATGTCGCCGCGGATGTCTTCGATGCCGAAGATGGCGTCGTCGAGATCCACGGAGCCGGCCTTGCCGCCGTCAAGTTTGATGACGTCGAGTTTCATTAGCCTTCGCCCTCTTCGGTCGTCGCCGCGGGGGCCTCTTCAGCGGGGGTTTCAGCAGCCGGAGCGGCTTCACCAGCCTTACGGAAGGCGCCCGGACGCGGCAGATCGGCCGGAGCGGCCTTCTTCACGGCGTCGCGGATCTTCACGTAGCTGCCTTCGTGGCCGGGGACGGCGCCCTTGACCAGGATCAGGCCGCGCTCGACGTCCACCTTCCAGACGGTGACGTTGAGGGTGGTGACGGTTTCTTGACCGAGGTGACCAGCCATCTTCTTGCCCGGGAACGTACGGCCCGGATCCTGGCGGTTACCGGTCGAACCGTGCGAACGGTGCGAGACCGAGACACCGTGGGTGGCGCGGAGACCACCGAAGTTCCAGCGCTTCATGGCGCCGGCGAAACCCTTACCGACGGTGACGCCCTGGATGTCGACCTTCTGGCCGGCGACGTAGTGGTCGGCGGTGAATTCCGCGCCCACTTCGATCAGAGCGGCTTCTTCGACGCGGAATTCGGCGACGATCCGCTTGGGCTCGACCGAGTTCTTGCCGAAGTGACCACGTTGGGCCTTCGAGGTGTTCTTGGGCTTGCGAGCACCGGCGCCGAGCTGCAGGGCGGTGTAACCGTCCTTCTCGACCGTGCGCTGAGCGATAACCTGGCAACCGTCGAGCGACAGGACGGTGACCGGCACGTGCTGGCCAACTTCGTCGAAGAAGCGGGTCATGCCGAGCTTCTTGGCGATCAGGCCGGTGCGGTTAGCGGGGAGAGTCATCAGTTCGGCCCTCCTTACAGCTTGATTTCGACGTCAACGCCGGCCGACAGGTCGAGCTTCATCAGCGCGTCCACGGTCTGCGGAGTCGGGTCAACGATGTCGAGAACGCGCTTGTGCGTACGGATCTCGAACTGCTCGCGCGACTTCTTGTCGACGTGCGGCGAGCGGTTGACGGTGAATTTTTCGATAAGCGTGGGCAGGGGGATGGGGCCCCGCACCGTCGCACCCGTGCGCTTGGCCGTGTTCACGATCTCGCGCGTGGAATGATCCAACACGCGGTGATCGAAGGCCTTGAGCCGGATGCGGATGTTCTGACGATCCATATCGCTCGGTTTCCTAGTGGGCTGCGCCCGCGTCTCGAACCATTTCAAAGACCAACCCGGACTCCTCTTTCGAGACGTCCGAACGCAGCGTCCGCAAAACAAATTGGCCCGCGCAGTCGCCTGCGAGGGCCGGTGATCCACAACCTCGCCGTCCTCCGAGGAGAACCCTCCTCTGGATGAGAAGGACGCTAGGGTACGGGTCGCTTGCGAACCGCGTTTGAGCCCTAGAGCTCACAGCCGGTCCAACAGAGGGGCGCTTTTACGTGCCTGAATCGGTTTCGTCAAGCGCCCCGGGCGGGGTTTCGGAAGGGTTTGATTAATACTTCCCTACCCCGCGCGAGCCCCCTTAATGGAGACGGCGAAAACAAGGCCTCAAAGAGCATTGTTCACCGCCCGCCGCTAGATGGACACAATCTTTATGCGCGACCCGCGCGTATAGGGACGGAATTCGTGCCTGCAAGTGTAGTATTTGCGCACCATCCGGCCTTCAACGGTCAGACGAAGCCTTGCGGCCGTCATCGAACCTTCATAGATCCGCCCCGCTCGCCGGACGGGAGGCCCTCCCCCAAAACGACCGCCCGCCGGCGAGCCCACATGAGTAAGGGGATTACCCACTATGAAGACCCAACTGTTCGCCGCCGCCGCCGTCCTGGCCGTGGCCGTTTCGGCTCCCGCCTTCGCCCAGAACATCGGTTCGGTCGGCGCCGCCGTGAACTACAACAACCTCGACACCAACGTCGCCAACGCCGACGGCACCTCGGTGAAGATCGACGGCTCGGTCGCCGTCCCGACCGGTTCGTGGACCGTCACCCTGAACGGCGACGTCTCGATCTCGGACAACGACATCGCTGACGAAACCGTCGCCTCGGGCGCCGCTCACCTGACCACCACGGTCGGCGACGGCTGGCGCGTCGGCGGCTTCACCGCCCTGTCGCGTCCGCAGAACGACACCCTGTGGGCCGTCGGCGGCGAAGCCCAGAAGTACCTGGGCAACGTCACCCTGACGGGCCTGGTCGCCTACGGCCAGTCGAACGACCTGGACGCCGACCTGTGGACCGTCCGCGGCACGGCCAACTACTTCGTCTCGGACGACTTCCGTCTGGACGCCGGCCTCGGCTACGCCAAGATCGACTCCTCGATCGACGCCGACGCCTGGGACGTGAACCTGGGCGGCGAATACAAGTTCGCCAACTCGGGCTGGTCGACCTTCGGCAAGTACACCCACACCGAATCCGAAGACCTGGCCGACCTGAAGTCGGACGCGGTCAAGATCGGCGTGCGCTACACCTTCGGCGGCAGCCTGAAGGCCCGCAACGCCGCCGGCGCCGACCTGGCCCAAGCCAGCGACCTGTTCGGCTTCGGCGTCCGCTAAGCGGAAGCCCGGACCTTCCCCCTTCTTGGGGGAAGGCTCCGACCGATCGTCCGCGGCGCGTGCCCACGCGCCTCAAGGGCCCCGCCCTCCCCCTCCTCCCAAAGGCGGGACCCGACGGACAGCAAGACGCCCCGGAGCGAAAGCTCCGGGGCGTTCTTCTTTATATATGCCGACGCTATATATGCCGACGCTGGCGTCGGGCCGGTCGGCTCACTGGCCGATATAGATGTTGCCCGAGCCCATGGACGACTTCTTGACCGGGCCGTTGACCTTGGCGACGCGGACGTCGCCCGAACCGGCCACCGACAGCGACACCTTGTCGGCCTCGCCGCCGAAATTGACGTCGCCCGAGCCCATGATGCTGACGTCGAGGTCGCGGGCCCGGCCTTGAGTGATCTTGACCCCGCCCGAGCCGGCGATGCTGACGTCGATGTCGCCGCCGCGGATCGCCGCGGCCTTCACGTCGCCCGAACCGGCGATCGCCACTTCCAGCTCGCGCACTTCCTGCAGGCTGATGTCGCCGGACCCGGCCAGGCTGATCTCGGCGCGGTCGGCGTTGCCGGCCTTGGTGTCGCCCGATCCCGCCAGGCTGATCTCGAGCTTGCCCTTGGTGTTGGCCACCGTCCAATCGCCGCAGCCGGCGTTGGCCAGCTCGACGCTGTCGCTGCGGCCGATGCTGCCGTAGACCGCGCCGGAAGCGCCGACCGAGACGTTCTGCGGCACGCGCACGACCACCTGCGGGATGTCGGCCCACTTCACGACGCCGAGATCGCGCACCTTCACCGAGGCGGCGTCGCCCGAGCCGTTGCAGCTCTGGATGCGCTTGAGGTGCAGGTTCCCGTCGATGATCGTCTGGCCGCCGACGACGCGGACCTCCAGCGGCAGCGACGAATTGCGGGTCAAGAACTCGACCTTCACGTCGCTGCGGGCTTCGGGAATGACCACGACGCGGGCGACGGCGTCCTTGATCTTCACATTGGCTTCGGAGGCCGAAGCGGTTCCGGCCAGGGCCAGGACGGCCGCACCGGCGGCCAGGCTGAAGAGTGCGCGCATCTGTTTGTCCCCTCGGATGGCGTTGCGTTGAGGGAACGCTAGTCGGCGAGACCCGCCAGGACGACTTAAATCGAGGTCATGACGCGGTTGTCACGTACCCGATCAGGCCGCCTTCTGGGCGTCGCCGATCTCGAAGGTGCGCTCGAAGGCCTTGATCCGGTCCTCGACCAGCCGCAGGCGCTTGAGGCCCAGCGAGGCGGCCCAAAGGCCGGCCCGGGCCGCCATAGGCGTCTTGTCCATGGCCGCCACCGGCAGGCCCCAGCGGCGCAGCACGCCGTTGGCGTAGTGCGCGCCATTGGTCAGGCGCGAACCCCAGGTCTGGTAGTCCACCGACAGCGAGACGTTGAACGTGCCGAGGTTCTCGATCCGGTGCGGCGCATGCAGCGGCCAGGCGGCGGCCGTGCCGGGCTCGAGGTCGTAGACCACGGCCCCGGCGTCCATGTCGCGGCGATAGGGCAGGTCCTCGGTCTGCTGCTTGAGCAGGATGTTCTCCATGCCCTGCTGGGGCATGTGGGCCTCGTCGGGCGGATAGATCCAGATCCGCTTGCGGCCACGCAGGTGGAACAGGATGACGCCGGGCGCGTCGGCGTGGAACGGCACCTTGGCGCCGGGGGCCGACATGATCAGCTGGCCGTTCAGCTGGACGGGCGAGAAGCCCCTCGCCTCGCCGGCGATCTCGGCGAAGGCCTGGTTCATCAGCGGGGTCAGGGCCGGATACCAGGCCTCGGCCCGGCGCAGCTGCACCCAGATGCGACCTTCCTTGACCCCGGCCAGCACTTCTCGGCCCGGCAGGCGGCCGCGGGCGCCGGTGCGCATGGTCGCCTGGCCCTCGGCGTCGAAGTCGAACAGGTTGATATCGTAGAGCTCGGCCGGATAGGCGTCGAGCAGGCGCGCCAGGGCGTCATCGTCGAACAGGCCGGTTTCGGCGAGGTTGTGGCGGAAGGTGACGGGGGCCTTGCGGAAGCTCTGGATCTGGTCGGACGACCAGGGCGCGACGAGACGGGTCATTGGCGTTCCTCCCTCACTTCTAGTCCGGGGCGCGACCGCCGCGCCCTAGTCGGCCAGCAGGCCGAGGCTCACTCCAAGTCCGATGACGCCGATGCCGGCGCCCAGGCCCGCGCCCACCTTCGGGTGGCGACGACCCAGGCCGGTGACGAAACTGGCGCCGCCCTTGACCTGGCCGATCAGGCCGGGCTCGCAGGCGGCAATGCGGTCGAGGCGGCGCGCCAGGCGCTTGCCGACCTCGTCGATGCGATCGACGCCGGGCGCGCCCTTCAGGTGCGTCATCAGCGACGGCCGGACGGCGATCGCGCCCTCCAGCACCGTCTCCATCGGATCGGCGAAGTCTTCCTTGTAGGCTTCCTCGCTGGGACCGAAGTCCACGCGGACGACGCCGCGCTCGGCCGCGACGCGCAGGGTTTCCAGCGTCATCAGCGCGCCCGGCGAGTAGCGCGCGAAGGCCGGGTCGTAGATCGGGAACCACAGGTGATGGCGATCGCCGGCGGTCAGGCCCAGTTCGGCGGCGACGATCGTGCCGCCCGCCCGCAGCACCGCCAGCCGCAGGCCGAAATCAGGCGCGCCGTGCTCGGCCAGACGCAGCAGCAGGTCCTGGGTCCAGCCGCAGGCGAAGATGTCGTGCTGGTGGGTGCGGCGGATCTGCTCGCGCTTCTGGGCGACCAGCCAGGCCAGCAGGTCCGGCGCCGGGCGCTCGAAGGTGAAGACCGTTTCGCCGTGGTCGCGCTCCAGCGCGCGGGCCCGCCGGCGCTTGTCCTTCAGGAAGGCGGCGCTACGGCCGGCTTGGTAGGCCTCGAAGCCGCCCGACAGGTCGGCGGCCATGGCGTGACGCACTGACAGCTCGCCGGCCGGCTCGCGGGTGACCAGGCCGCTGACCCGCATGCGCTCGGCGCCCAGCAGGGCCAGCACCGTGGAAAGCTCGATATCGGGCTCGGCGACCAGGCCGTGGAAGTCGCTCATCGGCGCGCCCAGCGGCTGCAGCAGCGAGCCGCGCCGTTGGAACGGCAGGAAGCCGACGATGCGACCGCCGCGCTCCAGCACCGCGATCCGCGCGCCCGGGGCGCAGTCGGCGGCCGTCTCTATATAGCGAAGGTCGAAATAGGGGCCGCCCAGCAGCGGATCGTCGGCGCGTAGGGCGTTCCAGCGCGCGCGTTCGGCGACGCCGAGATCGGCGGCCTCGATGACCCGCGCCTGCAGTGCTCTGTCCACCGCCCTGCTCCCTCGTCCTTGCGGACAACGCCGGACGGTGGAGACGGCCCGGTCAGCCGCCGTGCAGCGAAAGCCGCACCGGCGCCGACTTGTAGGCCGGCGTACCACTTCGCCGGTCGTGATCCTCCAGCGCTACCAGAGCATTGGTTTCCGGATAGTATGCGGCGACGCACCCGCGCGAAATTTTTCTAGCGACGGCCGTAAAGGATCGAACGACTCTCGCTCCGGTTTCATCGAAGGCGGCGGCCAGATCGATGGCGTCTCCCTCGCGGATTCCGCGCTCGGCCAGATCGTCGGGATGGACGAAGACCACGTCGCGCCGCCCGAAGACGCCTCGGTAGCGGTCGTTCTCGCCATAGATGGTGGTGTTGTACTGGTCGTGGCTGCGCAGGGTGGTCAACAGCAGGACGGAGGCGTCGCCCCGGCGCGGATCGTCTAGCCCCGGATGGGTGAGGAAGTTGGCCTTGCCCGAGGGGGTGCTCCACTTCCGCTCGGCGTGCGGCAGCGGCAGGCGGAAACCGCCGGGCTGGCGGACGCGGGTGTTGTAGTCGGTGAAGGCGGTCGGGAAGACCCGTTCGATCAGGTCGCGGATGCGGTCGTAATCGGCGACCAGGCCTTCCCAGTCGACCGGATCCGCCTCGCCCAGAGCCGCGCGGGCGATCCCGGCGACGATGGCCGGTTCGGACATCAGGTGCTCGGAGGCCGGCGGGTTGAGGCCGCGCGAGGCGTGGACCATCGACATCGAATCCTCGACCGTCACCGACTGGCGCACGCCGCCCTGCACGTCCATCTCGGTACGGCCCAGACATGGCAGCAGCAGCACCTCGGGTCCGACCAGCAGGTGCGTGCGGTTGGGCTTGGTGGCGATGTGAACGGCCAGGTCGACCTTGCGCATGGCCGCGTGGCTGCGCAGCGGATCGGGCGCGGCGACGGCGAAGTTGCCGCCCAGGCCGACGAACACCCTGATCTGTCCCGCCTCCATGGCCTCGATGGCCTCGACCACGGTGTGGCCGTGATCGCGGGGCGGGGTGAAGCCGAACACTTGGCCAAGGCTGTCGAGCAGGGCCGCCGACGGCTTCTCCCAGATGCCGACCGTGCGGTCGCCCTGGACGTTGGAATGGCCCCGCAGCGGGCAGATCCCCGCCCCCGGCCGACCCATGTTGCCACGCAGCAGCAGCAGGTTGACCAGCTGCTGCACGGTGCTGGACGAGTTGCGGTGCTGGGTCAGGCCCATGCCGTAGCAGAGGATCACGGCGCTGGACCGCGCATAGATGGCGGCGGCTTCCTCGAGCTCGGCGCGCGACAGGCCGCCGACGGCGACGATCTCGTCCCAGGATGCGGCGTCCAGCTGGGCGACCAGGGCCTCGAAGCCGGCCGTGTGCTCGGCGATGAAGTCGTCGTCGAGGATCGCCGGCTCGCCGGCCTCGCGCGCGGCGCGGTCGAAGGCCAGCACGGCCTTCATCAGCCCCTGCAGCACGGCCGCATCGCCGCCGACGTTCACTTGATAATAGCGCGAGGCGATCGGGGTCGAGGACAGGGTCGCCATCTCGACCGGATCCTGCGGCGAGGCGAACCGCTCCAGGGCCCGCTCGACCAGCGGGTTGAAGGCCATGATCGTCGCGCCGCGCCGCGAGGCTTCTCGCAGGGTGGCCATCATCCGCGGGTGGTTGGTGCCGGGGTTGTGGCCAAAGCACAGGATCAGGTCGGCGTGGTCGAAATCCTCTAGGCTGACCGAGCCCTTGCCCATGCCCAGCGAGTCCGGCAGGCCGACGCTGGTCGGCTCGTGGCACATGTTGGAGCAGTCGGGGAAATTGTTGGTCCCGACCTTGCGGCCCAGGAGCTGGAACAGGAACGCCGCCTCGTTGCTGGCCCGGCCAGAGGCGTAGAACTCGGCCTGGTGCGGATTGTCCATGGCTTGCAGCGCCGCGCCGGCGCGGGCGAAGGCCTCGCCCCATTCGATCGGCAGGTAGCGGTCGCTGGCCGGATCATAGGCCATGGGATGGGTCAAGCGACCCAGGTCCTCGATGGCGTGATCGCTCCAAGTCAGCAGCTCGCTGACCGTATGGGCGGCGAAGACCTCGGGCGTAGCGCGCTTGCTGGTCGCCTCCCAGGCCACGGCCTTGGCCCCGTTCTCGCAGAACTCGAACGACGAGGTGTGCTTGGGATCGGGCCAGGCGCAGCCGGGACAATCGAAGCCCTCGGGCTGGTTGGCCCGCATCAGGGTCTTGCCGCCCTCGACCACGGTTTCCTGGTCGGCCAGGGCGCCGGCCACGGCCTTAAGCGCGCCCCAGCCGCCGGCCGGCCCGCCATAGGGCTTCACGCCTGGGATCTTGGCGCCGGGATTGTTGGCGTCGTCGGCCATCACGCTTGCTCCAGAACCGCCTCGACCAGGCGGTCGGGACGGGAAAACACCATGTGGCCGTCGGCGCGGGCCAGGGCGACCAGGGTCAGGCCGGACTCCTCGGCCCGGCTCACGGCCAGGTCGGTCGGCGCGGACACCGCCACGATCATGCCCGCCCCCATGCGCACGGCCTTCTCGACCATCTCGAACGAGCAACGGCTGGTCACCAGCACGAAACCAGCCCCGGCGTCGCGGCCTTCGCGCGCCATGGCTCCGGCCAGCTTGTCCAGCGCGTTGTGGCGGCCGACGTCCTCGCGCAGCAGCACGACCCGGCCTTCGGCGTCGCAGAAGGCCGCCGCATGGGTGGCGCGGGTGCTGCGGCCCAGGGCCTGGGCCTCTTCCAGATTCGCCAGGGCGGCCGTCACCGCCTGGTGGGCGACGCGAACGCCCTCCCCCGCCGGCGGCAGCGGCCGGACGGCGTCAGCCAGGCGCTGGACGCCGCACAGGCCGCAGCTCGACCGGCCTTCCAGGTTGCGCGGACGGGCCTTGCGGCGCGCCGAGCCTTCGACCAGGCGGATATCGACCAGCACGCCCAGCGCGTCCGGCTTGACCTCGACGGACAGGATGTCTTCAGGCCGGGCGACGCCTTCGGTGATGGTGAAGCCCCGCGCCAGGTCCTCGACCTCGGTGGGCGTGGCCATCAGCACGGTGTGGGGACGACCGTCGAACGACAGGCCCACCGCCGTCTCGTCCGGCGTCCAGCGTTCGATACGCGCGGCCCGCCCAGACGCGCGCCATTCGAGAGCGGGACGAAGGCGGGCGGAAGCATCGGACATGGGCGAAAGACTACCGTTTAGGCGCCGGCGCCGCCATGACGAAACGCGGACACGGGGTGTGGCCTTCCCGCCACGCGCGCCAACATTGCCACAAGATATCACCAGACCGAGAGAACGCCGGTTTGTTTCAAATATGGAGGCATAGATTGCCGCAAATATTCCAATGACATCCAGCATACGTCGGTATGCGACTGAACCCTACTTTAGTTTATTCGATATTGTAATTCGTATACATTTTACAGAACCTTCATCTCACAATTGAGAAACAAAAGGCCCCCATCCCTCCCCTTACGGCGGAATTTTATTTCGCCATCACGACCATTGCGGCGACGCTTTGGCGAATACTGGGGACTATGAATGGCTAGAAATACCTATCTGCTGAGCGCGTCCGCGCTCGTCATCGCCATGACGGCAGCGCCCGCGTTGGCGCAGGCCCAGACGAAAGACGAACCGGCCGCCGTCGAAGAAGTCGTCGTCACGGGCTCGCGCATCGCGCGCCGCGACTACGTGTCGAACAGCCCGATCATGACCATGGATCAGGCCGCGATCGAGAAGACCGGTTCGGTCACCGTCGACACCCTGCTGAACCAGATGCCGCAGTTCGTGCCGGCCGTGTCGTCGACCTCGAACAACCCGTCGAACGGCGGTCAGGCCAACATCGACCTGCGCGGCCTGGGGAGCCAGCGCACGATGGTCCTGCTCGACGGCCACCGCGTGGTTCCGTCCAACTCGGACGGCACCGTCGACATCAACATCATCCCGCAGACCCTGATCCAGAACATCGAGGTCATCACCGGCGGCGCCTCGGCGACCTACGGTTCGGACTCGCTGTCGGGCGTGGTCAACTTCAAGCTCAACAAGAACTTCACCGGCCTGATGTTCGACTCCCAATACGGCGAGACCGAACGCGGCGACGGCAAGGAAAGCTCGCTGGCCTTCGCCGCCGGCGGCAAGTTCGCCGATGACCGCGGCCACGCCGTCGTGTCGGTCGGCTACACCCAGCGCGGCGAAGTGTTCAACTCCGCTCGCGACTTCGCCAAGGTCTCGGGCGCCTCGTCGACCACCCCGTACGGCCGCTACGACGCCACCGGCACCAACCTGCCGACCCAGGCCGCCATCGACGCCGTGTTCGCCAAGTACGGCTATACCGCCGGCACCGTGAAGGCGAGCGCCAACCTCGGCTTCAACAACGACGGCACGCTGTTCTACAACGGCGTCAACTACACCGGCTCGACCGCGATCGATTATTCGACGATCCCGGTGAACGGCACCTACAACACCGGCGCGCTGAACCTGATGCAGCTGCCGCTGACCCGCTACTCGGTCTACAGCGCCGCCGAGTACGAAGTGAACGAACACGCCGAGTTCTACGGCTCGTTCGCCTTCACCCACTACGACTCGCGCACCCAGCTGGCCCCGTCGCCGGCCGCCAGCTCGACCGGCTTCTCCGTGCCGGTGACCAACCCGTTCATCCCGGACGACCTGTCGACCATCCTGGCCAGCCGCGCGGACCCGACCGCCGACTTCCTGCTGCGCAAGCGCTTCACCGACGTCGGCGCGCGGATCTCGCAGACGACCTTCAACGTCTTCCAGATCGCCGGCGGCGTTCGCGGCGAGACCGGCTTCAAGGACTGGACGTACGACGCCTACGCCTCGTTCGGCCGCTCGGAGCAGAACGAGATCCAGTCGGGCAACGTCAGCCACTCGGCGGTCCAGACCCTGCTCGACGCGGCCGACGGCGGCGCCAGCATCTGCACCGGCGGCTATGACCCGTTCGGCAACAACGCCCTGACCGACTCGTGCCGGAGCTACATCTCGCGCACGACCAAGAACTGGACCGCCGCCGACCAGCGCGTCGTCGAGTTCAACGTCCAGGGCGGCCTGTTCAACCTGCCGGCCGGTGAAGTCCGCGCCGCCGTGGGCGTCGACTACAAGTTCGATAGCTTCCAGTACGTGCCCGACAGCCTGCTCTCGACCGGCGACGTCGTGGGCTTCAACGCCGCCGACGCCATCAACGCGTCGACCGACGTCTATGAACTGTACGGCGAAGCCCTGGTGCCGATCCTGAAGGACCTGCCCTTCGTCAAGGAACTGAACCTGTCGCTCGGCTACCGCCTGTCGGACTACGAGACGGTCGGCAGCGTCGGCGCCTACAAGATCGACGGCGACTGGGAGGTCTTCGACGGCTTCCGTCTGCGCGGCGGCTACCAGCGCGCCGTCCGGGCCCCGTCGATCGGCGAACTGTACTCGCCGCAGAACCAGGGCTACCCGGCGATCGACGAGGATCCCTGCGCGATCGACAGCTCGGCCCGCACCGGCTCCAACGCCGCCAGCGTCCGCACCCAGTGCCTGGCGCAGGGCGTGCCGTCGGCGATCATCGACAGCTACACCTACGCCAACGGCCAGATCAACGCCCTCAGCGGCGGCAATCCGGACCTGCAGGAAGAGACCAGCAACACCTTCAGCGTCGGCACCGTCTGGACCCCGCGCCTGGAGAGCCCGCTGTTCGAGAAGCTGTCGCTGTCGGTCGACTTCTACTCGATCGACATCAAGGACGCGATCGGCACCATCGACGCCTCGACCGTGCTGGAGAAGTGCTACAACGGCGACGCCAACGCCTCGTACTACTGCAGCCTGTTCACGCGTAACACCTCGACCGGCGAAATCGACACGATGACGCTGACGAACCTGAACCTGGCCGAGTTCAAGACCTCGGGCGTGGACTTCCAGGTCGACTGGGGCTTCGGCCTCGGCGCCGTCGGCCTCGACGACAAGTACGGCTCGATCAAGCTGAACGTGGTCGGCACCTGGCTCAACACCTTCAAGATCCAGAGCCTGCCGGGCGAGGAGTTCGAAGAACTGAAGGGCACGATCGGCAACACCTCGATCAGCTCGGTCGCCGTGGCCCACCCCGAGTGGAAGCACGCCACCACCCTGACCTACGCCATCGGTCCGGTGGATCTGGGCGTCCGCTGGCGCTACATCGGCGAAATGACCGACGCCGCGGTGGCCACCCAGAAGATCAAGGCCGTCAACTACTTCGACCTGAACGGCACCTGGCGCGTGACGGACACCTACTCCATCCGGGGCGGCGTCACCAACCTGGCCGACAAGGATCCGCCGACCTTCACCTCCTACGTCCAGGCCAACACCGATCCGTCGACCTACGACGTGCTCGGCCGCCGCTTCTACGTGGCGATCAAGGCCAAGTTCTAAGCCTGACGGCTTAGACCAGGGCCTAGGTTGAAAACTGGGGCGGCGGGTTCGAAAGGACCCGCCGCCTTTTTCCTTGGGCGCCGCGCGGCCCCCTCAGTCGCTCCCCGACAGCTCCCCCAGAGGGGGAGCATCCGAGGCGTCAAGATCCTCCCCCTCTGGGGGAGGTGGCCCGGAGGGCCGGAGGGGGAAAGCACGGCGCTTCGTCCTCGCGCTTTCGCTACGAGTTGATCGGAGAGGGCGCGGGGCGTCCGGGCCTCGCCCGGAGCTGTGAGTTTGAATACCGTTTCGACGAAGCTCTGACGCCCCGCGCGATCGTTCTTGACCTCAGGCCGGGGCGCGCGGGCCTCTTCCGCCCTTCACCCCTTCCCCACGCAAGGCTCCCCCGTTCATGCGGCCAGAAGTGCGTCAGGG
>NZ_JBXAQX010000019.1:0-42861 GCF_058807655.1 Caulobacter sp. GW821-FHT12A07
CATCCGCGTGCGCCGCTACGGCCATCGCGATGTGCCCTACGCCGGCGCGGCCTCGCCCGTGCTGGCGGCGGAATAGGCCATGGACCTGCCGCGCACGCCGTCGTTCCGGCTGGACGGTCGCCGGGCCCTGGTCACCGGGGCGGGGCGAGGCATCGGCCTGGCCGCCGCCGCGGCCCTGGCCGACGCCGGCGCAGCCGTCACCCTGGTCGCCCGCTCGGCCGGTGAGATCGAGGCGGCGGCCGAAGCGATCCGAGAGCAGGGCGGGGCCGCCGAGGCCCTGGTGCTGGACGTCGGCGACGTCGAGGCGGTGAAGGCCGCCATCGCCGACCGTCCGGCCTTCGACATCCTGGTCAACAACGCCGGCACCAACCGCCCCAAGCCGTTCGGCGAGGTCAGCGTCGAAGACTACGACGCCGTGCTCGATCTGAACCTGAAGGCCGCCTTCTTCGTCGCCCAGGCCGTCGCCGGGCGGATGGTGGAGCAGGGCGCCAAGGGCTCGATCATCCACATGACCTCGCAGATGGGCCATGTCGGCGGGCCCAACCGCACCCTCTACTGCGCCAGCAAGTGGGCGCTGGAGGGCCTCTCCAAGGCCATGGCGCTGGACCTGGCCCCGCACGGCATCCGGGTCAACACCATCGCCCCGACCTTCATCGAGACCCCGCTGACGAGGCCGTTTTTCGAGGACCCGGCGTTCCTGCAAAGCGTGCTCGCCAAGATCAAGCTCGGGCGCCTCGGCCAGGTCGAGGACCTGATGGGCGCCGTCGTCTTCCTCGCCTCCGACGCCAGCGCCCTGATGACCGGCTCGTCGCTGGTGGTCGATGGCGGCTGGACGGCCGATTGAGGGGCTCGACAGCCTCCGCCCGGCTGCGCTAGGCCTCGCACTACCAGTGCGGGCATGGCGAAACTGGTAGACGCAGCGGACTTAAAATCCGCCGGCCGCAAGGCCTTGCCGGTTCGACCCCGGCTGCCCGCACCAGCTTTTTCAGCGATCCTGGGCTGCTTGTGCGCCAGCGCACAGATGAGCGCGGCGACTCTCGCGAGGTCGGGCGCGCGTTCGTTTCCACTCCACACTGTCGGACGCCGGCCGGCTCGCGCGTCCCAGCCCGGGCCGGCCACCCTCGCTCAGCGGCGAGCCTGTTTCCTCCGCCGCCAGGCCAGCGCCGCCAGTCCGATGGCGAAGGCCACGAGTTCGGCGTAGCTCCACAGGTAGTAGGCCGAGAAGAAGCCCCACTGCATCAG
Organism: Caulobacter sp. GW821-FHT12A07; assembly: GCF_058807655.1. Taxonomy (NCBI): domain Bacteria; kingdom Pseudomonadati; phylum Pseudomonadota; class Alphaproteobacteria; order Caulobacterales; family Caulobacteraceae; genus Caulobacter; species Caulobacter sp. GW821-FHT12A07. The sequence continues at coordinate 1,243 of NZ_JBXAQX010000019.1, forward strand.
CGAGCGGTCGAGGGCGAAGGCGACGTGGGTCAGGACGATCAGCAGCTGGAAGGCGGCCATGAACAGCAGCCAGATCCGGCGGTCGAAGAGGGCCAGGCTGCCCAGCACGCCGAGATAGACGAGGTCGACCGCGAAGATGCCCCACTGCGGGATGCGGTGGTCGTCGATCTCCAGGGCGGCCGAGCCGACCCAGGCGATGATGGTGGCGATCGCCAGGCCGCGTTCCATGCGGCCGCCGATCCACAGGGCGACGCCGCAGATGACGAACATGGCGCCGGCGCCCAGCTGGGTCGGCAGGATTGAGAACAAGGCGGCCCCCGAACGTGTCCGGGGGCCATTGTCGCGGTGAATCGCGGGATCGGCAAAGGGGCGAAGGGGGCGCTGGGGCCTCAGGCCGACTTCACCACTTCCAGCTGGCCCCGGGTGGAGTCGGGCTCTTCCTTGTCGCCGCCGCCCACCAGGGTGACGCGGCGCAGGCCGATCTGGTCCTTGGCGTCGGACAGGGCGCCGTGGGCGGCGATCAGGGAGCGGCGGACGTCGGCCAGGCCCGAGGCGGCCACCATCACGTGGTCGACGGCCTGCTGGCCCACCCCGGCGGCGACCCGGGCCTGGAGGCGGGCGCGGGGCATGGCGGCGATCAGCTCGCCCATGGCGGCCAGGGTGTTGTCGACGGCCTCCTCGGCGGTGAACAGGCGGGTGGCGAGATGCTCGGCGACGATGCGGCGGTTCATGTGGAGTTCCCCTCGAAAGGTCCGGCGGCTTCGGCGGGCCGCGATCCGGACGTTGAGCGAAGGCGCCGGCGGGCGCCTTCTGGGGAAAGGCGGCCTCAGCCGTGGCGCAGGTTCTGGAAGAGCTCGACCACCTGGCGGGCGCTGAGCAGCCCGCCGATCAGCATGGCGAAGCCGAGCGCGATGGCCAGGACGGCCAGCAGGCGGAAGGCGGGGGTCAGAGCATGGTCGAATCCTCCGCGCATTTCTCGCGGAAGCTCTCGTCCAGCACCGTGGCGGTGATGGTCAGGATCTCCCTCAGCACCATCTCGGGCGGCTTGGCGGCCGCTTCCTTGCGGATCGCCGAGACCAGGTCGGTCACCAGCGGGGCCAGTTCCGGCGGGGCCAGGTCGGTCAGCTGGCGCTGCAGCTGCGACCAGCCGAAGGGCGGGACCGGCGGCTCGGGGGGCAGGGGCGGCCAGGCCTGTTCGAAGGCGGTCACCGCCTGCCTGATCTGGCGGGCCTTCCACACCAGCATGCCCAGGCGATGCTCCTGCAGGCTGACTGGGGCGGGGGTGTTCTGGTCGGATGTCACGGTCGTCGTAGGCCTCGGTTTTACGCAAGGACGACGGTGGCGAGGCCGGCGGGGCGCCCGCCAGTCCGATTGGGTCGGGGTGGTATCGAGTCCCATAGTCGGCGGGCGGGGCGCCTGGGGGAGCGAGGGGGGGATCGATTCCCCGTTCATGCTCGCTCAGCACCCGGGCCGCGGCCCGGCGGCCGTTGACGCCCAGCTTGCGGCAGGCGCTTTCCACCAGGGCGTCGGCGCGCGATTTGGAGACCCCCATCAGCGGGCCGATCTCCTTGGAAAGCCTGTGTTCGCTGACCAGGCGCAGGGCTTCGCGCTCGCGTTTGGTCAGAAGTTCGAGGCCGGCGGCGGGATTGGAAGGCGTGTCCATGGGGGCGAGCGAATCGGCTCCACTCGATCTAGGGATGAAGTGCGTTGCGGCGCGGGGCGGCCACGCCGATAGATAGCCGAGTTCTTTGATTTTCGGACATGCCTAGATGACGACAGCCGGCCCGGATCCCATCGACCTCGCCGTCGGAACGCGCATTCGTATTCGTCGTCGCTACCTGAAAATCAGCCAGGACGAGCTGGCCGAGGCCCTGGGCCTGACCTTCCAGCAGATCCAGAAGTACGAGCGCGGGGAGAACCGCGTGTCGGCCTCGATGCTGGTGCGCATCGCCGCCCGGCTCGAGACCTCGGTCGCCACCCTGGTGGGCGAGGACGCCCCCGCCGAGGAGAGCGCCGGCATGCTGGCGGCCCTGACCCTGCCGGGCGCGCTGGACCTGCTGAGCGCCTACGCCCAGGCCGGTCCCAAGACCCAGCGGGCGATGGTGGGCCTGGCCCAGGCCATGATCGAGGCCGGCGAGGAGGATTAGAGTTCCGACCTGATTGCATCAGGCCGGAAATCTAATTCTTTGTTTTAACGCATTTTCTTCACGCGAACCGGAATCCACTTCGCTCGAAAATGCTTTAGGCCTCCAGCCGCTCCACGCCCGTGACGCCGAGGTCGGCGAGGGCCTTTTCCAGTTCGACCGCGGCGGCCTCGACCTCGGCGGGATCGCGGCCGCGGATGACGAGGCTGGCGCCGTAGACGTCGGGCAGGGCGAAGAACGGATAGCTGCCGATCGACAGGTCCGGATGGGCTTTGGCGACGGCTTCCAGCGGGGCTGCGATCGTGCCCTCGCCGGTGCCGGTGACGCGGACGGTCGTGGCGACCACCACGGCGCCGGTGCGCAGGCGCGGGCCGACGTCGTCGAGCATGCCGCGCATGATCGCCGGCACGCCGGCCAGCACGAAGACGTTTTCCTTCTGGAAGCCGGGCGGGCCCTGGACGGGGTTCTTCACCAGGGTTCCGCCCTCGGGCACGTGCGCCATGCGGCGGCGGGCGGCGTTGGGCTCGCCCCAGCGCTCGCGCAGCAGGGCCATGATCTCGGGGTGCTCGGGGGCCGTGACGCCGAACGCCTTGGCCACCGAGTCGGCGGTGATGTCGTCGTGCGTCGGGCCGATGCCGCCGGTGGTGATCACGTAGTCGTACTTGGTGCGCAGGGCGTTGACCGCCTCGACGATCTCCTGCTCGACGTCGGGCACCACGCGCGCCTCGGCCAGGTCGACGCCGTAGGTCGCCAGGTACTTGGCGATGGCGTTCAGGTTCACGTCCTGGGTGCGGCCCGACAGGATCTCGTCGCCGATGATCAGCACCGCCGCCGTCACCCGATCCTTGCTGGCCGTCATGGTCGCCGTCCCCTAAACGCTATCCTGGATAGCTACTCGACTTAGGCTTCGCATGCTCCTGCCGCAACCGCTTACCCACGGCCGCATCGTCCAGCGCTACAAGCGCTTCTTCGTCGATCTGGTGCTGGACGACGGGCGGGAGGCGACCGCGCACTGTCCGAACTCCGGGGCCATGCTGGGGGTGAACCTGCCGGGGCAGGGGGCGTGGGTGTCGTTCTCCGATGATCCCAAGCGCAAGCTGGCCTGGACGCTGCAGCTGGTCGAGGCGGCGGGGGCGGACGGGACAGGCCTGGTCGGCGTCAACACCATGCTGCCCAACAAGCTGGTCGCCGAGGCCCTGGCGAACGGGGTGATCCCCGAACTGACGGGCTACGCCAACGTGCGGCCGGAGGTGAAGTACGCCGCCGCCAGCCGGGTGGACTTCCTGCTCACCGATCCGGACCGGCCGCCGTGCTGGCTGGAGGTCAAGAACGTCCACCTGTCGCGCTCGCCCGGCCTGGCCGAGTTCCCCGACTGCAAGGCCGCCCGCTCGACCCGCCACCTGGAGGACCTGGCCGCCCAGGTCGCCGAGGGCCACCGGGCGGTGGCGCTGTTTGTCGTGCAGCGCGAGGACTGCGAGGATTTCCAGGCCTGCCGCGAACTGGATCCGGCCTTCGCGCGCGGCCTCGACGTGGCGGCCGAGGCGGGGGTGGAGATCTTGGTCTGGGCGTGTGCGATGAGCACCGAAGAGATCCGGATCGCGCGGCCGATCGTCTGGAAGCGGTGAGGCGCTCCCTCCCCCTCGATGGGGGAGGGCCGGGGTGGGGGTGGCTACGGCGGTTGGGTTAGCGCTCTTTTCTGAACCGCTGTCACCCCCATCCCCGGCCCTTCCCCCATCAAAGGGGGAAGGGAGAGGAGCGCGCGCCGTGCCCCAGTTGAACTTTCGTGCTATAGTCGCGACATAAGCCCGACCGACATTTGTTCCTGGCGCTCCCCCGCGTGACGCGCCCCGTTTGAGATTGAGCCGCCCATGACCCTCGACGACGCCTTCGAGATCGAGACAGAGACCCGCACGGGCGAGATCAAGATTCACAAGCCGGAAGACTTCGAAGGCATGCGCAAGGCCGGCCGTCTGGCCGCCGAGTGCCTGGACATGCTGATCCCGCACGTGGTTCCGGGCGTCTCGACCGACCACCTGGACACGCTGGCCCGCGAGTTCATTCTCGACAACGGCGCCCTGCCGGCATGCCTGTTCTATCGCGGCTATCCCAAGACGGTCTGCATCTCGCGCAACCACGTGGTCTGTCACGGCATCCCGGGCGACTGGACCCTGCGCGAGGGCGACATCGCCAATATCGACGTCACCGTCATCGTCGACGGCTGGCACGGCGACACCTCGCGGATGTACGGCGTCGGCGAGGTCGGGCCGCGCGCCCGCCGCCTCGTGGACATCACCTATGAAAGCCTGGCTCGCGGTCTGGCGGTGGTGAAGCCGGGCGCGACCCTGGGCGACATCGGCCACGCCATCCAGAGCTACGTCGAGGCCCAGCGTTGCAGCGTCGTGCGCGACTTCTGCGGCCACGGCCTGGGCAAGGTGTTCCACGACTCGCCCAACATCCTGCACTTCGGCCGCCCCGGTCAGGGCGCGGTGCTGAAGGCCGGCATGTTCTTCACCATCGAGCCGATGGTGAACCTGGGCAAGCCGGCGGTGAAGGTGCTGGGCGACGGCTGGACGGCCGTGACCCGCGACAAGTCGCTGTCGTCGCAGTGCGAGCACTCGATCGGCGTGACGGAAGACGGCTGCGAGGTGTTCACCGCCTCGCCGACGGGTCTGTTCCAGCCGCCGATGCAGGGCGTCTGAGGCGCTTGAGTCCTTCGAGGCGCGGCCGGATCGCCTGAGCCCGCACCCTTACGGGTGCGAAGCCACTAGGCGAAACTGACATTTCAGCTTACCTATCAGTCCGAAGACAACCTTCGGGAGCGGTTTCGTGCGCCAGCCTTCGCCCTTGCGGGCCCCTGACGACGGTGTCGCCGGCGGCGCGCGGTCGCGCATGCTGGTGCTGGACGTCTGCTCGTCGTCGGGGCTGGAGGACTGGTCGCCCGACCTGCAGAAGGCCAAGGTCTACGAGAAGATCCTGCTCGACCTGATCCTGGGCGAGCTGGCGCCCGGCGCGCGGCTGGACGAGCAGTCGCTGGCGGCGCGCTATGACGCAGGGCTCGCCGGGGTGCGCGACGCCCTGGGCCGGCTGGCGCTGGAGGGCCTGGTCATCCGCCGCGCCCGCTCGGGCACCACGGTGGCGCCGCTGGATCTGGTGGACCTGCGCCAGGGCTACGAAGCCCGGGCCCTGATCGAGCCGCACTGCGCGGGCCTGGCCGCCCGCCACGCCTCCAAGGCCGACATCGCCGCCATCAAGGCCGTGTTCGACGGGGCCGAGGACGCCGCCCGGGCGCGCGACCTGCCGGCCCTGGTGGCCATGGACCAGCGCTTCCACGCCGCCGTCGCCCGCGCCTCGGGCAACCTGGCTTTGGCCCGGATCCTGATCCCCCTGCAGCACAAGGCCGCCCGCTTCTGGGTGTTCTCGTTCGGCGGGGCCACCGAGGCCGAGCTGATGGCCGACATCGAGCAGCACCGCGAGGTCGCCGACGTCATCGCCAGCGGCGACGTCGAGGCCTCGAAGGCGGCGATGATCCGCATCCTCAGCATTACTCCCGAGGCCGTGCAGCGGCCGCAGGTGGAGGCTTAACGCGCCGTCCTTAGCCCTCCCCCTTGATGGGGGAGGGTTGGGTGGGGGTGGTTGCGACGTTGGAAGCCGCGCGCTGCCGCCTGCTCAGCAGATCACCCCCATCCCCGACCCTTCCCCCATCAAGGGGAAGGGGGCTTTTCGGCGCGCGCCTTCCATCCAGTCCAGATTTGGACTATATTCGGATCTGGATGGAGGGCCCGCATGCCTGTCGCCAAGCGCAAACCTGTCGAAGTCGCCGCCGGTTCGGCCGTGCTGGACCTGTCGCGCTTCTCGCCGGCCAACCGCCGTCGGCTGAGCGGGCCGGGGCTGCGCACCTTCCTGGCCATCGCCGACCTGTGGGACCTGTCCGAAGACCAGCGCCTGCTGGTGCTGGGCCTGCCGTCGCGCTCGACCTACTACAACTGGGTGAAGGCGGTGCGGGAGCATCGCGACGTCACGCTGGACCTCGACATGCTGACCCGCATCTCGGCGGTGCTGGGCGTGCACCAGGCCCTGGGCGTGCTGCATGCGGGCGAGCGGGAGGCGGTCGCCTGGCTGCGGACGCCGCACACGGCCCCGCTGTTCGGCGGCCGCCCGCCGCTGGACGTGCTGACCTGCGGAACCCAGGACGGCCTGATCAGCGTGCGCCGCTTCCTCGATGCGGCGCGGGGCGGGCTCTACATGCCGCCGGGCGATCTCGACCGCGACTTCCGTCCCTACGACGACGCCGAGATCGTCTTCTCGTGAGCGAGGCCTACGCGCCGGCGCCGCAGCCCAGCTATCGGCTGATCCCGTCGCGCTTTCCGCCGATCGGCCTGTTCGACACGGTGGCGACGGCGGCCGATCTCGACGCGGTGATGGACCTGGCCGGCTGGACCAACGATCGCCTGGTGGCCGAGCGCGTGGCGCGCCTGCCGATCGATGAGCGGGTCCATGGCCGAACCAACGCCAGCATCGTCATGGCGTCGTTCCTGCACGTCGCGCCCAATGGCATGCGGTTCAACGGCCCGGATCTGGGCGCCTGGTACGCCGCCGCCCGGCTGACGACGGCGGTGGCCGAGGTGGCCCACCACCTGCGGCGCGAGGCGGTCGCCACGGGAGCGGAGGCCCTCAGCCGCCAGTACCGGGTCTATTCGGCCAGGCTGGAGGGCGACTATCTCGACATCCGGGGCCAGCAGGCGGCGCGGCCCGAGGTCTACGCCAGCGACGACTATGCGGCTGGCCAGGTGTTGGGCGAGGCCGTGCGCGCTTCGGGCGGGGCGGGGATCCTGTTCGACAGCCTGCGCCACGCGGGCGGGATCAATGTCGTCGCCCACCGTCCCCGCAACGTCCACGACGTGACCCAGGGCGACCACTACGAACTGCGGGTCGAGGCCGCGTCGCGCCGGATCGAGGCCCGGCGCCTGGCTGCCTGAAGGCCTGGCTGTGGCCGGCGGGCGACAGCCCGCGGAACGTCTCGCCAACTGTGAGGCTTTCTCGACACAGGGCTTTGGCAATTCGTTCTAAAATGTCAGAAGAGATTTTGACGAACGTCAAGCCATCCCCATTTGGTGCGGCGAGGCGGGGCCGAAGGCGCCGCTTCCCGGAGCCTGCCGCATGTCTCGTCGCCTCGCCCTTCTCGCCACCGTCGCCTCCATGGGCGCCTTCGCCGGCCTCGCCGCCGTCTCCTCGGCGCGGGCGGCCGACCAGCTGACGGAAGTCGACGCGGTGGTGGTGACGGCCCGCGACCGCAACGCCGGCCTGCTGGAAAAGCAGCCCAACGACACGGTGTTCGGCCTGGACAAGCCGCTGATCGAGACGCCGCGCTCGGCCAGCTTCGTCTCGGGCCTGACCCTGCAGCGCTACGGCGTCGAGACTATCGACGACCTGACGGCGGTGTCGCCGGGGACCTACACGGCCAGCTTCTACGGCGTGCCCGGGGCGCTCAACATCCGCGGCACCCTGGCCGAAAACTACTTCCGCGGCTTCAAGCGCGTCGAGAACCGCGGCACCTATGCGACGCCGATCGGGGCGGCCGAGCAGATCCAGATCGTGCGCGGCCCGCCGACCCCGATCTACGGCTCGGGCAAGGTCGGCGGCATGCTGAACTTCATCCCGAAGTCCGGGAAGGGCGAGGGCGGCTATCTGGAAAAGCCCGAGGGCGAGATCACGCTCACCTACGGCAGCTACAACAAGAAGGACGCCACGGCCCAGGTCGGCCTGCCCGTCGAGGCCGGCCAGGTGATCGGCGGCGTCCACCTCTATGGCGAGGTCGAGGACAGCCACAGCTTCTATCATGGTATCTATCCCAGGCGGCAGACGGGCCAGGTCTCGGCCGATTTCGACCTGGGCGGCGGCTGGAGCGTGGCGCTGGGCGGCATGATCTATCGCTCGCAGGGGGACGTGCAGACCTCGGGCTGGAACCGCCTGACCCAGGACCTGATCGACAACGGAACCTATGTCACCGGCCGCGACACCAGCCTGGTCGACAGCGACGGCAACGGCCGGCTGACGCCCAGCGAGATCGGCTACTACCCCTACGCCAGCGCGCTGTACCTGGCCTATTTCGGTTCTCCGACGACGGACGCGGCCCACACGCTGGACACCGGGGTGGGCACGACCAAGCTGTCGCCGCGCACGGTCTATGTCTCGGCCGCCGACTTCTCGAAGACGGCGACCAACACCCTCTATTTCGACATCGGCCGCAAGCTGTCGCCCGACAGCTCGGTCAAGCTGCAGCTGTTCTACGACTCCCTGGAGAACAAGCGCTTCGTCTCCTACGGCTATCCGGCCTGGTTCGACAGCGACGTCTGGGAGGCCCGCCTGACCTGGGACTTCCGCAACGAGGCCTTCGACGGCGCGGTGCGGGCCCAGTCGTTCGTCGGCGCCTCCTATCGGGCCTTCGACGGCCGGCGGCGCGAGAGCTTCAACAGCGGCCTGATCGCCTTGGACCGCCGGGACCTGTCGTACGGCGCCACGGCGACCGACATCATCGGCAGTCCGTTCAATCCTGGCGACGGCGTTCAATGGGAGAACGACAACCACTCCAAGTGGACGCAGGCCGGCGTGTTCTTCACCACCGACATTTCCCTGGGCGAGCGCCTGAACCTGATGTTGGGCGGTCGCTACGACGACTACGACGTCACGTCGGAGGATGTCGGCTATCTGTCCTACACTGTCGCCGGCGTGCAGAAGGCGGCCAAGGGCAAGGGGACCTATACGGTCAGCGTCAGCTACAAGGCGCCCTTCGGGCTGATGCCCTACATGACCTACGCGAAGGCTTCGGCGCTCGAGATGAGCCAGGCGGGCGACATCGCCCCGGGCCTCGTGGCCGACGCCAGCGACGCCTGGCTGTCGGACAGCGACCTGGCCGAGGCGGGCGTGAAGTTCCAGTGGCTGAAGGGCACGCTGATCGGCTCGCTGGCCGGCTATCGCCAGAACCGCACCCAGCTGACCGGCATCAAAGCCACGCCGACCGGTACGCGCGCCAAGGGCCTCGAGCTGGAGGTGCGCTGGCTGGCCAGCGACCACTTCAGCTTCACCTTCTCGGGCAACAGCCAGCACACGACGGTGAAGGGGCCGGACAAGTCGTTCCAGTACATTCCCGTCTACACGGCCGGCGTCAGCGGCGTGGACGGCTATGGCGGGGCCTATCTGGTCTGGGATTTCACCAGCATCCGGCCGGGCGACTACGACTACACCCTGATCCCGAAATCGGTGGTCAGCCTGTACGGCGCCTACGCGTCGGACCAGCACGACTGGGGCAAGGTCTTCGCCACGCTCGGCGTGACGCATGTGACCAAGACCTCGGGCACGGTGCCCGGCGCGCCGGTCTATCCGGCCTATGCCGTGGCCAGCGGCTCGGTCGCCTACGAGTACGGCCCCTATACGGCCACGCTGAACATCGACAACCTGTTCGACGAGCTCTACTTCACGCCCGTCGCCGACACCTACGCCAACCTCGCCGCCTTGCCCGGCAAGGGGCGGGAGTGGCGGGTCACCCTCGCGAGGCGCTTCTGATGGCCCACGTCCGGATCCAGCATCGCCCCTGGCTGCTGCTGGGCGCCTTTTCTCTGCTGCTGTTCCTGATCACCGCGGCGACCTATTCGTCGCTGGGCGTGGTCATTCCGGCCATGGTTCCGGAGCTGGGCTGGAGCTGGGAGCACGCCTTCCTCGGCTTCTCGATCATGGGCGTGGCCACCGGCGCCTCGTCCTGGCTGCCGACCCTGCTGATCCGACGCTGGGGCGTGCGCGCGACCCTGGTGGCCGGCGCGGCCGTGATGGCCGGGGGGCTGGCGCTGATGGCCAATGTCCACGGCCTGCCGGCCTATTTCCTGGCCACGGCGCTGCTGGGCGTCGGCTTCCAGGCGGCGGCCCTGATCCCTGGCACCTACGTGCTGTCGGCGATCTTCCGCCAGCGGGCCATGCCGTTCGGCATCTACTTCACCTGCGGCGCCCTGGGCGGCGTGGCCGGGCCGCTGATGGTGCTGGCCAGCCAGGGCGCCTTCGACGGCCACTGGCGAGTCTATTGGGCGCTGCAGGCGCTGGCCATCGGCGTGCTGGGCCTGCTCTGCGCGGCCGTTGTCGGCGGACCCAAGTGGCTGGAGGAAGCGGGCCGGGCCATGGACCGCCTGACCGCCGCCGACGCCAAGGCCGCGCCGGCCCATCCGCGCGTCTTCCGCACCGACCACGACTGGAGCGTCCGCGACGCCGTGCGGACCCCGCAGTTCGCCATCCTGGTGGCGGCCTATTTCAGCCACCTGCTGGCCGGGGTGACCGCCGCCAGCCTGACCCAGGCCCACCTGACCCAGCTGGGCGTGGCCGGCGTCGTGGCGGCCGGCGCGCTGAGCGCCGAAGGCCTGATGCAGGTCGTGGCGCGTCTGGCCGGCGGCGCCGTCGGTGATCGGGTCGATCCCCGCTGGCTGCTGGCCCTGGCGCAAGGCCTGCTGGTCGTGGGCCTGCTGGCCCTGTCGCGGGCCACGACCCTGCCGCTGCAAGCCCTCTACGCCGTCGGCGTGGGCCTGGGCTTTGGCCTCACCGTGCTGGCCGTCAGCCTGCTGCTGCTCAACTATTTCGGCCGCCGCAACAACGTCGAGCTCTTCTCGCTGGTCTGCCTGGTGGGCGCGGTCTCGGCGGCGGGGCCGTTCATCGGCGGCTTCATGCGCGACCGGCTGGGGGGCTTCACCCAGACCTTCGAGCTGTTCGCGGCCCTGACCGCGGTGGTGTTCGTCGCGGCCCTGATGATGCGCCCGCCCAAGCCGCGTCTCGCGGCGGCGGAGACGGAGGTCGTCCCGGCGCCCTGATACCGCACGCCGATACCTCGTCCCGGGGTCTCGCTACGTCACCCTTTTGGTCTATGGTCGCCGCCGACTCGCCAGCAGGGCGAGCACGGCGGGAGGCGAGCATGGGGCGCGAGGACGGACGCAAGGAGTTCGGCGTCTTCCTGCCCGTGGCCAATGGCGGCTGGATCGTCTCGAAGACGACGCCGCCGCTGGACGGCCTCTACGCCCAGAACCGCGCCGCCGCCGTGCTGGCCGACGAGATCGGCCTGGACTTCATCATGTCGATGGCCAAGTTCCGCGGCTTCGGCGGCGAGACCGACCATTGGGGCGCGGCGCTGGAATCGGTGACCCTGATGGCCGCCCTGGCCGAGGCCACCAGCCGCGTGAAGATCTGGGCCACCCTGCATCCGCTGCTGCAGAACCCGGCCGTGGCCGCCAAGATGGTCGCCACCCTCGACCATATCAGCGGCGGCCGGGCGGGGCTCAACATCGTCGCCGGCGCCTATCGCGACGAGTTCGCCCAGATGAGCGCCTGGGACGACACGCTGAGCCACGACGACCGCTATGAACTGGCCGAGGAATGGACCCGCCTGGTCAAGCGCCTCTGGACCGAGGACAGCGTCAGCCACGAGGGGCGGTTCTTCACGCTGAACGACTGCCGATCCAAGCCCAAGCCGATCAGCGCGCCGCGACCGGATCTGATCTGCGCCGGCGTCTCCGAGCGCGGCTTTTCCTTCGCCGTCGCCGAGGCGGACGCCTGCTTCATCGGCGGCGAGGACGAGGCGGCCCTGCGCGAGGCCAGCCGTCGGGCCAAGGCGCGGGCTGCCGAGCTGGGCAAGGCTGTCCGCACCTACGCCATGTGCACCGTGGTCCATGCGGCGACCGACGCGGAGGCCGAAGCCCTGGCCGACCACTATCGCGACGGGGTGGACATGACGGCGGTCACCACCATGTTGTCGAACTGGGGCGTGCCCCCCGAGCGCCTGGCGCAGACCGCCGCGCGCCAGGGGGCGTTCATGACCCGGACGGTGATCGGCGCGCCGGCGACCTGCGGGGCGCGGATCCGCGACCTGGTCGAAACCTGCGAACTGGACGGGCTGATGCTGATCTTCCCCGACTACGAGGCCGGTCTTTCCATGTTCGGCGCCGAGATCCTGCCGGGCCTGCGGGAGGCCTATCCTTGAACACGGCCCCCATCCGCGCCGACGACGGCCTTTCGACCTGGATCGCGCCGGCGCGCACGGCGCTGCTGGTCGTCGACATGCAGGTGGACTTCGCCGCGCCCGACGGCGTGATCGGCCGGTTCGGCGTCGACCTGTCGGCGGTGGAAGCCGCCCTGGACGCGGCCGGGCGCCTGGTCGAGTCGGCCCGGGCGGCCGGCGCGCCGGTGGTGTTCGTCGGCCTGGAGACGACGCCGCAGACCGACGCCCCCACCTTGCTGGAGCGCATGCGCCGGCGGGGCGGCGATCCTGAGATCGAGCGGGCCATCTGCCGGGCGGGAACGCCGGGCGCGGACTTCTACGGTCCGGTCCCGGGACCGGGCGAGCTGGTGGTGCGCAAGCCGCGCTACAGCGCCTTCGTCGGCACCGATCTCGACGCGCGGCTGCGGGCGCGGGGCGTCGATACGCTGGTGGTCTGCGGCCTGACGACCGAGTGCTGCGTCGACAGCACCGTGCGCGACGCCTTCCATCGCGACTACCACGTCTTCGTGGCCAGCGACGCCTGCGCCGCCTACGAGCCCGACCTGCACGAGGGCGCGCTGAAGAGCCTGGGGCTGAGCTTCGCCCTGCTGGAGACCGCGTCCGAGATCCAGGCGGCCTGGGGCGGCTAGCCCCGGCGAAGTTGTTCCAAGTAAACGGGCCCAGTAAACGGGCAAAGAAAAAGCCGCCCGGGCGAACCCGGGCGGCTGATCCTTTACCGAAGGGCCTTGGCTTAGAAAGCGGCCTTCAGCGAGACGGCGATGCGCGACTTGTAGATGTCGCCGAAGTCATGCTCGCTGGTGTCCCAGTAGCGGACGTCCAGGCCGAGCTTGTCGGTCAGGGCGTAGCCGACGCCGACGTTCCAGGTGGTGTAGTCGGCGGCGTCTTCGACCGATTGCTTGCCCAGGGCGGCGCTCAGCGAGAACTTGTCGTTCAGCGGCACCGAGCCGTTGACTTCGACGTAGGTGGCGGTGCCCAGGTCGCCCGGCCATTCCGGCGAGACGTAGGCGGCGGCGCCGAGGGTGACCTTGCCGAACGGCTTGGACACTGCGGCCTTCAGTTCGGTGTAGCTAAACTTGCCGGGGGTCAGGCCCTTGTCTTCGACGTAGCCGTAGTACAGCACGCCGAAGTCGAACGACACGTCGCCGACGGTCGGCTTGATGCCGCCGTACAGATCGACTTCCACCGACGGATCATCGGTGCCGAAATCGACGTTCGAAGCCCAGACGCCGGCGTAGCCGATGCCGTAGCCGAGATCGACGCCGCCGAACACTTGCGGGTCTTCCTGGGTTTGGCTCACGCCGCGGAACACGTAGTCGCTGGCGATGCCGACATTGTACGAGAGGCTGACTTCTTGGGCCATGGCGGCGCCGCCGAGGGCGACCGTCGCGGCGGCGGCCGCCAGCGAAAGCTTGAAGAACTTCATCCGTGCTATCCCCTTTTTTGTTAGCCCGCCGGGAGTTTGCTCCCAACCTGTGCGGCGCCTGCAAGCGCGTCAGTTCACAAGCCAGGATTAACTGCGGGCCGTGCTCTAGTTGCAATCAGCTAGGCGACAGCGCCAGCGATAAGAACAAGGGTCGTCCAAAACTTGGGCATGTGTGACGAATTTGCTTCATAAGCAGCTTCCTAGGCCACAGTTGTCGCCAGGTGGATGTTTAGCGCTTAACTGCGGCTTCAGCGCATCGCCATCGTCGCGGCCCCCAGGTGCAGGCCGGCGTCGACCAGCAGGGTCTCGCCGGTGACGTGGCGGGAGGCGGGCGAGGCCAGGAACACGGCGGCGCCGGCCACGTCCTCGGCGCTGGAGGCGACCTGCAGCGGGGTGGCGGCCGCCGCGCCGGCCCGCAGGCGCTCGATCTTCTCCTCGTCCATGGCCTTGCCGAACCACGGGGTGTCGATGAAGCCCGGGCAGACGGCGTTGACCCGGATCCGTGGGGCCAGGGCGCGGGCCAGCGACAGGGTCATGGTCGTCATCGCGCCCTTGGAGGCGGCGTAGGGCACCGACGAGCCGTTGCCCATGACGCCGGCGATCGAGCTGGTGTTGACCACGGCGCCGGGGCGGGGCGCCGCCTCCAGCAGGCTGCGGGCGGCGCGCACCATCTGGAAGGCGCCGACCACGTTGACCGAATAGAGCCGCAGGAAGTCGTCGGCGTTCACGGCGTCGAGGTCGGCGTGGCGCGGGGAGAACTTGGTCACGCCAGCGTTGTTGAACAGGGCGTCGATGCGACCCGAGGGCGCGGCGGCCTCGACGATCCGTCGGCAGTCGGCGTCGTCGGCGACGTCGCCCCTGGCCAGAACCGCGCGGGCGCCGAGAGCCTCGACCTGGCGGGCGGTCTCCTCGGCCTCCTGGGCGCTGCTGGCGAAATTGACCACCACCAGGGCCGCGCCGCGACGGGCGGTCTCGACCGCCATCGCCCGCCCCAGGCCCGTGGACGCGCCGGTGACCACCACCGAAAAGCCGTCGAAGTCGCGACCCGTCATCCGTTTCCTCCTGCGTTCGAACGCTTGTTTGCGACACCGTAACCGGCGCGCGGGCGCTTGTCTCGCCGGGGGCGGAGGCCTAAATCGCGACCATGACCGAACTTTCCGTGACCCAACTGGGCCAGACCGTCTCCGCGCCGGAGAGCCCCGAGGCCGCCGTGCTCGAGGCCGTGCCCAATCCGCAGAACGACGTGCTGTACCTGGCCCGCTTCGTGGCCCCCGAATTCACCTCGCTGTGCCCGGTGACCGGCCAGCCGGACTTTGCGCACCTGGTGATCGACTACGCGCCGGGCGACTGGCTGATAGAGAGCAAGTCGCTGAAGCTCTATCTGACCAGCTTCCGCAACCACGGCTCGTTCCACGAGGACTGCACCGTGAAGGTGGGCCGCAAGATCGTCGAGGTCGCCAAGCCCCGCTGGCTGCGCATCGGCGGCTACTGGTACCCGCGCGGCGGCATCCCGATCGACGTCTTCTGGCAGACCGGCCCGGCGCCGGAAGGCCTGTGGGTGCCCGAGCAGGGCGTGCCGGCCTATCGCGGCCGGGGGTGATTACCCGTTTCCCTCTCCCCTTGCGGGAGAGGGTGGCCTCCCGGAGGGAGGTCGGGTGAGGGGTCTCTCAAAAGCAAGACGCCGCGACAGCCGATCAGCTGTCGCGGCGTTTTTCGTCTGTGCCACCCCTCATCCGTCAGCTTCGCTGACACCTTCTCCCGCAAGGGGAGAAGGAACTACGCCGTCCACTCGCTGGTGATCGCCGCCACGTCCGGGCGCACGCGTTCCTGCGGCTGTTCGGCGCTCGTGCCGATGTAGAGGAAGCCGGCGACCTGCTCGCCCTCGGCGACGCCGAGGATCTCAAGCGCCCGCTCGTCGAAGCTGTACCAGTCGGTGATCCAGTTGGCGCCGTAGCCCATGGCCGAGGCGGCCAGCAGCAGCTGGGTGCAGACCGCGCCGGCGCTCATCACCTGCTCCCATTTCGGCACCTCGTCCGACAGCGGGCGGGCGATCACCACCACGGCCAGGGGCGGGGTGGTCAGCTTGCGCATGGCGGCCGTGGCCTTGACCGGATTGGCCTGGTCGGCGGCCAGGGGCGCGATCTTCTCGGCGAAGGCGGCCTTGGCCTGCCCGCGCAGCAGCACGAACCGCCAGGGGGCGAGTTTGCCGTGGTCGGGCACGCGGACGGCCAGGCGCAGCAGGTCGGAGATTTCGTCCTCGCTGGGGCCGGGCGCGACCAGGGCCATGGCCGAAGCCGAGCGACGCCGGGCCAGGAAGGCCAGCACCTCGGGCGCCGGTTCGATGGCGATCGGTTCGCCGAATTCGGGGGCGGGGGGAACGGAACCGGCCAAGACGATCTCCTGAAAGCGCGCTACAGAAAACGTCACCTATGGCCCCGCCCTGGTTCAGACAAGTCGAGAGCTCATGTCCGACGATCCAATCTGGCTGAAGCCGCACGGAAAACCCTGGGGCGTGACCAGCGCCAAGGTCGTCTACGGCAATCCCTGGATCGAGGTGACGGAGTACCAGACCATCGCGCCGACGGGCCGGCCGGCGCTGTACGGCAAGGTGTCGTTCAAGAACCAGGCGATCGGCATCGTGCCGCTGCACGCCGACGGCACGGTGACCCTGGTCGGCCAGGCCCGCTTTCCGCGTGGCAACTATAGCTGGGAGATCCCCGAGGGCGGCGCGCCGATGCACGAGAACCCGCTCGACGGGGCCAAGCGCGAACTGGCCGAGGAGGTCGGCTTGGTCGCCGCCGACTGGCGGCTGATCCTCGAGCTGGAGCTTTCAAACTCGATCAGCGACGAGTTCGCCCACGGCTTCCTGGCCATGGACCTGTCGCCGACCAAGACCGCTCCCGACGACACCGAGGACCTGGCCGTGGCCCGCGTGCCGTTCCAGGAAGCGCTGAACGCGGCGGTCACTGGGCGGATGCCGGACTCGTTGACGGTGGCGTTACTGCTCCGGGTGCACCATATGGCGTCCGTGGGCGAGCTGCCGGCCGATCTGGCGGCGCTGGTCCTCCAGCCCCTGCCTTCGGAAGGGGCTGGCAATCTTTGAAGTTTGGAGCATTTCCCTCGGAAATGCTCCTGGCTCGCTGAGTAGGGCGGGCGTCGTTCGGCTAGGGCGTTTTGAATAAATATGCTCTAGTCTCCGCTGGGAAGGGAGAGCCCCGTGGCCAAGCATCTTGAAGTCGTGACCGAGCGCGCCGCGCCGCCCGTGTGGGCCGCCCTGCGCAACCAGGCCGAACACGCCGCCAAGGCCGAGCCGGCCCTGGCCTCGCTGCTCAACGCCGTGATCCTCAGCCATGACAACCTGGCCGACGCCCTGACCTTCCAGCTGGCCCGCAAGCTCGGCGACCAGGAAATGCGGGCCATGACCGCCCGCGAGTTCGCCGCCGAGGCCTTCGAGAGCGATCCGGCCCTCGTCGCCGCGGCCGAGGCCGACCTGCGCGCCGTGTTCGAGCGGGACCCGGCCACCAAGGGCTACGTCCAGCCCTTCCTGTTCTTCAAGGGTTTCCTGGCCCTGCAGACCCACCGCGTGTCGCACTGGCTGTGGGAAAACAATCGCGAGACCCTGGCCTTCTACCTGCAGAGCCGCGCCAGCGAGGTCTTCCAGGTCGACATCCACCCGGCCTCGCGCGTCGGGGCGGGCGTGTTCATCGACCACGGCACCGGCATCGTCATCGGCGAGACGGCGGTGGTCGGCGACGACGTCTCGATGCTGCACGGCGTGACCCTGGGCGGGACCGGCGCCGAGCGCGGCGACCGCCATCCCAAGATCGGCAAGGGCGTGCTGCTGGGCGCGGGCGCCAAGGTGCTGGGCAACATCACCGTCGGCGAATACGCCAAGGTCGCTTCTGGCTCGGTGGTGCTCAAGCCCATTCCCCCGCACTGCACCGCCGCCGGCGTGCCGGCCCGCCTGGTCAACTGCCCCACCTGCGAAGAGCCGGCCCGGACCATGGACCACACCCTGGCCGACGTGGTGTACGACTACGTGATCTGAGGGCTAGAAGACGCCCGCGCTCCGCAGGGCCTGGGCTCCGGCCAGGGTCCGGCGGATGGCGGCGCCCAATTCGGTTTCGTCGTAGCGCTCGGTCGCATGGACGCTGAAGCCGGGGTGCAGGCCCTTGCGGGGAAAGGCGTCGATCGTGACGCTGCTGGACCCGCCTTGGACGATGACCATGAAGCATCGTTCCTCGAAGCCCTTTACCGAGCGCTCCTTGGAAGCCTTGAACGCCGCCCAGTCGGCGGCCTTGTGATCGCGCATGTCGCTCGGGCTGTCGGGCGAGAACCGCAGCAGGTGTTCGCGCACGCAGGCGCCGATCTCGCGATCGGGTGACCCGATGTCGAGAATGGCCACCGGTCCGGTGTCGCTGATGCCCGCGACGGCGGTGACGATCAGGCGCTTGCCGTCATGCAGATAGAGCCGGGCCTGGGTGTCGCGCCCGACGTCCCGGCGTTTGCGCGCCGCGAGGATGTAGAAGGTTTGCTCGATGGTCGGATCGTTCAGCGGATCGTAGTCGCCGAGCACCTTGCGAGGCTTGAACAGGTCTGGCCACTTCATCTTCGGATTCCGTTCGCCGCGCTGGCGTATCCTAGAGGCAAGGTGGCTGAGCGGCCAAGCTTCAGCGGCAGGCCACTAGCCGCGCTGTCTCCAGCCTCGGCGCCGGCTTGGCCGTCATGCCGTAGATCGCCAGCGCCCACAGCGCCGCGACAGCCGCCCATTGCGCCGATGTGATTTTCCGCCGCGTGTCCATGCCTGCGCTTATCCGGCGGTTGCGGCCGCGCGGCTAACGACTTATCGGTCGAGGTCTGTGAGGTTTCGTCACATGGCTCGACGTCCGCTGCCGCCGCTGAACGCCCTGCGCGCCTTCGAGGCCTTCGGCCGGCGCGGCCGCATGACCCTGGCCGCCGACGAGCTGTGCGTCACCCACGGGGCCGTCAGCCGCCAGATCCGCCAGCTCGAGGACCATCTGGGCGTCGCCCTGACTGAGGGGCCGCGCAATCGCCTCGTCATGACCGAGGCCGGGCTGAAGCTGGCCGAGGGCCTGACCCGGGCCTTCGACATCCTCGACGAGACCGTGCCGCGCCCGCCCGAGGACGAGCCCCGGCCCACCGTGGTCTCCTGCCTGCCGACCTTCGCCATGAAGTGGCTGATCCCGCGCCTGCCGGACTTTCTTGAGCGGTTTCCAGACACGCCGGTGCGGGTGGCCGAGTCCAACGGGCCGTTCGATTTCCGCGCCGACGGCGTGGACCTGGCGATCCGGATGCGCGATCCCGGCGCGCCGTCGTCGGCGGACGCCGAGGCGACGCCGTTCCTGGAGACCTTTGTCGGGCCGGTCGTCGCGCCGGAGCTGGCCGTGCGCGTCCGGACGGCGGCGGACCTTGCGGCCCTGCCGCGCCTGCACACCCGCACCTACCTGCACAGCTGGGACCAGTGGGCGAAGGCCGCGGGTCTCGACCTGCCGGCGCCGGGCCTGGTGCGGGAGTTCGACCACTACTTCTACATGATCGAGGCCGCCGCCGCCGGCCTGGGCGCGGCGGTCGTGCCCTACGCCTTCGCCGAGCGGGACCTGGCGGCGGGACGTCTGGTGGCGCCGCTGGGCATGGCGGCCGAACCGACGCTGCTGTGCGCCCTGACGCCCAGGACCGGCGCCTCGCGCGGGGCCCGGCGCTTTCGCGACTGGCTCGTGGAGCAGGGGCGGGCGACCGCGCCGCCGCCGTTTTCTCAACAGGCCTGAGCCGGTTCGCGCGCAAAAGGCCTTACACTTTGCGCCCGGGACCTCTAGTTTCCCGCCATTCCGCCCCACGGGGGCGAAAGCCCAATAACAAGATCAGGAGCCCCCCGTGGACGCCGCCGCCATCGCCAAGCTCGAAGCCCACCTGAAGCGCACCTTCGGCAACCCGCACATCGCCGTGAAGGCCCGTCCGAAGCAGAAGGACTCCGCCGAGGTCGAAGTGAAGGGCGAATTCATCGGCGTCCTCTTCCAGGACGAAGACGAGGACGGCTCGTACATGTTCGAGATGGCCATCCTGGCCGAAGACCTCGAATAGCTTATTCGCCCGACCGGGCACGCAAAGCGGCCGCTCCGATTTCGTCGGGGCGGCCGTTTTCTTTTGGGCTTATCCTCACCCCGTAAAATCCCCGCGAAAGCGGGGACCCAGGCTTTTTCTGAACGCGTGGTGCTCGACGATAAAACACCTGGGTCCCCGCTTTCGCGGGGATTTTACGGTGGAGGAGGCTGGCTCAGACCGCCATCGCCTTGACCTCGCGGCGGATCAGCAGCGAGGCGCCGGCCGCGATCAGGCCGGCGACGCCGGCGATGACGAAGGCCTGGACGTACTGGCCCTGGGCCGCGCGGATCAGGCCCGCGCCGACGGCCGCCGTCGCCGCGCCGAGCTGGTGGCCGGCGGCGATCCAGCCGAACACGATCGGACCGTCGCGGTCGCCGAAGGCCTGGGTGGCCAGGCGGGCGGTCGGCGGCACCGTGGCGATCCAGTCCAGGCCGTAGAACACCGCGAACACCGACAGGCTGACGATCGAGAAGTCCGAATAGGGCAGGTAGATCAGCGAGAGGCCGCGCAGGGCGTAGTAGACGAAGAGCAGCTTGCGCGGGTCGTAGCGGTCGGTCAGCCAGCCCGACGCCGTCGTGCCGAAGAGGTCGAACAGGCCCATCAACGCCAGCAGGCCGGCGGCGCGGACCTCGGGCATGCCCCGGTCGCCGCAGAAGGCGATCATGTGCACGCCGATCAGGCCGTTGGTGGTCAGGCCGCAGATGAAGAAGCCTAGGAACAGCAGCCAGAAGGTGCGGGTCTTGCCGGCGCGGGCCAGGGCTCCGAAGGCGCCGGCCAGGGCGCCCGTGGCCGAGCCGCGCGGCGGCTCCATCCAGTCCTCGCCCGCGCCGAACGGCTTGTGGCCGATGTCGGCCGGGCGCTCGGGGATCAGTAGCCAGGCGATCGGGGCCATGATCGCGGCGACGGCGGCGACGGTCAGCACCACGGGCCGCCAGCCGCCGTGCTCGGCGATGAAGGCCATGGCCGGCAGGAAGATCAGCGAGCCGGTGGCCGTGGCGGCGGTCAGCAGGCCCAGCATCAGGCCGCGCCGCTCGACGAACCAGCGATTGACGATGGTCGCGCCCAGCACCATGGCCACAGCCCCGCTGCCGAAGCCCGCCAGCACGCCCCAGGTGGCGACGTAGTGCCAGCTCTGGGTCATGAAGGCCGAAAGCCCGGTGGAGACGGCCATCAACACGAGGGCCAGGCTGACCGTCTTGCGCACGCCGAACGACTGCATCAGGGCGGCGGCGAACGGACCCGTCAGGCCATAGAGGAAGATGCCGATGGCGGCGGCCAGCGAGATCGAGCCGCGATCCCAGCCGAAGCTCTTTTCCAGCGGCAGGATCAGCACGCCCGGCGCGGCCCGCAGGCCGGCGGCGGCCAGCAGGGCCAGGAAGGTCACGCCGGCCACCACGAAGGCGTAGTTGCGGCCGAAGGGGCGGCGGATCGCGGCCATGTCAGGCTCCAAGCGGAAAATGTAACCGATCGGTACGGGTCTTGATGGCGTTGTACGTACCGGTTAGTAACATCGTCAAGAGGCCTTCTTACCGATGACGAAAACCGACGCCGACCAACCCCTCCACCTCCAGCCCTACGCGCCGGCGGCGCGGGCGGCCGAGAAGATCTTCGAGACGGCCCGCGACCTGTTCTATCGCGAGGGCATCCGCGCCGTGGGCGTGGACGAGATCGTCAGCAAGGCGGGCGTGACCAAGCCCAGCCTCTATCGCAGCTTCAAGTCCAAGGACGACCTGGTCGCCGCTGTGCTGCGCGAGGTGGAAGAGGGCTTCTGGGACCGCTTCAAGTCGGCGGAGGATGCGTTTCCCGGCGACCCCAAGGCCCAGATGGTCGCCTATTTCGAGGGGCTGGCGGCGCGGTCGGTCGGCGACGACTATCGCGGCTGCGCGCTGAGCAACGCGGCGGTGGAATATCCCGATCGCCAGCACGTCGGCCGGATGGTCTCGCAGACCCACAAGGAAGACCTGCGCCGGCGACTGCGGGCCAAGGCGGTGGAGATGGGCGCGCGCGATCCCGCAGCCCTGGGCGACGCCTTCCTGCTGCTGATCGAGGGCGTCTTCACCTCCAGCCAGATGTTCGACGGCGACGACAAGCCGGCCATGGCCAGCGTCGGCGCCGTGAAGGCCCTGATCGCCGCCTATTGCCCATGAGCCATCCCCTCGACCGCCCTGTCTGGTCCAGCCTGACCGGCCGGCAGGCGCACCTGGCGATCGCCAAGGAGGGCGCGCTGCGGATGGATCCGCGCTTCGGCCTGTTCGCCGCCATCGCGGATGAGACGCCGGAGAGCCTGGCTGCCCTGGGCGAGCTCGTCGGCGAGCATGGAAACAGCGGCCTGGTCGAGCTTTCTCCGCCGCCGCCGATCCCTGGGACGGCGGTGGTCTCCAGCGCCCTCTGCTGGCAGATGGCGGCGTCGGCGATCACCCCGCTCAAGCCCGTCGATTTCGAGATCGTCGCCCTGACCGAAGCCGACGCGGCCGAAATGCTGGCCCTGGCCACGCTGACCAAGCCCGGGCCGTTCTTCTCGCGCACCCACGAACTGGGCGAGTTCGTCGGGGTGAAGGTCGGCGGCGAACTGGCGGCGATGGCCGGCGAACGGATGCGGCCCGACGGCTTCACCGAGGTCAGCGGCGTTTGCACCCACCCAGACTTCCGGGGGCAGGGCTACGCCGCCGGGCTGATGGCGCACGTGGCCGGCAAGATCCTGGCGCGGGGCGAGACGCCGTTCCTGCACAGCTACGCCGACAACGCCGGGGCCAATGCGCTCTACCGGGCCTTGGGCTTCGAGCGGCGGGCGGACGTCTGGTTCACCGTGCTGGCGGCGGAATGAAAAAGACCCCGGAAGCGGCGGCTTCCGGGGTCTTCGTCTTCAGCGGAAAAGTCCGATCAGGCCTGTTCGGTCTTTCGGGCCTGGATGCGGCACCAGGCGTAGAGGCCGGCCACCAGGATCGCCGCGACGACCAGGGCGATGATCATGCCCAGGTGCTCGGGCGGCGGCGAGGCGATGGCCAGGGGGGCGCCCTTGTTGCTGGCGACGATCAGCAGGGCCAGGGCCACGTTGAACAGGCTCTCGCCGACGATGAAGCCCGAGGCGATCAGCACGCCCAGGCGCTTGGCGACCTCGGCCTTGCGGTCCTTGGAGACCACGCGCTCGAAGATCCAGCCGGCGACGGCGCCGACCACCACGGGGGCGGTCACCGCGCTGGGCAGGTAGATGGCCAGGCCCACGCCCAGCGGCGGCAGGCTGAAGCGATCCTTGCTGGCGCGGCGCAGGACGATGTCGACGAGCACCAGGGCAAGGCCGATCAGGGCGCCGACGCCCAGCAGGTCCCACTGCAGGTTATGGCCGATGACGCCCTTGGCCAGGGTCGAGATCAGCGTCGCCTGCGGCGCGGCCAGGGGCTCGGCGCCGGGCACGACGTTGAGGTTCGGCGCGCCGACGAAGCCGTTGGACTTGGCCAGCAGGTCCAGCACGAACGGGATGACCACGGCGCCCGACAGCACGCCGATCACCAGGGCCGTCTGCTGCTTCCACGGGGTGGCGTCGACCAGCTGGCCGGTCTTCAGGTCCTGCAGGTTGTCGTTGGCCACGACGGCCACGGCCAGGACGGTGGCGGTGACATAGAGGGCGAAGGCGACCAGGGCCTTGGCGGCGTCGGGGCCGATCAGGCCGCGGCCGATGGCGCCGACCAGCAGCGAGGCGCCCAGCACGGTCAGGATGGCGATGCCCGAGACCGGGCTGTTGGACGAGCCGATCAGGCCGGCCATGTAGCCGCAGACGGCGGCGGCCAGCAGGCCGGCGAACACCAGATAAGCGACGCCGACGATGGTCAGCGGCAGGGCCAGGGCGCCGGCGGGACCGCCGAGCGCGAAGGCCGCCAGCAGCCAGCCGGCCGGGGCCAGCAGGGCGACCGAAACCAGGCCGACGACGAAGAGCGGGATGTCCTGCTCGACCCGCGGAATGTCGCCCGAGCCCGCGCGGCGGGCCTTGCCGGCCTCGAACGCCGAGACCAGGCCGCGCCAGATCGGCACCACGAGCTTGCCCAGGGTCCAGATGGCGGCCGCGCCGATGACGCCGGCGCCCAGGAAGCGGACCTTGGTGGACCAGACCTTCAGGGCGTGGTCGGCGACGCTCATGCCGGCTTCGGCCGGGAACACGCCGGTCAGGATCGGCACCAGCACGGCCCAGGCGATGAACAGGCCGGTGAACATGGCGATGCCGACCGTGATGCCCATCAGGTGGCCCGCGCCCATCAGCGCCAGCGAGCTGGACGCGCCGATGCCGGTCGCGCCCTTGCCGACCTTGAAGTAGGTGGCGACCTCGGCGGCGAAGATCTTGGCCGCGCCCAGGGCCGCGAAGGCCGCCGACGCCAGGGTGCCGGCGATCACGGCCCAGAGGCCCGCCTTGCCCTCGGCCGCGCCTTCGCGCGAACCGGCGCCGACCTTCAGCACCTCGGCCGCGGCGACGCCTTCCGGATAGGGCAGGGGCGAGTTGGTCACGAGCGCCCGGCGCAGCGGGATCGTGTACATCACGCCCAGGATGCCGCCGACGGCGCAGATGCCGAAGGTGGCCAGGAACGGGATGTTCGACCACCAGCCGATCATCAGCAGGCCCGGCAGGACGAAGATCACCGAGGACAGCGTGCCGGCCGCCGAGGCGATCGTCTGGACGATGTTGTTTTCCTGGATGGTCGAGGTCTTGAAGAACCGCAGCAGGGCCATCGAGATCACCGCGGCGGGGATCGAGGTGGCGAAGGTCAGGCCGACCTTCAGGCCGAGATAGACCTGGGCGGCCGTGAAGACGACGGTGATCAGGATCCCCAGAAGCACGCCGCGGAGCGTGAACTCCGAGCGTGGGGCGGCGGCGGCATCGGACATATGGGGTCCCAAAACAGTTAAGGCGGCCGGACCTTGCAGTCCGACCGCCCCATACTCAAGCCCCGAGGGGCAAGAACTGTTATGAAATTACAGAATTAGGGTCACAGAACGCCGAGCATCTCGGCCACCAGGGGATGACGGACGATGTCCTTGTCGGCCAGGCGGACGACGGCGATGTTGGACAGCTCCTCGAACTTGGCGGCCACGTCGGCCAGGCCCGAGATGCCCGGCAGCAGGTCGGACTGGTTCGGGTCGCCGGTGACCACCATGGTCGAGTGCCAGCCCAGGCGCGTCAGCAGCATCTTCAGCTGCATGTAGGTGCAGTTCTGGGCCTCGTCGATGACCACGAAGGCGTTGTTGAGAGTGCGGCCGCGCATGAAGCCGACCGGGGCGATCTCGATGGCGCCCTCGGCCATCAGGGCCCGCATGCGCTTGACCGAAAGGCGATCGGTCAGGGCGTCGTAGAGCGGGCGCAGATAGGGGGCCAGCTTGTCTTCCATGTCGCCCGGCAGGTAGCCGATCGACTCCCCGGCCTCGACGGCGGGGCGCGACAGGACGATGCGGTTGACCCGTCCGGCCTCGAGCGCCTCCACGGCCTTGGCGATGGCCAGGTAGGTCTTGCCGGTGCCGGCGGGACCCAGAGCCATGACCAGGTTCTTGGAGTCCATGGCCTCCATCAGCTGGGCCTGGCCCGGTGATTTTGGTTTTATCGTCTTGATGTAGCTCTGATCCCGGGGCGCGTTGTCCGTCTCGCCCAGCGGCGACCAGCCGCCGCGATGCTCCACCGGCAGGCGACGCACCTTGGCGTCGTCATAGCGGTCGTCCGCGCCCTCGCGCACCATCCGCTTCAGGGCTCGCTTGGTCATCAAAGCCTCCATTCAGGCATGAAAAAAGGACGAGGCCGTGAGGCGTCGTCCTTGGGTCGATGAGAGGAGCAGAAGACGGAGCCGCAGGCGCGGCCAGGCGGCTCGGTGGAGCCCCAGGAAGGCGGTGCTGTACGCCGGAACGCCGAACGCAAGACCCTGTTCTCCGTCGTCAGGAGGCCGCGGTCGGTATGGTCCGCGGCAGATACGGAAGGAAGTCTCCCGATGAAGGGATGTTCCATGCCGAATCACCGGATTTACAATGGGGTGATTATGGTTTCTGAGCGATTAAGATTCTGCGTGCCAAAAGAACACGGGGTGTACGGATGACTGTCTATTCGTTGGGCGATGCGGCGCCGCGGCTTCCCCCGGAAGGCGAATACTGGATCGCCCCCAGCGCCAGCGTGATGGGCAACGTCGTGCTCAAGCAGAACGCCAGCGTCTGGTGGGGCGCGGTGCTGCGCGGCGACAACGATCCGATCACCGTCGGCGAGAACAGCAACATCCAGGACGGCTCGGTGCTGCACACCGACGCCGGGATCCCGCTGACCATCGGCGCCAACGTCACCGTCGGCCACATGGTGATGCTGCACGGCTGCACGATCGGCGACGGCTCGCTGATCGGCATCGGCTCGATCATCCTCAACGGCGCCAGGATCGGGAAGAACTGCCTGATCGGGGCCGGCGCCCTGATCACCGAGGGCAAGGAGATCCCCGACAACTCGATGGTGGTCGGCGCGCCGGGCAAGATCATCCGCGAGGTCAGCGAGCACCAGGCGATGATCCTGCAGGCCTCGGCCCTGCACTATGTCGAGAATTGGAAGCGCTATCGCGCCGGCCTGAAGGCCTTGTGAGCCGGAAAAATGCAGGAGCGCCGCCCTCTGGGGGGAAGACGGCGGCGCTCCTGACGGACCCGCGCGGGGGGCTCGGTGCGCGGGGCTTCTCACGGCGGCAGCGGGATCGAAGCCGCCGTTGGAAGTTCGGATGACCGGAAGGCGCTCTCCACGAAGCCGCCGATCGATCTGATGCCGTCATGATGGCGGGCAGGTTTGCAGATCGGATTAAGGTTGAGTCTTCGCAAAATCCGTAACGACGTTATGGCGGCGTTTACGCGCCCTCTTGCCGCCGTCGCCGGGCCGGGTCACTCTCTGTCTTAACAACGATAACATTGTGGGAGGGACGCCATGTCGGGCACGCGCTACGACTACGTCATCATCGGCGCCGGTTCGGCGGGCTGCGTGCTGGCCGCGCGGCTGAGCGAGGATCCGGCGGTGAAGGTTCTGCTGCTGGAGGCCGGCGGCAAGAACGGCTCGGTGCTGGTGCGCATGCCCGCGGGCGTGGGCGAACTGATCAAGGCCAAGGGCGAGAGCAACTGGGGCTTCTGGACCGATCCGGAGCCGCACCTGGACGGCCGCCGCCTGTGGTGGCCGCGCGGCCGGGGCCTGGGCGGGAGCTCGGCGATCAACGGCATGATCTATATCCGCGGCCATGCCCGCGACTACGACCAGTGGCGGCAGATGGGCCTGTCGGGCTGGTCCTATGCCGAGGTGCTGCCCTACTTCAAGCGCTCGGAGACCTTCCACGGCGGGGGCTGCGACTATCATGGCGGCGACGGGCCGCTGCACGTCTCGGCCGGGGAGTCCGACAGCCCGTTCTACAAGGCGGTGATCGAGGCGGGCCGCCAGGCGGGCCACCCGGTGACCAAGGATTTCAACGGCTTCCAGCAGGAGGGCTTCGGCCCCTACGACCTGACGATCCGCGACGGCAAGCGCTGGAGCGCGGCGGCCGCCTATCTGGCCGGCGCCTTGGCGCGGCCGAACCTGACCTGCATCACCGAGGCCCGCACGACGCGGATCCTGGTCGAGAAAGGCCGGGCGATCGGCGTCGAATATGTCGCAGGCAAGGGCGGCCAGACGGCGGTCGCGCACGCCGACGCCGAGGTGCTGCTGAGCGCCGGCGCGGTGCAGTCTCCGCAAATTCTGCAATTGTCGGGGATCGGCGATCCGGATGCGCTGAAGATGCACGGCATCTCGACCATCCACGAGTCGCGCGGCGTCGGTCAGAACCTGCAGGATCACCTGGACGTCTGCCTGTCGTGGACGACCAAGGGGCTCAAGACCGCCTATTCGGCCAACAAGGGGCTGAACAAGCTGGGCGTCGGCCTTTCCTACCTGCTGATGGGCAAGGGCATCGGGCGGCAGAACTTCCTGGAGTCGGGCGCCTTCCTGCGCTCGCGGCCCGATCTCGACCGGCCCGACCTGCAGATTCACGCGGTGCTGGCGATCATGCAGGACCACGGCAAGGTGGTGGTCGAGAAGGACGGCTTCACCCTGCACATCTGTCAGCTGCGGCCGGAGAGCCGGGGCTCGGTGGGCCTGCGGTCGGCCGACCCGTTCGCCGATCCGACGATCCTGGCCAACTACCTGGCCGCCGACGAGGACCGCCGGGCGATGCGCGAAGGCGTGCGGATCGGCCGCGACGTCGCCGCCCAGGCGGCGCTGGATCCCTATCGCGACAGCGAGTACGCGCCGGGCGCCGGGGTGAAGAGCGACGCCGAGATCGACGCCTGGATCCGGGCCAAGGCCGAGACGATCTATCACCCGGTCGGCACCTGCCGGATGGGCGCGGCCGGCGATCCGCTGGCGGTGGTCGACGACCAGCTGCGGGTGCAGGGCCTTGCGGGCCTGCGGGTGATCGACGCCTCGGTGATGCCGACCCTGATCGGCGGCAACACCAATGCGCCCACGATCATGATCGCCGAGCGGGCGGCCGACCTGCTGCGCGGCAAGGCGACCCTGGCGCCGCAGGACGCGCCGGTGTTCGACGGGGCCGCCGCGGCGGCGGCCTGACCTCTTCACCCGTAAAATCCCCGCTGTCGCGGGGGTTTTACGGAAGAGGGAGGCGCGCGGGCGGTTTCGGATAGATCCGCTGCTCGCGCCCAATAGGCCTTATTTCAAAGTTTGATTGGGCGGGGGCGGGTGAAGCCGCCCACAGTCACGGCCGTCTTCCAATAGGACCTGCTTCATGAGCCAACGCCCCCTCGGCCGCTCCGGCCTCTCGATCGCCCCGCTGGTGTTCGGCGGCAACGTCTTCGGCTGGACGGCCGACGAGACGACCTCGCACCGGCTGCTCGACGCCTTCGTCGACGGCGGCTTCGACGCGGTCGATACGGCCGACGTCTATTCGGCCTGGGTCCCGGGACACGAAGGCGGCGAGTCCGAGGCGACGATCGGCCGCTGGCTGGCGGCCGGCGGCAAGCGCGACAGCATCAAGATCCTGACCAAGGTGGCCAAGTGGCCCAAGCGCCCCGGTCTGTCGGCGACCAACATCGTCGAGGCGCTGGAAGACTCGCTGCGCCGGCTGCAGACGGATTACGTCGACCTCTACCAGTCGCACGAGGACGATGCGGCCACGCCCATCGACGAGACGCTGGAGGCCTTCGACCGGCTGGTGAAGGCCGGCAAGGTGCGGGCCATCGGGGCCTCGAACTTCACGCCCGAGCGGCTGGAGGCGTCGCTGAAGGCCTCGGCCGACAAGGGCCTGGTCCGCTACGAGTCGATCCAGCCGAAGTTCAATCTCTATGACCGCGACGAGGTTGAGGGCGCCCTGGCCGAGCTGACGACGCGAGAAGGCGTCGGGATCATCCCGTTCTACGGCCTGGCCGCCGGCTTCCTGACCGGCAAGTATCGCAGCGAGGCCGATCTCGAGGGGCGGGCGCGGGGCCGGACCATCGCGCGCGACTATCTGAACGAAAAGGGCCTGCGGGTGCTGGCCGCCCTCGACGCTGCGGCCGAGGCGACCGGCGCGAGCCCCGCCCAGATCGCCCTGGCCTGGATCGTCGCCCATCCGGCCATCACCGCCCCGATCGCCAGCGCCACCAGCGTCGAACAGCTCGACGAACTGCTGGCCGGCGCCCGCCTGACCCTGCCGCCCGAGGTGATCGCAGCGCTGGACGCGGCGGGGCGCTGAGCTTTGCCGATCTACCGTCCTCTCGATGAAGCCGAGCGTGCGGCCGTCCGCATCGGGGTGGCGCGGGCCGAACGGATGGCCGGGGTAGAGCGCTTGTCGGCGACCGACCTGCAAGCGCTCTACGATGTTCTGCTTTCAGAGGCCGAAGGCGCGACAGCGGCGATCGAGGCTGTGGGCTATGCGTTCGGCGAGGCGCTGCTCGCGCACGGCGGCCTGGAATGGGCCCTGGCGGTCGATGACGCGTACGGCGACGAGATCAGCGTCGCCTTGACGGGCGTCCAACTGGGCTGTCACCCGCTGAGCATGATCGCCAACCGTCTGAAAGACGGCGAGGCCTGGAACCTGGCGGATCTGGCCGAAAGCACGGTCGGACGGTTGCGCCAGTTGGCGACCTAGGCCACACGATCTTAGCGGGGCTGTGTTCTCGATCGACAGCCGGCGTCGGCGGGACTAAAGCTTGTTGAGATCAATTCTCAACTGAGGCCCCGCCATGACCGAGCGCAATGTCCACCAGATAGCCGACTGGAACGGGCGCACCGGCGAGCGCTGGGTGGCCAACCAGGCGCGGCTCGACCGGATGCTCGACGCCTATGGCCGGGCGGCGGTCGCCGCCGCCGCGCCGGCGCCGGGCGAACAGGTCCTCGACATCGGCTGCGGCGCGGGGGCGGGCAGCCTGGCGCTGGCGGCCCTGGTCGGGGCCAAGGGCGGCGTTCTGGGCGTCGACGTTTCCGAACCGCTGGTGGCGCGGGCCCGCGAGCTGGGCGAGGAGCGACCGAACGCCCGCTTCCAGGTGGCCGACGCCAGCCGGGCTTTGCTGCCGGTGGCGCAGTTCGACCTGCTGTTCTCGCGGTTCGGGGTGATGTTCTTCGACGACCCGGCGGGGGCCTTCACCCACATGCGCCGGGCGCTGAAGCCGAAAGGTCGCCTCGCCTTCGTCTGCTGGCGCGGGGCGGGCGAGAACGACTGGGTGCGGCTGCCGCTGCAGGCCATCGCCCCGATCGTCGGCCCGCCCGCCGCGCCGCCGCCCGAGGCTCCTGGGCCGTTCTCGTTCGGCGACCGGGCGCGGGTGGAGCGGATTCTGGGCGAGGCCGGCTTCGTCGATGTCGTGCTGACGCCGGTCGATCACCAGATCGTCTTCGGCGAAGGCGAGACGCGCGAGGCGGCGATCGCCGACGCCGTGGACCTGGCCTTCCAGGTCGGCCCGCTGACCCGGGCCCTGGCCGAGCAGGCCAAGGCGGTGGTGGAAGAAGCCAGGATCGCGGTGCGCGAAGCCTTCGCGGCCAAGGCGCAGGACCGGTCGGTGGTGATCGACGGCGCCGGCTGGATCGTCACCGCACGCAACGGCGGCGCCTAGTAAATCCGGGAGGAGGGGGCGCTCCCGCCGCGAGGCGCTCTCCCGAGCGTCCCCCTCCATCCCTTCGGCGTCGCACCCGGCAGTGCGACGCAAGCCTCCCGCTCCAGAGTCCGGGAGGAAACCTTGTCCGCCGTCAGGCGATCAGCCGGCCGTCCAGGCTGGCCAGCCGCAGGCGCGGGGCCTCGGCGTTGTTGGGGCCGAGCGCCTGGATCCGGCGGACGCCCAGTTCATAGGCCGGGCGGCCCATCAGGCGCTGCATCATGGCGATCGGCTGGTAGAGGCCCAGGAACCGGTCGACCTCGCCGCTGGCGCCGGTCATCGGGGCCAGCAGCACCTCCATGCCGACCGAGGCGACGCCGTGGGCGCGAATGTCGGCAGTGACGACGACGGGCTCGGCCCGGCGGCGGGCGACCTCCAGGGCCGACTTCACCTCCAGCCGGTGCGACAGCGCCCACAGCGACAGCGAGTCCTCGCCGCGCAGGTCGCGGGCG
This sequence comes from Caulobacter sp. GW821-FHT12A07, assembly GCF_058807655.1. Classification (NCBI taxonomy): domain Bacteria; kingdom Pseudomonadati; phylum Pseudomonadota; class Alphaproteobacteria; order Caulobacterales; family Caulobacteraceae; genus Caulobacter; species Caulobacter sp. GW821-FHT12A07. The sequence goes on from NZ_JBXAQX010000019.1 coordinate 32,503, forward strand.
TGCAGATCGGCCACGAAGCCGCCGGTCAGGCGGAACGGATAGCGGCCGCCCGAGCGTCCCAGGATGAAGACCTGGGACAGAATATCGAGGAAATCGCCCGGATCGACATCGGCGCGGGACGGCATGCGCGCGGCGCCGGCCTGGGTTCGCCAATAGTCTATCAACCGTTCCGTGCTTGGATGGAACATCGTCGTCCCCTGGCGGGTCCACTTCGCGGTCCAGATCGACCGCATGGGGCTTGCTAGGAGAACCGGGCCAGGGGCCCCGTCGTATCGTCTTGGCACAGAGTCGAGGCGCGGCGGGCCCATGGCGCGCTTCTTGCTGGTGAACCGGCTGGAAGACGCACGCTGTGTGAAGGGGAGACGCCATGACGGCGCCGAAACTGACCGTGTCCAAGCTGTGGATCGCCATCGGGGCGGCCCTGGCCGGACTCTTCGTGGGCGGTGTCGCCTACGCCCAGTGCAACAGCGGCTGCACGACCACGCCTCCGAGCTGCTGCACCCCGCCGCCGGCGCCCCCGCGCCCGCCCAAGCCGCCGAGCGGCTGCAACAGCGGCTGTAACGGCGGTGGCGGCGGCAAGAGCTCCGTCAACGTGAACGTCAACGTCAATGCGAGCGCCTCGGCCAACGCCTCGGCCGGCAGCAGCGCCGGGGCCGGCGCGGGCGCCAGCTCGACCGTCTATTACGGCGGCGGCGCGCACGGCGGCTACTATTCGGGCCCGCAGGCCACCGGCTATATCGACGGCCTCAACGTGATCGGCGGCGAGACCGCCCGCCGCACGGCCTATGAAGCCACCCGCACCAAGTTCAAGCGCGTCGTCGTCCGCGCCGTCTGCCTGGACGACAAGGACATCCCGCACCCGGCCTCGCAGGTCACGCCCGACCGCGACATCGACGATCTCTATGACGGCGAGCTCTACCGCTGCATCGCCGGCAGCCGCATGCAGTACGTGATCGGCGAATACGACAGCACGATCGACGTCAGCACCGGCGGCCGCGGCGCTCAGACCTATATCTGCCAGAAGAACGAGGCGCTCTATCACACGCCCGGTATTCGTGGTGGTGAGGGCGGGACCCTGGTCTGCCGTCCGCAGCGCCCGGCCCGCGACTGCAACGAGCGCTCGCTGCTGCGCCGCTACGGCGCCGGCGTGAAGATCCTGAGCATCCTGACCACCGAGACCTACACCGCCTATCGCGAGGAGACGGTCCGGGAGACGCGGTCGTCGGGCATGAGCCTGAGCCTCGACGGCGGCGTCGGCGGGGTGGTCTACTGATCGCCTAAGCCGGTTCGAAACGACAAAGGCCTCCGTTCGAAAGAGCGGAGGCCTTTTTCTTTTGTCCTTCTCCCCTTGCGGGAGAAGGTGTCGGCGAAGCCGACGGATGAGGGGTCTCTCAGATATTGGACGCTCCGCCCGGCCTGGCCGCTGCTCGAAGTGTTGAGCTCTGAGAGACCCCTCACCCGACCCCCTTTCGGGGGCCACCCTCTCCCGCAAGGGGAGAGGGATCAGGATCACTTCTCCGGCTTGACCTCGAAGGTCCAGCTCTTGTCGTCGGACAGGAAGGCGCGGGCGGCTTTCTGGACGTCGGCGGCGGAGACGCGTTGCAGGCCGGCGATCACCGAGCGTGTGGCGTCGAGCAGGCGCGGGTCGGTCTGGGCGCCCGAGAGCGCGCCCAGCCAGTACTCGTTGGTCTCGCGGGCCTTTTCCAGCTGGTCGATGCGCGGCAGCTTGGCGCGTTCCAGCTCGTCGGCGCTGACCGGCTTGTCGCGCAGGTCGGCGGCGATCTTGCGGACGCTGGCGACCACCTGGTCGAGCTTTTCCGGCGGCACCTCGACCGAGAGGCCCAGATACCCCCAGCCGGGGAAGGTGGCGTTGGCCGTGGCCGAGACCGAGGGTGAATAGGTCGCGCCCTGCTTCTCGCGCAGTTCGTCGATCAGCCGCAGCTGCATCACCGAGGCCAGGAGCTGGATGTTGCGCGAGCGCTGCAGGTCGCTGAACAGGTCGTCGGTCTTCCAGGCCATGAACAGCAGGCCCTGGTCGGCGCGGCCCTTGTGGGTGCGGATCACCGGGGTCTTGGAGGGGGCGGGGAAGCCGATCTGCTTGGCTTCGGCGGGCGCGGCCGCGCCGGTGCGGACAGGCAGGGCGCCGAAGGTCTCGGCCACGGCGGCGACGGCTTTCTCGACCGTGGTGTCGCCCACGACGACGACCTCGATCTGGCCGGTCGACAGGGGCTGGCCGACGGCGGCCTTCAGCTGGTCGATCGAGCCGGCGGCGATGTCCTGACGGCTGGGGAAGGTCCAGCGGCCGTCGTTCGGGTGCATCAGCCCGGCCAGGTCGCGGCCGACGACGCCGCTGTTGGTGCGCTCCAGCTGGTCGTGGATCGTGCCGTAATAGGTCTTGATGCGGTTGAAGGCCTCGGACCGCCAGCCGGCGTCGGAGGCGTAGGCCGCCAGCACCTGCAGCTCGGTCGAGAGATCCTCCGGACGGGTGCGGCCGCTGAGCACGAAGGCGTCGTCCTCGACGCCGAGGCCGGCGTTCCAGACCTTGCCGGTCAGCACCTGCTCCATGTCCTGGGCGGTGATCTGCTTGAGACCGCCCTCGATCATCGACGAGGCCGACCACAGCGGGCTCTGGCCGGCCTTGGACAGGTCGAGCAGGCCGTTGCCGATGCGGGCCTTCACCAGGATCTGGTCGTCGCGGAACTTGGTCGGCTTGACCGTCAGGCGCACGCCGTTCTCGAAGCGGACGAAGACGGTGTCGAGGTCGGCGACGTCCTTCTGCTCCACCGGCTTGCCGGTCGGGCCGAACACCGCATAGGGCCAGGCCGTGGCCACGGGGGCGGCCGGCGGGGTGACCGGCGTCTTGGTCGAGTCCGTATAGGCGGCGGTGACCGTGGCCTCGCCGCCCTCGATGGCGGTCGGGGTCGGCAGCACGATCAGCGGACCCTGGCCGGCGAACAGCGCGCGCACGGCGGCCGAGACGGCGTCGGCCTTGAGGTCCTTGGTGATGGCGTCGAAGCCGGCGAGGTTCTGCGAGGGGCTGGTCACCACCTCGCGGTCGCCGAGGCTGCCGACGATGGCGCCGGCCAGGGCCGGGGTGCGCTGGGTGGCCTCGCCGGCGGCGGCGGCCTGGTAGCCGGCGCGCATGGCGGTGATCTCGCGGTCCAGCTCGTCCTGGCGCACGCCGAACTGCACGAGGCGGCGCTGTTCCTGGTCGAGCACCTGCAGGGCGGTCTTCCAGTCGCCCGGCTTCACCTGGGCGAACAGGCCGTTGATCTGGACGGCGTGGTATTGGTCGTTGCGCAGGGCGCCGGCCGAGATGAACGGCGGGGTCTCGCCGCGGGCCAGGGCGCGCAGGCGGCGGTTCAGCACCGCCATGCCCAGCGATTCCAGCATGTATTCGCGGTCGGTGGCCTTGGTCTCGATCCGCTGATCAGCCGGCTGGGCCCAGCCGATCTGCACCGACTCGCCCGAGCCCGGCTCGACGATGACCTTGGCGGTCAGGCCGCGCTGGGCCACGGCGCCCAGGTCGGGACGCGCGCCCGGCTCGCCCACGGCCTTCCAGTCGCCGAAGCGAGCCTTGATCTTGGCCTCCATGGCGTCGAGGTCGAAGTCGCCGACGGCTACGAACACCGCGTTCTCGGGTCGATACCAGGCCTGGTAGAAGTCGCGGATGCGCTGGGCCGGGGCGGTGGAGATGACGTCGGTCGTGCCGATCGGCAGGCGCTCGGGCGGCCGCTGGCCTTGCAGGTTGAAAGCGAAGCCTTGCTTGAAGACGCGGTAGCCGGGGGTGTCGCGGGTGCGCTCCTCCGACAGCACCACGCCGCGCTCGCGGTCGACGGCGGCGGGGTCGATGGTCAGCTCGCCGGCCGCCTCGCGCAGCAGCATCATCGCGTCGTCGACCGTGCCGTCGTCGGTCTTGGGCAGGTCGAGGGTGTAGGTCGTCTCGTCGAAGCTGGTCGAGGCGTTGGTGTCGGCCCCGAAGGCCAGGCCCCGGCGCTCGAGGATCTTGATCATCTCGCCTTCGGGCACGTTCTTCGAACCGTTGAAGGCCATGTGCTCGAGGAAGTGGGCCAGGCCCTGCTGGTCGTCGGCCTCCATCAGCGAGCCGGCGTCGAACCACAGGCGCAGCGCGGCCTGGCCGGGCGGGGTGGCGTTCTTGCGCAGGGCGTAACGCATGCCGTTGGGCAGTACGCCGAAGTGGATGGCCGGATCGACGGCGACGTCGGAGATCTCGTGCGGCCACTGGCCGGGCTTGAGGTCGGAGAACTGCGGGCCCGAGGTCTTGACCGGGGCGACCGGCGGCGCGGGCGCTGCCGGGGCGGCGGCTGCGGTCGGGGCGTCGGCCTTCTTGCTCGAACCGGGCAGAACGGAAGGCAGGGTGGAGCAGGCGGTGAGCGCCAGGCCGGCGGAGACGACGAGCGCCAGGCGCGAGACGGATATCATGGCTACCGATCGATTGCGGAAGATGTCGAAGCTCAACTTGGGCGGCGCGCGTGGCGCAAGCAAGGCCGCGCGGCGGCGGATTGGGCCAGGGCGACTTCCAGTTTGCAACATCGGGCCGCAAGCCTGTGGGAAACTCGCGCGCCTGGACTTGCGCAAGGCGCGGCCGCATCCCACTCCGTAGGAAGGCCGGGCGTCCGGCGGCGAGGGAGCAGCGAAATGCGTCGATGGCTTGCGGGCGTTGCGGCCCCCCTGGCGATTTGGGCGGTGCTGGCGGGCGCGCCGGCGATGGTTCAGGCCCAGGCCGTGGGCAAGCCGGCGGTTCAGGCGGCTGCTCCCGACGCCGCTTTGGCCGCCCGCATCGACACTGTTCTCGACCGCGCCGTGGCCGACCAGCGGCTGGTGGGCGCGGTGGCCCTGGTCGCCCGCGACGGCAAGCTCGTCTACCACCGGGCCGTGGGCCTGGCCGACCGCGAGGCGACCGCCCCGATGCGCGAGGACGCGGTGTTCCGCCTGGCCTCGGTCAGCAAGCCGTTCGTCAGCGTGGCGATCATGCGGCTGGTCGAGGAGGGCAAGCTGTCGCTGGCCGATCCGGTGACCAAATGGCTGCCAGACTTCAAGCCGGCCCTGGCCGACGGGCGGGTCCCGACCATCACCATAGGCCAGCTGCTCGACCACACGGCGGGCCTGACCTACGGCCTGTCGGAGACGGCCGATCACCCGTATCACAAGCTGGGCGTCTCGGACGGGCTCGACATCTCGGGCCTGACCCTGGACGAGAACGTCGCCCGGATCGGCAAGGGGCCGCTGGCCTTCGCGCCGGGGAGCGCCTGGCGCTATTCGCTGGCTATCGACGTGCTGGGGCTGGTGGCCGAGAAGGCCGACGGCCAGCCGCTGCCGCAGGTCGTCGAGCGCACCGTGACCGGCCCGCTGGGCCTGAAGGACGCCGGCTTCCAGGCCAAGGACCCGGCCCGCCTGGCCACGCCCTACGCCAACGCCAGCCCGGCCCCCACCCGGATGACCGACAACCAGGACGTCTCTCTGGGCGCGACCGCCGTGCGCATGGCCCCCAGCCGCGCGACGGATCCGGCCGCCTTCCCCTCGGGCGGAGCGGGCATGGTCGGCACGGCCGGCGACGTGCTGGCCCTGCTGGAGGCCGTGCGCACCGGCGGCGGGCCGGTGCTTTCGCCCGCTAGCGTCAAACTGATGATCACCGACCAGGCCGGGATCAAGGCCGCCACCCAGGGCCCCGGCTGGGGCTTCGGCTACGGCTGGGCCGTGCTCGACGATCCGGCGGTGGCCAAGACCCCGCAAGGGCAGGGCACGTTGGCCTGGGGCGGGGTCTATGGGCACAACTGGTTCGTGGATCCCAAGGCTGGTCTGACCGTGGTGCTGCTGACCAATACCGCGTTCGAAGGCATGAACGGCCAGGTGACGCGGGAACTGCGCGACGCGGTGTACGGGCGCTGAAATCCTTCTCCCCTTGCGGGAGAAGGTGGCGGCGAAGCCGACGGATGAGGGGTCTCTCAGACATGAGACGCATCACCCGGCCTGACCGCCACACGCGGTTTCGATTTCTGAGAGACCCCTCACCCGACCTCCTTCGGAGGCCACCCTCTCCCGCAAGGGGAGAGGGAACGGGCATTGCTGGAAAACACCTGGGTCCCCGCTTTCGCGGGGATTTTACGGGGGGAGGGCCGAGCCCAGTCTCGCCCCCTCCGTCACGCTGCGTATCCGCAGCGCGCCACCTCCCCCGCTAAAGCAAGGGAGGAGCAGAGAGGCCTCAGTTCCGGATGTAGAACGCCGCGTTGTTGCCCGTGGCGCTGGCCGTGCCCGTCACCGAGCGGGCCGAGCCCGTGACCGTGGTGGTCGAGCGGGCCGAGACGTCGGCGCTGTTGGACTGGTCGTTGGAGACGCTCATCGAGCCGCCGCACTGGCTGCAGACATAGCCGGTGACCGAGTTGCCGGCCGCCGTGGCGCTGGCGCCGATGTCGTAGCCGGTGTCGCCCGTGGCGCTGGCGATCACCTCGACGCCGCCGCCGTCGTTGGTCTGGACGTTGTCGAGCACCAGGGCCGCGCCGGTGTTGCCGACGATGGCGTTGTTGCCCACGCCGTTGGCGCTGGCCTGGGCCGCGCCGTAGAGATACGAGCTGGTCTCGGCCTGCGAGCGCACATAGGCGGTGTTGTACTGGTGGTTGGCCACGTCGAGCAGCGGCCCGGTGTTGCTGGCCGACAGGTCGTTGGCGACGGCGGTGGTCGCCGTGCTGGTCAGGTAGCTGTTGCCGTAGGCGGTGAACTTGCTGGCCTGGACGAGGTCGGAGGTGTTGCCCTGGTCGGCGATCACCCGGGCGGCCGACTGGTTGTAGCCGCCGATCGCGATGCTGTTGCCCGCCGCCGCGCCGGCCACGGTGGACGTGCCGCTGACATACTGCACGATCGCCCCGCCGTCGGCCAGGACGTCGCCGGAATTGGCCTGGCTGATGCGGGCGCCGGCCGAGCCGTTGTCGAGATAGAGCCCTTGGGCGTTGCCCATCGCCTGGGTGGCCATGGTCAGGTCGCCGGCCTGGGCGGTTTCGCCCTCGACCTGGCCGCGGGCGGTGACCGCGCCGCTGTTGGTCTGGACCGTGAAGCCGGAATAGGTGGCCTCGGTCATGTCGACCGAGCCGTTGTTGCCGGTCGCCACGGTGGTGACGTCGCTGGACGCGCCCATCGAGCCGGAGGCGTTGACCACGCCGTGGCCGTAGACCGAGCCGGAGTTCACCTGGTTTGAGGTGGCGCTGACGTCGGCGCGCTCGCCGCCGATGCCGACGGCGTTGCCGGCGGCGGTCGTGGTGGCGCTGACGCCCTCCTCGACGGTGACGACGTTGAGGGTCTGCTCGGTGAAGACCTCGCCCAGATTGACCTGGTTGTTGAGAACCTGGCCCTGGGCGAAGGCGACGCTAGTAGCGACCGCGACGCACAGAGGGATCGCTGCGATCGTTCCAGCGAGACGGATCTTCGCGGGTCTGCGCATTGTTGGTTCCCAGGTTGTTGTAGGCGGGCGTGTAGGCGCCCGTGACGCCGACGGTGTCGGCGCCGAACGGATCCGACTGCAGGCAGCTCTGGGGACCCGGCATGCCGTAGAGGTTGGCGCTCATCTCGACGACCGAGCGCTCGATCAGCGAGCGCACGGCCAGCTGCACCGGCTCCAGCGCGCCCTTGCCGCCCGACAGGTCGAAGACGTTGTTGTTGGCGAAGGCGAAGATGCCGGCGCTGACTTCGCGGCCGATCACCTGCTTCTGGTAGGAGATGACGTCTTCCACCACCAGGGTGCGGCTGTTGATCAGGCGCAGGTCCATGGCGATGTTCATCACGAACAGGCGGCGCTTGAAGTTGGCCTTCAGGCCGTCGCTGTCGAGGTCGCCGCCGTAGAGGTCGGCGCCCGCCGAATGGATGTTGTAGTTCAGCTCGGTGACGCCGCCGACGAGGTAGAAGTCCGAGCCCGCGACCTGGCCGGCGACGATCTTGCGATAGTCGGCCGGAGCGTCCGGCGTCGGGGCCGGGCGGTCGGAGATCAGCTTGTTGTTGGCGTACTTCAGTTCGAGCTCGGAGACCGAGGTGTCGAAGCGCTCGACCATCGGCATGCCGGCCTTGGCGAAGGCGGTCATGGCCATCAGCGAGGCGCCCTGGGTGACCTTGCGGCCCGAACCGTCGGACTCTTCCTTGCCGGTGTAGTCGGCGATGCGGCCCACGGCGATGCGCGGGGCGGCGACGCGGTTCTGCCGGGCGTAGCTGGCCAGGCAGTTCAGCGCCGTCGAATAGGGGGTCGGGTTAGCCGTGACCGGCGCGGTGCCGATCGGCCGGGCGTAGTTGCCCGCGTCCAGACGCTTGGGCACGCCGCCGCCACAGGCGCTGAGCGCCGAGCAGGCCGCGGCCACCAGCAGGAGGATCCGCTTAGTTGCCATTGGAGACACCGCCGTTGGTCGACGAACCGGCGGTGACATTGCCGTTGTTGACCTGCTTGGAGTTGACGATGACCACGTTGTTGCTGCCCTGGGTGATGACCGTCAGGTTGTTGCCGATCGCGGTCGAGCTGGAATAGCCGCCCAGGCTGCCGACGCCCGAATAGCTGTCGAGCGAGCCCGACGAGCTGCGGCTGGAATAGACGCTCTGGTCGCTGCCGGTCAGCATGACGCCGTCGACGATGACGCGGTTGCCGTTGGCGTCGCGGGTCGAATAGTCGACGATCTGGTTTTCCTGCCCCGCCGTGCGGCCATAGCCGGCGTTGTACGAGGCCGAATTGGTGCTGACGCTCTGGGCGAAGGCCGGAACGCTGGCCCCGATCAGGACACCGGCCGCGACGAAAGCCGCGCCGTAGGCCCGGACGAGGGGCTTGTTGTTCTTATTTGAGGCCATGACGGGCTCCGCGACTGTCTGCCAGGGGATTGCAAGCAACCCCCGTGCCAAAACCGGACACGCCAATCCTAGGCGCCAAGGTATCCAGAATTGGTTAAACGCGCACCGCGCGGCGGTTGGGGCGGTCGATCGGAAGGCCGCGCATCCTTTGGCGTCTCTTACGCCATTGATCCCGGAGCGGGATTGCGAGACCCTCGTTCTCCAAGAACCATAAGGGAGGATTGAGCTTTGCTGGTGTCTCAGATCCTGAAGGACAAGGGCGACCTGGTGTTCACCGCCTCGCCCCAGGAAACCGTCGGCGCGGCGGCCGCCCTGCTGCACGCCCGCAAGGTCGGGGCGATGGTGGTGCTGGAGGCCGACGAAAGCATCGCCGGCATACTGTCGGAGCGCGACATCGTGCGGCAGATCGCCAAGGAGGGGGCCGGCGCCCTCACCAAGCCGATCTCGGCCTGCATGACCCGCGACGTGATCTTCGCCCAGCCGGACGAGACCATCGAGGCCCTGCTGGCCAAGATGACCGACCGGCGCATCCGCCACCTGCCGGTGGCCAAGGGCGGTCGGCTGGTCGGGATCATCTCGATCGGCGACCTGGTGAAGTACAAGATCCAGGAGACCCAGGCCGAGGCCGACGGCCTGAAGGCCTATATCGCCGCCGGCTGAGGCCGGGGCGGGCGAGGGGCGCTCTCTCTTCTATAGGGAGCGCCTCATATGAGAGCGCCCCTACATATAGAGAGGGGCGTCAGCCGATCAGCTCGGCGCCCGTGCCGGTGACCGCGTCGGCCAGGGTGTAGCCCTCGAGCACGGCGGCGGTGGCGTCGCGCGCCCGCAGCAGGGCCTCGCGCAGGGCGCAGGTCACCAGGTCGCTGCAGTCCTCGCAGCGGCGGAAGGCGGTGCGGCTGACGCAGGGGGCCAAGGCCAGCGGCCCGTCGACCAGGCGGATGATCTCGGCGAAATTGATCTCGGCGGCGGGGCGGGCCAGCAGGTAGCCGCCGAACTTGCCGCGGCGGCTGGTCACCAGCTTGTGGCGGGCCAGGCCCAGCAGGATGGCTTCCAGGAACTTGCGGGGCGCGTCGGCGCGCAGGGCCAGTTCGCCGGCCGTGACCTGCTCCTCGGCGCGCGCCAGTTCGATCATCGCGCGCAGGGCGTAGCGCGCCTTCTGGGACAACATCGACGACCCCTCTTCTATAGAGCGCTCTCTATAGATGGAGCGCGTCAGGCGGGTCAGCCGCGCGCACCTGACCCTGCGCGCTCTATGAAGCCACGGCGGGGCGGGGCGCAAGCGCTTCTGTTCCGGACTCCATGCACAGATCCGCCCACAGCTAAGGGCGCGGGGCGGGCGGAATCGGCTTGCGGCCGGCGGAGGCCCCACGTAGAAGCCGCACCTCGCCGCGGGGGACGCCTTCGCAGCTTCGGAAATGAAGGTTTCGACTTGCATTTTCGGCGCTGGATCGCTAAGTTCCGCGGCCTCAATCGACTCGGGCAGCTGGATTGCCGACGACCTTTTGGTCTTCGGGAGGGAGCGCT
>NZ_JBXAQX010000020.1:0-37269 GCF_058807655.1 Caulobacter sp. GW821-FHT12A07
GCGCTCCGTTCCCCTTCGACAGCTCAGCGGTTCACCGCGTGAGGAAGAGAAGCCATGCGCTCAAGGAACCTCCCCCTCTGGGGGAGGCGGCCGAAGGCCGGTGGGGGGACGTCTTCAGCTTTCGAGGCGTCGGCCGATATCCCACCGACTCCCCCCTCCGATCGCTACGCGATCGCCTCCCCCACGGGGGGGAGGTTCCTCGGGAACGGCCGCCACCTTCTCCCGCAAGGGGAGAAGGACGCCCCTACCCCGCCGCGCGGGCCTTGAAGCCCGCCAGGCGGTCCAGCTTGTCGAGGAGGTAGTCGTGCTCTTCGCGCGAAACGGCCTGGGACGAGGTCAGGAACCGCTGCAGCATGTGCTCCTGGAAGCGTTCGCGCTCGCCGGGGCGGCCGTCGAATTCCACGCCGTGATAGGCGTCGACCCCGGCGCGGAAGGCCGGGAACAGGCGCGACGGCAGGCCGGCCCGCTCGTAGACGGCCTTCAGGCCCAGGGCGCCGGCGTCGTGCACCATCAGCCAGGTGCGGTGATGCGGAACCCCGGCCAGTTCGGAGAGGCCCCACTCGAAGAAGGTCATGTGGCCCTGGGCCACGGCCCGCAGCAGCAGCGACGGCGTCAGCCGGCCCGCGCGGTGCAGGTGGGCGGCGAAGGCCTGCGGGTCGGCGGTGCGGCCGGCCTGGTCCACCAGGTCGATCGTCGCCCGCTCCTTGGCGCCGACGATGATCTCCAGCGCCCGCTCGGCCGAGAGGGCGTGGTTGTCGAGGATGTGTTCGCGCAGCTGGTCGCCGACCATGTCGATCAGGCGCTCGGTCACCGACAGCGGCAGCACCGAGCGGTAGGCCACGGCCTTGAGCACGGTCTCCGACTTGGCGAAGCGGTCCAGGGCCTTCTGCAGGGCCATGTCCGAGAAGCGGGCGTTGTCGTTGGCGCAGGCGGCGGCCACGACGTCTTCCGGCGCCTGGTCGACCAGCAGGCCGGTGACCTTGCTCGACAGCTTGGGCCGGCGGGCGATGGCCATCTGGCGCACCGGGCCGCCCAGGCGGATGATCTCGGCCAGGTCGTTGTCGTTGAACACCGGCGAGAAGCTGATCACCGGCAGCGACACGCTCTCGACGTCGCGGGCCAGCCGGTTGGCGACGTCCGGCGGCAGCAGCGGCGAGGTCTTCAGCGTCACGGCCAGGGCGCGGCGCACCAGCTCGGCGGCGTCGGCGGCCATGACCCGCAGGATGTCCTGGGCCTGGAGGCGCTCGTCCTCGCTCAGTTCGGCGCGGTCGATCTTGCGGCACAGCTTGTGAGCGGCCAGCGCGCGCTCGTCAGGCGTCGCGCCCTTTACGAGCATGCGGATGTCGTCGGTGGTGAGCGCGGCGCGGGTCGTGGCCATGGGCCTGGCCTTCTGCGAATGAACGTCGAATCAAACAATGTGACGGTTAGCGTTAACGATTGTTTGCCCTGGATACCTCCCCGATTAACGATACCCCGTAACCAGCCGCAAACCGTGAGCGCATAGCGTCCTCCCCTGACTGTCCGAGGATCCGATTCTTGCTCGCCGAGCGCCGAACCCAAGACCTGACCAGGCCCGGGGCCGACACCGCGCTCGCCCTCGGCGTGCAGAGAGCGTTGCTGCCCTACGCCCTGGCCATCTTCGCCGTAAGCCTGCCGTTCTTCGTCTGGGCGGGATCGCACGCGGCCAACGCCCTGTGGATGACGATGACCTTCGCGGTCTTCGCCATCAACTGGGGCGTGTTCTATGGCGTCACCAACTGGCTGAGGACCCCGGAGGCCGAGGACCTGACCCGCCGCATGCGGCTTCAGGTCGCGGGCGGCCTGCTGTGGGCGCTGGCCGTCGTGCAGATGTCTGCCTTCGCGGAAGGCGCCGGTCCGGCCCGCGAGACCCTGCTGCTGCTGGCCGCCGCCGCCGGCATGGTCTGCATCTTCTTCGCCGCCCCCGTGCTGCCCTGCCTGATGGTCGTGGCCCCCGTGGCCGCCGCCGGTCCGCTGGTCGCCCTCTTCAGCCGGCCCGAGAGCCGCTCGGCCGGCGTCATGGCCTGGGGCGGCCTGGCGCTGGCCATGGCCATGGCCATGATCTTCAACCGCATGCTGCGCCGCCAGCACGCCCTGGCCGTCGCCCACGAGGCCCTGATCGAGGAGCGCCTGCGCGTGCTGGAGGCCGCCGAGCGCACCGCCCGCTCGAAGTCCGACATCGTCGCCACCCTCAGCCACGAGATCCGCAACGGCCTGACCGGCGTCACCCACGTGCTGGCCGCCGCCGCCGGCAAGGGCGGCCGCGCGGCCCCGTCGCGCGAGCAACTCAACGCCGCCCTCGACGCCGCCCAGGACCTGATCGCGGTTCTGAACGCCACGCTCGACGCCGAGACCGCCGAGGCCGGCCGCCTGGCCGTCGAGCGCCAGGCCTTCGAGCCCGTCCGCCTGGTCCGCGACCTCGCCTTGCTGGAACGCCCCCACGCCCTGGCCAAGGGGCTGGAGCTGGCCGTCCACGTCGATCCGACGCTGGAGGCCCGCCTCCTCGGCGCCGCCGTCGCCGATCCGATGCGCACCCGCCAGATCATCGCCAACCTCGTCGGCAACGCGGTGAAGTACACCGTCCGCGGCCGGGTCGAGGTGCGGATCGAGCCGCGCGGCGACCGCATCGCCATCGAGGTCGCCGACACCGGCCCCGGCCTGTCGGCCGAAGAACTGGAGCAGGCCTTCGAGCCCTTCCGCCGGGTCGAGCGCACCGGCGCCGGCGTCAACGGCGCGGGCCTTGGCCTGTCGCTGTCGCGCCAGCTGGCCAAGCTGATGGGCGGCGCGCTGGAGACCAGCAGCGCCCTCGGCGTCGGCAGCTGCTTCACCCTGCTGCTGCCCTACGACGTCGCCGCCCCCTGCCCGCAGGAGCCGGTCGAGGAAACCCTGGCCGCCGCCGATCAGGCCCCCGACGTCCAGCGCAGCCTGCGCGTGCTGATCGCCGAGGACGACGCCCTCAACGCCGCCATGCTGCGCGCCATCCTCGAGCAGCTGGGCCACCAGGTCGTCCACGCCCAGAACGGCCGTCGCGCCGTCGACCTGGCCAAGGTCTGCGAGTTCGACCTGCTGATGCTCGACGGCCGCATGCCGGTGCTGGACGGTCCGGAGACCGCCGCCGAGATCCGCGCCCTGCCCGGCGCCAACGGCCACATGCCGATCATCGCCGTGATCGGCGGCGACGCCGACGAGGCCCGCGAGTGCACCGAGGCCGGCGCCGACACCGTACTGCGAAAGCCCGTCAGCGTGGCGGGCGTGGCCCGCGCCGTGGCCGACGTCGCCGCCCTCACCCGCCAGCCACGCGGCGAAGGGGTTCGCGGCGCGGCCTGAGAAGGCTTTCCAACGAGCGTTTGAACGCCCATCCTGCCCGCAACGAGAAAAAAGCGGGAGGAAGCGGATGCTGCGGGACCTCAAGGTCGTCGAGCTGGCCACCTACATCGCCGCCCCCGGCGCGGCGGGGATCATGGCCGACTGGGGCGCCGACGTGGTCAAGGTCGAGTCGCCGGAGGGCGACCCGATGCGGCGCTTCTTCGAGACCATCGGCGCCGACCAGGCCGCCAACCCGATCTTCGAGCTCGACAACCGCGGCAAGCGCTCGGTCGTGCTCGACATCCGCAGCCCCGCCGGGGCGGAGGCCCTGAAACGCCTCGTCGCCACGGCCGACATCTTCCTGACCAACGTCCGTCCCGCCGCCCTGCGCCGGGCGGGCCTGGACCACGAGACCCTGCTGAGCGCCTTCCCGCGCCTGATCTACTGCAGCCTGACCGGCTATGGCCTCACCGGCCCCGACGCCGACAAGCCGGGCATGGACGTCGCCGCCTTCTGGTCCCGCGCCGGGGTCGGGGCCCTGACCGCGCCCAAGGGCGCCGAGCCCTTCCCGATCCGCACCGGCATGGGCGACCACATCACCTCGCTGGCCACGGTCTCGGCGATCCTGGCGGCCGTGCACGAGCGCCATCGGACCGGTGTCGGACGGCTGGTCGAGACCTCGCTGCTGCGCACCGGCGCCTATGCGATCGGCTCCGACCTCGCCATCCAGCTGCACTTCGGCAAGCTGGCCTCGACCCGCCCGCGCCGCGAAGCCGTCCAGCCCCTGGCCAACTTCTTCCAGACCCGGGACGGCCGCTGGATCTGCCTGCTGGCCCGCCAGGGCGCCACGGACTGGCCGCGCATCGCCGCCGCCGTCGGCCGGCCCGAACTGGTCGACGATCCGCGCTTCTCCGGCGCCCGCGCCCGGCGCGAGAACACCGCCGCCCTGGTCGACATCCTCGACGCGGCCTTCGGATCGATGGACTACCAGACCGCCGCCGCCGCCCTCGACGAAGGCGACATCACCTGGGCGCCCTGGCAGACCCCGCGCGACCTGGTCGAGGACCCGCAGGCCCTGGCCGCCGGCTGCTTCGTCGAGACGACCGCCGGCGTCCGCTCGCCCGCCGCGCCTGCCCGCTTCCCGGGAATCGAAGAACACGCCCGCAGCCCCGCCCCGGCGCTCGGCGCGGACACGGCGGCGGTGCTGGCCGAACTCGGCTATTCGGAGGAAGAGATCAGGGAGATGGGCGCTTAGCGCGCCTTGCCGCTCGAGCCGACATTGGCGTCCGACAGCATGCGCAGCATCTCGGCCGAGAACAGGCTGTTGGCCACGCGGCTCGTGCTGCTGCCTTCGCTCTTGCCGGCCCCGAAGGCGCCGTCGAAGCCCTGCGAGCCGCGCAGCACCAGGTCGACCACCGCCTGCTGCTGCTGAATGCGGTCCATCCGGCGGCCGGTGGCGTACTGCAGGAAGCCCTCGCCGTCGTCGGCCTGGCTCTCACGCGTGGCCGGCGCGGAGACCGCGCCGCCGCCGCCGGCGGTCTTGGTCAGGTTGGCGTAGACCTCGCTCACCGTGGCGGCGCGGCCGTCGCGGTAGAAGATCGAACGGTTGGCGGCGGCGGCCTCGGGGAACATCGAGGCGGCGCTGGCGCCAGGATTGTTGTTGGCGGCCTCGATCAGCCGCGCCGAGCCCTGCGGACCCAAAAAGTGGGCGGCGTAGAGCTCGCCCGAGGTCGGCGACCGGCCGACCCGGCCGCGCAGGTAGGAGGCGTGGTCCGAAGCCAGCTCGCCGGCCATCAGCGAGGCGGCGTGCGGATCGAGCTTGAGGCCCAGCACGGCCTTGCGAGCCTCATCGCCGGCCACCCGGTACTTGCCGTCGGAACCCTGCTGGATCAGGTCGGCGTAACGGGCGTAGCCGTACTTGGCGCCATGCTTCTTCAGCGTGGCCAGCCAGGTCTGGTCGACGAACTGGAACAGGCCCGAGGCCGAGGAGGTGCGGGCCTTGGCGGCCGGATTGTAGCCGCTCTCGCGCTTGGCGGTGCCCATCAGGAACGTGAAATCCACCCCCGTCGCGCTGGAAGCGCGCTGGATCGCCGATTCAACGACGTTGCGGATGGATTGGACGGCCATGCCCCGAATATCTGAACGAGCATGGTTAATGCGGCCTTAACCACGTTTAACGACCCCGCCCCTGCGCGCTCCGGTCGCACCCGGACCTTACGTCCGGCGACAAAATATCACGTTCGTAATTTTATCTGTTTACACGCGTCATTCTCCATGTGAGCGTCGGGGTGTCGAAGTTGATCGACGCCGCTCTTTGGAGGTCGCCATGATCGCCCAACCCGCCGACTTCAACCCGCGCATCGCCGGCCTGGACCGCGACGACAAGCGCAAGCTCTCCAAGGGCCTGATCGCCGCCCTGGCGATCTCCGGCGCGGCGCACGTGGCTCTGTTCGCCTACATCGCGGTGCAGAAGTACGTGACGATGCCGACCGAGATCGTCGACGACGGCGGCTTCGAGCTGCAGCCGTTCGTCCCCAAGCCGCCGCCTCCGCCGCCGCCGGAAAAACCGGCGCCGACGCCGCCCCGGTCCGCCAACCCCATCCCGGTGCATCCGCCGCTGCCCACGCCGTTCCCGACGCCCGAGCCCCTGCCCGTACCGATCCCCGAGAACCCGGGTCCGCCGACCAACGCCGAACCGCCGCGCTTCACCGCCGATCCGCCGGCGCCTCCGGGACCACCGACGGCTCCAGCGCCAAAGACCATCACCCGGGCGACCTGGCTGAGGATGCCCAGCGCCGACGACATGTCGCGCTACTACCCCGAAGGCGCCCAGCGGCGCGGGGTGTCGGGCGGCGCGACGCTGAACTGCGCGGTCACCGCCAAGGGCACGGTGCAGAACTGCATGGTGGTCGATGAAAACCCGGCCAGCGAGGGCTTCGGCTCCGCGGCCCTGAAACTAGCGCGGTTCTTCAAGATGAAGCCGCAGCTCGAGAACGGCCAGGCGGTCGACGGCGCGCAGGTGAGGATCCCCATCCGCTTCAACGCCGCTGACTGAGGGGGCGTCGGACGGGCGACCGCGTATCGGGTCGCCCGTCCGAGTTCATCAATAGCTTTTGGGCAGGCCCAGCACGCGCTCGGCGATGAAGTTGAGGATCATCTCGCGGCTGACCGGCGCGATACGGGCGATCATCGCCTCGCGGAAATAGCGTTCGACGTCGTACTCCTTGGCGTAGCCCATGCCGCCATGGGCCAGCACCGAGGCCTCACAGGCCGTGAATCCGGCCTCCGCGCCCAGGTACTTGGCGGCGTTGGCCTCGGCCCCGCAATCCTTGCCGGCGTCGTAGAGAGCGGCGGCCTTGAAGGCCATCAGGTTGGCCGCCTCCAGCTCCGCCCACGACTTGGCCAGCGGGTGGGCCACGCCCTGGTTCTGGCCGATCGGCCGGCCGAACACCACGCGCTCCTTGGCGTAGGTCGAGGCCTTGGCCAGAGCCGCCCGGCCAAGGCCGATGGCCTCGACGGCGAACAGCACCCGCTCGGGGTTGAGGCCGTGCAGCAGGTACTGGAAGCCCTTGCCCTCCTCGCCCACCAGGTCCTCCTGCGGCACGAACAGGTCCTCGATGAAGAGCATGTTACACTCGACCGCCTTGCGGCCCATCTTCGGGATCGGCTTGGCCTCGATGTGCTCGCGGTCGGTATAGAAGAGGCTGAGGCCGCCGGTCGGCTTGGCGCACTGGTCCTTGGGGGTGGTGCGGGCGATGATCAGGATCTTGTTGGCGCGCTGGGCGCCGGTCGTCCAGATCTTGCGGCCGTTCAGACGATAGCCGCCGTCGACCTTCTCGGCCCGGGTCTCCAGGCTCGAAGTGTCCAGGCCCGAATTGGGCTCGGTGACGGCGAAGCACATCTTGTCCTCGCCCGAGATCAGGCGCGGCAGCAGGCGCTCGCGCTGCTCGTCGGTCCCGAACTTCACCAGCGGCATCGGGCCGAAGATGTTGAGGTGGATGGCCGAGGCGCCGGAGAAGCCCGCGCCCGACTGGGCCACGGTCTGCATCATCACGGCCGCCTCGGTCAGGCCCAGGCCCGCCCCGCCGACGCTCTCGGGCATGGCCACGCCCAGCCAGCCGCCTTCGGCGATGGCGGCCACGAAGGCCTCGGGGAAGTTTCCAGTCTCGTCGGTCCGCCGCCAGTATTCGTCGTCGAAGGCGGCGCACACCTTGGCCACGCCTTCGCGGATCGCTTCCTGTTCCTCGGTCAGCCAGAAACCGGCCATGTCGTCCCTTCCCTGCGCTCTGTCGTTCTTTTCTAGCCTTCGAAACGCCGTGGGTCGAAGGCGGCCGCGTCCTCTCCGGGATCGGCGCCCGTCAGATACGCCGCGACCATGTCGGCCACAAGCGGAGCGAGCAGCCAGCCGTTGCGGCGCGCGCCCGCCGCCAGGATCACGCCCGTCGCCCGGCTTTCGCCGACCAGAGGAAGACCGTCCGGCGTCGAGGCGCGCACACCCACCTCGATGCTGGCCGAGGCGCCGGCCAGCTCCGGACGCAGGCGCACGGCGGCGGCGCGCAGCGGTTCGACCACCGCCGGGTCGGCCTCGCGGTCGTCGCGCCCGGCCTCCATCGTCGCCCCGATCGCGGGCCTGGGTCCCGGCGCGACATAGACCCCCTTGCCGCGCAGCACCGGACCTTCAGCCATCGGCGTGTCGAAGCGCAGGATCTGGCCCTTGATCGGAGTCAGGGCCGACAGTTCGGGCGCGAGCCCCTCGCCGCCCGCCCCGGTCGCCACGACCAGGGCGTCGAAGGCCAGCACCGCGCCGTCGGCCAGGGTCAGCCGACCGTCCGCGAAGACGGTCGCCGCGCGGGGATCGAAAACGGCGCCCGCTTCCGAAGCGGCGTCACGCAGGGTCGCCAGGGCCAGGCGCGCGTCCAGCCGCCAATCCTCGTCGCTGAACAGGCCGTCCGGCGTACGCGAAAAGTCCGCGCCGGCCTCGACCAGGGCGGCCTCGATCTCGGCCAGAAAAGACGCTTCGCCCTCGATGGAGAGACCGCCGCGATCAAGCGCGATCCCCAGGTCCTCCGCGAAGGCCGCCCAGCGATCGCGGCCCCGCCGCAGCACGGGCATGTGCCCGCGCGACACCGGATCGAACACCGCCTCGGCCGCCGGCGCCAGCATGCCCGCGGCCACGCCGGAGGCGTTGTCGCCCGGCGCCGCGGGGTCGAACACCGTCACCTGGAAGCCGAGTCGGGAGAGAATCAGCGCCGTCGCCGACCCGAAGGCCCCGGCTCCGGCCACCGCCACGGGCGCGCCTGACTGCAAAATCATGGGCGGCAGACACCGCCCGGCGACCGAAAGGTCAAGTCAGAATGCTTTTACGTCGCCCAGACGACGTTTCAGGGGCTGCTTTTGTGTCGAGTTAGCGACATGCGACGTCGTGGCGACGTGACGGAATACGATCAGCGGTCTATTCTGCCCATTAAACAACCGCACCACGTGCATCGCGGTCCGCCGAGGACGAGACAGAATGACCCAGAAGCCCGCCGTCGATCCCGCCCATCCCGTCGACATCTATGTGGGCGCCCGTATGCGGATTCGACGCAAGGTCCTCGGCTTGAGTCAGACTCAGCTCGCCGACGCTCTGGGCATCACCTTCCAGCAGATTCAGAAGTACGAGCGCGGCGCCAACCGCATCAGCGCCAGCAAGCTCTATGACGCCGCCCGCCTGCTGCAGTCTCCGGTATCCTACTTCTTCGAAGGCCTGGACGAGACCGACAATGGCGAGGACGACGGCGTCGCCCAGCGCATGACCCAGTTCGTGGCCACGCCCGAGGGTCTGGAACTGGCCGACCTGTTCCCTCGCCTCGGCGACCGTCGCCTGCGCCGCCGCGTGGTCGACCTGGTCAAGGCCATGGTGGACGACGATCCGGCCTGACCCTGGACCTCGTCCCTCCGTTAAAGCAACGCCTTCCTCGCCGCCGGCCAGGAAGGCGTTTCTGTTTTGGGCCGAGCGCTCCCTACAGCGCCGCCCGCAGCGTCAGCCCGCCCACCCAGGCGTCCGGGATCGAGCCCGTCGCCCCGGGGCGGTGGATGAACTGCAGGTTGGGCCGCACCACCAGCCATCCCGTCGCCTGGGCCGCATAGAAGGCCTCGACCGAGCTCTCGCTGGTCTGCACCCCGCTCCAGTCTCCGGTCAGGGTCGCCCGCTCGCGCTGGGCGTCTTCCAGCCGCTCGTTGACCCGCACATAGGCGACGGCGACGCCGGCCTTGTCCTTGGGTCGGCTGGCGAACGGCGCGGTGCGCACCAGGCCCGCGCTGTAGAAATGGCTGTAGCGCGCGGTCGAGCGGTCGAAAGCCAGGACGTTGGCGAAGACGCTCAAGGCCGCCGGCCCCTTGCGCCAGACCATCTGCTCGCCCATCGCCCAGGCGCCCCAGCGGCTGTCCTCCAGCGCCGGGCTCGTGCCGTTCAGCACGTACGACCGGCCCAGGGCGTCGCTGTAGACATTCGAGCGCTCGGCCGTCTCGTAGTAACCGCCCACGTGATAGAAGCCCGGCAGGCTGCCTGGCCCCTTGTCGGGCTTGGCCCAGCCGATCTCGACCGGCAGCAGCACGCCGTTGGAGTCGATGGCCAGGTTCCAGCCCTTGTTCTCCTGCACGCGGTAGGCGTTGACCTCGTAGACCCCGGCCGTGACCGTCCAGTCCTTGGCCGGCCGCAGCCGCGCCCGCGCGGCCCAGCGCGGGGCCGGATAGCCCGAGAAGCCGCTGTTGTAGAGCAGCGCTGGCGAGCGCGGGCAGAAGGCGAAGTTCTGGAAGTTGCAGTTCAGGGCCGACGAGCCGAAGTCGTCGCCGGTGTGCATCAGGCCGGCCTTCACGTTGAACTTGTCACCGGCGAAGCCTTGTGCCCAGGTCAGCTCGGAGATGCGGAAGTCCATGCCCGCGCCATAAAGCTCCTGCACCATGAAGAGGTTGCCGACGCCCTCGGTCGAGAGGTTGCGGCCAGTGCGCTCCTCGACGGCGATGTTGACCACCGCGCCGTCGATCCCGGCCAGCTTGCCCATGTCGAGCACGGCGCGGGCGTTCAGTTCCTGGGTGTAGCCGCCGACGCCGCCGCCTTCCCTGCCGCCCGAGAGGGTCAGGGCGCTTTCGGAAGCGTAGCCGAGGCTGAGGGTCACGCCCTTGGCCTTGAGCCGCGAGCGCAGGCCGCCCCAGTCGCCGGTCAGGGTGGAGCGGACCTTCCAGTCCTGGCTCGGTTGGGCCGGCTCGGCCGCCTGGGCTGCGCCGGTCAAAGCCAACACGGAGGGCGCCAGCATCGAGGCGGCCAGCATCAGGATCCGCGACATGGAACCTCCTTCGCGGTCCGGCAGGATCCGCGTCTCTAAAGTCGATGGGGGACCGGGCTCCGCCCTTGGGGGCACGCGGAGCCCGGTCGTTCAGCGCGCCAGGGGGGATGGCGCGCTGAAGCTGGACGTCGCGCCGCCGGCCGAAGTGGCCGTGGCGGTCAGGAACTGGGCGGACAGGTCCTTGGGCAACGGGATGGCGAACCGCGCCTCCCCGTCGGCATTGGCGGCGACCACCTGGTCGGCGACGAAGGTCTCGCCCTGGTTGGCGTCGGCCGTGCGGTTGGCGAAGAGCTCGACCGTGACCACCTGCCCGGGCGCGGCCTTGACCGTTCCCTCGACGGCGCCGGCCTTGACGCCCTCGATGACGGGCGCGGCCTGGCCGCCGTTGGGCAGGCCCTGACAGGGCTGCGCCTCGGGGCAGATGCGGGCCATCTTGCTGGTGTCGGTCGAGACGCCGTAGCCGCGCTTGCCCACGAAGCTGGCGTGCTCCAGGCCCGGCAGGCCCAGCACGATCCCGCCCTTGGCCAGCTTGGGATCGCAGCTGCCGCCGGCCGAGCAGCGGCTGATCGGGGCGGCGTTGGCGAAGATGCGGTTGCGGCTGATGCGGTTGGCGGTCGCGCCGGCCTCGGACCGCACGGCCACGCCCACGGCGTTGCCATTGATGACGTTGCCGTCGACGATGTTGCCGTCGCCGGTCAGGCTGATCCCGAAGCCGTTGGCCCGAAAGACGTTAGCGCCGAGATAGTTGCGGCTGCCCCAGTTGATCTGCAGGCCGTCGGTGTAGTTCTGGAAGAGGTTGCGCACGACGGTGTTGTCGTTGCCGCGCAGGATCTCGATCCCCTGCGAGGGCTCCAGATTGTCCTCGCCGGCGTCGAACACGTTGTCGGCCACCAGGTTGAAGGCCGCGCCGCGCGTCAGTTCCAAGCCGTCGCCGTTCTCGTAGAAGACGTTGCGCAGCACCTTGTTGTTGATCGTGGTGGTGGCGGTCGAGCCGCCCTGCCCGTCGTCGCCGCTGAACATCACCCCGGCCCCGCCGATGTTCCGCACGAAGCGGTTGTCGTGGAAGACCGAGTTGCTGGTCCGCAGCACCAGCACGCCGATGCAGAAGTTGCGCACCTCCAGGCCCGTCAGTTCGACCTCGCGGGTGTCGATCAGAGCCAGGCCAGGCTTGGTGGTGGTGCGGATGTTGGTGCCGTACTCGGCCGGATTGGCCCCGGGGCAATCCTTGAGGTCGCGCTTGACGTAGCCCGAGCCGTCGATGACGGCGTAGCGGCCGTCGGCCTTCCAGGCTGTGCCCTCGATCTTCACAGGTCCCTTGATGGGCGGCAGCGGCGAGTCGACGCGCAGTTCGATGGGGCCCGGACCGGTCGGGACGATCTCGATGCGGTAGCGGCCGGGCGCTGCGTTGCTGGTCTCGAGCGCCCAGCGCAGCGAGCCAGGCTGGCCGTCGTCGGCCGGGCGGTCGACCTTCAATACTTCGCGCGTGTCGGGCGTGACCGCGGTCTGGGCCTGGGCGGCCGCCGGAAGGATGGCCGCGACGGCGGCGAGCAGGAGGAGCTTTCGCATGGCGTCTTCCTTGTGTTTCCGCGTCAGGCCGAAGCCAGGGCGCGCGGGGCGTGCCGGCGGATGAGCGCCAGGCTGACGAGGGTGAAGGTCATGGTCAGGGCGATCGCGCCGAAATAGGCCGCGCCTCCGGTCGAGACGACCGCCGCTCCGACGAAGGAACTGACGATCGCGCCCAGGCGTCCGACGGCGGCGGTGGCGCCGACGCCGGTGGCCCGCACCGCGGCCGGATAGACCTGGGCGGCCAGGGCGTAGAGCGTGGTCTGCACGCCGTTGATGAAGGCCCCGGCGACGAACAGCCCGGCCATCAGGCGGGTCGCGCCATGGCCTGCGTCCAGCGGGGTCAGGGCCAGCAGGGCGCACGAGATCACCGCTCCGGCCGCCATGACCAGCATCGAGACCCGCGAGCCGTAGCGCAGGATCGCCCAGGCCCCGGCCACAGCGCCCAGCACACCGCCAAGATTGAAGGCCGCCAGGCCGTTGCTCGACACGGCCAGATCGAAGCCCGAGGCCGACAGCATCGACGGCGCCCAACTGAACACGACATAGGTCGACAGGATGCAGAAGAAGAACGCGCCCCACAGGGCCACGGTGTCGAGACGGAAGGCCTGATCGAACAACTGGCCGAACGAGGCGCGCTTTACCTGGGTCTCGCCGTGGTCGGTGAAGCCGGCGCCGTCGTGGGCGTGACCCATGCGGGCCATGACCTTGTCCAGCTCGCCGGCGCGGCTCGGACGGCCGGCCAGGTAGCGCGGCGATTCCGGCAGCCAGACCGCCAGCACGCCCGTAAGGATCAGCGGCGCGATCCCGCCCATGATGAACAGCGCCCGCCAGCCAAGGCTCGGCAGGGTGTGGGCGGCGATCAGGCCGCCGACCAGGCCGCCCAGCGGGATGCAGACGATGCCCAGGGTCACCGCCAGGCTACGGCGGCGGGTGGGGCTGAACTCGGCGATCAGGGTAGTGGCGTTGGGCATGGCCGCGCCGAGGCCGAAGCCCGAGATGGTCCGCAGCACGCCCAGCCAGACCAGGTTCGGCGCGAAGGCCGAGGCCAGGGTGGAGACGCCGAACAGGGCCACCGCCGCGATCAGCGCCGTGCGCCGTCCGGCCCGGTCGCCGAGCATGCCGCCCAGGGCCGTGCCCAGGCTCATGCCCAGGAAGCCGATGGCGAAGATCGGAGCGAAGGCGGCGCGGCTGACGCCCCACTCCTTGACGATGGCCGGAATGGCGAAGCCCAGCACCTGGTTGTCGAAGCCGTCGAGGATCACCGCCAGGGCGGTCATGAACAGGACCAGCTTCTGGTAGCCGCCCCACGGGCCGTGATCGAGCAGCGGGCCGATCTCGACCGGCTTGGAGCCCATCTGGGAAGCTTGAGACATGGCGGCGTTCCTCAAACGATCGAGACGATCTTGCCGGCCGCTTCGCGCAGCACCGGCAGGACGGTGTCGATCAGTTGCTGGGGCGTGGTGCGGCTGGCGTGGGTGGAGACGTTGATCGCCGCCGCCACCCGGCCGGTGCGGTCGCGCAGCGGCACGGCGATGGACAAAAGGCCGATCTCCAGCTCCTGGTCGGTCAGCGACCAGCCCTGCTGGGCGGTGCGCTTCAGGATCGCCCGCAGCTCCTCGGTGTCGGTGACGGTGTTGGGGGTCAGCTTCTCGAAGGTGCGGCCTTCGAGCATGCGGTCCAGCTCGGCCGGCGGCAGATGCGCCAGCAGCATGCGGCCCATCGAGGTGTGGAAGGCCGGCAGGCGGCTGCCCACCCGCAGGCCCACGGTCATGATCCGGCTGGCGGCGACCCGGGCGACATAGACGATCTCGTCGCCGTCCAGGACGCTGGCCGAGCACGACTCGCCGATGCGGCGGGTGACGTCGGTCAGCACGGTCTGCGCCGACTCCCACATGCCCAGGGTCGACAGATAGGCGAAGCCCAGGTCCAGCACCCGGGGGGCCAGACCGAAGGTCTTGCCGTCGCTGAAGGCGTAGCCCTCGTCCACCAGCGTTAGAAGGAAGCGGCGGGCGGCGGCGCGGGTCAGGCCCGTGCGCTCGGCCACCTGGCTCAGCGTCATCCTGGGGTGATCGGCGTCGAAGGCCCGGATCACGTCGAGGCCGCGGGCGAACGCCTGCACGTAGTCCTTGCCTGGGGCCGAAGCCGTCACGTTTCTCACCCTTTTTGTCATCTTTGTCAGAAGTTTCGACATTTGTGCGCAATGCGAACATTTGTGCGAAATTTCGATGTCGGGGATTGAAAGCGCAAAACGAAGCCGACCGCAAGCGCCGTGTCTTCCCCAACGGAAACTTCCAGATCCGTCAAAAACGGCCGGTGCGGAGATCCCCTCTCCGGCTCTGCTTCAATCGGCCGCAGCGCAAAACGGCGTTCGTTCAGGAGATATGAAGCGCAGCGGAGGCAGGTTGCTCGCCTCCAGATAGCGACGCGTTCCGATGCTCGAACAAGACCGATTGGCGGCCCTGGCCTCCTACCGCATCCTCGACACGGCCCCCGAGCCGTCGTTCGACCAGTTGACCGCCTTCGCCGCGGAACTGTTCGGCGCGCCCATCGCCCTGATCTCGCTCGTCGACGAGCACCGGCAGTGGTTCAAGTCCCGTCACGGCCTGGGCGCTGAATCCACCCCGCGCGAACTGGCCTTCTGCGCCCACGCCCTGCGGCAGGAACCGCATTCGGTGATGGTGGTCGAGGACGCCACCCGCGACCCGCGCTTCGCCGCCAATCCCCTGGTCACCGGCGCGCCGGACATCCGCTTCTACGCCGGGGCCGTGCTGAGCGATCGCGACGGCGCCAATCTCGGCACGCTCTGCGTCATCGACACCGATCCCCGCCCGCGCCCCAGCGACGACGAGCTCGACCGCCTGCGCATCCTGGCCGACGCGGTCGTGGCCCGCATGGAGAAGAGCCGCGCCGAGCGCCAGGCCGCCGAGCAGCGCCGCATCCTGTCGATGACCGAGACCATCTCCGGCGTCGGCCACTGGCGCTGCGACCTGGTGAACCGCACCATCGGCTGGTCGGACGAGGTCTATCGGATCTACGGCCGCGACCGGGCGCAGTTCACGCCGACCTTCGACAACTGGCTGGAGATGTACCATCCCGACGACCGCGCCGCCGCCCAGGCCCGCGCCCATCAGGTGGTCGTCGACCGGACGGTGATCGAGCACGAGGTGCGCCTGCTGCGCGCCGACGGTGCCATCCGCCAGGGCCATTCGCGCGCGACCTGCGAACTCGACGAGAACGGCCGCGTGGTCGCCGTGTTCGGCGTGCTGCGCGACATCACCGAGGAACGCGCCCTGCGCCGCAAGCTGGAAGCCAGCGAAGCCCGCGCCCGCCGCGTCATCGCCGACGCCTACCAGGCCATCGTCGGCATGGACGAGCACGGCGTCGTCACCGACTGGAACCGCTTCGCCGAGACCACCTTCGGCTGGCGCGCCGAAGAGGCGATCGGCCGCCGCCTGGCCGACCTGATCATCCCCGAAGGCCTGCGCGAGTCCCACCAGCGGGGCCTGCAGCGCTTCCTCTCCACCGGCGAAGGCGTGGTCCTGGACCAGCGGATCGAGGTCCCGGCCGTGCGCCGCGACGGCCTGAGCTTCCCGATCGAACTGGCGATCAGCGCCGCCCGCAGCAACGACGGCTGGCAGTTCACCGCCCTGATGCACGACATCAGCGCCCGCAAGGCGCAGATGGAGGAGTTCGAAACCGCCTTCCACAGCGCCTCGGTCGGCATGGCCCTGGTCACGCTCGACGGCGGCTTCAACAAGATCAACGCCGCCTTCTGCGGCATCGTCGGCTACAGCGAAACCGAGATGCTGCGGACCGACTTCCAGACGATCACCTACCCGTCCGACCTCGACAAGGACCTGTCGCTGCTGGGCCGGCTGATCGACGGCGAGATCACCAGCTACGCCATGGACAAGCGCTACATCCACAAGGAAGGGCGCATCGTCTGGGTGCACCTTTCGGTGTCGCTGGTGCGGGCGCCGGACGGCTCGCCCCGGCACTTCATCGCCCAGGTCCAGGACCAGACGGTCCGGGTCGAGGCCCAGGAAGCCCTGGAGCGCCAGACCCTGGAGCTGGCCGCCATGGCCACCCAGCTGGCCTCGGCCCGCGACGCCGCCGAAAGCGCCAACCACGCCAAGGCCGAGTTCCTGGCTAATATGAGCCACGAGCTGCGCACGCCGCTGAACGGGGTGATCGGCTTCTCGCGGCTGCTGGCCGAAAGTCCCAATCTCGGGCTCGAGGACCGTCGGCGCGCCGAGCGGGTGCGCGGCGCCGGCGAGGCGCTGAACGCCCTGATCAACGACGTGCTCGACTTCTCCAAGCTCGAGGCCCGCGCCGTCACCCTGGAAAGCGATCCGTTCTCTCTGAGGGACATGATCGTCGAGACCACGGCCATGGTGGAGACCCAGGCGGGCGAGCATCAGGTCGACCTGCGCATCGTCGGCGACCTCGACGGCCGCTATGTCGGCGACCGCCATCGCCTGCGCCAGGTGCTGCTGAACCTGCTGTCCAACGCCGTGAAGTTCACCCGCCAGGGCACGGTGACCACGCGCGTCGAGCTCCTCGGCTGCGAAGGCGGCCGCGCCCGGCTGCGGATCAGCGTCGAGGACAACGGCGTCGGCATCGCGCCCGACAAGCTGGACCGCCTGTTCAAACGCTTCTCCCAGACCGACAGCTCGGTGACCCGCACCTTCGGCGGCACGGGCCTGGGCCTGGCCATCTCGCGCGAGCTGGTCGAGCTGATGGGCGGGCGCATCTGGGTCGAGAGCGAGGTCGGCGAAGGCTCGACCTTCGCCTTCGAGATCTCCCTGCCCCTGGCCCATGGCGAAGCCGCGACGCCGTCGGCCGAGGCCTCGGTCCGCGCGGTCTTCCCCGGACGCCGCATCCTGCTGGTCGACGACGTCGAGCTGAACCGCGAGCTCTTCCGCGAACTGCTGGAGCGTCGCGGCTGCGCGGTCGAGACCGCCGCCGACGGCGCCGAGGCCCTGAAGGCGCTGGAAAACACCGCCTTCGACCTGGTGCTGATGGACGTCCACATGCCGGTGATCGACGGCCTGACGGCGACGCGCGAACTGCGCCGCCGCGGCCTGACGACCGCCCCGGTCCTGGCCCTGACCGCCAGCGGCGCGCCCCAGCAGATCGCCGCCTGCCTGGACGCCGGCATGGTCGGCCATCTCCTCAAGCCGCTGAGCGAACGCGACCTCGACCAGGCCCTGACTCATCATCTGTCCCAGCACCCAGGGGGCGCCGGTTTCGTCGCCGAACGCTCGGCGCAGGACGCCGACGAGGCCGCCACCCGCAAGGCCCTGGCCGCCACCATGGGCGCGGCGCGCACCGCCCGCCTGGCCGGCATGCTGCGCCAGCAGCTGGACGCCCGCTTCCTCGACGAGACGCCCGAGGTCCTGCGCGAGGACGCCCACCGCCTGGCCGGTTCGGCCGGCATCCTCGGCTTCATGCAGCTCAGCCACATGGCCGCCGACCTGGAGACGGCCTGCGTGGAGGACCTGCCGCTGGACGAGCCGCTGGCGCGCCTGCGGGCCGGCGTCCGGCGGGCCCGGGCCGATCTCGACGCCTGGATCGAGGACCTGTCGCGACAGGCCGCCTGACAACAGACGTCGGTGAAGTTGCAGGCCGTCAAGCCGCAGGTCTATGGTGAGCGCCAGACCCTTCGGGAGAGCCTCGTCATGCGCCGCTCCGTCACCGTCCTCAGCGCCCTGATCCTGACCGTCGCCTTCGCGGCGCCAGCCCTGGCGGCTGATGCCGCCAAGGCCAAGCCGTCCCGGCGCGACGGCTGTTTCTTCGCCGATCAGGTGCGCGGCTATCAGGTCATCGACGCCAAGACGATCAACGTCAACATCCGCCAGGACGAGGCCTATCAGCTGACCCTGATGCGCTCGGCCTTCGACCTGGAGACCTCCACCCGCATCGGCGTCAAGTCGCGCGTCGGCTCGTGGATCTGCGCGCCGCAGGACGCCTCGGTGGTCGTGCCCGAGTCCAACGGTTCGGGCCGCTACCAGGTCCGCGAGATCCGCCGGCTGACGCCCGAGGAATACGCCGAGGCCTGGCCGCGGCTGAAGAAGAAGCCGAAGTCCTGACCGTCCGCGCGGCCGCCACAATCGGCCGCAAATCGGCAATGCGGCGATAAAATCGCCGGTTTATGATCACCCCTCTTCCAGCTTTGGAGAGCCTCGCATGCGCCGCTCCGTCTCCGTTCTCAGCGCCCTGGTCCTGACGGCGGCCGTAACCCTGGCGAATTGGGCCGCGCCGGCCCTGGCCCAGACCCCGGCCCCAGAAGCCGCGCCCACCGCCAAGGCCAAGCCGGCCAAGGCGTCCGGACGCGACAATTGCTTCTTCGCCGACAACATCCGCGGCTATCAGGTCGTCGACGACAAGACCCTGAACGTCGAGATCAGCCGCAAGGAAGTCTACGAACTGAAGCTGTTCTACTCTTCGTTCGACCTCGACACCGCCCTGCGCATCGGCATCAAGTCGCGTGGCGGCTCCTGGATCTGCTCGCCGCTCGACGCCGAGGTGATCGTGCCCGAAGCGATCCGCCACTCCTATCCGGTCCAGTCGATCCGCCGGCTGACGCCCGAAGAGGTGGAAAAGGCCTATCCGCCGCTGAAGAAGAAGCAGCCGAAGTCGTAAGGCTTCCAGCAGGCCCGCCTTTCGAAAGCACTTGCCGGAGCGCGCGCCGGCGGGACATCTATGCCTCGCCGCAGCGGCGTCGGGGGTCGGCGACGGCGGCCCCGGAGACGAGCCATGCTTCCCGCCGCCGCAGCCCCGCCGCGCCATGGCCCCTGGTACACGCATCTCTACGTCCAGGTGCTGGTCGCCATCGCCGCCGGCGCCCTGATCGGCCACTTCTGGCCGGGCTTCGGCGAGAGCCTCAAACCGCTGGGCGACGCCTTCATCAAGCTGGTGAAGATGGTCATCGCCCCGGTGATCTTCCTCACGGTGGTGACCGGCATCGCCGGCATGCGGGATCTCGGCCGCTTCGGCCGCGTGGCGCTGAAGGCCTTCGCCTACTTCCTGACCTTCTCGACCCTGGCCCTGATCATCGGCCTGATCATCGCCAACGCCGTGCATCCCGGCGCGGGCATGAACGTCGACCCCAGCACGCTGCACAACGCCAAGGTCGCCGACTACGCCGCCAAGGCCCACGAGACGACCATCGTCGGCTTCCTGATGAACATCATCCCGGCCACGGTAGCCGGAGCCTTCGCGGATGGCGACATCCTGCAGGTGCTGTTCTTCTCGGTGATGTTCGGCATCGCCCTGGCCTTGGTCGGCGACCGCGGCCAGCCGGTGATCGACCTGCTGGAAGCCGTCGCCCACGCCTTCTTCAAGCTGGTCGCCATCCTGATGAAGGCCGCCCCGATCGGCGCCTTCGGGGCCTTCGCCTTCACCATCGGCAAGTACGGCATCGGCTCGGTGATCAACCTGGCCGCCCTGGTCGGGACCTTCTATCTGACCTCGCTGATCTTCGTGCTGGTGGTGCTGGGGGCGGTGGCCCGGTTCAACGGCTTCTCGATCCTCAAGCTGATCCGCTACCTGAAGGGCGAGCTGCTGCTGGTGCTGGGCACCAGTTCCTCGGAATCGGCCCTGCCCAGCCTGATCGAGAAGCTGGAGCGCGCCGGCTGCGCCAAGCCGGTCGTCGGCCTCGTCGTGCCGCTGGGCTACTCGTTCAATCTGGACGGCACCAACATCTACATGACCCTGGCGGCCCTGTTCATCGCCCAGGCCACCGGCGTGCACCTGTCGCTGGAGGAGCAGGTCCTGCTGCTGGGCGTGGCCATGCTGTCGTCCAAGGGCGCGGCGGGGGTCACGGGGGCGGGTTTCATCACCCTGGCGGCGACGCTGTCGGTGGTGCCCAGCGTGCCGGTGGCCGGCATGGCGCTGATCCTCGGCGTCGACCGCTTCATGAGCGAGTGCCGGGCCCTGACCAACTTCATCGGCAACGCCGTGGCGACGATCGTCGTCGCCCGCTGGGACAACGCCCTCGACAAGGACGCCCTCGACCTGGCCCTCGCAGGCGGCGAGCCGGCGCCGGTGCTGCTGACGACCGATCCTGCCCTGCACGACGCGGACTAAATCCTTCTCCCGATCCAAGGAACCTCCCCCTCTGGGGGAGGCGGCCAAAGGCCGGTGGGGGGCCGGTTTCAGCTTCCGGGGCGGCGGCTGGTTTCGCAGTTACTCCCCCCACCGATCGCTGCGCGATCGCCTCCCCCAGAGGGGGAGGTTCCTTGATGCTTGGACACGGCTTCTCAGGCTCCCGCGCGAAGGCGCGTTAGGTCGGGGAGGCGCGGAGCGGCCGGGCGGAGCCCGGAGACCGTGATGTGTTTTAGCGTTTCGGCTTCGTCCGACCGCTCCGCCGCATCGTAGGCTCGAAGGACCGGGGGCGCGGGTGCTTTTTCAACCCTGGACCCGGTTGTCCCTCGGACGGGCAGGACCAATAGCCCCGCGGTGATCCGGCGGCGCCTCGGCTGATCCTGTTAGGCCGGTTTGAAACGATCCCGGCCCTGTCGACCCGCAAGTCTCGTCACGGAACGGCTTGGCGGCCCAATCACGCCTTCTGAGCGATCCTGCAAACCCGCCCTTCCCATGACGCAACAAGCGGCCCCGCTCGATGCGATCCACAGCCGCTAACTCGGGCCGGTACCAAGAGCCCTCCCCATGGCTGGGATGGGTTGATTATGGGGCGGGTTGAGTGGGGGAGGATAAGTTGGGGTGATAAAGTTGTAGGGCGTTGAGTTGGTTGGACTCTTTCCGCATTCGCCGTGTGAGCAGCATGCGTATCCCCCGATCCTTCTCTCCTTGCGGGAGAAGGTGGCGGCCGAAGGCCGACGGATGAGGGGTCTCTCAGATGGGAGACGCTCCGCCCGGCCTGACCGCTGCACGCGGCTTTGAGTTCTGAGAGACCCCTCACCCGACCTGCTTCGCAGGCCACCCTCTCCCGCAAGGGGAGAGGGAACAGGGGGGCGCGGGCGGAAAAAGCCTGGGTCCCCGCTTTCGCGGGGATTTTACGGGGAGGACGGCCGGCGCAGTGGAAGCTGAAAACGACCCCCCTCCGGCCCTCCGGGCCACCTCCCCCAGCGGGGGAGGATCTTGAACTCACTTCGGCGGCGACTGGAACTTTTCGAACCAGGCCAGGATGGCCGAGGCCTTGGCGGCCGATTGGGAGGGGCGGCTGGCGATGCCGCCGTGGCTGGCGCCAGGGACCTTGACCAGGGCGGTGGGCACGCCGCGCAGTTGCAGGGCCTGATAGTACTGCTCGGCCTCGCCGACCGGGGTGCGCAGGTCCTGGTCGCCGACCACGACCAGGGTCGGGGTCTTGACGTTGCCCACCAGCGACAGCGGCGAGCGGGCCCAGTAGCCCTGCGGATCCTCCCAGGGCATCTTGCCGAACCAGTAGGAGGCCATGGAGCTGTAGGCGTCGGTGGTCAGCACCTGGCTGGTCCAGTTGATCACCGGCTTCTGGGTCGCGGCCGCGGCGAAGCGGCTGGTCTTGCCGACGATCCAGGCCGTCAGCGCCCCGCCGCCCGAACCGCCGGTGACGTAGAGCCGGTCGCTATCGACGAAGCCCTTGGCCACGGCCGCGTCCACCGCGCTCATCAGGTCGTCGTAGTCGTGGCTGGGATAGTTGCGGTCGATCTCGTTGGCGAACGCTTCCCCATACGAGGTGGAGCCGCGCGGGTTGGCGTAGACCACCACGTAGCCGGCCGCGGCGTAGAGCTGGTAGTCGGTCGAGAAGCCCGGCCCATAGGCCGAGAACGGCCCGCCGTGGATCTCGAGGATCAGCGGATACTTCTTGGCCGGGTCGAAATTGGGCGGGGTGACGATCCAGGCGTCGATCGGCTTGCCGTCATAGGACGACTTCACCGGCAGGGCCTCGACCTTGCCCAGAGTCTTGGCGCCCAGCAGATCGGCGTTCAGGGCCGTCAGGCGGCGGGCCTCGGCGCCCTTTTTCGCCACGGCGATGTCGGAGGGACGGCTGGTCGAGCCTTGGGTGAAGGCCACGGTCCCATCGCGCGAGACGCTGAAGGCGCCGCCGCTGTAGGGGCGGTCGAGGCCGGCGCCGTTCAGGCCGGCGACGATGGTCTCGATCTCGCCCGAGAACAGGCCGACCCGGGCGACCCGCACCGAGCCGTGATCGTCGTAGTCGACATAGAGGCTGCGGCCGTCGGCCGACCACACGGGGGCGTCCACCGAGCGGTCGAGCCCGCCGGTCAGCACCCGGCTGTTACCCCCGTCGATGTCCATCACGTAGAGGCGCTGGTTCTCGTAGCCGCGTCGGCGGGAGTCGTCGTAGCCGACATAGGCCACCTGGCGGCCGTCGGGCGAGACCACCGGACTGGCGTCGGGACCGATGCGGCTGGTCAGGGCCTTGAGCGCCCCGTCGGCCAGGGTCAGGCGCCAGATCTCGGTCTGATTGCCGTCGCGTTCCCAGCCTTCGGACCGGTTGGCCGAGAACAGCAGGTAGCGGCCGTCCTTGGTGAAGGACAGCGGCCCCCGGTCGTCGAACCTGCCGAAGGTCAACTGGCGCGGCGCGCCGCCCTCGGCCGAGACGGTGTAGATCTTGGAATAGCCGGGCTTCAGCGTACCCTCGCCGTCCTCGCGGAAGTTGACGCGGGTCTCGACGGTCAGGGCCGGCGCCCACTTGGCGTTGTCGGGCTTGCCCTCGGGGGCCGAGCCCAGCTTGGCGCCGTCGTCGCTGGTGAGCATGGTGAAGGCGATGGTCTTGCCGTCCGGCGACCAGGTCAGGTCGCTGGGGGCCTCGTCCAGGGTGGCCAGCCTGGCGGTGCGGCCCGTGGCGACCCACTGGACGTAGAGCTGGGCGCCGGCGTCGGGCGTCACCTGCACATAGGCAAGGCGCTGGCCGTCCGGCGACCAGCGCGGCGACATGGCGGACCCCGGCCCCGCGACCAGCGGCGTCTGCACGCCGGTCTTGGCGTCGACCAGCCAGATCGAGCGCACGGCGCGGTCGACCATGATGTCGTTGGTGGCCCGCACATAGGCGATGACGTCGCCGTCGGGGCGGATCTGCGGGTCGCTGGCGACCTCGAGGCCGAAGAGATCGCGGCCGGTGAACAGCGCCTGGGGCGCCTCGCGCACGGCCGCCCCGGCCATCGGTCCGGCCGCCGTCAGGGCCAGCAGCGAGACGAGCAGCAGTTGGGTCGGGCGGCGCATGGACGATCCTGGCGAGGCTGACGAAAGAAGGGGTGGATACTGCCCCGCTCGCGGCCAGCGTCCACCCCCATTTCGACGTCTCGTGGAAGGATCTTGCGTGGATCCCTACCCCGCCTTCAACGCCAGCGAGGCCGGCTTCAGGCCAGGGGCGGAAGCCAGCACCCGCACCTCGCCCGCCTGGCCGCGCTTGGTGCGCACGATCGCCTGGGCAAGGCCGTTGAAGACCTTGCGCGAACTGGCGACGTCGCTCTCGTGGCTGGTCGGATTGCCGTTGCCGACGCCGATCACCTCGCCGGGGCCGGTGACGGCGAAGGTCACCAGGTCCTCGGCCTTGGGCACGGGACGGCCCTTGGCGTCGACCACCTCGACCTTGAGGATGCCGACGTCCTGGCCGTCGGCGGCGAGCGCAGAGCGGTCGGTGGTCAGGCGCAGGGCGGCGGCGGGACCGGCGGTCTCGCGGCGCTGGCGCAGGATGACCTTGCCGTTCTTGTAGCCGTGGGCCTCGATCACGCCCGGGGCGTAGGGCACGGACCATTCGACGTGGTGGTTGGCCTTCACCTCGCGGATGCCCTGGCTCTTGCCGTTGAGGAACAGCTCGACCTTGTCGCAGTTGCTGTGGACCCAGACCGGAACGGGTTTTCCTTCCTGGCCTTCCCAGTTCCAGTGCGGGAAGAGGTGCAGCAGCGGCTCGGAACGCCACCAGGCGCGGTAGTAGTAATAGTTGTCCTTCGGGAAGCCGCAGGTGTCGAGCGCGCCGAAGTGCGAGCTGATGCTGGGCCAGCGGTTGAAGGGCGTCGGCTCGCCGCGATAGTCGAAGCCGGTCCAGATGAAGCCGCCGGCCATCCACGGACGGTCGGCCGCGTGGCTCCACCACTTCTCGGCCGTGGTCGCCCACCAGGGGTGGTCGGTGTCGTAGGCCGGGACGTAGGACTTGGCCTCGCTGCGCAGATATTCGCCGCGCGTGGTGACCGTGCTGCCGCTTTCGCTGCCGATGATCGGCAGCTTCGGGAAGCGGGCGTGGAAGTCGTCCATCTTCTCGTGGCGGTAGTTGAAGCCGATGACGTCGAGCTCGGCGGTGATGCCGTCGCCAAAGCCGTTGTCCATGGCCGCGGTGACGCCGCGGGTCGGATCCAGGCGATTGACCAGGCGCTTCATGGTCTTGGCGACCTTGGCGCCGCGCGGCGTGCCCTGCTGGGGCTCCTCGTTGCCGATCGACCACAGGATGATGGACGGGTGATTGCGGTCGCGGCGGATCAGCCGCTCCATCTCGTCCAGCGAGGTCGGGTCGCTGGACATGCGGCGGGTCTCGGCGATCAGCAGCATGCCCAGGCGGTCGCAGGCGTCCATCAGCTCGGGCGTGGCCGGGTTGTGCGAGGCGCGATAGGCGTTGCAGCCCATCGACTTCAGCTGCTCCACCCGCCAGACCTGCAGGGCGTCGGGGATGGCCGCGCCGACGCCGGCGTGGTCCTGGTGGTTGCAGGTCCCCTGCAGCTTGACGTGCTTGTCGTTGACGAACAGGCCCTGGTCGGGATCGAACCGCACCGAGCGCACGCCGAACGGCGTGGCGAAGCGATCGACCACCGCGCCGGCGACCTTCACCTCGGTCACCAGGGTGTAGAGGTGCGGGGTCTCCAGCGACCACAGGACGGGGCTGGCCAGGGTCACGGTCTGCGACAGCGACTGGCGCTGCCAGGCCGGCAGGCGGCCGGCGGCGGGGGCCACGGCCAGGGCCGGCTTGCCCGCGCCGTCGAGCACGGTGTGGACCAGCTCGAACGCGGCGGCGGCGTCGCCGTCGTTGGCCAGGTCGGTCTCGATCTCCAGCGTGCCATCGACCTTGGCCTTCACGAAGACGCCCCACTGGGGCACGTGGACCGAGGCGGTCTTGACCAGCCAGACGTGGCGATAGATGCCCGCGCCCTCGTAGAACCAGCCCTCGCCCAGGCTGGCGTCGACGCGGACGGTGATCAGGTTGTCGCCGCCGAGATTGGCGATGTCGGTGATGTCGACGCGGAAGCTGGCGTAGCCGCTGTCCTCGCGCTCGAGGATGTAGCCGTTGATGATCACCAGGGCGTCGCGCATGACGCCGTCGAACTCGATCGACAGGCGCTTGCCCGCGTCGGCGGCCGGCAGGGCGAAGCTCTTGCGGTACCAGCCGACGCTGGTGTCGGGGAATTCGCGGCCCAGCGCCTTGTAGCCGTGGGCGGCGCGCAGGTCCTCGTCGTCGGGCTTGCCGCTGGGGACGTAGGCCGGGTTGTCGACGAACGGCAAGGTGACGGCCCAGTCGTGGGGCAGGGTCACCGGGGTCCAGGCGCTGTCGTCGAAGTCCTTCTGGGCGGCGGCCACCACCCACCAGTTGGGGGCGTTGGCGCCGGCCTTGGCGTAGGTGCGCTGGTTGGCGCCGAAGCCGAAGTCGCGGGCCGGGTCCTGGGCGTGGCCGAGGTGGAACTTCCAGTCGAAGTCGAGGCTCGAACGCTCGCGGGGCGCAAGGTCGACGACCACGGGCTTGGCTTCAGGCTTGGCGACTGCGGCGGGCTTGGCGGCGGCTTGCGCGGAAGACACGGCGGCGAAGGCGGCGACGCCGGCCGTGCCGGCCAGGGCTTCGCGACGGCTGAACTCGACCATCGGGGGACCTCTCAAAACAAAAAGAAAGGGAGGAAGCCTGCGAGGCTTCCTCCCCTCACAAAGGATCGTCGGGGAGGAATGACGTCCTGAACAGTAGCCCCCTCGCGAAAGCGAGGGGGAATGGACGAAGCTCTTAGAACTTCAGGGTCACGTCCATCAGGAAGCGACGACCATAGAGGTCGTAGCGGCCCAGACGGTTGGGATCGCCGTCACGATAGGTGCGCATGGCGCGGTTGGTCAGGTTGTTGACCTGGAAGCGCACGCCGACCATTTCGGTGACCTGGTAGGACGAGCTGAAGTCCAGGGTCTTCTCGGTCGTCAGGGTCTGCAGTTCCGAGCCGTTCCAGCCGTAAATCACGGTCATCGGGCTGTGGTACTTGTAGCCCAGGCGCGCTTCGATCGGACCGTCCGAGTACCACAGGTCGACCGTGGCGGTGTGCTTGGCCAGGCCCACCAGGCTCAGCGGCTTCACGGCCGGGGTCATTTCCTTCAGGTCGGAGTCGACGAAGGCGTAGTTCGAATAGATGCCGAACTTGTCCAGGCCCTTGGGCAGGAAGAAGAACGGCGTCTGGAACGTCGCCTCGACGCCCTGGATGTAGCCGCCGCCGCCGTTGACCGGGGTCGACACCGCATAGGTGGTGCCGTTGTAGGTCTCGGGGGTCTGGGTCCAGCCGATGTAGGTGTCGACGTCCTTGTAGTAGTAGGCCAGGGCGACCAGGGCTTCCGGACGGAAGTACCACTCGGCCGAGGCGTCGAACTGCACGGCCTTGAACGGCTTCAGCTCGGGGTTGCCGCCGCTGCCGGTGTAGGGCGACCAGGTGGTCAGGGTCTTGCTGGCGCGCAGCTCGTCGAGCGGCGGACGGGCCACGACCTGGGACAGACCGAAGCGGGCCACCTTGCCCTCGCCGAAGTCGAACTTGACGTTCGCGCTGGGCAGGACGTCCGTATAGTCGTTGTCGACGGTCACGGCGGTGAAGGTGGCGGCGCCGGCGTCCTGGCGGTAGCCGTCGCTGCTGGTCTTGGTGGTGACCACGCGCACGCCGACATTGCCGCTCATCCACGAGCCGGCGAAGGCGTCAGCCGCGAAGTTCAGCTTGGCGTAGGCCTCGCCGACCTTCTCGTTGACCTTCCAGCGCTGGGCCAGGTTGTCCCGGGCGTTGGCGTAGTTGAAGGCGTTGTCGCCGTAGATCTTCCGAGCGATGGAATCCAGGTCGCCCGTGATGACATTCGGCACGTTCAGGCCGCTGATGCTGTACGAGCTGAGCATGCTGGCCGGCACGGTCGCGTTCTGGATGCAGTTGCCCCACTCGTCCTGGACGCTCGGGTCGTAGATGTTGCTCAGATTGGCCGAGTTGGCGCAGACAAACCACTGGGCCTGGCTGTGGTCCTTGGTGCGGTCCGACACGCGGAAGCCGAACTGGAAGCTCTTGAACTTGCCTTCCAGGTCGCGCGTGAAGTCGAGGGCGCCGGCGACCAGTTCGTCGTTCAGCTGCTCCAGGCCGTCGTTCTGGCCGCCTTCGTTGCTGGCCTTGGACCAGCCGCCCCAGACGTTCTGGGTCAGGGTGATCGGCTGCTGCGTCGTGCTCACGGTCGGCTTGGAGCCGGCGCGCACGTCGTAGCTCAGCGAGGTCGGCTCGGAGACCATGCGCAGGGCGCGCCAGTTGTTCTCGCGCTCGGCCTTCGAATAGGACAGGTCGCCCGCCACGACCCACTGGTCGGCGGTCCACTTGCCGTTCAGGCCGGTGACGAACAGGGTCTTGTCTTCGGTGTAACGCGCCAGGATCGAGGTGACGTTGGCGCCCGGCAGGGTCGCGGCCACGACGGTGTTGTTGACCAGGGTGTACGACGCGCCCGGAGCGCTGACGTAGTCCCACTGGTTGCCGTTGCCCCAGTTGCCGCGGTTGCGGGCGTAGACGACCTGGTCCTGGTCTTCCTTGATCTTGATCTTCGAATAGAGCGCGTCGAACTTCAGTTCGAAGTTGTCGGTCGGCTTCCACTGCAGGCCGGTGGAAAGGCCGTCGCGCTTCTGCTCGAGCTTCTTGACTTCGAGCTGCAGGCCCCAGGGCGTGGCGTCGGCCGTGCCGTCGCCGTTCAGGTCGCCGCTGGAGTCGCTGGCGCCGACCGGGGTGCGGATGTTGGAATCGTTCCAGCCCCAGCCCTGCAGCGAAACGTAGCCGTTCTTCTGCTTCTGGCTGGTCAGGCCCAGCACGATGGCCAGGTCGTCGTTGATCTTCTGCACGAACGAGCCGCTGGCGCGGTAGCCGGTCTGGCCGTAGTTCGGAATGTCCTTGCCGCCGTCGTAATAGACGGGGCCGGCGCGCAGCACGACCGACGGACCCTTGTAGTCCAGCGGGTCGATCGTCGAGATGTTGATGGTGGCCGCGACGCCGCCGGCGATCAGGTCGGCCGACTGCGACTTGTAGACCTGCACGCCCGAGACGACTTCCGAGGGATAGACTTCCCAGCGGACGTTGCGGTCGGGCTCGGACGAGGCGACTTCGCGGTTGTTGATGGTGCCGAGCACGAGGCGGGCGCCGAGGCCGCGGACCACCGCCTGGCTGTCGTTGCCGCGGTCGCGGGTGGCGTTGACGCCGGGCAGGCGCGCGATCGACTCGGCGATCGTCACGTCGGGCAGCACGCCGATGTC
Source organism: Caulobacter sp. GW821-FHT12A07 (assembly GCF_058807655.1). Classification (NCBI taxonomy): domain Bacteria; kingdom Pseudomonadati; phylum Pseudomonadota; class Alphaproteobacteria; order Caulobacterales; family Caulobacteraceae; genus Caulobacter; species Caulobacter sp. GW821-FHT12A07. The sequence goes on from NZ_JBXAQX010000020.1 coordinate 28,672, forward strand.
CTTGGCCGAGATCGCCTCGACCACCTTGTCGGAGCCCTGCTTCACGTCGAGGGCGTCGCGCAGGCTCTTGCGCACGCCGGTGACGACGACTTCTTCGACCTGCGTGTCGGAGACAGCGGTGTCTTGAGCCCAAGCGGCCGACGAAACGGCGAGCAGGCTCAGGCCGCTGGCGGCGGCGAGCAGCATGGATTGACGGGTCATCTAGTTCCCCCAATTGGAAACGCGACGCCTTCTGCGGGCGTGGCTGTTTTCTGGTTTTGTGGATTGGACCGGCGCTCAGATCGCCGGATCAGTGGGGCGCGACGGTCCGCGCCGAAGTCGACCGCGCCTCTGCGGGCGCTGACGCGTCGGTTCTGCCGATCGACGCGTCGGTGCTATTTATCATACCAATCACATATGACAAGCGGTCACGGTTGAGCCGGCAACCTCAATGCACTCGGCTTGGCGGCGATGGTCGCGGTAACGGCGGACGCCGAACCCACGGCCTCGGCGGTCGGGGCGGTGGCCACGGTCACCGAGGTCCCCGGCATCAGGCGGGTGCGATAGACGAAGTCGGCCCCTTCACGAACCATCCGGCGCGGCCCCGCCCCGCCCAGGAAATCACCGTCGATGAAGGCCGTCGGCTGGTCGCCCGCGGCCACCTTGAAGGTGGTCTCGACCGGGAAGGCGTAAGACGTCGACAGCCACTGCATGCCCTGCGTCGGCTGGCCCTTGAAGTCGAACAGGGTCGAATTCTCCCAGTTCGAGCCCGTGCCCCAGCGGGTCTTGCACTTGGTCGAGACCCAGGCCGGCTCCCAGTAGAAGACGCCCGTGCCGCCATTGGCGAAGACGAGTTGAGTGAGGTCGGTCAGGTACTTCTTCTGGCCTTCCTGCGTCGCCGGATAGCCGGGGATCAGCGAATCCTCGCCCAGCAGGTTGGGCGAGCTGTCGGCGCCGTCGGTGGTGAAGGGATAGGAGGTCTCGACCACCACCACGTCGGCCGCATAGGTGTGGCGCAGGTGGTTGATGGTCGCGCCCAGCTGCGCCATCGAGCGCTTGGACCACTTGCTGTAGTAGCTGATGCCGATCATGTCGAAGTCGGTGACCCCGGCCTTGGCGGCGGCGGCGAACCAGTCCTCGACGGTGTCGGGCTGGGCGATGTGCAGCATCACCCGCGGCTTCTTCGAACCCGCCGCGCCGGCGTCGCGCACGGCCTTGATGCCGGCGTTGAACAGGACGGCGTTGCGGTCCCAGTTGATCGGGTCCTTGGCCTTAGCCAGGGTCGAGACGATCTCGCCGTTGGTCTCGTTGCCGACCTGAACCAGGTCGGGCATCAGGCCCTGGGCGTCCAGCTTGCGCAGGGTGTCATAGGTGAAGGCGTAGAGCGCCTTGGCCTGGTCCGGCGTCGACAGCTTTTCCCAGGCCTTCGGAGCCAGCTGCTTCTCGCCGTCGGCCCAGTCGTCGGAATAGTGGAAGTCGAGCAGCACCTGCAGGCCCGCGGCCTTGGCGCGCTTGATGCTGCGGACCACGTCCTCGGGGTTGGAGTACTTGGTCCACTTGGGGTCGTTCCACAGGCGGATGCGGGCGATGTTGGCCCCGGCCTGCTTGAAGTAGGCGTACTGCTCGACCTTCTGGTCGCCCGAGCGGTAGACCGCGCCGCAGTCGTCCATCTCGTTGGCGTAGGAGATGTCGACGCCCAGATAGGTCTTGGGCGGCAGGGGCTCGGCGGCCAGGGCGCTGGTCGAGGCGAGCAGCCCGGCGATGAGGCCCAGCCCCAGCTTCTTCAATCCCGACATGGCGTAAGCTCCCGTTCGATCTTGTAGGCCGCGGGCGTGCGCGGCCGGATTTGCGGGCGGAATATCTTCGTATTGATATTACAAATCAAGCCACAGAACCGGCTGGTCATGTTTCGTCATGAAGGCGGTGCGGCTCCCCTTCCCGCTCGCGACCACGGAATGAGAGCAACGCGTCGATCGGCCATCCAAACAGGTTTGTCATCCCGGCCGGAGGACCGCGCCAGCGGTCCGTAGAGCCGGGACCTCCCACGCCTGCCGCCTGAACCGTGGGAGGTCCCGGCGCTCCGCTTCGCTGCGGCCGGGATGACAACAAGAGGCGCTTGACTCCAAAACCCTTCGGACTGATATTTCTGTCATGACAGAAACAGCTGACATGACCAGAAAGCTCCCCGCCGCGGTCGAGCAGTTCGTCCTGCGCTGGGGCGACATGGGCGGCCAGTGGGGCGTCAACCGGTCGGTCGCCCAGATCCACGCCCTGCTCTATCTGGCCGAAAAGCCGATGACGGCCGAGGACATCGCCGAGACCCTGGGCCTGGCCCGTTCCAACGTGTCCAACAGCATCAAGGAGCTGATCGGCTGGAAGCTGATCCGCCGTATCCCCGTGCTGGGCGACCGTCGCGACCACTACGAGGCCGAGGCCGATCTCTGGCTGATGCTCACCCGCATCGCCGAGGGCCGCAAGGAACGCGAGATCGATCCGATGGTCGAGGCCCTGACCCACGTGCTGGCCGCCGCCGACGGCGACCCGACCCTGGGCAAGACAGCCAAGAGCCGCCTGCGCTCGATGCACGAGTTCGTCAGCACCATCGACGGCTGGTACGGCCAGATGCTGACCGTGCCGCCCTCCACCCTGATGGCCCTGATCAAGATGGGGACCAAGGTCGTGGCCCTGCTGGGCCTGGGCCGGAGCAAGCCGCCCTCATAGGCGGCGCTCCCGGCACGGGGGCGTCGGGGGACGCCTCAAAAATTTTGACCGACAATTTCTGTTTCTACAGAAATAACTGAGAATACGGGGAAGGCAGATGTTTCGTCTCGCAGCTCAAGAGGTTCCGGCCCAGGTCCGCCAGGCAGCGCCGATGGCACGTCCCGACACCCTGCACGACCTGCGCTTCGCCGCCCTGCTGGGGACGGAAGCCTGGGCCGGCCTGCCGCCGGTGGTGCGCGAGCGCTTCAGCAAGCGGATGGCGCCCGGCCTGGCCGTGACCTACGCCGGCGAGATCGTCGAGAGCCGCCGCAACGCCGCCGGCTGGATCCTGGCCCAGCTGTGCCGCCTGATCGGCGCGCCCCTGCCCCTGGGCGACGACCTGGGCGTGGCGGCGGTCGTCACCGTGACGGAAGACCATCAGGCCGGCGGCCAGTTCTGGACCCGGATGTACGGTCGCGCCCATGGATTTCCCCAAGTGATCCACAGCAGCAAGCGGTTCGCCGGCCCCACGGGACTGGAGGAGTATCTGGGCGGCGGCTTCGGCATCGCCCTGGCCGTCAGCGCCGACGCGCGCGCCCTGCACTTCCACAGCGACCACTACTTTCTGGCGCTCGGCCCCATGCGCCTGCGGCTGCCGGCCTGGCTGGCGCCCGGCGAGCTGACCATCAGCCATGTGGACCGCCCCGACGGGCGCTTCGACTTCGTCCTTCGCCTGCATCACCCCCTGCTGGGCGAGGTGATGCGCCAGGTCGGCGTGTTCCGCGAACGCGCCGCCGAACCTCGGGAGCTCCGCCAATGACCGACCTGATCTGGATCCTGGTCTTCGTGCAGGTGGCCATGGGCGGCTTCGACACGCTCTACCACCACGAACTGACCCAGCGCCTGGCCTGGAAGCCGTCGCAGAAGAGCGAGCTGGTGCTGCACGGCGTGCGCAACCTGGCCTATGGGGTGATGTTCGCCGCCCTGGGCTGGAGCCGCCCCGAAGGCGCCTGGGCGATCGCCCTGCTGGCCCTGATGGCCGGCGAACTGGTCATCACCCTGTGGGACTTCGTCGAGGAGGACCGCACCCGCAAGCTGCCGGCCAGCGAGCGCGTGCTGCACACCCTGCTGACCCTGAACTACGGGGTGGTGCTGGCCATACTGACGCCGCTGCTGCTGGGCTGGGCGCAGCGTCCGACCGGCGTCGTGCCCGCCTTCCATGGCGCCTGGAGCATCCTCTGCGCCATCGCCGCCGTCGGCGTGGTGGTGAGCGGCCTGCGCGACCTGGCCGCCGCCGGGCGGACGGCGCGGATCGCGGTCAACGACCCGACGCCCCTCGTCACGGCCCTGCCCCCGCGCCGGTCGGTGCTGGTCACCGGCGGCACCGGCCTGATCGGCGCCCGCCTGGTCGCGGCCCTGGTCGGGGCCGGCCACGAGGTGACGGTGCTGACCCGCGCCAGAGCCAACGCCGCCGCCCTGCCCGCCCCGATCCGCATTGTCACCGATCTTGACCAGATCGCCGACGACACGCGGCTGGACGCCATCGTCAATCTGGCCGGCGAGCCGATCTCCGACGGCCTGTGGACGATCGCCAAGCGCCGCCGCATCGTCCGCTCCAGGGTGCGGACCACCAAGGCCGTGGTCGCCCTGATCGCCCGCCTGGACCGCAAGCCCAAGGTGCTGGTCAGCGGCTCGGCCATCGGCTGGTACGGCCTGCGCGGCGACGAGCCGCTGACCGAGGCCGATGGCGGCGAACCCTGCTTCTCCCGCTTCATCTGCGCCCTCTGGGAGAAGGCCGCGATCCGCGCCGAGGCCCATGGCGTGCGGGTGGTGCGGCTGCGCATCGGCCTCGTCCTATCCACCGAGGGCGGCATGCTCTCCCGGATGCTGACGCCGTTCGAGTTTGGCCTGGGCGGGCCGTTCGGGGACGGCCTCCACTGGATGAGCTGGATCCACCTGGACGACGTGGTGCGGATGATCGCCCACGCCATCGCCACCCCGCAGTGGAAGGGCGCGGTCAACGCCACGGCGCCGCGGCCGGTGACCAACCGCGCCTTCGCCGCCGCCCTGGGCCGCGCGCTGAACCGCCCGGCCCTGCTCCCCGCCCCGGCCTGGCCGCTGCGGACGGCGCTGGGACCGTTCGCCGACGAACTGCTGCTGAACGGCCAGAAGGTGCTGCCGGCGGCGGCCCGCGACGCCGGCTTCCGCTTCGCCTATCCGATGCTCGACGAGGCGCTGGCCGCCCTCGTCGGCCGGCGGACCGCCTCGCGTGAAAAGCGCGCCATCGCCAGGGAGACCCCCGCCAAGGCCTGATTCCAGCATGCGGGATGGCAAGCCCCGCAAGACTTGCTACCGGTAACCCGTCAAGCCGAAAAATCACCGTTCGGAACCCGACGTTCCCTGAAAGTTCCCCTTCCGTAGCGGCGCCACGGCCTGCCATACCTGCACTCAACCACAACGCCGCATAGAGACGGCGACCTAGGAGGAGATGAGGGATATGGCTGACGCCGTTGCGACGTCTGGCGCTAAGGACGGTAAGGTCGTGGAGCGCAAGGACGCCCTGGTCATCGGCGCGGCGTCGGTGGGCACGGTCTTCGAGTGGTACGACTTCTACCTGTACGGCTCGCTGGCGACCTACATCACCCACCACTTCTTCTCGGGCGTAAACGAGACCACGGGCTACATCTTCGCCCTGCTGGCCTTCGCGGCCGGCTTCGCGGTGCGGCCGTTCGGGGCGCTGGTGTTCGGACGCCTGGGCGACCTCTGGGGCCGCAAGAACACCTTCCTCGTCACCATGCTGCTGATGGGCCTGTCGACCTTCGTCGTCGGCCTGCTGCCCAGCTATGAGCAGATCGGCGTCATCGCGCCCATCGCCCTCGTCGTGATGCGCCTGATCCAGGGCCTGGCCCTGGGCGGCGAATACGGCGGGGCGGCGACCTATGTGGCCGAGCACGCCCCGCACGGGCGTCGCGGCTTCTACACCAGCTTCATCCAGATCACCGCGACCTTCGGCCTGTTCCTGAGCCTGGTGGTGATCCTGGCCACCCGCTCGACCGTCGGCGAGGACGCCTTCCAGGCCTTCGGCTGGCGCATCCCGTTCCTGATCTCGATCGCCCTGCTCGGCGTGTCGCTGTGGATCCGCCTGCAGCTGTCCGAGAGCCCGTCGTTCCAGAAGATGGTCGACGAGGGCAAGGGCACCAAGCAGCCGCTGAAGGACAGCTTCGCCCGCTGGGGCAACCTGAAGATCGTCATTCTGGCCCTGGTGGGCCTGACCGCCGGCCAGGCCGTGGTCTGGTACACCGGCCAGTTCTACGCCCTGTTCTTCATCGAGAAGATGCTCAAGGTCGACGGCGCCCTGGCCAACACCCTGGTCGCCATCGCCCTGCTGATCGGCACGCCGTTCTTCGTGGTCTGCGGCTGGCTGTCGGACAAGATCGGCCGCAAGCCGATCATCATGCTGGGCTGCGCCCTGGCCGCCCTGACCTACTTCCCGCTGTTCAAGACCCTGACCAGCGCCGCCAACCCGCAACTGGCCGCCGCCACCGCCTCGGCCCCGGTGACCGTGGTGGCCGACCCGGCCGACTGCTCGTTCCAGTTCGACCCCATCGGCAAGACGGTGTTCAACACCTCCTGCGACCTGGCCAAGTCGTACCTGGCCAAGGCCGGCGTCAGCTACAACAACCAGCCGGCCGCGGCCGGCGAGACCGCCGAGGTCCGCATCGGCGGCGCCACCCTGCCCTCGTTCCGCGGCGAGACCCTGCCGAAGGCCGAGTTCGCCGCCGCCAAGAAGGCCTGGGAGGCAAAGCTGGGCGAGGCCCTGAAGACCGCCGGCTATCCAGCCAAGGCCGACCCGGCCAAGGTCAACAAGCCGCTGGTGGTGTTCGTCCTGACCCTGCTGGTGATCTACGTCACCATGGTCTACGGCCCGATCGCGGCCATGCTGGTCGAGATGTTCCCGACCAACATCCGCTACACCTCGATGAGCCTGCCCTATCACATCGGCAACGGCTGGTTCGGCGGCTTCCTGCCGACCACGGCCTTCGCCATGGTCGCGGCCACGGGCAACATCTACTACGGGCTCTGGTACCCGATCGCGGTGGCCGGGGTGACGGCGGTGATCGGCATCCTGTTCCTGAAGGAAACCAAGGACGTGGATATCGAGGCGTAGGTCGCCTTCGATCGGAGTTGCGAAGGGGGCGCCGCAAGCGCCCCCTTCTTCGTTATGGGCTTGGCTTCAAGGCCGTAGCGAGAACGGCACCCAGCGGCGGTCGTCCTCGAACACCTCGAAGGCCCGGTCCACCGGCGGGAAGGCGCGCTGGGAACAGTCGTCGCGCTCGCAGATCCGGCAGCTGACCCCGATCGGCGCCGAGGGACCGGCCAGGTCCAGCCCGTCGGCATAGACGAGCTGGTCGGCGTAGCGGGCCTCGCAACCCAGGCCCAGGGCATAGCGCCGCTCGGCCTGGCGATAGGCGCCCGACGGCTTCACCACCCCCCGCGCCAGGCAGATGTAGCGCGTCGCGTCCGGCATCTGGGCCAGCTGCACCAGCCAGGCGTCGGGCCGGGCGAAGGCGTCGTGGACGTTCCACAGCGGGCAGGCCCCGCCGAAGCGGGCGAACTGCAGGCGCGTGGCGCTGTGGCGCTTGGTGATGTTGCCGGCCCTGTCCAGCCGCACGAAGTAGAACGGCACGCCCCGCGCCCCCGGCCGCTGCAAGGTGCTCAGCCGGTGGAACACTTGCTCCAGGCTGGTCTGGAAGCTCAGCGCCAAGCGCTCGACATCGTGCCGCGCCGCCCGCGCCGCCTCGCGAAACCGCTCGTGGGGCAAGACCAGCGCCCCGGCGGCGTAGTTCAACAGGCCCGTGCGACACACCTTGGCGGCGCTGTCGCTGCGAAAGCCCGCCGCCGCCAACTCGGCCTCGACGATGTCGGACAGGGTCAGGGCCGCGATCTGGTAGGCCAGCTGGAAGCTGCGGGTGGCCTCGGGGTGGGCCGCGCCGACGGTCACGGTCCGGCTGGCGGGGTCCCAGTGGCGCAGCAGGTCGGCCTCGCCGCTGCGGGCCACGCGCACGCCCAGGCGGTCGGCGAGATACGCCTCCAGCGCCCGCTCGCCGCCCCCGCCGATCTCGCCCGCCAGGGCCTCGGCCGCGACGTCGAGGCTATGGATGTAGTTGTTCTTGTAGTGGAAGAAGTCGCGGACCTCCTCGTAGGGCAAGAGCGCGCTGGCCGCCCCGCGCTCGTCCAGCGACACGGCCTCCTCGGTCGCCTTCAGCCGCTCGTCGAGGCGGCGATAGGCGCGGTGCAGGTCGAGATAGGCCTTGGCGAGGTTGGGCGTGTTGGCCACCGCCGCCTTGATCTCCGACAGGCTGGGCGCTTCCCCTCCGGATGGCGCATCTACGCTGGCCTCGCGCAGGTCGGCGATCAGGCGCTGGTCGTCGGCGGCGTCCAGCGAGGCGGCGTCGACCTCGAACACCCGCATGACGTCGATCAGCACCCGGGCGGTGACCGGCCGCTGGTTGGCCTCGATCTGCGACAGGTAGCTGGCCGATAGGCCCAACTGCGCGGCGCAGGCCTCCAGCTTCCAGCCCTTGGCCTGGCGCAGCAGCCGCAGGCGCGGCCCGATGAACAGCTTCTCTCCCATTTCGCAACTTTGCTATTTCACAAGATGCAAGTTCGCAAGCCCTCCCCGAAACCTCAATTTCCTTGAGCCTTCAGCCCTCAAGCCCGCAAAATCCGATCTTTGCGACGTTCACGCACCGGGCCGGAGTCTTCCTTGCAGCACATTCTCGAAGAACTCGAACGCCGCCGGACCCAGGCCCGCGCCGGCGGCGGCGAGCGCCGTGTCGCCGCCCAGCACGCCAAGGGCAAGCTGACGGCCCGCGAGCGGATCGACCTGTTGCTCGACGAGGACTCGTTCGAGGAGTT
>NZ_JBXAQX010000021.1:0-4977 GCF_058807655.1 Caulobacter sp. GW821-FHT12A07
TTGAAGAAGACATCATTGTATGAGGCTTTGTAGAGCTTCATGGGTTTGACTGAAGAACGATCAAGCCTATCGAGCTATTAGTACCGGTAAGCTCCATGCGTCGCCGCACTTCCACACCCGGCCTATCAACGTGGTGGTCTTCCACGGCTCTCAGCGAGACCTTGTTTTGAGGTTAGTTTCCCGCTTAGATGCTTTCAGCGGTTATCTATTCCACACTTAGCTACCCTGCTGCACAGCTGGCGCCATGACAGGTCCACCAGAGGTGTGTCCATCCCGGTCCTCTCGTACTAGGGACAGATCCTCTCAAGTCTCGTACACCCACGGCAGATAGGGACCAAACTGTCTCACGACGTTCTGAACCCAGCTCACGTACCACTTTAATCGGCGAACAGCCGAACCCTTGGGACCTGCTCCAGCCCCAGGATGTGATGAGCCGACATCGAGGTGCCAAACTTTGCCGTCGATATGGACTCTTGGGCAAAATCAGCCTGTTATCCCTAGAGTACCTTTTATTCGTTGAGCGATGGCCCTTCCACGCAGGACCACCGGATCACTATGGCCGACTTTCGTCTCTGCTCGACTTGTCAGTCTCGCAGTCAGGCGGGCTTATGCCATTGCACTCGACGACCGATTTCCGACCGGTCTGAGCCCACCATCGCGCGCCTCCGTTACACTTTGGGAGGCGACCGCCCCAGTCAAACTGCCCGCCACGCCATGTCCCGGACCCGGATAACGGGCCGCGGTTAGACGTCAACAACAATAAGGGTGGTATTTCAAGGATGGCTCCACTCGGACTGGCGCCCAAGTTTCATAGCCTCCCACCTATCCTACACATGTTATTGCTAACGCCAAGGCGAAGCTGCAGTAAAGGTTCATAGGGTCTTTCCGTCTGACCGCGGGAACCCCGCATCTTCACGGGGAATTCAATTTCGCTGAGCCTGTGCTGGAGACAGTGGGGAAGTCGTTACGCCATTCGTGCAGGTCGGAACTTACCCGACAAGGAATTTCGCTACCTTAGGACCGTTATAGTTACGGCCGCCGTTTACCTGGGCTTCAATTCAGAGCTTGCACCCCTCCTTTTAACCTTCAGGCACCGGGCAGGCGTCAGACCCTATACGTCGCCTTGCGGCTTCGCAGAGCCCTGTGTTTTTGATAAACAGTCGCTACCCCCTGGCTTGTGCCACTCTTTTCTGGTTGCCCAAAGAAGAGTCACGCTTATCCCGAAGTTACGCGTGCAATTTGCCGAGTTCCTTCAGCACAGTTCTCTCAAGCGCCTTGGTATACTCTACCTACCCACCTGTGTCGGTTTCGGGTACGGTCTCCGTTGGAGTTATTTCCAGGGACCTGTTCACTGCCAGAACCAATCCAATAAGGACTGACAATTTACCAGATCCGTCACTTCCAACTGGCCCAGGAATATTTACCTGGTTCCCATCGACTACGCGTTTCCGCCTCGCCTTAGGGGCCGGCTAACCCTGCGCAGATTAGCTTTACGCAGGAACCCTTGGGTTTTCGGCGAGAGGGTCTCTCACCCTCTTTATCGCTACTCATGTCAGCATTCTCACTTCCGATACCTCCAGCAAGGCTCACGCCTCACCTTCATCGGCTTACGGAACGCTCCGCTACCGCTTGCACAAAGTGCAAACCCATACCTTCGGCGACTGGCTTGAGCCCCGTTACATTTTCCGCGCAGGTTCGCTTGACCAGTGAGCTGTTACGCTTTCTTTAAATGATGGCTGCTTCTAAGCCAACATCCTGGTTGTCAAAGCAAACCCACATCGTTTCCCACTTAGCCAGTACTTGGGGGCCTTAGATGATGGTTAGGGTTGTTTCCCTTTTCACGACGGACGTTAGCACCCGCCGTGTGTCTCCCAGATATCTCTCTCGGGTATTCGGAGTTTGATTAGAATTGGTACAGCTCGCGCCGCCCGCATCCATTCAGTGCTCTACCCCCCGAGGAGTCCGTCTGAGGCACTACCTAAATAGTTTTCGCGGAGAACCAGCTATGTCCAGGTTTGATTGGCCTTTCACCCCTATCCACAAGTCATCCGAGAATTTTTCAACATTCACCGGTTCGGTCCTCCAGTTGGTGTTACCCAACCTTCAACCTGCTCATGGATAGATCACCTGGTTTCGGGTCGTCATGCGACGTACTTATTCGCCCTATTCAGACTCGCTTTCGCTGCGCCTACACCTAACGGCTTAAGCTTGCACGGCACATGAAGTCGCTGACCCATTATACAAAAGGTACGCCGTCACCACGCGCGGTGGCTCCGACTGCTTGTAGGCTTCCGATTTCAGGATCTGTTTCACTCCCCTTGTCGGGGTGCTTTTCACCTTTCCCTCACGGTACTTGTTCGCTATCGGTCATTGAGGAGTACTTAGGCTTGGAGGGTGGTCCCCCCATGTTCAGACAGGATTTCACGTGTCCCGCCCTACTCGAGTCTGTCGCTATTTGACGCTTACGGGGCTATCACCCACTATGGCCGAGCTTCCCAGCTCGTTCAGCTTTATGTCACGACAGCACTGGCCTGGTCCCGGTTCGCTCGCCACTACTACGGGAGTCTCGGTTGATGTCCTTTCCTCCGGGTACTGAGATGTTTCAGTTCCCCGGGTTTGCTTAATGACCCTATGTATTCAGATCATTATACCTCTTCCGACCAACCGATCCTGGCCTTGCCGAAGCAAAGCTAAGTCGGGTGACCGTAAAGGTGGGTTTCCCCATTCGGAGATAGCCGGATCAAAGGGTGCTCGCGCCTCCCCGGCTCTTATCGCAGCGTGCCACGTCCTTCATCGCCTCTCAATGCCAAGGCATCCGTCAGAAGCCCTTATGCGCTTGATCGTTCTCAGCAAAACCCATGCGCTTCCGGTCTAGGGACCGGAGAGCATGCGCTCTACAATTTGTCAGACAATGATGTCTTCTTAAGTCCAACCTAAGCGGCTGAACCCTGCCTTCACGATGTCACTTCGCAGGCTGGCCTAAGCCAGTTGCAAACTTGATATCCTCGATCGCGATTTGCTTCATCGCCTTCGCTACCGCTTCGCTGCTTGAGCGAAGGCGATGTGCGAACATCCAACAAAGCATGGTGGAGCCAGACGGATTCGAACCGACGACATCCTGCTTGCAAAGCAGGCGCTCTACCAACTGAGCTATGGCCCCTCACACTGCGTGTGAGTTGCTTGCCCAGGGGAGCCTGGTCGGTTGCGGTCCGTATGTTTGGAAAGAGTGGTAGGCCCGATAAGACTTGAACTTATGACCTCACGCTTATCAAGCGTGCGCTCTAACCAACTGAGCTACGGGCCCATAGGCCGCTCAGATCGGATCAGATGATCCGCTCCAGGGCTCGCGATCGTGCTCTGAACCTCGACGGCCCAGAACAAGTGGAAAGAGAAACGAAGACGGCGGCGATCCGCTCATTTGTGTGCGTCTAGCGCACTAATCGGAGCCTCAATAGCCGAAGCTGGAGAGGCATCCTTAGAAAGGAGGTGATCCAGCCGCAGGTTCCCCTACGGCTACCTTGTTACGACTTCACCCCAGTCGCTGACCCTACCGTGGTCGCCTGCCTCTCTTGCGAGTTAGCGCAGCGCCTTCGGGTAAAGCCAACTCCCATGGTGTGACGGGCGGTGTGTACAAGGCCCGGGAACGTATTCACCGCGGCATGCTGATCCGCGATTACTAGCGATTCCAACTTCATGCTCTCGAGTTGCAGAGAACAATCCGAACTGAGACGACTTTTAGGGATTGGCTCCCCCTCGCGGGATTGCAGCCCTCTGTAGTCGCCATTGTAGCACGTGTGTAGCCCACCTTGTAAGGGCCATGAGGACTTGACGTCATCCCCGCCTTCCTCCGGATTAACTCCGGCAGTCCTGTTAGAGTGCCCAACTTAATGATGGCAACTAACAGCGAGGGTTGCGCTCGTTGCGGGACTTAACCCAACATCTCACGACACGAGCTGACGACAGCCATGCAGCACCTGTGTCCCAGTCCCCGAAGGGAAGGCCGGATCTCTCCGGATGTCCAGGCATGTCAAAAGGTGGTAAGGTTCTGCGCGTTGCTTCGAATTAAACCACATGCTCCACCGCTTGTGCGGGCCCCCGTCAATTCCTTTGAGTTTTAATCTTGCGACCGTACTCCCCAGGCGGAGTGCTTAATGCGTTAGCTGCGTCACCGACAGGCATGCCTGCCGACAACTAGCACTCATCGTTTACAGCGTGGACTACCAGGGTATCTAATCCTGTTTGCTCCCCACGCTTTCGAGCCTCAGCGTCAGTAACGGACCAGTATGTCGCCTTCGCCACTGGTGTTCTTCCGAATATCTACGAATTTCACCTCTACACTCGGAGTTCCACATACCTCTTCCGTACTCAAGACTGCCAGTATCAAAGGCAATTCCAAGGTTGAGCCCTGGGCTTTCACCTCTGACTAAACAGTCCGCCTACGCTCCCTTTACGCCCAGTAATTCCGAGCAACGCTAGCCCCCTTCGTATTACCGCGGCTGCTGGCACGAAGTTAGCCGGGGCTTCTTCTCCGGGTACCGTCATTATCGTCCCCGGTGAAAGAATTTTACAATCCTAAGACCTTCATCATTCACGCGGCATGGCTGCGTCAGGCTTTCGCCCATTGCGCAAGATTCCCCACTGCTGCCTCCCGTAGGAGTTTGGGCCGTGTCTCAGTCCCAATGTGGCTGATCATCCTCTCAGACCAGCTACTGATCGTAGCCTTGGTGAGCCTTTACCTCACCAACTAGCTAATCAGACGCGGGCCGCTCCAATGGCGATAAATCTTTCCCCCGAAGGGCACATCCGGTATTAGCTCAAGTTTCCCTGAGTTGTTCCGAACCAAAGGGCACGTTCCCACGTGTTACTCACCCGTCCGCCACTAATCCCGAAGGATCCGTTCGACTTGCATGTGTTAGGCCTGCCGCCAGCGTTCGCTCTGAGCCAGGATCAAACTCTCAGGTTGAGTTGACATTGACT
>NZ_JBXAQX010000022.1:0-1118 GCF_058807655.1 Caulobacter sp. GW821-FHT12A07
CCGCCCGTGTAGCGGGCCGCCAGCTTGGTCGGCAGGGTGTGGTTGGTGCCGATCACCTTGTCGCCGAACGACACATTGGTGCGCGGGCCCAGGAACAGCGCCCCGTAGTTGGTCATGTTTTTCAGGAAGTAGTCCGGGTCACGGGTCATCACCTGCACATGCTCGGAGGCGATCCTGTCGGCGATCTCGACCATCTCCTCGTCGCTACCCGCGAGGATCACCTGGCCGAAGCTCTCCCAGGCCCGGCGGGCGATGGCGGCGGTGGGCAGGATCTCGAGCAGCTTCTCGACCCAGGCGATGGTGTCTTCGGCCAGCTTTTGCGAGGTGGTCAGCAGGATGGCCGGGCTGTCGGGGCCGTGCTCGGCCTGGCCCAGCAGGTCGGTGGCGCAGAGCTCGCCATCGACGGTGTCGTCGGCGATGACCAGGGTCTCGGTCGGGCCGGCGAAGAGGTCGATGCCCACCCGGCCGAACAGCTGGCGCTTGGCCTCGGCGACATAGGCGTTGCCGGGCCCGACCAGCATGTCGACCGGCGCGATGGTCTGGGTGCCCAGGGCCATGGCCGCCACGGCCTGCACCCCGCCCAGGGTGTAGATCTCATCCGCCCCTGCAAGAGCCTGGGCCGCGACGATGGCCGGGGCCGGCTTGCCGCCGAACGGCGGGGCGCAGGTCACCACGCGCGGCACGCCGGCCACCTTGGCCGTCAGCACCGACATGTGGGCCGAGGCCAGCAGCGGATACTTGCCGCCCGGCACGTAGCAGCCGGCGGCGTTCACCGGCAGGTTCTTGTGGCCCAGGATCACGCCCGGCAGGGTCTCGACCTCGACGTCCTTCATAGAGTCGCGCTGGATCTGGGCGAAGTTGCGCACCTGGGTCTGGGCGAACTCGATGTCCTTCAGATCACGGTCCGACAGCTGGTCCATGCACGCCTGGATCTCGGCCGGCGACAGACGGTAGCTCTCGCGGTCCCAGCCGTCGAACTTCGTCGACAGCTCGCGCACCGCCGCATCGCCCCGCGCCGCCACGTCGGCCAGGATCCCCTCCACCGTCTCGCGCACCGCACGGTCCGCCGCCGCCACAACGCCCGCGTCCGCACCGCTCTTCAACCACTTCGCCATGGC
>NZ_JBXAQX010000023.1:0-983 GCF_058807655.1 Caulobacter sp. GW821-FHT12A07
GCCCAGCACGCCAAGGGCAAGCTGACGGCCCGCGAGCGGATCGACCTGTTGCTCGACGAGGACTCGTTCGAGGAGTTCGACATGTTCGTCGAGCACCGGGGGACCGAGTTCGGCATGGCCGAGCAGAAGGTGGCCGGCGACGGGGTGGTGACCGGCTGGGGCACGATCAACGGCAAGGTCGTGTTCGTGTTCTCCAAGGACTTCACGGTGTTCGGCGGCAGCCTGTCGGGTGCCCACGCGGCCAAGATCGTCAAGGTCCAGCGCCAGGCGATGAAGGCCGGCGCGCCGATCATCGGCCTGTTCGACGCCGGCGGGGCGCGGATCCAGGAGGGCGTCGACAGCCTGGCCGGCTATGCCGACATCTTCCTCGAAAACACCCTGGCTTCGGGCGTCATTCCACAGATCAGCGTGATCATGGGTCCCTGCGCCGGCGGCGACGTCTACAGCCCCGCCATGACCGACTTCATCTTCATGGTGAAGGACACCAGCTACATGTTCGTCACCGGTCCGGACGTGGTGAAGACCGTCACCAACGAGGTGGTCACCGCCGAGGAACTGGGCGGGGCCCGCGTCCATGCGGCCAAGTCGGGCGTGGCCGAAGGGGCGTTCGAGAACGATCTCGAAGCCCTGACCCAGGTGCGCCGCCTGATCGACTTCCTGCCCTCGTCCAACCGCGAGAAGGCGCCGATCCGACCCAGCTTCGACGACCCGCACCGCGCCGAGGCCAGCCTCGACAGCCTGGTCCCGACCGATCCGGGCAAGCCCTACGACATGAAGGAGCTGATCCTGAAGATCGTCGACGAGGCCGACTTCTTCGAGATCTCGTCCGAGTGGGCCAGGAACATCGTCTGCGGCTTCGCCCGCATGGACGGGCAAACGGTGGGCATCGTCGCCAACCAGCCGCAGGTGCTGGCCGGCGTGCTCGACATCGACAGCTCCCGCAAGGCCGCCCGCTTCGTGCGGTTCTGCGACGCCTTCGAGAT
>NZ_JBXAQX010000024.1:0-958 GCF_058807655.1 Caulobacter sp. GW821-FHT12A07
CTCGGCGTAGATCCGGCTCTCGACGGCCCAGCCGTTGATCGACAGATCCTCCTGCGCAAACGCCAGCGGCTCGCCCGCCGCGCTGCGGATCATCTGCTCGACCAGGTCGAGACCCGTGATCAGCTCGGTGACCGGATGCTCCACCTGCAGCCGGGTGTTCATCTCCAGGAAGTAGAAGCTCTTGTCCTGCCCCGCGACGAACTCGACCGTGCCGGCGCTGTCGTAATTGACCGCCTTGGCCAGGGCCACGGCCTGCGCGCCCATCGCCGCGCGGGTTTCGGGATCGAGCAGCGGGCTGGGCGCCTCCTCGATGACCTTCTGGTTGCGGCGCTGGATCGAGCACTCACGCTCGAACAGGTGAACGACGTGGCCATGCTTGTCGCCCAGCACCTGGATCTCGATGTGGCGCGGGCTTTCGATGAACTTCTCGATGAAGATGCGGTCGTCGCCGAACGCGCCGGCGGCTTCCGCCCGCACGGCTGGGAAGCCCTCCTCGACGTCCTGCTTGTTCCAGGCCACCCGGATGCCCTTGCCGCCGCCGCCGGCGCTGGCCTTGATCATCACCGGATAGCCGATCTGCTCGGAGATCGTCAGCGCCTCGGCGACGTCGGCGATCTCGCCGATATGACCCGGCACGCACGACACCCCGGCCGCCGCCGCGAACTTCTTGCTCTCGATCTTGTCGCCCATCGCCGAGATGGCGCCGGGGTTGGGACCGATGAACACGATGCCCTCGTCGGCGCAGCGCTGGGCGAACTCGGCCTTCTCCGACAGGAACCCGAAGCCCGGATGCACCGCCTGCGCGCCCGTCTGCTTGCAGGCGGCGATGATCTTGTCGGCGACGAGGTAGCTCTGGGCGGCCGGCGAGGCCCCGATGTGCACGGCCTCATCGGCCATCTCCACCGCCAGGCTGTCGGCGTCGGCGTCCGAGTACACGACCACCGTCGCAATCCCCAAC
>NZ_JBXAQX010000025.1:0-950 GCF_058807655.1 Caulobacter sp. GW821-FHT12A07
ATCCCTACCGCAAGTTCCTGCCCAGCATCGGCCGGCTGGTGCGCTACGCCCCGCCGGAGGAAGGCCAGAAGGACGGCTATCTCGTGCGCAACGACGCCGGCGTGCGCGAGGGCGACGAGATCTCGATGTTCTACGATCCGATGATCGCCAAGCTGTGTTCGTGGGCCCCGACCCGCGCCGAGGCGGTCAAGGGCATGGCCCGGGCGCTGGAGGACTTCCACATCGAAGGCCCCAGCCACAACGTGCCGTTCCTGGCCGCGGTGATGGACCAGGAGCGCTTCGTCTCGGGCCAGCTGGCGACCAGCTACATCAAGGACGAGTTCCACGACGGCTTCGCGGGGACCGAGCCGACGCCGGCCCAGCTGGACATCCTGGCCGCGACGGGCTGCGCCCTGCAGCGGGTGCTGGCCCGGCGGTTGGGATCCAGGCGCACCGACTGGACGGTGGTGGTCGGCCACGCCAAGCGGCGCGTGCGGTTCGAGGCCGAGAGCGACCAGAGCCTGACCGTCGGCCTGCTCGACGAGGGGCGCAGCCTCGTCCTCACCGACATCGCCTGGCGGCCGGGCCTGGCGACGTTCCGCGCCAAGCTGGACGGCCAGGCCTTCACCGCCGAGGTCGCCCCGGCCGCCGAGGGCTTCACCATCCGCCACCGCGCCGCCAAGGCCCGGGTGCTGGTGCTGACCGCCCGCAGCGCCGAGCTGCACGAGAAGCTGCCGGCCAAGGCCCCGGCCGACACCTCCAAGCTGGTGCTCTCGCCGATGCCGGGGCTGGTCGTGTCGATGGACGTCGCCGTCGGCCAGCAGGTGCGCGAGGGCGAGATCGTCTGCGTGCTCGAGGCCATGAAGATGCAGAACATCCTCCGCGCCGAGCGCGACGCCACGGTGAAAGCCGTCAACGCCAAGGCCGGCGATCCCGTCGCCGCCGACCAGGTGCTGGTGGAGTTCGGATGA
>NZ_JBXAQX010000026.1:0-569 GCF_058807655.1 Caulobacter sp. GW821-FHT12A07
GCGACGACGCCGGCGCCGACGGTGCGGCCGCCTTCACGGATGGCGAAGCGGAGCTTCTCTTCCATGGCGATCGGGGTGATCAGCTCGACGTCCAGCTCGGCGTTGTCGCCCGGCATGATCATTTCCACGCCTTCGCGCAGCTTGATGATCCCGGTCACGTCCGTCGTGCGGAAGTAGAACTGCGGGCGGTAGTTGGTGAAGAACGGGGTGTGACGACCGCCTTCTTCCTTGGTGAGGATGTAGGCCTCGGCCACGAACTTGGTGTGCGGGGTGATCGAACCCGGCTTGCACAGCACTTGGCCGCGCTCGACGTCTTCGCGCTTGGTGCCGCGCAGCAGCACGCCCACGTTGTCGCCGGCCTGACCTTGGTCGAGCAGCTTGCGGAACATTTCGACGCCCGTGCAGGTCGTCTTCTGGACCGGACGGATGCCGACGATTTCGACTTCTTCACCGACCTTCACGATGCCGCGCTCGACGCGACCGGTCACCACGGTGCCGCGGCCCGAGATCGAGAACACGTCTTCCACCGGCATCAGGAACGCCTGGTCGATCGGGCGTTCCGGCTGCGG
>NZ_JBXAQX010000027.1:0-504 GCF_058807655.1 Caulobacter sp. GW821-FHT12A07
ACCCCGATCGCCATGGAAGAGAAGCTCCGCTTCGCCATCCGTGAAGGCGGCCGCACCGTCGGCGCCGGCGTCGTCGCGAAAATCGTCGAGTAATCGATCGATCCAGCGACAGCTGATCTGAGATCAGGCCCCGGAGGAAACTCCGGGGCCTTTTCTTTTGCCTGATCCCTGAAGGGGGAGCCGTGCCGCCTGATCCCTCTCCCCTTGCGGGAGAGGGTGGCCTGCGAAGCAGGTCGGGTGAGGGGTCTCTCAGACCTCAAAGCCGCGTGCAGCGGTCAGGCCGGGCGGAGCGTCTCTCATCTGAGAGACCCCTCATCCGACGGCCTTCGGCCGCCACCTTCTCCCGCAAGGGGAGAAGGATCGCGGACGGGGACAGAGCGCTCTCAATCCCCAGCGACCGCGCTACGAACTCCAACCAATCCAGTCCCTTACAACTTTCTCAGCGCTCTGGATCAGACGCGCTGAAACCCGCTGCATAATCAGAGCTGTCCCGTCGCAGGGAGA